>NZ_OY771647.1:77500-719456 GCF_963674925.1 uncultured Draconibacterium sp.
ATAATTAAGGAATCGAACCTTATCATTTTTGTGCACCAGCATTATCTTCGTTCACTATTACTATGAACCTGCCACTGTTTTGTGGTCTTTTTACGACTTTTCAGCCTCCGTGGAGAATAAGGGAGTCGAACCCTTGACCTCTAGAATGCAAATCTAGCGCTCTAGCCAACTGAGCTAATCCCCCGTCTTCAGTTTTCAGTTTGCAGTCGCAGTTTTCAGTATTGTTACTGCTTACTGTGACTGTTTTCTGCTTACTGAGCAGTAGTCCCGCCCAGACTTGAACTGGGGACCCCTACATTATCAGTGTAGTACTCTAACCAGCTGAGCTACGGGACTGTTTTTTCTAAGCGCCAAGCTTCTGAGCTTTGGCTTTTAGCGCAGCTCCCGCTTTGCAACTCATTGTGTAATATTTTAAAAAAAGCAAGGACAACTTTCGTCAATCTCGTCACAGAAACTTTATTAAACCTGTGCTCCAGAAAGGAGGTGTTCCAGCCACACCTTCCGGTACGGCTACCTTGTTACGACTTAACCCCAGTTACCAGTTTTACCCTAGGACGCTCCTTGCGGTCACATACTTCAGGTACCCCCAGCTTCCATGGTTTGACGGGCGGTGTGTACAAGGCCCGGGAACGTATTCACCGCGCCATGGCTGATGCGCGATTACTAGCGAATCCAACTTCATGGAGTCGGGTTGCAGACTCCAATCCGAACTGGGATCGGCTTTAGGGATTGGCATCCTGTCACCAGGTAGCTGCCCTTTGTACCGACCATTGTAACACGTGTGTAGCCCTGGACATAAGGGCCGTGCTGATTTGACGTCATCCCCACCTTCCTCTCACCTTACGGTGGCAGTCTCGCTAGAGTCCTCAGCATTACCTGCTAGCAACTAACGATAGGGGTTGCGCTCGTTATGGGACTTAACCCGACACCTCACGGCACGAGCTGACGACAACCATGCAGCACCTTGTAAATAGCTCCGAAGAGAAAGACTGTTTCCAATCTATGCAATCTACATTTAAGCCCAGGTAAGGTTCCTCGCGTATCATCGAATTAAACCACATGTTCCTCCGCTTGTGCGGGCCCCCGTCAATTCCTTTGAGTTTCAACCTTGCGATCGTACTCCCCAGGTGGATCACTTAATGCTTTCGCTCAGCCGCTTACAGTGTATCGCAAACAGCGAGTGATCATCGTTTACGGCGTGGACTACCAGGGTATCTAATCCTGTTCGCTCCCCACGCTTTCGTGCCTCAGCGTCAATCGTAGCTTAGTAAGCTGCCTTCGCAATTGGCGTTCTGTGTCATATCTATGCATTTCACCGCTACACAACACATTCCGCCTACCTCAACTACATTCAAGAACTTCAGTATCAATGGCAATTTTACCGTTAAGCGGCAAGATTTCACCACTGACTTAAAGTTCCGCCTGCGCACCCTTTAAACCCAATAAATCCGGATAACGCTTGGACCCTCCGTATTACCGCGGCTGCTGGCACGGAGTTAGCCGGTCCTTATTCATTTGCTACCGTCAAATACCTACACGTAGGTAACATTCTTGGCAAACAAAAGCAGTTTACAACCCATAGGGCCGTCATCCTGCACGCGGGATGGCTGGTTCAGGCTTGCGCCCATTGACCAATATTCCTCACTGCTGCCTCCCGTAGGAGTCTGGTCCGTGTCTCAGTACCAGTGTGGGGGATAATCCTCTCAGAACCCCTAAAGATCGTCGGCTTGGTGAGCTGTTACCTCACCAACTACCTAATCTTACGCATGCCCATCTTGTACCGCCGAAACTTTAATCACAATAACATGCGAAATTGTGATACTATGAGATATTAATCCACGTTTCCATGGGCTATCCCTCTGTACAAGGAAGGTTGCATACGCGTTACGCACCCGTGCGCCGGTCGCCACCATCCGAAGACGTGCTGCCCCTCGACTTGCATGTGTTAGGCCTCCCGCTAGCGTTCATCCTGAGCCAGGATCAAACTCTCCGTTGTAAATATAAAAAGTTTAATATCTTTCGCTCCAGGTTTACTTGTCTCTCTCAGAAATCAACAAAGTTGTTTTATTATTAACCTTGCTTTTTTGTGCTTCAAAATTTTAAAGAACTCGCGTAAAAAAACCAGCACCTTTGGTCTACCTCTTAATGCCGGTCATCTACTTTCTTGTATTTTTCTCTGACAATCTCTTCTCCTTAAATCTCCTCTCAATTGCCAGAACTCGTTTCCCTTTTAACGGGGCGACAAAGGTAATTACTTTTTCAAAACCTCCAAAACTTTTTTCGCTTTTTTTGAAACTTTATCGCTAAAGTTTCTGCGGCTTTGACGCGATCTTCAGTGCCGTTCCACCAGCCTTCCAATCACTCGTCTTTTACTCTCATCTTGCCTCTTGAACGTCGCTTCGTTTTCAAAGCGGCTGCAAAGGTAAAGCTATTTTTGTTTCTGCCAAATACTTTTTAAAGTTTTTTCGAAACTTTTTTTTCGAACCGTTTGTCGTTCCAAAGACCGAAATCTTCTTCCCAACTTCCGGCCCTGCCTTTGCCGTTCTTAATCCCATTGTTTCTATGAACTGCGCTTCTCTCAAAGCGGCTGCAAAAGTAATCAAGGTTTTTAATAATGCAAGTACTTTAGCGAAATTAATTGCAACTATTCTGAGGTTAAAATCGCAACTAACTGACAATCTGAATGGAGTGAATTAATAAATTTTTAGCGAGGCTGATTTAAAAAGACAATACACCCGCTGCCCCTTCTCCAGGCACATACTTTTCTGTGAAGCTTCCGTGACTTCTACGATGATGTTTTCCCCCACATCGACCACACAAAAGGCCAGGCCGTCTTTTAAAAATACTTCTTTCATGATACCTTCTACCTGGTTACGAAGCGAGATATTTTGTACCGGCTCTTTCGATAAAGCGATGCTTTCGGGCTTGATCAGCACTTTTAGTTCCTGGTTTACCTCTACATCTTTTCCGATAGTTTGTGTCAAAGCCTGTATCTGCAGGTTGCTTTTATGGCTTTTCAGCAGAACCATATTCTTCGATTCGAGGTGCGCAAATACCGACAAGTGCAGTACATTATACCAGCCTGACTCGTGCATCAACTCCAAATTCTCGGGTCGATCCAACAGATCGGTAAACTTTCCGTGCCCCAGCAACTGCCCATTTTTCAGCAGCAACAAATTATCGGTAAGACTTAAAAGGTCGGGAAGATCGTGGCTTACTATTAATACAGGGAGCGAAAACTTCTGATGCACCCTGTTTAAATACGGAATTATTTCACGACGCAGGTTTACATCCAGTGCCGAAAAAGGTTCATCCATCAGCAATATTTTCGAACCACTGATAATCGCGCGCCCAATTGCGGCACGTTGTTTTTCTCCGCCGGAACATTGTTCGGGTTTCTTATTTAATAAATGAGCGATCTGCAAAGTTTCGATCACCTCATCGAAAAGTTCCTCATCGGGATTCTTTTCCCCATACAACAGGTTCTTCTTTATAGTATAATGTGGGAAAAGTCGTTCGTCCTGAAAAACGTAGCCCACCCTTCTCTTCCTGATCTTAACATTTATCTTATTCTTAGTATCAAGAAGTATGTCGCCATTCAAATGAATATAACCAGAATCGGGAGTAACAATTCCCGCAATGGAATTAAGCAAACTTGTTTTCCCATGACCCGATGGTCCGAAAATTCCGGTAATCCCATTTGGGATTTCAGCTTTTACATCGAGTGTAAAATCCTTTCGCTGTAGTTTTATATGAAAACTCAATGCCGCGCTCATGCCGTTTTACTTTTTATTACACGACGGTTTAAGAATTCGGCGGCGATCATTGCCAGCAAGGATAAGATAACAGAAACTAAAACCAAACGCATGGTTGAAGCTTCCTGTCCGGGAACCTGCATTTCAGAAAAAATGGCGAGTGGAAGTGTTTGTGTTTTGCCTTCGATGTTTCCGGCAAACGAAATGGTTGCTCCAAATTCGCCCAGACTTCTGGCAAACGAAAGAATAAAACCACTGATTACACCGGGTAATGCCAACGGAAGTGTGATCGTAAAAAACACTCTAAGATTTGAAGCTCCCAAAGTACGTGCAGCTTCTTCCAGTTTTTGGTCGACCAGTTCGATGGATAAACGAATGGAACGTGTAACCAATGGAAAGGACACAAAAATGGCTGCGATTACAGCCGCGTAAAACGAAAAGGCGATTTGAATTCCGAATATCTCGTAAAAGAATTTACCTATAACTCCGCGGTTTCCGAAAACCAGTAATAATAAATAACCGGTTGTAATGGGAGGTAAAACCAATGGTAAATGTATGATTCCTTCAACTACTGACTTGCCAAAAAACCTTTTTCGTGCCAGAAACCAGCCCACGGCTATGGCCAGCGGCAAGGTTATACCAGCACAAATTAGGGCAACATATAACGATAATTGTATTGCCGACCACTCGCTTGCAGTATATGTAAAAAGCTCACTCAATCTTAAATCCGTGTTTTATCCAGATGTCTTTTGCTTCTTTCGAGGTCAGAAAATTATAAAAAAGCCTGGTTTGTTCGTTGTTTTTATTCTTTAAAATGGAGGCATAAAAACCAATTGGCGGGTGCAGCCCGTCAGGTACAATAGAAACGATCTTTACTTTTTTTGATTTCAATGCGTCGGTTTTATACACAATTCCCATTTCTACTTCGCCCAGTTCTACCACCATTAATGCTGAACGCACATCTTTTGCCGGCAAGATCCGATCGCTTAAAGCATCGGCATAATCACCGCTCTCAATTGCTTCCCAGGCATAGTCGCCTGCCGGTACATGTTTTGGGTCGCCAATTGACAGGCGTCCATTAAACTGTTCGGGAAAACGATCCAAAAATGTGATGGTATCGGTTTCACTATCGGAAGGAACGATCACCGCCATGGACGTTCCTACAACTTTCTCTTTTGACGCAGGAACAACCAAATCTAAATCGATCAGGTAGTCTACCCATTTTTCATTGGCAGAAATATAAACTGAAGGTTGTGCTCCCTGTTCAATTTGCCGGGCCAATGTTCCCGACGAGGCAAAATTCAGTTTAATATCAATGTCATTTTCTGCTTCGTAGATTTCGGCCAGCTCGGTTACCACATTTGTTAATCCTGCCCCACTAAAAACCAATAGCTCCGTTTGCTGCGATTTGTTTTTGTTGGTGCAAGCAAAAGTCATTACGAAAACTATAAAGTAAAATATTAGTTTCTTCATAATTAATAATTTAAGCCAATGCCGAAATTCTAATCTTCTCCTCCCATGGAAAAGTAAGTAATTATTACGCAAAAACAACCTGAAACGCCGAAAGATTCATGACAGCATTTCATGAACCGAAAGTCGAATTCTGAGATCGATTTGCTAAGCCGGTTGTCCTTTTAATAATAATCCTTCGCAAAAACTTTTCAAATCTCCCATGAAACCGATCATACGAGCTAATTCTTCATGCGTTGGATCTATTGGTTCCTGAACTTCCAACGAACAGTAATTCATAAAACGATTCATAAACCTGGCTTCCTGATGAAACGGCTCGGGTATTTCGATATTCTTAGCCACCTGACGGAGCATGTAAGAAATCCCCTCGTGCTCGGGCATTTCGCCACTACTTATACACAAGGCTGTTAGATAATTTTCGATAGCCATACTTATCAAATTATAAACAACCTGGCTTCCAAACTTCTTTTTACTAGACGAACCTATTGCTGCTTTTGAATAACCATTAGCATCGTCGAAATACTTTTTCCATGTCTGTTCCATAAGGCCTATATTTTAAAAGATTTATATTATTAATTGTAATCCAAGCGAAACATAATTGCCCGGGTATGTGGTGTTTTTAATGTAGCGGTTCTTTATTCCGTCGCCATCGTGAACTACATAGTGAAGATTCACTTTCACTTTCTTTTTGGCAGATATCAGATTTACTCCAAAATCAAGTTTTGTATCGGTACCGTCGAAAAACGAAACGTCTTCAAAATTCTCGTCACCGGAGAACTTTTCGAACATTGCAGTAGGTTCCAACACCCAATCCTTTTTCAGGAATATATTGTAACCGGAGCGAACCATAAAACAGTTGGCGTTGTATTCGAGATTGTTTTTACGTATTAAATGATTGTACTCTCCGTCGATTTTCAAATGACCAAGATATAAAGTTGCATCGGCACTTACAGTTTGCGTGCTTTTAAAAACATCAGTTTTTCCCTGAGAAGAAAAGCCAACGCCAAAAGTTGCACTGGTTTGCTTTTTCAACAAGTTGTTTGAGAAACAATATTTGTATTTCGAGAATTCCCTATCGCCGAAGTTGAGCATAAAATGCCCCAGCAAAACCGGCGACCAATTTGTTTCCATAATACTCACCACATCCTGGCGATTGATAATGGATATATTATATATAAGGGTTTGTTTTCCCAACTCACCCAAACCACCCAAATTAATTCCGGGGCTTATTCCGTTTGCTTTCCCGGTAACCAATTGGCGCAGGTAACACGAGTTCTCCGTTTTATCGAGCGAACTGGTTGTCCATGGCGAAGTTGTTGATTCACGGCTCAAATGCGGCAAGAAATAACCACCCGTTACATTTAACCAGTCACTTTCCGGAAGAAGATCGTAGGTAAAATAAGCACTCCATAGTACAACCGCTCCTGTGTTCACCACGCCTTTTGTAGATGAAAAACCATCTTTTGCCAGATTATCGAACGATAACATTACGTCGTAGGACAGCTCGGGCAAAACATTTCCTTTCACGCCCAAACGTCCGCGCCTGAAATAAGAGGCAAAACGATTGGCTGCTTCTGCGTCATCAGAAGTCACCCCCCGACTTACAACATTCCAAAACTGAGCCTTTAAATAAGGAGTAATGGTTGGCTTAAACGGTTTTTCCTGAACGGTTTTTCCTGCCTGAACCCAAAATGCCGCGAAAAGCAGCAATAAGAATATTACCTTAAACTTCATATCCCCTGATTTAAATGTTTGAAGAGATCAGGTTTTTCACCTCGTTAAAATGCAGATCGCGTTTTAACTCGGTAGAGAGCTTTTTAATTTTAGCTACAAGAATGGCCAGTTCGTTTTTCGGCAGAAAAATATTTCGTTTTTCCAACATCTCGTTAACCGCTCCCATTCCCGAGTGTTTGCCGATAACCAATTCGGTTTGCCGGCCAATTTCGTTCGGATTAAATGGCTGATATGAAAGTGGATTCTCTTTTAAACTTCGGCAGTGAATTCCGGATTCGTGCGAAAAAACCAAATCTCCGGATACCGGTTTCGACAGTGCCAGTTTTCGTTCTGAAGCCTGCTCCACGAGTTTCGAAAGCTGAACCATCTTTTCACCTTCGAAATTAAAATCGTAACCACAGGAGTATTTCAGGGCAAAAGCTACTTCTTCCAAACAGGCATTTCCGGCTCGTTCACCCAGCCCGTTTACCGTAAGACTTACACTTTGTGCGCCCGACTGCAAAGCTACAACGTGGTTGGCTGTTGCCATTCCCAAATCGTTGTGCCCGTGAAATTCAAAATCTACATCTGCAAAATCGCTGCTTAACCGGGTAAACAGTTTTTGCACAAAAAGCGGATTCAGAATTCCTACCGTATCGGCAATACGCACACGTTTGGCACCGTATAAAGTTGTCAGGTAAATGTATTCTTTTAGGAAATCGTAATCGGCGCGCGAAGCATCCTGCGCACCAACCGCCACAAATTCGAAATGATTTGTGGCAAAATTCATTATCCCGGGAAGGTTTTTTCGCACCCAGTCGCGCGACTTCCCAAGCGTTTCAAGTTGTATATCGGAAACCGGGAACGAAAGGTTGACCCTGTTTGCTCCGGTAGCAAGGGCAGCTTCCAAATCGTTGAAAGTTGCCCTGCACCAGCAGGTAGAAGCGAAGGAAAATCCCTGATTGATCAAACAATGAATGTCACTCTGCTCTTTTTCGCCCATGGCCGGAGTCCCTATTTCCAATTCCGGTACTCCAATGTCATCGAGCTTTTGAGCAATTTCGAGTTTCTCTTTCAATGAAAATACTACACCCGGAGCTTGTTCTCCGTCACGCAGCGTAGTGTCGATCAAATATGGGAACTTCTCATCCTTCATAATATATAATTGTTATTGGTTTTCAATCCGATAAAAGTACCCCCGGCATAAGCCGGGAATACAATACAAGTTGAAGTTTGATTAGTTCTGGCTATACCGATGAGCGAATAATTTCACCTATCGGCATTATCCATTGTAATTTCATCGTTTCGCTTAACGCTCACTCTGAAAACAATCAGGATAAGAGGGGAAAAACAATTGAGTACGCAGTTTAACTTACTCGCTTATGAGATAATCCTCAACGGCCTCCCCCTCTTCCAGTGCATCTAAAATTTCGTCGATTTTCTCTTCATTAATTCCTCCGTACCAATAGTTATTCGGGTGAACAACCATAACCGGCCCCTGCGAGCAAACGTTTAAACAAGCGGTGGAAGAGACCGCAACATCGAGGCCGCGGTCGTTACATTCTTCCATTATATATTGAATTAAATCGGATGAACCGTTTTTGTTACAATAACCTTGTGCATCGCCGGCAACCCGGTACGAGTTGCATACTAAAATGTGAAATTCTGGTTTTTTCATGTCGTTCTATATTTTAAGTTGATACTATTTTAATCCTTGTCATTTCGAAGGAAGAATGACTGAGAAATCTTCTTCATTCAAACAGATTTCTCACCTTCGTCCCTCAGATTCGAAATGACAGCTATTTATTATTTACATTTTCCATTACAACTCGAAATCTGGTCGATATTACACGAACATGGTTGTACAATAATACCTTTGGCTTTTAGTGCTGCTTCTGGTTTTTCACCAATTTGAAGTGTATACACCTTCTCGCAGTCTTTTATTCGTTCGTAAACCATTGACAGCCGGTCTCCTGAGAACTTATGATCCGTGTCGGGCATTTCCTCCGAATTTGATTTGCAATAGGAATTTACCATCCTGGTTTCGATAAGTTTTACATCGTTGGCTTTTACGTCGTAGATCGAAAAACTACGTGCTTTTCCAAAATGCTGGTCAACCTTTACGCCACTTGTTGTTGTTACTGCTATTCTCATTTGAATCTATCTTTATTGTAATTTCGATCCTTCGACTGATGGAGAGAAAACTCAACTTTGAAACAGATTTCTCTCTCCGTTCGAAATGACATTATTATTATTCGTTAACCGCAACCGGTTCCTTTTCCAGAACATTCTGATCCGCATTTGAAAACATCGGCTTTTTTCAGTGTCCGGAGTTCTTTGCCTTTGTAAACGGCATCCAATCCCTCATCGATCAAACCGGTCATTTCAACAATCTTGATTCCTGCACGACCGATAATCGACGATGGCGATGGCCCTATTCCACCAACCAACAAAGCCCTGCAATCATCGATCACATCAGCCAGCACTGCCCAACGACTATTTCCTGCTCCGGGTTTTGGTGTTGCACGTTGCTCCACCAAACGGTAACCATTTGGCGTTTCTCTGAAAATGTACAGTTGTGTTGCTTCACCCAAATGCTGGTTTACCAGTAATCCTTCGTGACTGGCAACAGCTACATATGGTTTTGTTTTGTCAACGTTCACCGACAGGTTCGACACTTCCGACAAAATTTGTTTTGCTTCTGCATCATCTTGTCCCAGCAATCCAACCGCATCTGCACGACAACGGGCACAATGTGTCATCGGTGGTAAATATTCTTTTATACCGTTCTGTAATTCTTTCATTCGTTTGGGCGAAGGCTCTTCAAAATCCTCGAAAGGAGTTCCTTCAACCGGGTAGAGCGGAATGGTATTCATAATATCCACTTCCATCTCTTTCATTTTTTTTGCGATATCAACGATCACATTGTCATTGATTCCAGGCACTACAATGGAGTTAATTTTTACTGTAATACCTGCACGTTTTAAGGCCCTGATTGCTTCCATTTGGTTTCTCAGCAGAATTTCAGCTGCCTGCTCTCCAAAATATCCGCGCTTCTCGAAACGCACCCATTTATAAAGTTGCGACAAAGTTTTTGTCTCGGTTCCATTCAGCGTAATGGTAACATGGCTTACTTCCAACTCCTTCAATTCATCAACATAAGGCAATACATTCAGCCCGTTTGATGAAAGACAAAGTATCATTTCCGGAAATTCTTTGCGAATTAAACGGAGTGTTGTCATCGTTTGAATTGGATTAGCGAACGGATCGCCGGGGCCGGCAATTCCCACAACCGACAAATGCGGCATTTTTTCTTTTAACCTGATGGTGTAGGCCAGAGCCTGCTCAGGCGATAGTACTTCGCTGGTAACACCAGGGCGGCTTTCGTTTACGCAATCGTAATCGCGTTTGCAATAATTACAATGAATATTACATTGCGGTGCCACCGGTAGATGCACGCGGGCGTATTTGCCTTTTGCATCTTTATTGAAACAGGGATGTGTTTTAATGTCAATCATAACGTTCAATTTTAGTCACGAGATACGAGCTTCGAGTTGAGAAAGTCTGTTATCTCATTACTCACTTCTCGATACTCACTTTTTGTTACTACATATATTTATAGCCTACCGGCGAAATCGTTTGTTTGTATTCGATAAGTGCATTCACTACTTTATCGAAAAGTTCCTGCGTACCTGAATAACCCAGGTGTTTGATACGTTGCCCTCCCACGCGGTCGTGAACCGGGAAACCTACCCGAACGATCGGGATGTTCAGTTCGCGGGCGATATAGTAGCCTTTACTGTGCCCAATCAGAATATCAGGTTTATTTTCGAGGCTCCACTCTCGGATACTTTCAAAATCGTAACCTTCGCGAACCACCACTTTATCTTTATTCTCCGGGCAATATTTTTTAATTTCTTCCTCCAGCATACCGCTTTCGCCACCTGTTGCAACCAGTGCCAGTTCAATTCCTATTTCATCAAGAAAAGCTGCCATGGCCACAACAAAATCTTCTTCGCCATACACCACTGCCCGTTTGCCAAATGTATATTTATGTGCATCCACATAAGCGTCTACCAGACGACCGCGCTGTTTGGTATATTTTTCAGGAATATCGTTGCCCGAAAGATTTTTAAGCTCCTCGAAAAAGGCATCGGTTTGCGTGATACCAATTGGCATTGGCATATTTAATAATGGCACATCCATTTCGTTTTTCAGAAACTGTGCTCCGGTGTGCGACAATTTTTTGCTTTTTACGCGACCCGATAATTTCCCTTTGTTGAGAATAGTACCGAATTCGATACTGGCTTTTGCCGAACCACTTTTTACGACATCCTCTTTTGCCGTTCCTCCTTCAGGAATACGGTGATAAGTATCCCAAACCGGGTTATCCAGGCTTTCGGAATAATCGGGCATCATAATGTGTTCCAAATAAAAGTCGGCCATAATTTCTTTTAGCAAACGCAAATCTTCGGTTGACACAAAACCGGGAAAAAGATTTACATGAGCTTGTGAAAGATCGTTTTTGGCGTAATGCTTTACCACGCTGGCAACTGCTTCGTGGAAACCATCGATGTGCGTTCCCTGGTAACTTGGCGTTGAAGCCATCACAAAATCTGTGTCGATTTCCGGGTGCTTTTCCAGAAAATGGTGGAGAAAAAGGCTAACATCATCGCCAATGGTTTCGCTCAAACAGGTTGAGGCGATTCCGATTATCTCCGGTTTATATTGATTGATAATATTAAGAACAGCCATTTTGAAGTTTTCATCGCCACCAAAAATGGTAGCATCTTCGGTGAAATTTGACGAGGCAATGTCGATAGGCTCTTTGTAATGCGAAATCAGGTAGCGGCGAATATAAGTGGCGCAGCCCTGCGAGCCGTGAATAAGCGGAACACAACCTTTAAAACCTTTGTAGGCTACGCTGGCTCCCAGCGGCGAACAAAGTTTACAGGCATTTTGTGTTGCCTTGTAATTTTCTTTTGCTTTTGGTACTGAATTGAGTTCAAACATCCGATTTGTTTTTATTCAATATTTTTTCCGATTCTTTAAAGGGTCCCCCTTTCTAAAAACACAATAGCGGTCTGTAACTAACCGATAATGTGTCGTATCACTTTACGAACTTCCACACCGGGCTTGTAACCGAGGCGTAAACTTCTTTCGCAAAATTCATCATGCCGACATAGCCGGCCAGTGCTTCTTTCCGTTCGTGGTTGTGATCGCAAAAACCAAGGCCAAGTTTATGGGCAATCGGGCGTTCCTTCACGCCGCCGATAAACAGGTTGGCACCGGTTAGCTTCACAAATTCAGAAAGTTCATTTGGATTGGAATCATCAACAATGATGGTTCCCTCATCACACAAGTCTTTTAGTAGTTTATAGTCTTCTGCATTTCCGGTTTGCGAGCCAACAACCACTGTTTTCATTCCTAATAATCGTAAGGCTTTTACCAGCGAGATGGCTTTAAAAGCGCCCCCCACATAAATGGCGGCTTTTTTACCTTCCAGCTTTTGGCGGTAAGGTTGCAGCGCCGGTAATAGTTTTGAAATTTCGTTGGTAACCAATTCGCGGGCTTTGGCCATCATTTCATCGTCATCGAAAAACTTGGCCACTTCGTATAAAGCTTCCGACATATCTTCGATTCCGAAATACGAAACTTTCATAAAAGGAATGTCGTATTTTTCCTTCATTTCTTTGGCCAGGTGCATGATGGAACCTGAACACTGAACCACGTTTAACGAAGCGTGATGTGCACGGCGAATTTCTTCAACACGACCATCGCCGGTCATGCAGGAAATGATTTCAACCCCCAGTTTTTTGTAATATTCGGCCAAAATCCACAACTCACCGGCAAGGTTAAAGTCGCCCAAAATGTTGATCGAATATTTTGGAGCTTTATAATCGTTATTTGTTCCAACAAGTTTTGACAGTGCTCCGCAGGCTATTTTGTAGCCGTCTTTTTTGGTGCCGTTAAAACCTTCCGACATTACCGGAATAACGTCGATACCTTTTTCTTTTGTCACCTGGCGGCAAACGGCTTCTACATCGTCGCCAATAACTCCGATTATACAGGTTGAAAAAACAAAGGCAGCTTTTGGCTGATGTTTGTCGATTAATTCAATAAGGGCATGATACAATTTCTTTTCGCCGCCAAAAACCACATCTCTTTCTTTTAAATCGGTGGTAAAACTCAGGCGGTGTAACTGTGGTCCCGAGGAAAGCGAACCACGAATATCCCAGGTATAAGAAGCACACCCCACCGGACCGTGAATAACATGCAGTGCATCGGCAATTGGATAAAGCACCACACGCGATCCGCAAAAAACGCAGGCGCGTTGCGAAACGGATCCGGCTAAACTCTTTTTACCGCAGGAAATTTCTGCAGCGTCGTTTCCTTTTGTCAGGATTTGGCTTTCGCGATCTTTTAGATAGTTGCTCATAATTCAAAAAAGTTAAAAGATGGTCGAAGTTGCCTGCAAGCAGGGCTTATCCTAATTACAATTGTGATTAAATATCTCTGATTCTCCTTGTGTAGTGCTGGTTATTTCGGGCGAAGCACAGCTGAGAGCGACTCAGCTGTACTCACCTCGAAATCACTTTTGAATTATATTGCAACTACATTACTAGCTCGAATGATTCTTCAGGAGCTGTAGCATCGATTTTATCCATGATAGCACCCAGAATCTTCTCAAGGATTCGAAGACCTCCCTGGTAACCTACAGTTGGGAAATAACTGTGTCCAACGCGGTCAATAATTGGGAATCCCATGCGAACGAATGGTATATTCTCATCGCGAGCGATGTACTTACCATAGGTATTACCAATCAATAAGTCAACAGGCTCTTCTTTAATCCACTGGTGTAATAAGAACATATCAGCATTCGGACCATTTTTGAATTTAGTTTCAGACAATTTGTCGCCTAAAATCTCTTCCATACGCTGAGTGAAACGTTTTCCCGGTGTTCCAGAAACAATGTAAACAGGTTTCATATCCAGGTCTAACAAGAATTCAGTTAATGGAAGTAAGGTATCCGGATCTCCAAAAAGTGCAACACGTTTTCCGTAGAAATACTGGTGCATATCAGTCATCATATCCACTAATCGACCACGTTCTTCAGAAATAATTTCAGGAATAGAAACTTTTCCGGCAGTTGAAAGTGCCTGTATAAAGCGGTCGGTTGCACTGACACCAACTGGTACATCGTTCATCGAAAATGGCACTTTACATTTGTTGTCTAAAGCAATGGCTGCACTTTTTGCACCCCATTCGCCCAAAGCAACAGTACTCATACTATTTCCCATGCTAACCATTTCTTCAATAGTAGTACCACCTTTTGGATACATTTGGTATTTACCTGTCATAGGTGTATCTACTACATCTGATGTATCGGGAAGAAGAACTGTTTTAATATCCATTAAACCAGCCAATCTTTTTAACTCACGCATATCCGATGGTTCAACCCAACCAGAAAGCAGGTTTACCTGGCGCACTTTTTCGTCAGTTTTAAAAGCAAAGTATTTTACAAATGCTTCCAGCATGTTGGCGTAACCAGTAACATGCGAACCTACATAACTTGGTGTTGATGCCTGAACTACGTGTTTTCCTTCAGGAATTCTACCATCGTCTTTTGCTTTTCCAACAATCTGTCCAAGGTCGTCGCCAATGGTTTCCGACAAACAGGTTGAGTGAACGGCAATAATTTGAGGTTCGTAAATTCCAAAGATATTATCGATGGCTTGCAGCAGGTTAGCTTGTCCACCAAACACCGATGAACCTTCAGTAAACGAACTGGTTGCTGCCATAATTGGCTCTTTATAGTGACGAGTTAACGCACTTCGGTGATAAGAACAACATCCTTGCGAACCGTGGCTATGTGGTAAACATCCATGCACACCCAGGGCAGCATACATTGCACCTACCGGCTGACAAGTTTTAGCCGGGTTAACGGTTAATGCTTTTCTCTCTTTAACTTCTTTTGTTGTATGACGTAATAACATAATTTTTCCTCCTATTCTTTAAGCATCTACAGTTACACTTCCTACAATCTCCGGCTCGAGTTTCCAAGGGGCATCAACCAGTTTCCAAATCTTGGTTCCCAGCATACGCTCCATTTCATTGTAGAAATTAATAGCTCCCCCGAATGCGGCATAAGGACCGCCGTAGTCGTACGAGTGCAATTGTTTTAATGGCACTCCATATTTCTGAACAACGTATTTTTCTTTAATACCTGCGCAGAATACATCAGGCTTATAGAATTCGATCAGCTTTTCAGTTTCCCAGTGGTTTACATCGTCGATTACCAGCGAGTTTTTCTTCATATCCGGCATCATTCCTTTGTAGTCTTTAAACTTATAACCGCTCTCTTCCAACTTGGCTTTCTTCTCTACCAGGTCGTCGCGGAAAAGTTTTTCGTCTTTTTCAACCACAAGGTCTTCGATGTTACGTGTATCGGCATCAATTTTAATGCTAGGAATAACTTCACGACCTTCGTAATCATCACGGTGCGCAAATTCATATCCGGCAGAAACTGTTTTTACTCCAAGCTCTGTAAACAAATCCTGATAATGGTGAGCACGTGATCCACCAACGAACATCATTGCCAATTTGCCTTCCGTTTTAGGTTTAACCACATCGGCAACTGCTTTTACTTTCAGCATTTCGCGAGCGATAACTTCTTCAACTTTGGCTGATAATTCTTTATCTCCAAAGTATTCGGCCATTTTACGCAATGATTTTGCAGTTGATTCGGCTCCGATAAAGTTGACTTTAAACCATGGGATACCGTATTTCTCTTCCATCATTTCAGCAATGTAGTTGATGGAACGGTGACACATAACCATGTTCAGGTCGGCAGTGTGTGAATATTCCATACTTTCGATAGTAGAATTACCAGAGAAAGTAGACAACAATTCAACACCAACTTCTTCGAACAATGCTTCAATTTCGAACGCATCACCACCGATGTTGTATTCTCCCAATAAGTTCACCTGAAATTTACCTTTGCGAGGACGGTCGTTGTTACCAACCACGTTTTTGAATACCCCGTTATTGGCAATGTGGTGACCGGCTGACTGGGATACTCCACGGTAACCTTCGCAACTGAATCCAAAAATATTAATTCCAAGCTCCGCTTTCATGTCACGGGCAACAGAATGAACGTCATCACCAATCAAACCTACCGGACAAGTAGAGAAAATACCGATTGAACTTGGGTTGAAAATTTCAACTGCTTCACGAATTGCTTCTTTCAGTTTCTTTTCACCACCAAATACAATGTTTTCGTCTTGCATATCGGTAGAGAAAGAATAAGGAATAAAGTTATCTCCACCTTCAGGAACACGTGTTTGGTTACGACGAGTTAACCAGGCGTAAAAACTACACCCAATTGGTCCGTGTACCAGATTGATGATATCGCGTGTTGGTCCTAAAACCACACCCTTACATCCCGCGTAGGTACAACCACGCTGTGTAATAATTCCAGGTATCGTACGAATATTGGCTGCAATCTCCTGATTTTCTTCAGGATCGTTGATTACCATTGCCTTAGACCGTTTTTTTGCTACTTTCCGGGGATATTTTGCCAGCATCTCCTCCTTCAGTTGAGAAGGATCCGGCAATCCGTTTGTATAATCTTTTTTATTTGGCATAATTTTGTCTTTTTAATTAAAGGATTGTCGTTCCTGTTTCGCCGGTACGAACCCGGTAGGTATCATCCAACGGAAGAACAAATATTTTTCCGTCGCCGGGAGCAGGAGTCTGATTAACTTCGATAATCGTATCAACTGTTAACTGAACATTGTGGTCGGAAACCGCAATATTTAGTACACGCTGTGGTCTCAGCCGGGGTTCTTTTCCAAGATGGGCAAGTGCTTCAGGCATGTCCTGTTTTGCACCTTCCATAACCTGTGCATCCCAAAAGCCTTTTCCGCGTCCAAAAACTTTTCCGGTTGCCGTCATCGATGTGATGCCGGCTGCGGTAAGAGCCCTTTTCGTTGCATTCATTTTATCAATCCGGATAATAGCCAATATCATCTTCATAGTCGTCTGATTTTAGGATTATAATTCTTTTGTTCCTCGGCTGATTGTGTAGGCCTCGTCTACCGAGGTTACAAATATTTTCCCATCACCAAATGCACCTTTGGGTTCCGAGCGGGCAGCTTCCATAATGGTGCTGATAGCGAAATCTTTGTCCTCGTCTTTAATTACCATGATCAACATCTCTTTAGGAAGTTCATCGTAAGTAACATCGCCGATTTTAATACCGCGCTGTTTACCGCGACCCACTACCGGGATCTTTGTAACGGCAATGTATCCTGCTTCAAACAGGGCTTTTAATACTTTACTTGATTTCTCTGGGCGTATAATAGCTCTTATCATTAACATAACTACAAAATTTTTAATGGGTTTATACTATGAATTAGTTGGCAATACCGAAATCGATCAATAACTTCTCTAACTCTTCGATTTCCAGTGGCTCAGGAATTACGAATAATTCGTTTTCGTCAATAGCTTTGGCCAAGGCTCTGTATTCATCTGCCTGAGGATGTTCAGGTTTGAATTCAATAACTGTTTTACGGTTAATCTCTGCTTGCTGAACCATGTTATCGCGAGGAACGAAGTGAATCATTTGAGTTCCAATTGCGCTTGCCAATTGCTCGATCATTTCCTTCTCGTTTTCAACCTTACGTGAGTTACAGATAAGACCTCCTAAGCGCACGGTACCTGTTTGAGCGTACTTTTTAATACCTTTACAGATGTTGTTGGCAGCATACATTGCCATCATCTCACCAGATACTACAATGTAAATCTCTTCAGCTTTTCCATCACGGATAGGCATTGCGAAACCTCCACATACAACGTCACCAAGTACATCGTAGAAAGTATAATCAGTTTCGAATTTTTCATCCCATGCACCTAATTGCTCCAACATATTAATTGAAGTAATGATACCACGACCGGCACATCCTACACCTGGCTCAGGACCACCTGATTCAACACAACGAGTACCGCCATATCCTTCTTTGATGATGTCATCTAATTCAACATCTTCACCTTCTTCACGTAGTGTATCCAGAACGGTTTTTTGTGCCAAACCACCAAGTAACAAACGAGTAGAGTCTGCTTTAGGGTCGCAACCTACTACAATTACATTTTTACCCATCTCTACCAAACCAGCTACTGTGTTCTGTGTTGTGGTTGATTTACCAATTCCACCTTTACCATAAATTGCAATCTTTCTCATGATTCTTGTATTTTAAAGTTTAAATCGTTTGATTCCTAATATGCCAGAGTTGTGCCAAAAAGTATGCTTAACAACACATTTTCGAACTTCACCCCATCACAATGCACTGTATTACAAATCCTTAAGATTTATATATTTTATTTATTGCGAAGTGTTTTAGAATGAAAGTCCTACATATTTGTAGGAAAGCAATTTTTAAACAACAATACGGTCAAAAATGCCGAACAGACTGTTAGTTAGCACTTCTAGGGGCTTAACGTTCAGGTAACATACATTTATGTAGGAATGGAAGTCAATGTAAAAAAGTGAAAAGAAATAAGGTCGTCGCAAAATATGTCATTTTGCAGTTTCTTAATTTTCAATTTAAGGTTAAGCATAATTCTCATTTGTGAAATCATTTAGTTAGATTCCTGATATGGAACATTTTTAAATATTTTTGAAGAAAATTAATTGGAATATGGAATACCTGAAGGCAGCAATAGAGCTTAAAAAGTATATCAAAGAGATCAATCAGCAGATAATTGGAAAGGAATTAAGTCAAAAAAATCCAAATATCATGTTTGTAAAATTTCCAGATGGTTCTGTTAATAAACTGAATATGACCGAATTTAGTAATGATTTTGTGTCTGCAACATTGGCATCTTTCCCTGGTTCGGAATCATTTATAATTACAGATTTGGCAACAATGAATGCCCAGGGACAGCAACTCACATATTGGCTGTACAAAGGGTATAATAATCAGACTGAAAATGGATTGGTATATTTTCAGGTAATCGATAAGGATACACTGATGCCTAAAGGGGAATTGCAATTTAGCAACCTTGAAAAGAATATTTTCTATGAAATTAAAGCTCCTGATTTTGAAGAAAGCTCAAGTAATGCCATGGAAACGGACGAAGAAATTAGAGGCAAGAAAAGTATTGTTTTCCTTGTTGGTAATATGAATGAAGAGCGTTTGCTGCACGATATTCAACGTTTAATTGTTGATACTATTAATAATGTACAACGCCATTCCGGATTGAATTTCCACCTTATATTAAATATCTCAAAATTTAATGGAGCACCAAGTGAGGATTTTAAAAATCGGATTAAAGAGATTGAGCATTACACGAATGAGTTTGTCACTCCTGAATACCCAAATACTGAGTTCGTTTTCGATATCGAGGAATAAAAATTCACCCTCCGGTAGTTGGCTCTCGTAAACAATCTATACTTTTTCCACCCAAAAAACATATACGGATTATTACTGCCAAATCAATTTATTATAAAGTTGATGATCTTTTTTTTAAACCTCTACTGTTTCGTACACCCTACGATGGAAAATTATTAGAAGCCCATAATTAAAGGGCATTCGGGGTGTTAACATTGAGGTAACCTACATTTTGGTAGGAAAGCAATTAATTACAATCGGGTGGCTGCTTTATCTATCGGATTTGCACTATTCAAAACTGTCTAATTTGAGTTAACAAACCGGACATCTTTTACATTGCTAATTATCAACGGATTATGTTTTATTTAGAATTTGTTAAAATAAATTTCACAAAACTAGTTGACTTTTGCAACTATTTTGTTTTAGCTTTGCAGTACAGAAAAATTAGAAAGTCATGAGGACAAAAGAACCATTGACCTATTTGCTTGGGCAAACCATGAAAATGGTACGCTATAAGTTAATGGCAAAGTTTAAAGAAAATAATTTAGAGCTCAGCCTCGATCAATTTATTGTGCTACATTATATAAATGAGAATTCAGCATCTACTCAACAAGATCTGGCCAACCATTTTCTGCGCGACAAATCAATTGTTACGCGGCAAATTAATACGCTCATTAATTGCGGCTATGTAGAACGTACGCAAGACGAAGAGGATAAACGAAAGAAAAATCTAAAACTCACCATGCAAGGTTTTGCCTCGTTTGAATTTATGAAAAAGCTCTCTCTGCAAGTCTCCTCCGAGTTGTTAAATGGAATCACACAAGAAGAACTTGAACATTTTGAGACGATCATCTCTAAAATTCAGCAAAACACAGGTTTTAAAGAATGCCTGTCGTGCTGCCAAAAAAAGTAAAAGAATTTATAATACAATAGACACGAAAAACATGAAAACAATTGCACAATCTTCAAGCATGGCACTACTAGCCATTCTTTTTATCTTTTCTTCCTGTTCGAATAAGCAACAAGGAAGTAATCCAATGATGGGAGGCCAGGTTGCCGAATACCTTGTACAAGAAGTTACACCACAAAACATTACACTTTATCAAAATTTCCCGGCGACCCTTGAAGGCGAACAAACTGTTGAAATTCGCCCGAGAGTTGCAGGATATATCGAGAAAATATTTGTTGACGAAGGTGACTATGTAAAAAAAGGGCAGCTTCTTTTTCAAATTAATGCCAACGATATCAGGGCACAGGTTCGGTCAGCCGAAGCACAGATAAAGGTTGCCGAATCGCAGGTAGCCACTGCAAAAATCGAGTTGGAGAAAACAAAACCGCTGGTAGAGAAAAACATTGTCAGCGAGTTTCAGCTCGAATCGGTAAAAACAAATTTACAGTCGGCCGAGGCACAACTGGCACAGGCACAGGCAAATTTAGCCAATGCAAAAGCCAACCTCGAGTACACCATGATTACCAGCCCTACAAATGGCATCATCGGAACTTTTCCATACCGCGTTGGGAGTTTGGTTAGCAGCTCGGTTACCCAGCCGCTTACAACAGTGTCAAATACCGCCAGCATGCGCGCCTATTTCTCCATAAACGAGAAAGTATTTTTACAAATGACAAAAGACCTGCAAGGAAAAAACATGCGCGAAAAACTGGCCAACCTGCCTGAAGTTGAGCTCATTCTTTCAGACAAATCAACCTATAGCGAGAAAGGTAAAATTGAAATTGCCAGCGGAATTGTTGATTCGCAAACCGGAGCCATAAATATGCGGGCTTCGTTTCCAAACACTGAAGGAAACCTGCGCTCGGGCGGAAGTGGAAATATTCGTTTGCCGGAATACCACAAAAATGTTTTACTGGTTCCTCAGCCTGCCAGTTACGAAATACAGGAAAAACATTTTGTTTACGTTCTCAACAGCGAAAATAAAGTTGTGAATACCGAGATTCAGGTAATTGCAGGAGATTTGAAAGACGTTTTTGTTGTTACTTCAGGGTTAAATGCCGGCGACAAAATTGTTGTTGAAGGAATTAATACCCTTCGCGATGGTATGGAGATTAAACCCAAACTGGCGGAACAACAAGCAGTTGCCGAAAACAATCAAGCTTCAGACAATTAATCATATAAGAGCCAAAAAATATGTTTAAAAAATTTATAGAAAGACCGGTTCTCTCAACCGTTATTTCAATCCTATTGGTTATTTTGGGTGTACTCGGAATTACCACATTACCCATCGAGCAGTACCCGGATATTGCTCCGCCTACCATCAGGGTTTCGGCCAACTATACCGGTGCCGATGCGCAAACGGTTTTAAACAGCGTTGTTATCCCGCTTGAAGAGCAGATTAATGGTGTTGAAGACATGATTTACATGAGCTCAACCGCAAGTAACAACGGTTCTGCAACCATACAGGTATATTTTAAACAGGGTACCGACCCGGATATGGCTGCGGTGAACGTTCAGAACAGGGTTACACGCGCTAATGCACTTTTACCGGCCGAAGTTACACGTGCCGGGGTTATTACTGCCAAGCGCCAAAACAACATGTTAATGGTATTTTCGCTTTACAGTAAAGACGCGAGGTACGACGAGACATTCCTTCAGAACTACTCGAAAATTAACCTGCTGCCACAAGTGCAACGTATTAACGGAGTTGGTGAGGCATTGGTATTTGGACAAAAAGACTATTCGATGCGTATTTGGTTAAAACCGGATATTATGTCGGGTTATAATTTAATGCCTTCAGATGTTGTTGCTGCCCTTAATGCACAAAACCTTGAAGCGGCTCCGGGACGTTTTGGTAGCGAAAACAACCAAAGTTTTGAGTATGTAATACGTTACCGTGGGAAACTTACACAACCCGAACAGTTTGAAAATATTGTTATAAAATCGGACAAAGATGGCAATGTTCTTCGCCTTAAAGATATTGCCCGGGTGGAATTAGGATCGATGAATTACACCGCCATGACTCAAACACAGGGACAACCGGGTATTACCATGGCAATTTTTCAATCTGCCGGTTCGAATGCAAGAGACGTGATTCTTGAAATTGAAAACACCCTGGAAGAAGCCTCCAAATCGTTCCCTCCCGGTGTTGATTATATTGAACTGATGAATACCAACGAATTCCTCGATGCCTCAATCGAAAAAGTGTTGCATACACTGCTCGAGGCTTTTATCCTGGTATTTATTGTGGTATTTGTGTTCCTGCAAAATTTCAGGGCAACGCTTATTCCGGCAATTGCAGTTCCGGTATCTATTATCGGTACTTTCTTTTTCCTGAATTTGTTCGGTTTCACCATTAACCTGCTTACCTTATTCGCACTGGTTCTGGCCATTGGTATAGTGGTCGACGACGCCATTGTGGTGGTTGAGGCGGTTCATGCCAAACTCGACGGTGGCGCACGAAACGCCAAATCGGCGGCCGTTTCGGCCATGAACGAAATTTCAACAGCCATTATTTCGATTACACTTGTAATGGCAGCAGTATTTATTCCGGTTACTTTTATAACCGGAACGACAGGAGTGTTTTACAGACAGTTTGGTATTACATTAACCGTTGCAATTATACTTTCGGCAATTAACGCGCTTACTTTAAGTCCGGCACTTTGTGCACTTTTTCTTAAACCACACAGCGAAGAGGTAAAAGCCCAAAAGGGAGTAATGAAACGTTTTTACACGGCTTTTAATACGGCTTTTGAAGCCATGACCGGTAAATATAAAAAGACTACCCACTTCTTTATCAATAAAAAATGGCTGGCAGCAGGAATGATCGTAATCTTTGTTGCATTGCTTGGCTACCTCACAAAAACAACTTCAACCGGTTTTGTTCCGACCGAAGACACCGGCCGATTGTTTGTTGATATTGCCATGCCACCGGCTTCTTCATCAGAAAGAACAGCAGAAGTGGCCAAACAAGTTGACAAGATACTGGCCACCATTCCCGAGGTTAACGGCCGATCAGCGATAACAGGCTTTTCGTTTTTGGGAGGACAGGGAAGTCCGTATGCTTTGGTAATTGCGGGGCTAAAACCATTCGACGAAAGAAAAGGCGAAGGTCAGGATTTAAACAGCATCGTTCAAAAACTTTATATCCTTACCTCGCAAATAAAAGGGGCGCGTATTATCATCTTCTCACCACCAATGGTGCCGGGCTTTAGTGTTACCGGTGGTTTCGAGTTACAACTGGAAGACAAAACCGGTGGCGATATTAAGGAGTTTGAAAGAGTAACCAATAATTTCCTTGGGGCTTTAAATCAGCGGCCTGAAATTCAGTATGCACGTACTGCCTTTAATACCAACTTTCCGCAATACCGGATTGATGTTGATGCTGCCCGCTGTATGCGCTCGGGCTTGCAGGTGAGTTCGGTTCTGTCGGCCATGCAAGGTTATATTGGCGGTTATTATGCATCCGATTTTAACCGATTTGGAAAACAGTATCGTGTTATGGTACAGTCGGAAGCACAATACCGTGGTAATCCCGAAGATTTAAACAACATTAAAATACGTACCGGCAACGGAGAAATGGCTCCGATTTCAGAGTTCATTACACTAACACGGGTTTATGGGCCTGAAACGATTAACCGCTTTAATATGTACACGGCAATATCTGTAAACGGAAACCCAAATCCGGGTTTTAGCTCAGGTGATGCAATTGATGCCGTGCGCGAAGTGGCAGCAGAAATGTTACCAGCCGGTTACGATTATGAATTCTCGGGTATCACCCGCGAGGAGATTAACGCCGGTAATCAAACGATCATCATTTTTATTTTGAGTTTGATCTTTGTGTACTTCCTGCTGGCTGCCCAATACGAAAGTTACATTATGCCGCTTTCGATTATTGTTTCGCTGCCAATTGGTATTGCCGGCTCGTTCATTTTCGCTCGTATACTTGGCGTTGAGAACAACATTTACCTGCAAATTTCGCTGGTAATGCTTATCGGACTTCTGGCAAAAAATGCCATTCTTATTGTAGAGTTTGCCCGACAGCGGCGCGAATCAGGCATGTCGATTATCGAGTCTGCCGTTGAAGGTGCAACTGCACGACTTCGCCCGATTTTAATGACGTCGTTTGCATTGATCGTTGGACTGATTCCGCTGGTTATTGGAACCGGAGTTGGTGCCAACGGTAACCGTTCAATCGGAACGGGTGCTGTAGGTGGTATGCTTATCGGTACTTTGATTGGTATACTGGTTATTCCGGCCATGTTCGTGGTTTTCCAGATTCTGGAAGAAAAAGTGAAAAAACCAAAGGAACTACAAGAGATTTCAGAAATGAATAGTTTGGGTTAATCCGCTAGAAAAGATTAGATATGAAGACAAATTCAATAATAAATAAGATACTCATTGTACTTGTTGCGGTTGTACTCTATTCGTGCAACACAACAAATCAGTACAAACGAAGCCAGGATTTTACCGACAATTTGTACGGATCTGCTAAAACAGGAGAAAGCAACCTGGCCAACGAAAGTTGGCAAAACCTGTTTAATGACCCGGTTCTTGACAGTTTAATAGCCGAAGGGTTGAAGAACAACTTTGATCTGCAGGCTGCAGTTCAGCGTGTTGTTGCTGCCGAGTCGTACTTCTTGCAAAGTAAAGCAGCACTGGCCCCTTCGTTATCGGGACAAGCTGGCTACACTTACGTTAAAAATTCAGAATCTACCAGCCCAAATGGTCCCGATCATTACAACGCTTCGCAAATAGCTTTGCAAAGTAGCTGGGAAATCGACTTTTGGGGAAAACTAAGCAACGCCAAAAAATCGGCATACGCCAATTACCTGGCCACTGATGCGGCGCACAAAGCGGTGCAAACGCGACTGATTGCAAACATGGCCTCGGTTTATTACAATTTGCTGGCATTGGATGCAAAGCTTGAGATTACAAAAGCCACCGTAAAAAACAGTGCCGAACTGGTTGAAACCCTGCGAGCCTTAAAAGAAAGTGGTAATGTAACAGGAGCAGCAGTTGTGCAAAGTGAAGCTGCGCGTTATGCCGCAGAAGTCACGATTCCGGATATTGAGCAGCAAATAAGGGAAAACGAGAATACACTTTGTTTGCTTTTGGGCAGAACGCCGGGAAAAGTAGAGCGCGGAAACCTGGAAGATCAGCAAGCACATGAATTGTTGGAAATTGGTGTGCCGGCCGAACTTTTGGATAAGCGCCCGGATGTGATGCAAGCCGAATACAGTGTGATGAGTGCCTACCACATGACCAATAGTGCCAAGGCCTACTTTTACCCGTCGGTTACGCTTACGGCACATGCAGGATTAGAGTCGCTGGCATTTGAAGATCTGTTTGATCCGGCATCGTTTGCCGCCAATATTGTGGGCGGTTTGGTTCAACCCATTTTTAATAAACGGGCCAACAAAACACGTTTGGAAGTGGCCAAAGCACAACAGGAAGAGGCGCTGCTAAACTTTAAAAGCACCTTGCTAAATGCCGGTGCAGAAGTGAACGATGCGCTTAGCATGTATGACGCATCGATGCAAAAGATAGACCTGCGCAACAAGCAGCTGGATGCGCTGGAAAAATCGGTTGATTACACCAAAGAATTGCTGGTTTACGGCTCGGCAACCTACACCGAAGTTTTAAATGCGCAACAAAGTTTGCTGAATGCTCAGCTGAGCGATGTAAACGATCAGGTTCAACAATTAAGTGCTGTGGTTTCGTTGTATCGCGCACTTGGTGGCGGATGGAAATAATAAGCAACAAATAAATTCAACAAGGGGGTCGTTCGGAAACGGATGGCCCTTTTTTATATCCGGTTTTCCCAGAAAAAATTATTGGGTTCGCATTCTTTAAAGCCAGCCTTTCTGTATAGGTTTTGGGCTTTAAAATTATCGTGGCGCACTTCGAGGTTTATGCGGCAGTATCCGTTTTCTTCGGCATATTTTTCAATTCCTTTTAACAAAAACAGGCCAACACCCTGCTGGCGAAAGTGGGGAGATACAATTAAATCGTGGATATTAATTAGCGGACTGGCTTTCCAGGTTGAAAAGTTAAGGTTACAATTGGCCAGCCCGGCAAAATTGTCGCCAACACAAACAAAAAAACCCATGTATGCCGAATGCCGTTTCAGACCTTCAATAATTTGGGGACCAAGTCCATCCGGCATCGATTCGCGAATCCCCATCTCATCTTCCATGTAATCATTTAAAAGATGAAGCACCTGCTCGCAATGAACAGGGTTTTGCAAATCAACCTGAATGAGTTTTTTTTCCATTTACAAATGCTTTAATAATTAATTACCTCAATGCGATAATAGTTAAGCATTAACGAATTTAAGCATTCTCGCATTAAACTTTATATCTCCACGCATCAATTTCGTACTTCTTAAGGCGCGTGCCCAGCATCCGTTCGGTTATTCGCAGCTCCTCGGCAGCTTTGGTAATATTTCCTTTTGTTGATGTTAGTGCATCGCGAATCAACTGTTTTTCAACCTGCTCAACGGTATACACCATTCCTCCTTTCGAACTGGTATTCGACGAATGGGCTGTTTGCAACGACGGTGGTAAATTATAACTGTGAATCACATTGTCGGTGCTTAAAATACACGCCCGCTCAATGCAGTTTTCCAGTTCGCGAATGTTACCCGGCCATTTGTACACCATCAACATATCGAGTGCCGAAGTGGTAATTCGCTTAATTTTTGTCTGGTTCTCTTTATTAAACTTACCGATAAAATGATCTACCAGCTGCGGAATATCATCGCGGCGCTCGCGCAACGACGGGATATAAATCGGGAAAACATTAATCCGGTAATACAAATCCTCGCGAAACTCTTCGTTCTCGATCATTTCTTCCAGCTTCCGGTTGGTAGCACAGATAATCCGCACGTCCGATTTTATGGTTTGCGTACCTCCTACCCGCTCAAACTCGCGCTGCTGGATCATCCTCAAAAGCTTCACCTGGGTCGACAACGGAATATCGCCAATCTCATCCAAAAAGATGGTACCTCCGTTGGCCAGTTCAAAACGACCTTTGCGTTGCACATCGGCACCGGTAAACGCTCCTTTTTCGTGTCCGAACAGTTCACTCTCAATCAGCGATTCGGGCAAGGCCGAGCAGTTTACTTTTATAAAGCTTTTTCCTTTTCGGGTACTGGCTTCGTGAATGGCATCGGCCACCAGTTCCTTACCCACACCACTTTCTCCACGAATAAGAACGGTTGAGCTGGTTTTTCCAACCATTTGAACCAGCGAAAATACATCGCGCATTTTCCCCGAATTCCCGATCATATTCACGTGCTTTTGTCCTGATATCTTGCTTTCCAGTTCCAGGTTTTTTTGCTTCAGTGTCTCCAGTTCTTCCAGCCGCTCCTGGCGGTGTAAGGTTGCGCGTATCACCATCGAACCAATAATCGACAGTAGCCGTGTATCCTCATCAACACTGATATACGGATTATAAACGCGGGCAAAACTTAATGTTCCGGTAACTCTTCCTTCATCAATAACCGGCACACAAACAAAGGTTAGTTCTTTACCGTCTTTGTAAAGTTCCTGGTTTGTCCGGTTTAAAAACAACGATGATTTAGATATTTTTTCAACCACAACAGGCCGCGCCATTTCAACAACTTTCCCTATAATCCCTTCGCCCAGTTTATATTTTGCCCGTGCCTGCTGGCTGGTATTTACACCATATGCGGCTTCCATATAAATATGTTCGTCCTCGCGGTTTAAAATGGTTAAAAAACAGCGTTCGGCACCAAGGTACTCTGCCACCATTTTTACAATGGTATTTAAGTCATTCTTGAACATTTTGCTCTGAATCAATCGCTGACTTATATCAAAAAGCAAAGTCATTTCACTCAGACCGTAACATTCTTCCCCGCCCTTTCTGCATTTAATTTCCATAGAAAAGCTATTAATCACCTATTTAACAACAACAAATTTCACCAATAAAATAGATATCTGTAAGCTTTTGCAATTCATTTGAATCATTTTAACACTTTATTAATCTTTTGCATGTCTTTTAGAAAGTCATCTGCCATATATTTTATCAAACACTCATCAATACTCTATATGTATTATTGATTACGAAACGATTTAGAATTCATCCAAAAACAGTATTTTCGTTATTACATACTAATACTCCAGGAAAGTGTCAAAAAATTTAGTAATCATTCCAACCTATAACGAAAAGGAAAACGTTGAAAAGATGATCCGCAAGGTATTTTCTTTGGAAAAGCCTTTTCATTTGCTGATTGTTGAAGATAACTCGCCTGATGGAACAGCTGAAATTGTAAAAGGCCTTATGGATGAATTTCCTGAGCAACTCCATATATTGGAAAGAAAAGGAAAATTGGGTTTGGGCACAGCTTATATTGCAGGTTTCAAATGGGCATTGGAAAGAGATTACGAAGCAGTTTGTGAAATGGACTGCGATTTTTCGCACAATCCCGATGATCTGCTAAAACTTTTTGGTGCCATTGATGATGGTGCCGATGTGGCTGTTGGCTCGCGCTATATTACAGGAATAAATGTGGTAAACTGGCCCCTTGGCCGTGTACTGATGTCGTATTTTGCATCGATGTATGTGCGTATTGTTACCGGCATGAATGTGCGCGACACCACCGCAGGATTTGTTTGTTGGAAACGAAAAGTACTGGAAACCATCGACCTCGACAAAATAAAACTGATCGGCTACGGATTCCAGATTGAAATGAAATTTACAGCGTACAAATTTGGATTTAACATCACGGAAGTTTCCATTGTATTTACCGACCGCCAGGAAGGAACCTCGAAAATGAGCGGTGGTATTTTTAACGAAGCACTTTGGGGCGTTTTAAAAATGAAGTTAAACAGCTTCGTGCGAAAATACGAGAGAAAAAATTAAGGATTAACGATGAATGATTAAAGAATAATTGAGGCTGCCGGGTGCAGCCTTTTTTTTTGAAAGTCCCCATCTTTTTATGTGTATTGCCGTTTGAGTTTCGTCCGGGAGAACCATCTGGCTTCGATCTGCTTTCTTCGCCGGACGATTTCACTTTGGTCATTTCATCCCGGCGCTACGCACCGGGTTATTCACATTCGACGCTTCCAGCGTCATAAAAACGTGCAATTGCGACATTGCAGGTCAATAAACTCGTCTTAACTTTGTAATTCAGCTCAATATCCCGAAGGGATAGTGTGCGCCTTGTAATCCGGCCATTTTTATGAAATGCTGTTAACAGGCTTTACTTTCATTCCTGTTGGTGATTCCCGGGAATCATGATTGTTTTGTTTCTTAAATTCTAATTCAGTTGTAACAAATTCGGGGTGGCTGGTCTAAGCAAGTAGAAAGTCAAAAAATGAAGACCAAAGAAATACAGTTTGAAGAACTTTTTAAGGAGAACAAAGACCGGGTTTTCCGTATCTGCTGTTCTTACGTGCGTGACAGCCATAACCGCGACGATTTGTTTCAGGAAATATTCACCAACATTTGGAAAAACCTTGGGTCGTTCAGAAATGAAAGCCATGTAAACACCTGGATCTACAGGATATCGATAAATACGGCCATAAATTATTGCCGTCTGCAGAGTACCAACGATAAACGCTGCCAGGAAATAAAACAGGATATTCTTTCGGACGATGATGTTAATCTGGCCCGAAAAACGGTTCTTGAGAAAGAACTAAAAAGAATGTTTGAAGCAATTAACCTGCTTCCTGTTACAGAAAAGTCAATAATCAGTTTGGTTCTTGAGGGATTGGACCACGCAAGAATCGCTGAAATAGTTGGCATATCAGAAGTAAACGTCCGGGTAAAATTTCACCGGATTAAAAAGAAATTAAAACAAATGATGGAGGAACAGAAACATGAACTTTGAATCGCTATCTGAAAAATATAAAGAACTTAGATCTCCGGCAGAAACAACAGATGGGTTTTTAGAAAATGGGAACAAGGACGCTTCATTTCTGAATATTCTGCAAAATCAGGAAGCAGAAGCAAAAAGAAGATACCGACGCATGTATATTTTATATGCCGTTGGCGCTGTCGGATATTTCGGTACATTTATATTAAACACTGACCCGGATCTGACATTGAGAAACCGTATTGCAGGCACTTGTTTTGTATTGGCATTTGCTATTCTTGCTGTGCTTTCGCGGAAACGCTATAGTGAAATAAACCGTACCAGTTTTCTCGATTCTCAAAAACAGTTTCTAAAAAACGCTCAAAAGAGTTATTCTTTCTGGAACAAACAACAAATTTGGCTAATCCCGGTTTTGTTATTCGTTAATGCCGGAGCCACATTTTCCGTTTCAAATCATTTTGGCAACCTTGAAATTGTAACCGGGGTTCTTCTCTTTCAGGCTGCATTTTGGTGTTTAATGGGATTTGGTTTTTATATGGGAAAACGAGCCTGGACAAAAAAGAAAAAACCAATCCTCGAGAAAATCGAAGCATTGCTCCCGGAATTTGAACAATAAATCAGTCGTAACGTTTGACAAAAGGTTGCTGAATTTCGTGGTGTGCAGACAAGAAGTGTCTCGGCGTATTTTAGTAACTTTGTTATAAATCAAAAATCGAGGGGAAATGAAAACGCTGATTAAAGATGCAACGATAGTAAACGAGGGATTAAAATTTAAAGGAAGTGTTTTAATTGATGGTGAAAAAATAGAGAAAATATTTCCTCATGTAGTTCCCGCCGATTTTGATACCAGCCAAATAGAAGTTATTGATGCTACCGGGCTATTGCTGATACCCGGAGCAATTGACGACCAGGTACACTTTCGCGAACCGGGATTAACCCACAAAGGCGAAATTGCAACTGAAAGTAAAGCCGCCGCTGCCGGTGGTGTCACTACCTACATGGAAATGCCCAACACCAATCCGCAAGCCGTTACGCAAGAAGAATTGCAGAAAAAATTCGATAGGGCTGCTGAAGTTTCGGCAGTTAATTATTCGTTTTACATGGGTGCTACCAACGACAATTTGCAGGAAGTGCTGAAAACCGATCCGACAAAAGTATGCGGAATAAAAGTTTTTATGGGCTCCTCAACAGGAAATATGCTGGTTGACGACGATGCAACTTTATCGGAAATTTTTAAACATGCGCCAACTTTGGTTGCTACCCACTGCGAAGACGAAGCAACCATAAAAGCCAATACCGAAATTGCACGCCAGCGTTATGGCGAAAATGTACCTATTTCGCGCCACTGCCATATTCGCAGCGACGAAGCTTGTTACAAATCGTCGTCGAAAGCAGTTGAACTGGCTTCAAAATTCGACACGCGTTTGCATATTCTGCACCTTTCGTCGGCAAAAGAAATGAGTCTTTTCTCGCCGGGGAAAGTAAGCGACAAAAAAATTACAGCCGAAGTTTGTGTTCATCACCTGTGGTTCGATGAGCGCGACTACATCGATTACGGAACACGCATAAAATGGAATCCTTCAGTAAAATGCGAAAAAGATAAAGTGGCACTTTGGGAAGCCTTGCTGGCCGACAAAATTGATGTGATTGCCACCGACCATGCCCCGCATACTTTGGAGGAAAAGAATAACTCGTACTTTAAAGCTCCGTCAGGCGGTCCGCTGGTTCAGCACTCGTTGGTTGCCATGCTCGAACTAAGTAAAAAAGGGTTTATCTCAATAGAAAAAGTAATTGAGAAAATGTGCCATGCTCCGGCCGATCTTTTCCGCGTAAACAAACGTGGCTACATACGCGAAGGTTATTTTGCCGACCTCGTTTTGGTCGATCCGAATAAAAGCTGGATTGTTGCACCCGAGAATATTCTATACAAATGTGGTTGGGCGCCATTTGAGCGAACTGAGTTTTCGAACCAGGTAGTAAGCACTTTTGTAAATGGGCTAAAAGTATACGACGATAACCGGATCATTCATACAAATTACGGACAGGCAGTTACGTTTAATCTCTAGCCTTAGAATCATTCTAAAATATTACTCCGCTTAAACCTATTTCGTAATTATACGTTTATGATTGCACGACTTATTCGTTAAATAAGTCACACATTCATAAGGTGGTTTCTTCATTGGAAATCACCTTTTTCCGTTACTGAAATTACGGATGACGGATGATTTAGAGTTCCGCCATTACTAAATTGGATTTTCTGTGTAATTAAGTGCAATCTGCGAGAAAACACTACTCCTCCAGCATTTTCTGCGGTAATTCTTTGGTAGCTTTTGCCCCCAGCTTTTTAATATTCTCCGCACGACGCACCAGGTTACCGGCACCGGTATGTAATTTATTTACCGCCGATTCGTAGGTCTTCTGTGTGGTTGACAGGTTTTTACCAATGTTTTCCATATCGATAATAAATCCCACAAATTTGTCGTAAAGCGCACCACCCTGTTTGGCTATTTCAATGGCATTACGGGTTTGGTTCTCCTGCTGCCAGATGGATGAAATGGTACGCAAAGTGGCCAGCAAAGTCGACGGACTTACAATCACCACTTTCTGATCCCAGGCATACGAGAATAATTCATGGTCTTCCTGAATAGCCACGCTAAACGAAGCTTCTATAGGAATGAACAACAAAACAAAATCGGGTGAATTTAACTTGCCCGCCGTTTGATAATGTTTTTCGCTCAGGCCTTTAATATGAGTCCGTAAGCTTAAAAGGTGCTCTTTTACGAACTTCACTCTATCCTCATCGTTTTCTGCATTTACGGCACGTTCGTAAGCAATCATCGAAACTTTCGAATCGACAATAATGTGTTTGTTGTCCGGCAGGTTGATCACAATGTCGGGCTGAATCCGTTTGCCTTCCTCTGTAGTATCACTGAACTGTTTTTGGTATCCCTGGTCTCCTTCGTTTAATCCCGATCGTTCGAGAATACGTTCCAGAACCACTTCGCCCCAATTACCTTGTTTTTTCACATCGCCTTTCAGCGCTTTGGTCAGGTTGTTGGCTTCTTCACTAATTTTGTTGTTCAGATCATACAGTTTTTTCAGCTCAGCTTTTAAATCAGTTTGATCTTTTAAACCTTGCTTGTAGGTATCATCAACTTTTTTCTCAAAAAGATGAATCTTTTCTTTTAGTGGATTTAGTACCTCACTAATATTTTTCTGATTGGCGGCAGTAAATTTCTCGCTGTTCTTCTCCAGAATTTTATTGGCTACATTTTCAAACTCAACCGTTAGTTTCTTCTGTATCTTTTCGAGTTCCTCTTTCTGCTCCGACAACTTCTCTTCCTGGTTTTTGAACTGCACTTTGGCATTCTCAAGGCGCACATTCAAGGCTTTATTTTCTTCACGATAAGCCTGTAACTCCGCTTTCCACTCATCAGCTTCGGTTTTTAACGCATTGTAACGTTCCTGCCAAACCAGCCCCTGTTTTTCAATTTCAGCCTTTTGGGCTAAAAACTCACTTTCCTTTTCAAAAAGCAATTTGCCGGCATCGGCCTGCCCACTTTGCGCTTTCATTTTCAGGAAAAGAAATGCCACAATTCCACCAACTACCACTCCTACAACCAGATAAATAATTTCCATTTTGATTTTGTTTGAAACCTAAAAATACAAAAATGCAAAGAAGCCCAAGGCGTGAGGCGAAAAAATAGTTTAATGAATTTTTAGGGCAGTTAATTTTTCTATTTTTAGAGGAAAATTACACGTATTTTATGGAGGTTAAAATTGAAGAAGGCTGGAAAAAACAGTTAAACGAAGAGTTTGCCAAGGATTATTTTACGGAGTTAAGCGCGTTTGTTCGTGATGAATATAATACGCAGCGTATTTACCCTCCCGGCAAACTTATTTTTAATGCTTTTGACCAGTGTCCGTTTGAAAAGCTAAAAGTGGTTATCATAGGTCAGGATCCTTACCACGGACCGGGGCAGGCTCACGGGCTTTGTTTTTCCGTGAACGACGGCATTAAATTTCCTCCAAGTTTGCGTAATATCTTTAAGGAACTGAACAGCGATGTGGGCAAACCAATTCCCGAAACCGGCGATTTAACCGATTGGGCGCGGCAAGGCGTTTTGCTGTTAAATGCCACATTAACAGTTCGCGCGCACCAGGCAGCCTCGCACCAAAAAAAGGGTTGGGAACAATTTACCGATGCTGTAATTGAAAAGATAAACAAGGAAAAAGAAAATGTGGTTTTTCTGCTTTGGGGAAACTATGCCATTAGCAAAAGTAAGTTTATCGATCAGGAGAAACATTTTGTGTTAACATCGGTGCATCCGTCGCCACTTTCGGCAAGCCGCGGTTTTTTTGGCAACAAACATTTTAGCCGCACCAACGAGTTTCTGGTTTCCAAAGGACTGGAACCAATAAACTGGTAAAAACAAGGCACAAAAAAACCGATTCGCAAAAAACGAACCGGTTTTTAATATCATAGTATATAATCCTTACCACTTATAAACAATGGAATTGATGTTCATTCCTGCTCCTACCGAACAAAGGATAGTATAATCGCCTTCATTCACTTCGTGCCCTTCCATTTTTCCCTTCACAACCAGGTCAACAAGAGTTGGCACTGTAGCGGTTGAAGAATTTCCCAATTCGCGGATACTCATTGGCATAATTCCTTCGGGCACTTCTTTTTGGCCGTACAACTTTAACACCCCTGATAAAATTGCTTCATCCATTTTTTCGTTTGCCTGATGAATGAATATCTTTTTAATGTCGGACAGTTCCAATCCAGCTTTTTCGATACTGTCTTTTACTACTCCCGGAACGGTTGTAATGGCGTAAACATACAATTTGTGTCCGGCCATTTTTATATACAACTCATCTCCTTCGTAATCAGGATTATCCGACTCACCCAAAGTAAGCAAATTGGCATATTTAACCGAATCTGAACGGCTTGAGTGAGACAGAATTCCAACAGGTTCTTCACTTTCAACAGCTTCAACAACAGTTGCTCCTGCACCATCGGCATAAATCATCGAATCGCGGTCGTACGGATCTGAAATGCGTGATAGCACATCGGCACCAACCACAACACCTCGTTTACCAAAACCACTTTTTATGTAGGCATCGGCGGTAATCATTCCCTGTGTCCATCCCGGGCAGCCCGAAACCACATCATGACAAATACATGTTGGATTCTTGATGTGCAGCTTCATCTTCACCTTATTGGCCAAACTTGGCAAAATATCGGTGCGAACATTTCCGTGCAGGATATCGCCAAAATTATGTCCAACGATAATAAAGTCGAGACTTTCCATTGAAATTCCGGCCGATTTGCAAGCGTCTTCTACTGCCATTGCCGCAATATCTGAAGTCACCAAATCGTCGGCAATGTAGCGTCGCTCTTCAATATTGGTAATCTCCTGAAACTTCTGAATAATCTCCTCATTACTTTTATCCTCAATCTTTTTCTTCGATGGAGTATAAAACTCATTCTTCAAGAAATGTGTATTCTTAATTATCTGAGATGGAAGCGCACTTCCGGTACCAATAATTCGTGTATATATTTGCTTTGCCATAATTTCCTCTTAAGCTTTCGCCCTGTCTTTATATGTCTTTAATTCAAAATTTTCACCATCGAACACCCCGTATGAAAATGCTTTTATCCAGTCACCAAGTATAACAAACCGGGTATTTTCATTCATTTTCTCGTTTACCAGCTTATGCCGATGGCCCATTATAAAATAATCAATAGGATTTGTCTGTAAAAAATCCGCGGCAAATTTATACATTCCATCTTTATTTGCCATAAAATCTTCGTCATAATCCGCATTTGATAACCTACTGGAAGCAGACCATTTATGTGCAATATGAAATGCAAAATTCGGGTGCAACCTCGAGAAAAGCCATCGCATGGTATTATTGGTAAATATCTTTTTCAGAAAAATATATCCTTTATCCGACGCATCGAGCCCATCGCCATGCGCCAAGAAAAACCGCTTTCCGTGTATTTCGCGTATTATATAATCGTGATGAACCTTAATTCCCGTTTCTTCGGCAAGGTAATCGTACACCCACATATCGTGGTTTCCGGTAAAAAAATGTACCGGAATTCCTTTGTCGGTAAGATCGGCAAGCCGACCTAAAATACGTGTAAATCCGCGTGGAACAACTTTTTTGTATTCGTACCAGAAATCGAAAATATCGCCCATCAGGTACAGCTCTTCAACATCATCGCTAATATCGTCGAGCCAGGATGCGAATAATAACTCACGCTCCCGGTTATTAGTTAACGCCGGAGCACCCAGATGCACATCGGAGATGAAATATATTTTCCGCTTTTGTATCAAATTACCGGTTTTATTCTAGTCGAGAAGTTGAGCCAGGGCTTTATCCAAAGCCGGCCCTTTAAGGTTCTTGGCAACGATTTCGCCTTCTTCGTTCAGCAAATAATTAAACGGAACGCTTTGAACGTTGTAAACCGCCGCAGCCATTTTACTTCCTGCCATATCGCCAACATTAATCCAGGTAAGTTTATCCTGGTCGATAGCATCCACCCACTCGGCACGATTAACGTCTACACTTACCTGGTAAATTTCGAAACCTTTACGTTTGTATTTTTTGTAAGCTTCAACCAACACCGGGTTTTGAATTCGTGAGCCACGATCAACTGCAGCCCAAAACTGCAATAAAACAACTTTGCCACGTAACGACGACAGCGCAACTTCGTCTCCATCAGGATTAGGCAAAACAATATCAGGACTGTTATCGCCTTGTTCCTGAATAAACTTTTTCATATCTACCGCCTGCTTTTCACGAACAATCTGCAGTGTATTGTTATAAAGTGCCTGCACCTGTTCTGATTTTGGATAGATTGAATTCAATGCCGAAGCCGCAGTTTTCATTACCTGCAAATCACGAATAATAAACGATGCATCTTCGTTGCCAAACTTTTGATAAAGCGCTAACACACTGGCCATTGAAAAAGGATTTTCGCGAACGAAATCTGTAGAGAACTCGATTTGCTCATTAACAATTGAGTCGTATTCTTCAGCCCAGAGTGGTCGTGCACTATCATACTCCGGATTTCCTTTATACAAATTATCTAACGATCGAATTGAATCCAGTTTATGACGGGTTTCTTTTAATTTCGAATCCAGTAATTTCACCTGTACCGAACCGGGAGAACCTTCAACATGGTATTCGCGATCGAAATTAGCAGCGTCGGCTTCAACGGTAACTGTTTCTGCTGAGTCAACCAGTAGTGTGATAAAACTCTGATCGTTAAGTTTTAAAAGGTAAAATGTAGGAATTCCGGTCATTGCCGAAATTTCGAATTCACCTTTTTTATTGATTGTTGTTTCTGCTATCTTTTTTAGCGTATTGGTGTGCAATTCCTCCAGAACAATGGTTTGGTCTTCGGCGTGCGTAATTTTACCACGGATTGTAAACTCCTTTTCTTTCTTACACCCCCCCAGCACAAGCAGGGCAGCTACTAAAAAAAATAAAACTCTGTACGTCATGTTTTTTAATCTGATTAATAAAATCTATCTAAAAGGTGTTGTAAACGTGCAAATTGGTTTCAAACTTAAGTTATTTCCAAAGATGCCCAAATAGTATAAAGGCCGTAAAATTAACAATTTTGCATACATCGAAAATAGCAATCAAAGAAAATAACAATTTTTATCGTTTCAATTGAATATTAAGGCAATTCCAAAAGCATAAAATATTAAGGCAATTCCAAAAGCATAAATAAACCAACTTATTTTATATTATTTTCTGTAAAATCGTTAAAAAAGGCATTCCTTGGTATATAATTTTACCCCGATTCGCTGCCCCGACTTTAATAGCTTTAAAATTTTCAATAGGTTTGTAGCGCAAAACATTTTATACAAAACCAGTGAAGATCCATTATTCGCTCAACGATTTTAATGCCACTAACCCTGTAGTAACCATCGGTACTTTCGATGGGCTGCACAAAGGACATCAATCGGTTATTGAAGAATTAAAACAACTGGCCAGTGAAATTAATGGCGAAACGGTGATCTTTACCTTTTACCCGCACCCCCGGGTTGTAACTTCGCCCAACGAAAAAAGCCTTCGTTTGCTGACGACCAAAGAGGAGAAAATTAAGTTGTTCGAAAAGTTTGGCGTCGATCACCTGATCATTTATCCTTTTAACAAAGAATTTGCGGAGTTATCGTACACCGACTTTGTAAAAGATATTTTGGTGAATAAAATAGGCACACGTTGTTTGGTTGTGGGTTACGATCACCGTTTTGGAAAAAATCGTGAGGGCGGTTACGAATACTTGCAGGCATGTGCTAAGAAGAACAATTTTACCGTTAAAAAAACCGATGCATTGTCGGTTGAGGCCGAAAAAGTGAGTTCTACAAAAATAAGGGCAGCATTACAATCGGGCGATATAAAAAAGGCCAACCAGTACCTGGGTTACGAGTTTACCTTGCACGGAACCGTTGTAAAAGGTATGCAACTTGGCCGCAAACTGGGTTTCCCCACCGCAAACATTGAAGCATCGGATAAATACAAAATTATTCCGGGCTACGGCGTTTATGCTGTTTTAGTTGAAATTGAAGACAAACAGTATAAAGGCATGCTGAATATAGGCACGCGCCCAACCTTTAACAACAATGCCGACAACAGAAGTATAGAGGTAAATATTTTTGATTTTTCGGGCGATATGTATGGCAACGATATCACGTTGATTTTTATCGACAAAATCAGGGAAGAACAGAAATTCGCAGGTGTTGATGCTTTGGTAGAGCAGCTTAAAACCGACAAACAAATAGCACTTCAGCTTCTTACCGACTACTAGTCTTTCTTTAACAAACTGCAGCTTATTGGCAAATGATCTGACATTCGGTAATCGAGCGTCTTAAAATTGTATGACTCAAACCGGTCGCCATGCAAAATATAATCAATACGAAACGAAGGCAATTTTCCGATGTAGGTACGGCCTATTCCCTGCCCCGAATTAACAAAAGCATCGGTTAATCCATCGGCTAAAATGTGGTACGAAAAAGAAACCGGCGTATCGTTAAAATCGCCGCAAACAATCACATTATGAGGCGACTCATCGATATATTTTCGAATTTCGCGCACCTGCTTTGCACGCGACTGAAAGGCCTCTTTAAATTTCGCCCCCATTTCTTTCACTTCCTCAATGTCTTTTTCCTCGTTTATTCCCGGCGATTCAATAATTGAATATTTAGTCGGGTCGATGTGGTAGGATTGTAAATGAATATTGAAAATACGAACCGTATCCGAGTCGATCAAAACATCGGTATAAATGGTAATATTTCTGGAATTTTCAAATCGTATTTCGCCCATATTTAGAATCGGATAGCGGGTCATGGTTACCGAACCATAACTGGTGCTCGAACGCGCAAACTGGTAGTGTTTTATCGATTCTAGATTTTGTACTGTTTGGGCAAGATTGAAAATGTTGTTCTTTCGCAAACGGGCTTCCTGTAAACAAATAATATCTGCATTTTGGTCGGCTAAAAACGAGATGATCTTTGTTGCATTTTCTCTCTGCGTTCCGCTGGTGTCGGCCACAAAATGTTTTACGTTGTACGACACAACCTTAATAGTTGCCTCCTCGCTGCTTTTACCTTTTAGCTGCATAAAATGAGTGAAGTACCCCCAACCAATTAACACCATTCCTCCCGACAAAAGGGCATATCGCGGTTTAAATAAAATCCAAAGTACAATAAACAGGAGATTACCACCCAGCAAAAACGGGTAGGCCATTCCGAATAACGACGGCAGCCAATACTTATCGGGCGGAATGTACACCGCCAGGTACGATATCGCTAAGGCCAGGGCCAGCAGCATATTGACAAGAAACAGTATTGTACGGAGTGCTTTTCTCAAAATGTTGATTTAAGTTATCTGCAAAATAAAAAATCGTTTGCAATAATTAACGCTAAAAAATCATTTTCATGATGCAGTTACGGTTTATTTTTGACATCGGAGCATGCGGTTTTTCCAGTTCAAATCGCGACGTAATTCTATCGACTTAAATCCCAATTGTTTAACAAGAGCTATCATTTCTTCACCCAGGTTTTCGTTGATCTCAAAAAACAGGTTACCGCTTTCGTTTAAATGTTTCGAAGCAAACTGCGCGATAGTGCGGTAAAAAATCAACGGATCAGTATCGCTTACGAACAAAGCCAACCCGGGTTCGTGCTCCAACACATTGGCTTCCATCTGCTTTTTTTCGCGCTCCATTACATAGGGCGGATTGCTAACGATAACATCAAAACGCGGCCACGAGCGCTCATTCCACTTTAAAATATCAGAGAGTTCAAATGCCACTTCAAGCTTATGCTTATGTGCATTTTCTCTTGCAATCAACAGTGCATTCTCTGATACATCAACAGCCATAACCTCTGCAGTGGGGAGTTCATTTTTTAAGGCCAGCGGAATACAGCCACTTCCGGTGCCAATATCCAGAATTTTTGCAGCTATCGGAATCTTCGTTTTACAGATCCAGTCTACCAGCTCCTCGGTTTCCGGCCGCGGAATTAAAACGCCCGGCTGTACTTTCAGCTCTAATCCGTAAAATTCGGTAATACCCAAAATATATTGAATGGGTTCGTGGGTTTTAAGTCGCTTAACAATCGCCTTTATCCGATCCGATTCGGAGGTTTCCAACACCCTGTCTTTTTCCAGAATCATTTGCGTGTACGACAAACCCAACACGCTATTCATTATTAGTTGTACAAATCCGGTAATTTCGGTTTCGGGATAAAACGGTGCCAATTCTGCCCGGATGTATTGAATAGTTTTCTGCATTGTGTACTTTTGTTACTGCAAATTTAGTCTTTCCTTGAAAATGACAACCGAAGAAAAATATATGGCTCGATGTATTGAGCTGGCCCGTATGGGTGCCGGACATGTTTCGCCTAACCCGATGGTTGGTTGCGTTATCGTTCATTCCGGCCGGATTATCGGCGAAGGATTTCACCAGAAACACGGGCAGGCTCATGCCGAAGTAAACGCCATAAACTCGGTTACCGATGCAGCAAAACTAAAAGAAAGTACCATTTATGTTTCGTTGGAACCCTGTGCACATTACGGGTTAACACCACCTTGTTCCGACCTGATTATTCAGAAACAAATTCCGCGTGTGGTAGTTGGCAGTATCGATCCGTTTGCCAAAGTGGCCGGGAAAGGAATTGAAAGACTAAAAAATGCCGGTATTGAAGTAAAAACAGGCGTTCTGAAAAAAGAATGCGACGAGCTGAACAGGCGCTTTTTTACTTTTCATAAAAAACAACGGCCTTACATTTTGCTGAAATGGGCACAAACTTCTGATGGGTTTATCGATAAAGACCGAAGTGCAGAAGACTATGGAGAGCCAACCTGGATTACCGGGCCGCGGGCACTGTTGCGGGTACACCAAATGCGGGCGGAAGAGGATGCAATTATGGTAGGTACAAATACCGCCGAGAAAGATAATCCATCGCTAACCGTACGGCTGATAAAAGGAAAAAATCCGCTGCGTATTGTGCTCGACCGCCAGCTGCGTCTAGACAAACAACTGAACCTTTTCGATAATTCAACCGAAACAATTGTTTTTAACGGGCTAGAGAACCACAGCTACAAAAAAAACGAATACATTAAAATCGATTTCTCTGATCAGCTTCTCCCACAAATACTGGAAGTGCTACATCAAAAGAATATTCTCTCGCTGATCGTTGAAGGAGGACAGCAATTGCTTACAACTTTTATCGATGCAGGGTTATGGGACGAAGCGCATGTTTACACCGGGCACACCTATTTTGGCAAGGGTATAAAAGCACCTGAGTTATCAGCCACTTCAACTGAAAATGAATTAATAGGGAAAGACAAACTTGTAGTCTACAGAAATACGGCTGGATAGAATCACCTGAGATTGTAGGGAATTACAATTATGGGGCGACACTAAAAATATAATGATTTGCGGCCTGCCGGCGGCCTTCATTTTTGTCTTACCACAAAAACGAAGCACGAGGAAGGCATTTCCGAGCCAAGGCTGCTTTTTGTCTTCACCCTACGTTTTTATAAAACCTAAGTTCGGACGGGTGATCTCCTCGATCCCTCGGAGCTTCCCGCTCTCACTAAAGTTTTATTTCAACTTCGGGCAAAGCCCAAAAGAGGCCGTCGACAAATGTAACGTTAGCCACATCAAAGCCTGACTGCGAATACATGTGGGAAGAACCATTTCAATTGACTCGTTGCGGGAATCTAATGAATCCTGCTAGTTAAACGTTATGTGCGGTCCTCCGGGAATGATCTTCTTTTTCAGCACATTTTCCACGTACATAAAATAGTAGAACAGTTTGTGGTTCATCTCAAAACCGTAATCCTCAGAAGGATCGTAACCAACAACAGGTTCGAAATTCCAGTTTGGCGACGGTGAGTTACATTTCGCATTCCAGGCACTTACATATTGCCGGTTCCAGTTTTCGTAATACGCTTGCGACCGATAGCTGGCCGGTGTATTTTGCCGCTGATACCAAATGTCGAAATTCGCATTAAATGTTTCCACATCATACTCTACACTGTCTTTGCCCGTTACCTCAACACTTGAATTCTGGCTCTCAGCAACTTGTTTTGTACCCGAACAGGCATACAAAAACAATGCTCCTCCGATCAACATCCACAGTACTATATATTTTGTTTTCATTCGTTTAAAATTGCTCACTTTTAACAGTAACTCACGTAACTCGCTTTTAGTTATCTTCCTGTATGGAATAATCTTGCGATGCTCCTTTCATCATCGCTACCTTTAACTACGAATATGAAGCAAATATTGTTTTTACTCAAATAAATTTAGAAATTTACGAGTACAAATAAACAAAATATGTCTGATTGGAGTCAATTCTGGAACTGGTTTTATCTGATCTTTCTTATTACAGCAATTCCCGTTGCCCTGATGATCATTTTAGAAAAACGATCGCCATTTAAAACTGCCGCCTGGATATTAGTACTGATTCTGATCCCCATTTTTGGAATGATTTTTTACCTCGTTTTCGGGCAGGAATACCGCAAACGAAAAATGTTTTCGCGGCGCGGCATAAAAAGCCTGAAAGCCATGCGGCGCCTGAGTGCCGAGCAGCTAAAAAACATCGAACAAAACAAACTTATTTCACAGGCAGGCTTGCACCACCAGGCACCTCTTATCCGGCTTCTACTAAATAATTCCGATTCGCTGCTCACCACCGGGAACAAACTACATTTACTGGTAGACGGGCAACAAACATTTGATAAAATTATTGAGGCGATTGAAAATGCGCGGCACCATATTCACATGGAATATTACATTTTTGCCAACGATAAAATCGGTAATAAAATAAAGGATATTCTGATTAAAAAACGGAAGGAAGGTGTTGAAGTTCGCCTTATTGTTGACGATGTGGGCAGCTGGGGACTGACCCGGAAGTTTTTTCGCGAGTTGCAGGCCAGCGGTATCGAAATTTATCCTTTTATGGAAGTTCGATTTCCACGTTTTACCTCGCGGGTTAATTACCGCAACCACCGAAAGATTATTGTTATTGATGGGAAAACCGGATTTATTGGCGGCATAAACATTGCCGACCGCTACATTGAGGGAATGAAAGGACTAGGACACTGGCGCGACACACACCTGCAAATTGGCGGCGATGCAGCAACCACCCTGCAGGTAATTTTTGCTGCCGACTGGTATTTTATTACCAAACAAAATCTTTACGGCTACCGATATTTTCCTCCTCTTTCCGATGCTCCGGGAGTTCCGGTGCAGGTATCGGCAAGTGGCCCCGATTACAGCTGGAAAAGTATTGAGCAGGGATTTTTTGCTGCCATTACTACAGCCAGAAAAAGAATTCATATAGTTACACCTTACCTGATGCCACCTCCCGAGTTAAAAACGGCTCTAAAAACAGCAGCACTCAGCCAGGTTGATGTGCGCATTATAATTCCCGAAAAATCGGATGCTTCGCTCTCCAGATGGTGCTCGTTTTCGTATGTGGAAGAGTTACTGGAAGCCGGCGTACGCATTTATCTTTACCAGAAAGGTTTTATTCACAGCAAATACCTGTTGGTCGACGATTGTATTTCAAGCGTAGGAACCAGTAATTTCGACTTCCGCAGTTTCGAAACCAATTTTGAAGCCAATGCTTTTATCTACCAAAAAGAATTTACCGGCGAACTCGAACAACACTTTTTATCCGATTTGCAATATTGCCGCGAAGTACGATACCGGGAATGGCGCAAACGACCTCTCTTTGATAAGATTCGCGAATCACTGGCACATATTATTAGTCCGATGTTTTGATGCCGGAAACTTGATACTTGATACTTGATTTTGGATACTTAACTAGCAGTTCGTGCTTTCGCCTTTTACTTTTTGCCTTTTGCCTTAACGCACCCGTGAGACCATCAACACCTAAAACGGCAACTTACCTAAATCCAGATTTCCGCCCGAGAGGATAACACCCACTTTTTTGCCCTGCACATCCACTTTCTTTTCTAAAATAGCAGCCAGCGGCACTGCAGATGATGGTTCGATAATAATTTTCATACGCTCCCAGATCATTCGCATAGCTTCCACTATACTTTCTTCTGAAACGGTTACGATATCATCTACTTTTTCCAGTATGATTGCAAAGTTTCTTTCTCCAAGAGAAGTCAAAAGACCATCGGCAATCGTTTTCGGATTTTCTGAAGGCACCCACTTTTTAGAATGATACGAACGATAAGCATCATCAGCTCCGGCGGGTTCGGCAGCAATTACTTTACACGCAGGCAGCAAATGTTTGGATGAAATGGCTGTTCCGCTTAATAAGCCGCCCCCACCAACGGGCGCCATCATCACATCAAATTCGCCATTGTCTTCAATCAATTCTTTAGCAGCTGTTCCCTGCCCTGCTATTACATGGAAATTATTGTAGGGATGAATTTCTGTTGCTCCGGTTTCTTCAATCACTTTTGCCAGCGTACTTTCGCGCGCCTGCAAGGTAGGCTGGCAAAAGGTAATTTTCGCGCCGTATCCGGCAACGGCTTTCTTTTTTATTTCGGGTGAGTTTTCGGGCATTACAATATGTGCTGCTATTCCACGCATTCGGGCTGCCAGCGCCAATGCTGCCGCATGATTTCCCGAAGAGTGTGTTGCCACTCCTTTTTGTGCATCTTCCTCACTCAACGAAAATACGGCATTACACGCCCCGCGAAATTTGAAAGCTCCAACCTTTTGCAGGTTCTCACACTTAAAAAACAGTTCGGCACCAACAATTTGATTGATACTCACCGATGACAAAACCGGTGTTCGGTGTGCGTATTTTTGTACGATTTTGTGTGCTCTCTCAACGTCGGAATAATTCGGAATATTCATGGTTTGGTATTGCTCAGTTTTTCATTCAACAAATCGTAGTCGGTATTGTAGATGGACTGTTTCGACAATTCGCGCATACGTTTTAGGCCAGATATGTAGAGATACACGACAAAGCCCACAAAAACAATGGTTAACCAGCCGATTTCGGTAAAAAGGATAAAATCGTAAATACCATGCAGAAGGATGGGAAACAGCAGCGCCTTTTGTTTCAAACTTTGGCGTTGTTTTTCGTAAAACTTTGCCAGCCCAAAATAAAAGCCCATGGTAATTCCAAAAATAGCATGAGCCGGTACGGCAGTTATTGCCCGTACAATTCCGGTACTTAATCCACCATCCATTACGTAAAGTATATTCTCAACGGCGGCAAATCCCAGCGATACGTATACGGCATAAACAATCCCATCGAACTTTTCGTTGAACTCCGGGCTTTTCCATATCAGCAGATACAAAGCCAGGTATTTAAACAGCTCTTCCGAAAAAGCAGCAACGGCAAATGCTTTCCATGCCGCGGCAAACAACCACGGAAACTGCAGCGTAAACTGGTCTAATAAACGTTCGAGAAATAATATGGGAATTACTGTTAATCCTCCGGCCAGCAAAGCAAACAGCAACAATCGCAAAGGTTCCTTTTCATATTTGTCGCGGAAATAAATATATACCGCAATAATAACCACAGGAGCCAACGCAAGTACCAGGAGGTTCATAGCTTGTTAGTTTACATCGTTGAAATAAAAAGCCGGCACACCTTTCACGCCCGGACGGTATTTAAAAACGCCTCCGGCGTGTGGCCATTTTTCCAGGTCCTCGTTGCTGGTAGCTTCCCTTGCCGAGGTAATATAGAGCGTTCCCATATCTTCGTCGCCAAAAGCACACGAGGTAATATTTTTTGCCGGCACTTCAATTTTATCGATCAGCTCGCCGGTTGCTGGATTCCAGCATCCCACTGCCGAGCCCCCCCAAAGAGCTACCCACAGGTTATCGTTTTCGTCGATGGTCATTCCATCAGGCGATCCCATTTCGCGAGGCACATCTACTGCAACCTCAGGATTTGAGATTTCGCCGGTCGCATCATCGTAATCATAGGCCATTACTTTTTGGGTGGGTGTGTCGATGTAATACATTTTTGTTTTGTCGGCCGACCAAACAATTCCATTCGAAATACTCACCTTATCCACCATTTTATGAATTGTGGTATCCCGATCGAAACGGTACAATGCAGCAACTTCCTTCTTGCCACTCAGGCTTATTGTTCCTGCCCAAAATCGTCCTGAAGGATCGCATTTCCCATCGTTAAAACGGTTGTCGGGTAAATCAGCTTCGGGGTCCACCAACAATTTTTTCGCCCCGGTTTCCATATTAAAATAATAAATACCGTTTTGCAAAGCAACCAGCGCATTGCCACTTTCGGTAGGCACTACCGTTCCGATCATTTGCCCCGTAAACATTTCCTTGTTGTAGCCGGTAGCCGGATTATAACTATTCAGAATTTCCTTTTTAATGTCAATCCACATCAATTCGCCTGTTTTATAATTCCACAGCGAACCTTCGCCAAGTGTCGATTGGGTGTCGAGCACCAATTCTGCTTGTTTTGATTTTGGTTCTGAACAACAAAACAGTAAAAGTGCTGCTAAAAGAAATAAAACGGTATGTTTCATCTGTTTAAATTTTTTTGATTTCTGAATGTTCAAAAAAATTAAAGACATTCAGGAACTCACATAAATTTTAATCATTCATCTTGGTGAATTTAGAATGAAGAAAATTCATGTTCGTTTCATAATTATTGGTTTTCCGGTGATTGATATTCTATGTTAGCCAAATGTACTAAATACTTTTTATGAGATCGCGCATAATGAGCGTCATTTTAGGTTCGGCTTTCATGGCAACTTCCTGTACTTCCTCGTGCGAAATTTCTACAATCTCGCCGGGCACTCCGCTGTCGGTAACAATCGAAATCCCAAAAACACGCATATCCATGTGGCGGGCCACAATTACCTCAGGCACTGTCGACATCCCCACAATATCGCCACCCAAAATGCGGAACATCTTGTACTCGGCAGGCGTTTCGAAAGTCGGTCCTGATACGCCAACATAAACACCTTCTTTTACATCGATATTATTTTGCAGTGCAATTAATTTGGCTTTGTTACGCAGACGCTGGCTGTAAGGTTTGCTCATATCGGGGAAACGCGGCCCGAGTTCATTCATATTTTTTCCGCGCAAAGGATGCTCCGGGAAAAAGTTAATATGATCGGTAAGCAGCACAATTTCGCCAACATGCCAATCGGGATTTAAGCCACCGCTGGCATTCGACACAAAAAGATTTTTCACTCCTACAAACTTCATAACACGCACCGGGAAAGTCACTTCTTTCATGTCGTAACCTTCGTAATAATGAAATCGGCCCTGCATGGCCAGCACTTCTTTATCGCCCAGTTTCCCGTAGATCAATCGCCCGGCATGGCCATCAACGGTTGACACCGGAAAGTTTGGAATATCGGTGTACGGAATTGAATCGATAATTTCGATTTCGTTTACCAGCCCGCCAAGACCGGTTCCTAAAATAATTCCCACCTCAGGACTTGCCTGAATTCTTTCTTTTATGAAGTTCGCGGTTGCTTTTATTTTCTCCAACATAATTTAATATCTTCTTATTAAATGATTTTTTTTCTTCTTCAAGGAAATCAATTTTTACCGGCAGATAATACATAGCTTTTTTTAGTTCATCGCTTATCTCACCGATGTCTTTAAAACGCATGGCATCCTTTTCGGTTGTAACAATTAACTTTCTTTCTGATTTTATTTCACTGAACTTTTTATCAATCTCACGAATATCAGCCATACTGTACGAGTGATGATCGGAAAAAGTTAATGTTTCCATATTTGTCCCCATCTTACGAATAAAGGAATGCATTTGTTTTGGCGAAGCAATTCCGGTAACCACCAACATGTGGCAGGCTACGTCTTTATAACTTACTTCATCAATTTCAGGAGCATCGAACACCGGCTGCAGCGTTCCATAAACCAGGCGTGTAAAATACAAACTCTGGTAGGACAACAGGTTCACATCGCTTTGCAAAATGCGACGCATAATTGGCGTTACTTCCTCGGGGCATTTGGTGAAAAGAATAATATTTGCCCGGCGCATTTGAGAAACACCTTCGCGCAAACGACCAACCGGCAGCAAGGAATCGTTCTTTATCTGACGATTGTAATCGATCAATAAAATGTTTATCCCGGGGGAAATCCGGCGGTGCTGAAAAGCATCGTCGAGCAAGACAACATCGGGCGTTTTTTCGTTGCTGGGTTCCAGTAATTTCTCCACTCCCGAAACCCGGTTTTCGCACACCGAAACGGTAGCTTCCGGAAACTTATTCTTTATCTGCAGCGGTTCGTCGCCCACTTCCTGTGCAGTTGAATTGGTTTCAACCAAACGGAAACCTTTTGTTTTACGCTTGTACCCCCGGCTTAAGGTTGCCACCTCGTATTTCTCTTTTAATAAACTAACCAGGTACTCAACATGGGGAGTTTTTCCGGTACCGCCAACAGTAATATTACCGATGGAAATTACGGGCACATCAAACTCCTTTGAATTCAATATTTTAAGATCGTAGGCCCGGTTACGCAGAGAAACAACTATTCCGTATAACCAGGACAGCGGATATAATAATATTTTTACCATAAATGTTCTTCAAAATAGGTGGCTAAGATAACAAAAAAGGATGCACCATAAATAATGACACATCCTTCAATTTTATTGCTGTAAAATCTTAATTCAGATAAATATCATAAGGCATCCGTACATAAATACCATTCATTTCAGAAGCTTTTTTCAGGTGCTCATAATAGCGGTATTTCTCACCCAATTCGCTTTTAAGGATACGTGCTTTTACGTTTCCGCCCAGCTTAAACATTTCTTCAAACGGACTGGATAATGCCGGCAACGAGACGGTACGATAATCTTCCAATCCTTCCATTTCAACGGCCAGTTTTATGGCATCTTCCAAACCACCAAATTCGTCGATCAAACCAATTTCCTTTGCATTTTCACCACTCCAGACACGGCCCTGTCCAATGTTATCCACATCTTCTTTGGTCATGCCCCTGCCATCGGCAACATGCGACAGGAAAGTATCATAACCAATAGATATATAGTTTGTCATACGCTGTTTCTCGTACGGAGTCATTGGGCGCATCAACGATACAAAGTTCGAGTGTTCGTTGGTACCAACAGCATCAGTTGTAATTCCAAGTTTGTCATTCATCAGTTCGCCAAAGTTTGGAATCTGGCCAAAAATACCAATCGACCCGGTGATTGTATTCGGGCTGGCAACAATTTTATCGGCCGGGCACGAGATATAATAACCACCCGATGCTGCCACATCGCCAAACGATACCACCAACGTTTTTTCTTCGGCAGCCAGTTTTACTTCGCGCCAAATAGTTTCCGAATCGAACACGGCACCACCGGGAGAATTAACGCGCAAAACAATCGCTTTATACGAGCTGTCCTGGCGAACTTTACGAATTTCTTTACCCAATTTATCCCCATTAATTCCTTCGTCGGCACTTAAGCTAGTTCCAATCTCGCCACTGGCATAAATTACCGCAACTTTGTTTCGGCTGTACTTTTTGCTCTGCCCTTTCACCGGAACTTTAACATAGTCTTTTACGCTCACCACCGGAATTCCTTCTGTACCTTCAATTCCCGTAATTTCACGCATATCATCAAGCACTCCGTCGCGGTATTTAGCTGCATCGATCAAACCGTTCTCCACCATTTCCTTGGCTTTCTTGTAGGTTTGTGCTTCATCAGCCAGTGCATTCAGCTTTTCTACCGAAATATTACGCGTCTCAGAAATTCCTTTCAGCATATGATTCCATAAGCTATTCATGTAAACCAGTCGCTGCTCGCGGTTTGCTTCGCTCATTTTATCCAGCATATACGGCTCAACAGCTGATTTAAATTTGTTGTTTGGCCCACGAATAATCTGCATTTCAACACCCAGTTTTTCAAGGGCATTTTTGTAGAACATTAATTCGCTGCTTAAACCACGAAAATCGAGAAAAACTTCAGGGTGCAAAACAATTTGATCGGCAACTGTTGCCACATAATAACCTTTCTGGTCTAAAATCATTTGGTCGGCAACAGCATAAATCGGTTTATCGCAACTGTCTTTAAAAGCGATCAAATCATTTCTGATCTCTTCAACCGAAGCAAAACCACCGTTTGTTACCGACAGTTTCAGGTAAACACCTTTTATACGATCATCGTTGGCCGCTTTCTTTAACGACTCACTAATGTCATCCAGACCGATTGTTTTTATCGAACTAAAAAATCCGGGCAGTTCAAGATCTTCAAAAGGATCGTTCGGAGCACGGTCTACAATACTTTTACTTAAGTCAATTACTAACATCGATTGGTCGGTTACCGTAATCTCTTTATCGGCCGAGGCGATAATTGCCCCAAAAACGATAAACATCAGAAAAATACCAATTAACGATATGGCCAGGAAACCAACAATGGTCGCTAATACGTATTTGAAGAATTCTTTCATATTTTTGTAATTTTATTAATGTTCCAGTTTAGTGAATGAGTACCATTTTAAGTAAGGAATTACAAATATAAGATACAATGAACAAGGTGTTTCTTGGAATAGGCGGAAATATTGGCGACAAACATAAAAATTTTAAACGTGCCATCGAATTGATTGACTTAAAACTAGGTAAAATAATCCAAAAGTCATCGGTTTACGAAACACCACCGTGGGGTTTTCATTGCGATGATGTGTTCTGGAACCAGGTAGTGGTTATTGAAACCAAACTTGAGGCGGAAGAACTGCTGTGGCGCATCCACGAAATGGAAGCCGATTTTGGCCGGAAACGTGGCAATGAACGCTACTCGTCGCGCGAAATGGATATTGACATCCTGTATTTTAACGACGAGTTTATGGAGTCGAAAGATCTGATCGTTCCTCACCCGCGCATTCACGAACGACGTTTTGTTCTTGTTCCGTTGGTTGAAATTGCCCCGGAAATGAAACACCCGCTTCGGCGTTTAACCAGCATTGAAATGCTGGAAAACTGCCTCGACAAATCGGTGATTAAAAAAGTTGAAATGGAGTAAAACCTGAATGATGAATTTCGATTAACGAATTTTGATTTCAGATTGAACACCAAGAAGTTGCCATTTGATTTACAGTACATTACAAGATTTAACACATAATAATAGCAGTGGCCAAACAGAAACCTGCACTTTCATCTTTAGGAGCAAAATAAAAGAACCATGTTTATTCCTGAATTCCTTTTGTCCAGTCCGAATCATAAAGGTAATCGTTATACGGAAAACGCTGCGAGTGAATCCCCTTCACTTTTTCGTAAAGTTCCATCTTAAACTCTTCGATATTCGTTTTTTCTTTTGCTGAAATGAATAATGCCGGGGTGTTGCTTTTTGCCATCCACGAGCTTTTCCACTCTTCCAGGGTGAAATTATCTTTTGTACGTGGCGAAAGATCATCCTCATCTTTTTCCTCGTAGGTAAAAGCATCAATTTTATTGAAGATGTAGAAAGTTGGTTTATCGCCGGCATCGATTTCTTTCAGTGTAGTGTCAACCGTTTCAATCTGTTCTTCAAATCCCGGATGCGAAATATCAACAATGTGTAGCAAAATATCTGCCTCGCGCACCTCGTCGAGTGTTGATTTAAACGATTCAACCAATCCGTGTGGCAGTTTGCGGATAAAACCAACCGTATCGGCCAGAAGGAGAGGCAGGTTTTCGATCACCACTTTTCGTACCGTAGTATCGAGTGTAGCAAAAAGTTTATTCTCGGCAAACACTTCCGACTTGGCCATCATATTCATGATAGTTGATTTGCCAACATTGGTATACCCCACCAAAGCTACGCGCACCATTTTTCCACGGTTTTTGCGCTGGGTAGCCTTTTGTTTATCGATTTTTACCAGCTGAGTTTTTAAGCGGCTGATTTTGTCAAGAATAATACGGCGGTCGGTTTCTATCTGTGTCTCACCCGGACCACGCATACCAATACCACCACGCTGACGCTCGAGGTGAGTCCACATTCGTGTTAATCGCGGAAGCAAATACTGGTACTGCGCTAACTCAACCTGCGTTTTTGCATGAGCTGTTTGTGCCCGCTTTGCAAAAATATCGAGGATAAGATTGGTACGATCCAGTACCTTACATTCTAACTCGCGTTCAATATTTCGTAATTGAGTTGGTGTAAGTTCGTCGTCGAAAATTACCGTATCGGCCTCAACAACCTTTATGTATTGATTAATCTCGTCGAGTTTTCCCGGGCCAACGAATGTGGCTTTATTCGGAACATCCAGCTTTTGGGTGAATTTTTTTAATACTTGCGCACCCGCAGTATCGGCCAAAAACTCCAACTCGTCGAGGTACTCTTTTGCCTGACGTTCATCCTGATCCTGGTTGATCAGTCCCACAATAACCGCTTTTTCTGTTATAGGTGCTGTTTCTATCATTTACTTTATTTTAGTCAAAAAAAAACTCCTGCTTCGAAAGAAACAGGAGTGCAAAAATATTGTTTTTTATTTGTTACTGCAACACGAAGTTAATTGGTACCGTGTACGATACATTAACCGGTTTTCCTCGCTGTTTACCTGGCTTCCATGCAGGAAGCGCATTTACCACACGAAGAGCTTCTTTATCCAACGAAGGGTCAACTCCCCTTGCGATTTTAGCATCGGTAACTTTTCCTGTTTTACTTACCACGAAAGTTACATATACTTTACCTTGAATACCGTTTTCCTGTGCAATTACAGGATACTTGATAGCATTGGCAATATATTTACGCAATGCAAGGTCTCCACCCGGGAATTCCGGCATATCTTCTACGATAAAGAATACCTGAGCTTCTTCCTCTTCTTCTTCAGCTGCTGTTTCGATAACAGGAGCAACGTCGATTTCTGTTAGATCATCGGCCTCTGTATCTTCAATTTCCAGCTCATCTTCAATCTCCACATCATCGTCAACAATGTTCAACACCTCGATAACTTTTGGTGGTGGAGGTGGTGGAGGTGGTTTCACCTCTTGCTCACGAGTAATAGGAATGATCTCTTCTTCAACTTCCGCAGTTTGGATCTGACCAAGGTCAGCAGCTTTTGATGGTTTCGTAGTCCACTCAAAAGCCAGAAGCGAAAGCCCCAACGCGACAACTAATCCAATCAGCCAAAACATATTCTTTTTGGCTTCCAGATCAGCTTTTGGTGTTTTTTTAAGTTCCATACTTAACTATTTTATTTGTTTTATTTGATTTTTCTGCCCTTCAAAATCGGGGCTTAAAGATAAAAAATAATCTTCACATGCAAGTGAATTTTAAATTCATTTCAATTTTCTATTGTAATATAAAATTTATGGGTACAGTATAGCGCACTTTTACCGCCTTATTGCCCTGTTTCCCCGGCTTCCACCGAGGCATCGATTTCACTACACGAATTGCTTCACGGTCAAGTGATGTGTCGACTCCGCGTGCCAGTGCAACGTTATAAATGTCCCCATTTTCATCAACTACAAAGGTCACAAATACCTTGCCTTTAATTCCATTTTCCTGTGCAATTGTCGGGTACTTAACATTTTTTGATAAAAAGCTCAACAAAGCAACATTTCCTCCCGGAAATTCGGGCATTGTTTCAGCAAAGTCTAAAATTGCGCTTAAATCCTCTTCCCCCGGATCTTCCCCTGAATCCATAATGCTTCCAAGATCAATTACTACCGGTTCTTCCGGTTCTTCGCCCAGCCAAATAAATTCATCTTTAATATCTACTCCGTCTTTAATGATTTCAAAATTCGGCACTTTTACAATGATTTCTTCAGGCTTGGACTTTTCGGCCGGGGTACTGGGAATAACCAGGTCTTCGGGTGGCATGTAATCTCTGCTTCCCTGTACAATCATTACTTTTCGTGCAGGTTGTTTCCACTCGAATGCAAACAATGTAAAACCAAGCGCAAGTACCAAACCGATCAGGAACAAGGTAGTTTTTTTTCTTTCGAGATCAGCTTTCTTTGTTTTTTTAGATTTCATGGGTTCTAATTTTATTGGATTGTTAAATAAATCAAAGAACGCCGGCTTCTTGTTTTCTGCAGTTATATTTAATAACAGCAAAAACTTTACCAAAAAAAATATTTGATTGATTCTGAAAAATATTTTTATATTTGCAGCCACGTTTTGGGGGATTAGCTCAGTTGGCTAGAGCGCTTGACTGGCAGTCAAGAGGTCACCGGTTCGACTCCGGTATTCTCCACTCACATTATCAAGGAGTTACGATTAAATCGTTGCTCCTTTTTTTATGCAAGGACAAACAAAAGATCAAACAAATTAGTTTATTAATGAATAAACTCCACTGTCATTCTATAATGGCATATCACTAAATACAAAAAGATATTGAAAGCCTAAAATCACAAAATACAATACCATTATAAGAGCCATTATAGAAGCAAAAACAATCTCAACCTTTTTAAAGTTGATAGTTTCACGTTTCTTCTTGTTCAACAGCCAAAAAATAATAAAAACGATGTAAACAAGTGCTGTAAGCAACAGAAAAAGTGAAATTGAGATCATAGAATCTGTTCCATTTCCCCTAACCTCTCTATAAACAATTTCATTGCCCAAAACATATCCCTCTACTTGGATTGAAGCAGGATGGCTTCCCGAGTAGACCAGTTGAATTTCACATGCAAAATCTGGATCGAAATAATCCCAGCCAAGTCTTATGTCATTGTTATTCACCTTGGACAATTCAAAACCACTAACACCACTCTTAACTTCTTTTACAATCCTAAAATCTAATAATTCAACGCTATCAACTAAATTGATTACAATATCGTTCCTTATGTTCTCTTCTTTTATCTCATTCCTTCCATTGTTCCAGATCACCATATTGGCAGCATATACATTATCATGTACGATCATTGAGTCCTTTGCGATTATCTTGATTTGTGGAGATGACACCGAACTATCATAAATTTTTAAAGGCTCTCCGTATACAAAGTAAGCGATCTCATTTTTCGCTATCGACCTAGTATAGTAAAATTGAGAGACAGCAACTGCTGCAACAATCCCAAATAATGTCCAAAAGATATTCGATTTAAATATTCTCATTTCCAAACGCTCAAATAATTATACAATTTAGTCGCTTTCACTTATCCTCTGCTCCAACATAAACAACAAACTTTCCTTCCTTCTTCCTCTCCAGAATGCCATAACTCAACATTCTCAGCATGAAATTTTCCTTTAGGCTGACCTGATTATAGCACTTCAGCGCCTTTAGGTCTTTTTGATAAATCTTTCCGTCTCTTGCAATAATATCGAGTAACTCATTTCTTGCTGCTAACTCATCCCAAACCTTTTCAAACTCTATGGCTTCATCATCCTTATTGATACAAAAATTGTACACATCTTGCACATTTCTAATCTGACCTTCTGCACCAATGACTGGATAACACTCAAGCAGATATTGAAGTGAATTAATCAAGATCATATCGACCCGACTTCTCCCAATAAATCCAAGATCGGCAAGTTCCATTAACGGCTCTGACAGCTGCATTAAAGCCTGACTTTTTTCAATTTCATCTTGAATACCCAGAAACACATTCAAGCTTTCTTCGATCTGAGTTTTATTCATTCCTATCAAATGTTTCCTATACGTCTCTATTATTGGCGGAATACCCTTATGCCCTAGTTCTCTCTCGAAAACCCAGTTTTCCCCCTTCCGACTAGTCTGAACATTTACTTCAACTTTCTCTTTCTCAGCAGTTTTATTTTGTCTGTAGAAATACAGCACAACGACTACCCCCACAATAATGAGAATGACAGCTACCATTAGTTTTACATTTAGATACTCAGCATACATCAAATATAATCAGATAATTAATGTTATGAAAGCAATATTTTACAAAGAAGTTAATTACTCCAACCATAACCATCCAAGACAACATCCCTTTTCAAAAATAGCCTCATTTTTGACGCCCCAATAAAGACACTGGATACCGTTCCCAAAGTACTACCCCCCCTTCGTGCCTTGCCCCCCCTATCCAAACGCAATACCCCCGACATGAATTATGGAACTCTAATAGACACAACCAATCAATTCTTCATATCAACAATAATAGAGCATTTACTCTTCTTTTTAACATTTGACCTTAATGATCCAAAAGGGTTGAAAATACAAGGTTCACAGATTGTTTTTATGACTGATAAAAATTGGAAAGTACACATTTCTGTCAACAAGAATTACAGGCTTGAATGCTCACATCTTTTATCTTAATTGAAAACTCCTTAAAGTATCTAAAAGATTAATTTTATTTCCTCTTAAACTACCACCAATCCTGTACATTTGAGCATGAGCGTTATATTTCTATCTTTGAGGCTTCGGAGGACAGAAACATATGGGGAGTAATAAGTCGGAGAATATCTATTCTGAGGACGATTTAATCAGGCGTATTCTGAAAGGAGACAATGAAGCATTTTCTCTGATTTATGATCGTTATGCCAACGAATTATTATCTTATGGAGTTGGACTGGGTTTCGACAAAGAAACTTTAAAAGATACCATTCAGGATATTTTTGCAAGAATTTACGATAATCCAAACTATTTAAAGGATATACGAAACTTAAAAGCATACTTTTTCCGCTCGTTAAAAAACCAACTCATAAACATACGCAAAGCTCAAACTGATGTTGTAGAAATCTCAAAACGTGAACTGGAATTTTCTGTTTCAGTAACCGTTCTGGATGAGTTAATTGAAGACGAGGACCGCCTTTATTTAAAAACAGAAGTAGAAAAATATTTGAACTGCTTAACCAGCAGGCAACGCGAAGCAATTTATCTTCGTTTTATTCAAGAACTTAGCTACGACGAAATAGCAACACTCCTCAATTTAAGCCCTCATGCTGCCCGCAAACTAACATCTCGTGCCATTTTACGCATTCGAAAGGAAAATATTCCCGTTATTATGCTTTTCGCATCTCTCTATTCTTCTCAATTGTAACCAAAAAGCTTTTTTTTCTTTCTTTTTTCTTTAAAAATGGGGACAAAAATATGGTTTTGTTGTCTTGTTAGTATCATGGAAAGAAAATATGCCAATTACAATGCGATACAATTCGCTTCTGATCCGTATTTTTTGCAATGGCAAATGTCAGGCGATGATGAATCGAATACATTTTGGGAATCTTATCGAAAAAAGCATCCTGAGAAAGAAAAAGATATTCAAGATGCAATACGGATTGTAAAATCAATTCGAATAAACGATGTCAGGTTCACTGAAGAGGAACTGAAACAGGAACGGCTCAAAATAATTTCAAGAGCTGAACCTAAAATCAAACTTAAAAGAAACAGGTTTATAGTTGCTGCTACTGCCGCCGCTTGTTTCTTATTGTTGGTTATAAGCTACCTGTTTTTGGGCAAAGATCCGAAGCCAGTTTTACTTTCCGAAGAACAACAGGCATACCCGCCTATTGAAAGCAAAGATATCGTACTAAGCATTTCGGGCGATAGTATTGTAACATTCGATGAAAATACCGATGTAAAAATTGACAAGCGGGGGAGCTTAATTGTAAGCGAAAGCAACCAAAAGGCATTGTTCTCCCACGAAGCGGATCCCCTAAAAAACGAAGCGGATCCTGTAATGAATAAACTTGTGGTTCCCCGGGGCAAGCGTTCGTCACTGGTACTGGCAGATGGTAGCAAAATCTGGATAAACTCAGGTTCAACGCTCGAATTCCCATCGGGTTTTATCACCAACCAACGATTAATAAAAGTTGAGGGCGAAATTTTTATAGAAGTAGCAAAAAACGATACAAAACCTTTTACCGTGCGCACCGAAAAATTCGATGTTATAGTAACCGGAACGACATTTAATGTTACGGCCTACAACGACGAAACAACACAAAGAGTTGTTCTGGTAGAAGGATCAGTAAAAATAGATGTAGAAAACAAACCTACCATGAACCTGGAGCCCAACGACAAATTTAGTCTCACAGGCGACCAGGCCGAAAAACAGAAAGTTGATGTGTACGACTACATTTCGTGGAAAGACGGAATTTACCGTTTTGCCGGAGATTCTCTGGAAAACGTATTGAAACGATTATCGAGGTATTATGATGTGAACTTCGTTTGCGACGACGATGTTAAAAACATGCAGCTACGCGGGAAGCTTGCTTTAATGGAAGATTTTACTTCGGTTTTAGATAACATTGAAGTAATTGTTCCGATAAAATATGAGATTGAAAAAGATAAAATATTGATTCGAAAAAAATGATGTGCCTATGACAATTAAGACCAGTGAAAAAAGTGAAGTAAAAAAGCAGATGCTTAAATGGGCAATCTGCGGAAGAAACAAAAGCGAACCTGCTTAAATTTCTCAGGTTTCGCCAGGGATTCCAATCCCGAAAAGCAAGCTGGTATATAAAAAAGAGTCGAATAATACCGCCATATTATCCGACCCCAAATATTGAGCTTGCCCCATAAATAAATAGTAGAGCAAATTAATATCAATACAAATGTATGAAAGATAATGAATATGTAAAATCCTTGTCAGTTGACAATTATTCCCATATTTTAAGAGTTATGCGAATTACCATCTTTATTCTGTTTGTTAGTGCAACATGTGCTTTTTCAAACTCATACTCTCAGCAAACGTTTTTTTCTTTTGAAATAAAAGAGAAGACGATTTGGGATGTTTTTAATCAGATCGAAAATTCAAGCGAATATGTTTTTCTTTTCGCCGATGAACTTTCTCCTGATCTTCAGCAAAAAGTAAGTGTCAAAGTCGAAGAAAAAACCTTAGATAGGGTATTGGATGAGGTTTTCAAGGCAACAAAACTGGCTTATAAAATTAACGACCGCCAGGTTCTCATTTCAAAAAAGGAAACCGAAGCATCTGATTGGCCAAATCAGCCGCAAAACAGTAAAACCATTAAGGGTAAGGTTGTTGACGAAGACGGCGAACCTTTGCCCGGAGCTACCGTTACAACAAAATCAGAACCAATAATTGGTACAGCAACCAATGCCGACGGAGCGTTTTCGATACAAATTCCCGAAGAAACCGAAGTTCTGGTTGTATCATTTGTTGGAATGAAAAGCCAAAACCTCGTACTTGACGAAGGGAAATTATTGTACAATGTTGTTATGGACCCCGTGGTAAACGACATTTCTGAGGTTATTGCTACCGGTTATTTTGTTCGGAAAAAAGACGATTTTACGGGATCGGCCATAACCGTAACTCAAGAAGAGTTAAAAACCATTGCTCCCGGAAATGTCCTGCAAAGTTTAGAGGCGTTTGATCCATCGTTTAAAATTGTTGAAAGCAATTTGCTGGGATCGAATCCAAACCGTTTACCAAACATTAATGTACGCGGTGCCTCATCTATTCCTGCCGGCTCAGGCGATATTATCCGCCGCGACAATATTGGCAGTAATGTTAATATGCCAACATTTATTCTCGACGGTTACGAGGTTGGTGTTGAGAAAGTGTATGACCTTGATATTAACAGGATCGAATCGATTACCGTTTTAAAAGATGCGGCCGCTACCGCAATTTACGGATCGAGGGCGGCAAATGGAGTGGTAGTTATTACAACCGTTTCTCCAAAAGAAGGCGAACTAAGGGTTTCGTATAATATGAATATTAACCTTAGCGCACCCGATTTGGGTTCTTACAATGTGTTAAATGCCGCCGATAAACTCGAGTACGAAAGGCTGGCCGGCCTTTACGAGTATAATGGTTCAATAAGTCAGGATGAATTGGATGAACTGTATAACCAGAAAAAATACAACGTAATAAGTGGTGTTAATACCTATTGGCTTTCGCAACCTGTCCGGAATGCGGTTGGTTCGAATCACTCGCTTTATATCGAAGGTGGAAGCGAAACCATACGTTATGGTGTTAATTTGTTGTACCAAAATAATCCCGGGGTTATGGAAGGATCAAAAAGGGATCGTTTTGGTGTAGGCAGTGATTTATCCTATAATTTGAACGATAAATTTTTATTCAAAAATAATCTGAGCGTAACCCAGGTTAATGGTGCTGAATCGCCATACGGTAGTTTTGCCGGCTATGTGCGAATGAATCCGTATTACCCGAAAACAGATGAAAACGGCAGCATTATTCGCGAAATAGATTCGTGGACTGATAGAAGTGGGGCCAACGGCTCGGAGAGTACTGAAGTTGTGCTTAACCCTTTGTACGAAGGAACACTGAACAGTTTCAATAAAAACAAGTACACAGAGATAATCGATGCTTTTTCTGTTGACTGGCACATTTCTGATGCATTAAGAGTTAAGGGTTTAATGAGCTTAACCCACAAGCAAACCGAGCAAGATGTCTTTATTTCGCCGCTTAGTAATTACTATTACTTCTATTCAACTGAAGATTTGGATAAGCGTGGTGAATATGATTACAGTGCAAGCACCCAAACCACCATTGACGGTAATATTACAGCCACATACAGCAAAGGTTTTGGCAGTCACTTTCTGAACGTTGCTTTGGGAGCAAATATCCGTCAGTTTGAATACGATTTAAAAGGAATGGCTGCTACAGGGTTCTCGAACGACCGCCTTATAAACATTGGGTTTGCCAACGGCTACAAAGAAGATACAACGCCATGGAGCAGTGCAAGCATGGAAAGACTTTTTGGCTCGTTTTTAAACGTAAATTACTCTTTTAAAAACAAGTACCTGGTTGATGTTTCATTTCGTGCTGATGGTTCTTCAAAATTTGGATCAGATAATAAGGTCGCTCCGTTTTATTCGATGGGTGTAGGATGGAATTTGCACCGCGAGAATTTTATGAAGGATATAAATTGGTTAAGCCAGTTGCGATTAAAAGCGAATACCGGTTTAACAGGTTCGGTATCTTTTGATCCTTACATGTCGAATACATTGTATGGCTACTACAAAGACAACTGGTATTCTACAGGTGTTGGTGCAATTGTAACTCAGTACGGTAACGAAGACCTGAAGTGGCAACGCACAAAAACTTACGATGTTCAGGTTGATCTTGGATTGCTGAATGATCGTTTGTATTTCTCGGGACATTTGTACAACAAACTAACCGAAGATATGCTGACGGATATTACACTTCCGCCTTCAACCGGTTTTTCTTCGTATAAAGCAAATTTGGGCGATATCAAAAACAAAGGTTTCGAGATCAGTACAAAACTAAATGTGGTTAAAACCAAAGACTGGAATGTTTCGTTAAACGGAAACTTTGTACACAACGAAAACACGCTGGTAAAAATTTCGAATTCGCTGAAAGCCTTTAACGAAAATGTTGATGAGGCACAAAACAGCGACGATTACAAAGGTGTTCCGCTGTTGCGTTATAACGAAGGCCAGTCGTTAAACACTATTTACGCCGTTCGTTCGAGAGGGATTGACCCGGAGAACGGGAAAGAAATATTTATTAAAAAAGACGGAACATTAACCTACGATTGGGATGTTGCAGATGTTGTGCCGATTAAAGACGGTACACCAACTCTTGAAGGTTATTTTGGAGGCAGTGTTTATTTTAAAGGCTTTTTGTTAAGCTGTACTTTCCGCTCATATTTTGGCGGCTATAACTACAACCAAACATTGGTCGACCGCGTTGAAAATGCCAGCCCTCGATACAATGTTGACGAACGTGCCCTGGAAAACCGCTGGAAGCAGCCCGGAGATGTGGCTTTGTACAAAGATATTTCTGACCTTGGAACAACCTACGTAACCGAGCGCTTTATTCAAAAGGATAATGTTCTTGAGTTGAACTCAGTGTACTTTTCGTATGATTTTGATAAAGACTGGATTAAAAAGTTCAGCCTCGAAAACCTGCGTGCAGCAATTACGCTGAATGATGTTTGGCGCGCCTCATCTATTGATGTCGAACGGGGAATTGATTACCCTTTTGCGCGGAATTTTACATTTTCAATTCAGACCACTTTTTAAACGAATTTAGATGATGAAAAATTTATTATACACAGCAATTTTATTACTCCTGATGACTTCGTGCAACGAGTGGCTTGACATTCAGCCTGAAGCATCAGTGAGCGAAAAAGAATTGTTTTCAACACGAGAAGGTTTTTACGAAGCACTTAACGGAATTTACACCCGCAGTTCGCAGGCCGATTTGTATGGTGGCGAGTTTTCGGTTGGTACTACCGGAGTGTTGGCTCAGAATTATTCCAACAGCGTTTACGATTACACCTTTTATCAGAAAACATCGCTTTACGATTATACAGATCAGGATTTTAAAAACAGACGCAATGGCATTTGGGGCGCTGCTTACAACGCTATTGCCAATTGTAACCTTATCCTCGAAAACATCGACGAACAAAAAAATCTGTTTGCCGAAAATGAATTCGAAATGATAAAAGGCGAAGTACTGGCGCTTCGGGCTTACCTGCATTTTGATATGCTTCGTATGTTTGGCCCTTCGTATTTGACAGGAGCCGCCGAGCCGGCCATCCCGTACGTAACAAGTTACAGCAACAAAGTAACCGAATTATTAACGGTATCAGAGATTTGTACGCTTACAATTGCTGATCTGGAAGCTGCAAAAGAGTTGTTGGAAAACGATCTGATCAGAACCGAAGATTATGTAGTTGGGTATCCGGGCGAAGAGGATGTAACGGAAACCGACAATCCGCTATTGTTTTTACAGAACCGGAGACACCGTTTAAATTACTATGCGGTTTGTGGCGAGTTGGCGCGGGTATATTTATATGTTGCCGACTACCCAAAGGCATTAACAAATGCTGAAATCGTAATAAACTCGGATAAATTTCCGTGGGTCGATGTTGCTGATTTACTCGAAGCCGACCCGCAGCTGAAAGACCGGATCATGTATAGCGAATTAATTTTTGGTTGGTATGCCGACGGGCAGGAGACAAACCTTTACAACCGGTTTAACAGTGTTGTTACCGGTCAGTATATCGACTATAACGCCGCCCGCTCGTTTTACGAAGTAGGAGGAGTTGGAGCTGAAGATTACCGTTTTAAAGCCTGGTTTACACAAGTAGCCAGTAGCAACAATGGTTCGCGTTACCAGATAAACAAGTTTTTACGCGACGAAGATCTTAATTTGCATCCGCTTGTAATTCCGGGTATCCGACTTGGCGAAATCTATTTTATTGCTGCTGAAAGCGCTTACAGTACCGATCCGGAAAAAGCCTGGATGTATTTAAATACACTGCGTTTTCGCCGTGGTATTGGAAATGAATTGAACGAAAGCACTGAGAATATCGATTTTACTACTGAGATATTGAAGGAATACCGCAAAGAAACGTTTGCCGAAGGCCAACTGTTTTTTGCCTACAAAAGGCTTAATGCAACTATTATCGGGCAGAATAATACATCGTATGGTCCTGACCCCGAAATATTTAATATCCCGTTTCCTGAGGATGAAATCGAATTTGGAAATCGTTAGTATAAACCAGGTTTAACCGGTTAATGCCGGAAAACCAGGTTTATAATAGTAACATACAATTTTAATCATATGAAAAATTGGACACTATTTATAGTAATAATAATTGTTATCGGGGTAAGTTCATGTGGCGAAAATCCTGACTTTGTTTACCATGGACAGGATAATATTTATCTGGATTATGAGGATAGCACAGCCCGGGTAATTTCTCACTCGTTTGCTTATACACCCGAAAAAGTTGAAGACACCATTTTTGTTCCCGTTCGGATTTCGGGGAATACAGTAACTTACGATCGTACATTTAAATTAGTAGTGAAAGCAGATGAAACCACCGCGGAGGAAGAGCTGCATTACCAACCATTTAAAAGTGAATATACAATGTCGGCCGACACTGGTGCGGTTTTGGTACCGGTTGTTATTTACAACACCGATCCGGAACTGGCAGAAAAAACAGTAACCCTGGCTTTTGCGCTGGAAGCAACAAGCGATTTTCAGATAAATTTCCCACACTTAAATTATGCCGAAATATCGTTTTCAAACCGTTTGGAGCAGCCCAGCTGGTGGATGTTCTGGATGGGGCAACTCGGATTATATTCGCGCGTGAAGCACCAGTTGTTTTTAATCTCAACCGGAACAAACGATATGCCCATAATGTCGGAACCCAATGCTTATTTGCTGGTTCCTGAAGCGCTTTATCACATTTCGCAGTACACGGCACTTGTTTCCGATCCTTTTTCGTGGGTTGAAGACAATCCTGAATACGCGCTTACGGAAAAAGAGAACGGCGACTACGATTTCTACCTAAAAGAAACACCCGAAAAGGTTATTCTTTTAAAGAAAGATGAAGGTACCGGTTCGTACCAGTTTATTGATGAAAACGGACAGAGTATTTAACAAAAGGAACAAAACATGAAAAAAATATTAGTAATACTGATTGCAGGCCTTGCGTTATTTGCAACGTCTTGTATTGAAGACCTCGGGAATTACGATTACACAGCTCCCGAAGATCCGGTTGTAACGGGTTTAGATAGCGTGTACTTTGTAAATGTTGGCGATCAGTTGGTTATTAAGCCATCTGTTTCGCACAGTAACAAAGAAGACTTGTCGTACGAGTGGAAAATCTCAATCCCTGACGAAGTGCGCGAAGCTACCTACGAAGGCGAAGAACTTAATATTTTCTTTGGCCTGAAAACCAAATCTTACAATGCTCGCTTTACGGTGGTAAACAATGCTAACGGAATGAAATATTTTTACTATTTCATTATCACAGCACAAGCCAATTTCTCAGAAGGTATTGCAGTTTTAACTTCGGTTGGCGGAAAAGCCGAATTATCGTTTGTAAAACCCGACGGTACTGTGCAATCCAATATTTACGAGCAAATGTACAACGAGCCACTGCCCGATAACCCACGACAATTGGTTGCTATTCAACATCAATATATGCAGGGATTTCCCTATTTGGGGTACTGGATTATTTGCGGAGACCAGGAAAATCCTGGGGTTGAAATTGATGTAAACACCTTTCAGCGAATAAAATACTTCAGAGAGAATTTCTTTGACGACCAGGAAGGTCCACTCAATGCGCAGGCTTTTATTCCTCAGGCAGTTGGAGTTATGAGCGGTATTGTGAATGGAAAGCTTTACATTGGGGCATCAACCACCTATTACATCAGTCCTATTTACGGATATTTTGGCTCACCAGTTCCCGGAGATTATACCTTAGCCAATCAATTTGTGTACAGTCAGGCTTATTATCTTGGTTACGATCAAGCCAATAAAAACCTTTCTTATTTCGATGGCGGTGCTAATTTTTACGGCGATGCTTTTAATGTAACAGGCGATGCTTTTGATCCGAAAAATATGGATATTGAGCTGTATGCCTTCGAAATGATTAGCATGGATGTTAACTACATTTTTGCCAAAGACAATGCCGATGGTAAAGTTTACGAATACAAATTTGGGGTCATTCCAATGAATCCGGCGATGATAAATGTGCTGGAGAAGAACGAATTTCCGCGTCAGGATTTGGTTGATGAAAATACAAAATGGCTGCTTACCAATACCGAGATTGTTTACTTTACACATGCCGATAAAGTTTACCGTTACAACCCGTTAAACCAGGAAATTCGTGCGTTGGATACTGATTTTGGTGGTAAAAATGTTAGCATGATTAAACTGGGAACCGAAGAAAATACTTTGGTTGCAGGTACCGAAGGAAACCTTTATTTCCTTGATATCAGCACCGGAAAATACGGCGATATCAAAGAGAAAATATCGGGTTTGCAGGGAGAACCGGTTGATTTATACGAGAAAAAGAATTAAAAAACGAGTTGGGTGGCAAAATATGTTGTTGCCACCCGGCTTATATTTTATATCCGATTTTAATTCAAAAAAATAAGAATTATTAAATGAAGAAAATTATAACGGTATTTTTGGGCTTATTGCCAATCCTTGGTTTTGCCCAAAAAACATTTACAATCGAAGGCGAAATCAAACATTTAAGCGAGCCTGCAAAAATCTATCTGGACTATATGGTTGGCAACGATAACTACTCCGATTCAACAAGTACAGCTAATGGCAAGTTTAAATTCGAAGGCATTGCCAGCGACGAACCCGGTGCAGCCCGAATGATTGTTGACTACACCGGAAAAAGCAAACCTTACGGTGCTACTTTTGGAACTACAACCTATTTTTATGTGGCCGAAGAAACCATAAAAATGGTAGCTGACACTACCATGGAGAATGTAAAATATTACAACTCTCAGGTAAACGATCAATACAACGCTTATGTTGATGCGATTGGTGGTACAGTAATGCAATTGGCCGCCAAAATGAATAAGTTATTTGCCGCTGCCACACCGGAGCAACAGAAAGATCCTGAATTTAAAGCCGGGATGGATAAAAAATACAAGGCACTGATGGAGGAGCACCAACGCAAGCAAATTGAATTTGCCCGCGAAAATCCGAACAGCTACTTCAGTATTGTGGCTTTGCGCGACGGTACCGGACAAGACTTTGATGTGGCTGAAACACAAGCATTGTACGATAATTTAAGCGAAGAAGTAAAAAATACATCACCGGGCAAAGCCTTTGTTTTGCGTTTAGAGGCGGCTCAAACCACAAGCATTGGCGATATCGCTCCTGATTTTACACAAAATGATGTAGATGATAATCCGGTGAGTTTGTCCGATTATCGCGGAAAATATGTGTTGATCGATTTTTGGGCATCATGGTGTCATCCCTGTCGTGGCGAGAATCCGAATTTGGTAATAGCCTACGAAAAATATGCTGATAATGGCTTTGATATTCTGGGAATTTCGCTCGACGACAAGCGTACAAAGCAGGCCTGGTTTAAAGCCATTGAAACCGATGGGTTGACCTGGACAAATGTATCCGATTTAAAAGGCTGGAACAACCAGGCCGCTCAACTTTATGGTGTAAGGGCTGTACCAACAAATTACCTGATTGACCCGAAGGGAAACATAATTGCCAAGAACTTAAGGGGTGAAGCGCTAAACGAAAGACTGGCAGAGCTTTTCCATTAAAAAAACTGCAAAAGTTTTAATCTGTATTATAAATAATTCCAGAGGCTGCTCTTCTCAAAAGGGCAGCCTTTTGTTTTACGCCATTCAACATTCTAAAAAGATTTCCTTTTACACCGAAAGCATCACATCGGTAAGCGAATCCTCCGGTTCCAGATTGAGCTTTTTCCTTAATTTATAACGGTGGTTTTCTACGCCGCGGATGGATATACCCAGCAACGGGGCTATTTCTTTCGACGATAAATTCATCCTTAGGTAAGCACATAATTGCAGGTCGCTCGATGTAAGATCTGGATATTTATTTTTCATTTTCTGGAAGAACTGCTCGTGTGCCCGCTCAAAATTGTTTTCAAAAATCTGGCGGTCGTCACGGCTCGAGATGTTCTCATCAATTTTGTTGTTCAGGTAATTAAAATACTTATCGGGGTAACGCGATCCCAGCTCTTCCTTTTGTTTCCGCACAATATTTTTCAAATCAATCAGAAACTCATTTTTGCGAATTATAGCCATGGTAGAGTTCGCCAGCTCTTTACTTTTAAACCGCACCTCGCTTCGTAGTTTATCGTTTCGCAGGCGAATGAGCTCCCGTTCGCGTTTTTCGTGCTGCAGCTGTTCCTTCTTCAGTGTTTGTTTTACCCCCCATCTGCGGAACAGCAAAAGCGCCCCGATCAAAATAAACATGTACAGAAATATGGCTAGTTTGGTAGCCAACAGTGGTGGCAATATTTCAAAATCAAAAGTATAAAGCTGGCTTTCGTTACCCCAAATATCAACAGCTTTTACCTGTAACTGGTATTCTCCTCGCGGTAATCGTTCAAACTGAAACTCGGGGTTGGCCACACTTTCCGACCAGCCCTGATGTAAGCCCCGCAAAAAATACTTGTATGATACCGGAAATTCATTGAGCATAGGAAAAGAGAAGCGGAATTTTACGTTGTTCAGCGTGTTTTTAATCTCGGGTTCATTGGTGTTAAGAGGCAAAAATACCGATCTCCCGCCATTGCTTTGCAGCTCAATGGCTCTCACCTCTGGCGCGTACCGTCCAACCATACTTGTGGCAGAGTCGCTTACCGAAGCATCAAGAAAAGCCAGGCCGTTTTGCAGGCACAAAATACCGGTGTATTGATTTACCGGAAGTATATTTTCGAAACCGTCAACCAGCAGTGGATCGTTGAACAACGACGTAGGGAACTCTTTAATTAGTTTAACATCGGTTTGTACAATAGAGAACAGCCCAATTGATGTTGGTTCGATAAACCAATAATAATTATTGGCCGCTTTTATTATCCGGTTGGCGGCGGCATACTTTCCCAAACTGGCGTTTAATGTATCGTAAGGAAGAATGGTATTGGTAAGATCATCGTAGGTAAATAACTTTTCACCGGTAGTGAAAACAATACGTTTTTCAATTTTAAAAACATGTATGGAATGGTCTTTCCCAAATGTCTCTTCTCCGAAATATTCAGTTTCACCCACTGCTTTTGTACGCTCTTCATCAACCTGTATTTTAAATATTCCGCGGTGCATGTGGCTGGCCCAAATATTTCCTAAATGATCGAATTCAATATAACGAATAAGGTTACTAAAATCCTCGATGTAGTTTCGAAACTCTATCCCCTCGTTGGTATTGTTATACACAACAATACGGTTATAGGTAGATTGCAGAATCAGGCCGGGATTAAACGGATCCTGCACAAAATTGAATGCTCCTCCTTCCGATGAGATAACTCTTTTTTTTCCATTCTTTAGCACAAAACTCCCCTGGTTATGCCCGATTAAAAGCTCATCGTCGACTACTTTCAAATCCCATATCTGGTCCTGCGTGCCCTGAACAAGTTTAATCTCATCGTTATCCAAATCAAGCGATGCTTCAAATAATCCCTGGTTCGTGCCAAGGTACAGTTTGTTCTCGAAAATGGCCGTGGAGTAGATAGCCCCCGCTCCCGATAACTTTTTAACCACAAAACTTTTGTTGGGATTGTCGGCAACAAAACCAATTCCAATATCGAGCGCCAGCCAGACATTCTGTCTTTCATCGCTGGCAATACCTAACACAGTATTGTTCGGAAGACCATTCCTGGTATTTACTCTTGCTATCTGCTTTCCTTCCCTATCAAAAATGACAATACCATCGACAAGTGAACCAATTATTATTTGGCCGTTCTGAGTGTGATAGCCCCTGTTTAGTTCGTTACTTATAAAATAAGAAGTCCATTCGTCATTCCACTGTTTCAGTGCTTTGCCGTCCCAATGAAAAATTCCCCTGTCAGCTGTACCAATCAGCAGGTTCCCGTTGTCGGCGGAAATAATAAATTTAACCGTTGTGCCGATCAGCGCATCATCGAAAATTATTCGTTCTACATTATCGTTTTCAACTTGCCATATTCCATTATCCCTGACAGAAACCAAAATACGATCTTCAACCTGATTCATTACCGAGATCCCCCCATCAAGATGTAGCGAGTAAACACTATCGTTATGATAAGTCAAAATTTTATTAAACGACTGAAAGTAAACGTAATCATCTTTAACGGCGATATTCCAAATCTCCAGATTGGGGTTTTCTTCAAGAAATGATTTGGCTTTTTGGTTAAGCGACTCGTAGACCAGTTCTCCGGTAGGTGTTGGTTTCCAAAAGCCCAGTTCCATGTATCCGCCGGTATAAATAACCGAATCGGCAACCGCTTTAACCGATCGTACAATGGTATTGTTTGGTAACCTGTTCATTGTCCAGTTGGTCCCGTCGAACGAAAGAAGCCCCGAATGATTCGCAAAATAAACGATTCCGTTGTTGGCAATACTAACTCCCCAGTTTTGCCGGGCTCCTTTATAGATGCTTTGGTCGAATTTCACAACTCCCGTTTCCTCTTCCAAAGCCAGGGAAGTGATAGCCCAAATAACCAAAAAGATGGTGCCTATGATCGATTTTGTTCCGATTCTTAGCATCGAATGTTAATGATTTAACAGATGACAAATGGATGTTATTCCTCCGGTTTCTACTCCAAACCCCATTTTTTACGAAATAAATAAAATTAAATGTATAAAAAAATAAAAAGAATTCATAAACAAACCATCATTTTAAACCCTGTTTTACAACTACTTACAATTACTGTTTCTTTTACAGGATGAGGTAATAATGAGGTAGATAAAACAATTCACTTTCGCTGAAAGTATCAATAGTGTATTTATTTGATTGTTTTCCGCCTTGCTGTCACCGTAACTTTGACGTCAAACTAATTCAAATTTTAAAGTTATGCGAAAAACATTCTTTATTGTATTTCTCCTTTTTTCGTTTTCAACCCTATTTGCGCAGGATAGAATTTCTATCTCCGGCTCGGTGGTTGATCCTAACGGAATAACTCTTCCGGGAGTATCCGTTTTGGAAAAAGGAACAACTAACGGAGTTGTTACAGACATTGACGGCAATTACACATTGTCGGTAAAACAGGGAGCCACTGTAGTTTTTAGTTACATTGGTTTTTTATCACAGGAAATAAAGCCACAACAATCAGGTACCATCAACATTCAATTACAGGAAGATGTTGTTGGCCTTGAGGAAGTGGTTGTGGTTGGTTACGGATCGATGAAAAAGGCCGATCTTACCTCTTCAATTTCCACACTTAAATCAGACGAACTGGTAAAAACACCTGCCGGACAGGCTATGCAGTCGTTGCAGGGAAAAGTTGCCGGAGTACAAATTGTGAATTCCGGATCGCCCGGTAGTTCACCAACAGTACGTATTCGTGGTATCGGATCATTTCCGGGAAGCAGTAATTCATCACCTTTGTATGTCGTTGACGGAATGTATTTCGACAACATCGATTTCCTAAACCCATCCGATATCGAAACTTTATCGATTTTGAAAGATGCATCGGCATCGGCTATTTATGGAGTTAGGGCAGCAAACGGAGTGGTATTGATTACTACAAAAAAAGGTTCGTTAAACACACAAACCAGCATCACCTACGAAGGATACTACGGTATTCAGGTTCCGCAAAACGTAATGCAAATGGCCAACGCCGAACAATTTGTTGATTACGTTTACCAAACCGGTTCGGCAGCCGACATCAGTTTTGTCGAAAATGCCATGCAGCGTTATGGCCGTAGCCGCGTGAACCCGAACGTACCAAACGTAAATACCGACTGGTATGCCGAGATTATGAAATCGCATGCCCGCCAGCAAAACCACTCGGTTTCTGTTTTGGGTGGTAACGATAAAACTTCTTATTCAATGGGAGTGAATTACTACGATCAGGAAGGATTGCTGGAAGCCGACGATTCGTACAAAAGAATGAATATTCGTGCGTCAATCGATCACCAGGCAAACAAATGGTTAAAAACCGGGGTAAATTTTAATGTAAGTAACGGAACCCGCTATATTGCCGACGATGCAGCCTGGTTTAGTGCTTATCATGCCGTGCCGATTTTACCGGTATACGACCAACAGAATTACGATGAATTGGTAGCGCAGGGAATTGATTATCCTAGTAATTATTCAAGTGCACAATTGCTGGATTATCGCGGTTCGCAAAACCCGTTTTTAAGTCTTGCTTATAATGATTCGCGTCAAGACATCAGAAAAATACTTGCCGGTATTTATGCCGAGGTTGACATCCTTCCAAATCTGTTAACATTTAAAAGTGCATACAATTCTTCAATGATGTTCCTGAAGGCTCGTAGTGTTGGATTGCCCTATTATATCACTAATTCGACGAGAAGAACTTTATCTTCCATTTCATCTTCGCGAACTACCAATGTAAATCAGTTCTTTGATAACACATTAACATACACCGACAGTTTTGGCGACCACAATATTACCGCAATGGCCGGTATGTCGTACCGCGACGAGTGGTATGATTATCTGGGCGGTTCGGCCGAAGATATTCCACTGAATGAAAATGCATGGTACATCAACCAGTCGCAGTCGGAGTCATCAAAACAAGTTGGCGATAACGGAGAGCGCCTGTACGGTGTCTCGTATTTCGGACGTGTATCGTACAACTACAATAATAAATACATTGCATATTTCACCATCCGCCAGGAAGGAACACAAAAGTACCAGGAAAAATGGGGTACTTTCCCTGCCTTTGGTTTAGGATGGGTAGTTACCGAAGAGAGCTTTATGGAAAATGTTGGTTTTCTCGACTACCTGAAACTGAGAGGTGGCTGGGGAAAACTGGGTAACGATAAAATTGCCCGCCAGGATGGAGCAAATACTACCAATCCGGTTTATTTGGCAATCGACGATATGCAGGTTGACGGAACAACCACAACAAGCACATTTGGTTATTTGGGTTGGGAAACCGTAACCGGGACCAATGTTGGTTTGAACGCCGAATTGTTTGGTAATCGTTTAACCATTGATGCCGACTACTTTATCCGCGACACGGAAGATGCGGCTATCCCGGTAAGTTTGAAATTGCAATCGGGAAGTGTTTTGCGTAACGTTGGTACTATCCGTAACTCGGGATTGGAACTTGCAGTAGGCTGGCGAAACGAAATTAACAAAGATTTTAGCTACAACCTTGGCGTGAACATTTCAACACTGAAAAACGAAGTGCGCGACCTTTACGGGCAAACCTACATTAACGGAGGTTCGGCCGAGTTCAGACAACGTTCTCAGGTTGGTGAGCCACTGCTTTCGTTCTATGGCTATGAAGTAGCAGGTATTTACCAAAACGAAGCTGAAATTAATGCTGATCCGGTAGCCGTTGACAATTCACTGGTTCCGGGCGATTTCAGGTTTGTTGATCAGAACAACGACGATGTGATCAATGACGACGACAAAGTATTCCTTGGTTCGTACATTCCAACATTCTCTTACGGTGGATTTATAGGACTGAACTATAAAGACTTTGAATTCTCGATGAATATTATGGGCCAGACAGGTAACAAAATTCTTAACCGTAAACGTGGCGAAATCATCTGGACAAACGATACCAACATCGACGCAGATTTGGCCAAGGGATTATGGACAGGCGAAGGAACATCGAACAAATATCCATCGGCTTCGGCACTACGCCGCGGATGGAACCAGAACTTTAGCGATTACCTGGTGGAAGACGGAAACTTCTTCCGCATTCAGAACATTCAGTTGGCCTACAATATTGATGGCGAAAAGCTGTTTGGCGCAGGAATGCCCGATGCCAGAGTATTTGTAACTGCAGAAAAGCCGCTTACAGTATTTAAATACAACGGATTTAATCCTGAGGTTAACAACGGTATCGACCGCCAGTTTTATCCGGTTCCGGCCGTTTATACAATTGGGGTAAATCTAAAATTCTAAACACTTTAAGACATGAAGAAGAAACTTTTAATAAAATATTTTGCACCCGTATTATTAAGCGGGCTGCTATTAGTGTCGGGAATTGGATGTACCGACAAACTAGACCAACCTTTTGAAAACGAATCGTTTACCAGCGACGTAGATTATACCATTGGTGAAAATATGATTTTACCATTATTGGGAGCTTACCAGGGCTTGTATACCCGCTCGTGGGAAGAGCCGTTAACGCTGGGAATTCGTGGCGACGATGTTAATGCTGCAGGCGACCAGGTTCCTATGCAGGAACAGGATAATTATATGTACCAGGCCAGCCACTGGAATCCGAACTCTGTGTGGCAGCTACACTACAACGATATTGTAAATACATTTACTGCAATCGAAGAAATTAATAAGTACCGCGAGGCATCGGGGAACGATGCAATGGCCGATCAGTACATTGCCGAATGCCGTGTTATGCGAGCCTACCTTTACCTGAATATTGCACGAACTTTTGGTGGTTGTATTGTTATCGACCAGCTGGACAATATTCAGAATACACCGGTAAGCAACAAAGCAGAGGTAATGCAATATATTGTTGACGAAATGACCGATGCCATTCCAAACCTTCCAGATGTTCATCCGAATAAACGTAGTGATATCCGGGGAGGTATGACCACCTACACGGCTTACGCAATCCAGGCGCTGGCATACCAGGAAATGAAAGATTATCAGGGGGTGGTTAATGCAACATCTCAAATTATCAACTCGGGCGAGTTTAAACTGGCCGACGACTTCTATCACCTGTTCAAAAAGGCCGGCAAATTGGATGATGAGAATATCATGGAATTCCAGTATTCCGATTTCAACCAGGGTGAAGGCGACCGTTTTGGTTTTCTGTTTGCCCCATTTGGAATTGGCGGATGGACCCCCGTTGTAACCGGTGCCGGAGCAGGTTGGGGATTTTATGAACCTACTTTAAAATACATCGAATTTATGCTCGACAGAGGCGAGGTAGTTCGTCTGGAAACCAGTGTTATTTTCACGCCGGATGGTATTACCGAACTTCGGAATGACTACGGAGACATTCCTGAGTGGATTACCAATACCAACCGCGAAGGCGATATTTTTAACAACAACGCCCGCTTAAACTTTGTAAGTGGAAAACACAGCCAGCCTTCTACCGAATTAATTCCCGGAAGAACATCATACGGAAGTAACAAAAACTTTATTGTAATCCGTTACTCCGAAATGTTGCTGACATATGCAGAAGCGCTTACCCGTGGTGCATCAAGCAGTATTTCAATGAGTGCCGACGAGGCAGTGAACAAGGTTCGCGCACGTGCCGGATTAACCAGCTTATCGGGAGTTTCCACACAAGATGTACTCGATGAAAAGTTTGCTGAACTGGCTATGGAATGGGGTACCCGCTATTACGATATGATACGTACGGAAAACATAAGTGCCCTTTCGTATGGTGGAAGAACTTTTACCATGGGAAAAGCCTATTTGCCATTCCCGGCCGATCAGGTTGCTGAATTACCACAACTGGAAGAAGGAATCCAATAAAACGATAAAACATGAAGACTTATAATAAATTATTTATACTTGCATTGATACTTTTTGCTTTCAATGCATGCGACCAAAACTACATCGATGGAATATCGGCTGTAGATCCGGGAGCGGATGAAACAGCTCCACAGGTAACCATTAACTTTCCGCCCGAAGGTTACGAAATTCAAACAAACGCTGCTATTGCTTCGGTTGATATTGATTTTGAAGTGCGTGACGATATTGAAATCGGATCAATCTCTGTAAAAATCGATGGTGCTGAAATTGCCAGCTATTCAGAATTTATGGATTATCGTGTGGCTATGAGAACATATACCTACGATAATGTTACAACAGGCTCGCACGTATTAAGTGTAACAGCCACCGATCTCGACGGGAAAACGACAACGGCAACTATAAACTTTGCCAAGTCGCCACCATACGTACCGCAATACGAAGGCGAAATTTTCTATATGCCGTTTAATAATGAATACAGAGACATGGTAAGTCTGAACAATGCAACCGTGACAGGCTCGCCTGGTTTTGCCCCAGGTATTCAGGGAGGAACGAGTTATTTAGGAGCAGCTGAATCGTATTTGACTTTCCCATCTGCAGGATTGGCTCAAGGAGAAGAATTTAGCGCTAGTTTCTGGCTCAAAATTGATGCTTCAGATACGCGAGCTGGAATTCTGTCAATTGCCCCAGCCGAACCAAGTAGCCCATCAGACAAACCTAGTGGTTTTGGATTTATCAGAGAAGGTAGCGAGACAAGCCAGAAATTCTTACTGCTTGTTGGTAACGGCACCAATGCTACGTGGTTTAATCCAGGAGCACCGGCAACAATCGACCCAACCGTTCAAAACGGATGGATTCATTTTGCCATTTCTATTTCAGCTACAGAAGCCGCATTTTACATGAATGGCGAACAAGTGAGCCAGGGAGAATTCTCCGGTATTGACTGGTCTGATGTTGGGCCTTTATCAATTATGTCAGGCGATCCAAATTTCTCAGGCTGGAATCATAAAACAGAAAAGGGACAAATGGATGAATTAAGATTGTTTAATAAAGCCCTTACACAAGATGAAGTAAAAACCATTATGCTGAAAGAACAAGCCGCTTTCTATATGGATTTTAACGGAGATTATACCGATGCCATTACCGGGACGGATGCAACAGAAGTTGGAAATCCTGGTTTTAGCTATGGTAACGGAATTTCCGGAGATGCGTACCAGGGAGCTGCAGAATCGTATCTCACCTTCCCTTCTGAAGGATTGGCACAGGGAGAAGAATTAAGTACCAGCTTTTGGTTGAAAATCGACGCCTCTGATACGCGGGCTGGTATTATTAATATCGCTCCGGCAGATCCGGCAGGACCATCAGATAAACCCAGTGGTTTCGGATTTATCAGAGAAGGCAACGAGACAAGTCAGAAATTTATACTACTCGTAGGAAATGGCACAAATGCATCGTGGTTCAATCCGGGTGCCCCGGCAACAATAGATCCAACAATTCAAAACGGATGGATTCATTTTGCAATTTCCATTTCAGCTACAGAAGCAGCATTTTACATGGATGGAGAGCAGGTAAGCCAGGGAGAATTTCCCGGTATAGACTGGTCTGACGTTGGGCCTTTATCAATTATGTCAGGTGATCCAAATTTCTCTGGATGGAACCACAAGACAGAAAAAGGACAAATGGACGATTTGTATATCTTCCATAAAGCACTTACTCCGGAAGAGGTTACTTTAATGATGCAAGACGGTTTATAGAGCACTATAAGGTAGTTTTAAGAATTGGCCCACTGTGGTTCGCAGTGGGTCAATTCCAACTTTTTCTTTAATTTTCAAAAACTCTTATTTGCTGATTCTGATGCGTATATTCCATAAATTATTATTCCTTTTGTTACTTTCAGGAATGATCGTTTCCTGCAGCAAGGATGATTCCGAGGTAGAAAAACCTACTGAAGATTTGTCGGTTACGTACGCCTATATCGGCGAAACGGCCCTTACTGCAAGTGGCGAAAATGCGAATGTGCCCATCGACGAAACGATCGAAATCCGTTTTAATATAGCGGTAAATACAGTTTCTGCCGAAGCAAGCATTAAACTTATGGATGCAGATAATAATCCATTGGCATTAACATTTTCCTATTTCAACAATAATCAGTTGGTAAAGATCGATCATCAGGATCTGGAGGAAAATGCAACTTACACCTTAACAATTTCACCTGATTTGGAAGGGGCAAACAAAGAGCCTTTTAAAGGGCAATCGTATACCTTTTCAACACTTACAACACCATTGATTCTGGAAAGTGTGCAGATTGATGAGGTGGCTTACAATCCGTTGTCGCGAATTTTAAACATTAACCGCAAACCGGTGATCCGGCTGCAATTTAATTCAGCCGTTTCAAAAGACGATATTTCTCTTTATTCAACTTATTCCAGTAATGGGGCCTCGGTGGCTTCAACATATAATCAGGTAGACGAACAAACTATTTCTGTTGAGATTTCGCAGGAAATGGAAGGTTTTAGTAAAACCGTTTTTGCCATTTCATCCGACATTGAAAATCGTATTGACCGGCCTTTCGAAGGGTTAGAACTGAACTTTTACACACAAGCCGATACCACTCCAAAATTCCCTTTAATTTCGGACGAGGAATTGTTAACGCTGGTTCAACGGCAAACATTCAAATATTTCTGGGATTTCGCGCATCCGGCAAGCGGATTGGCACGGGAACGGAATACTTCAGGTAATACTGTAACCACAGGAGGATCAGGTTTTGGAGTAATGTCGATATTGGTAGGTATTGAACGCGGATTTATTACCCGTCAGCAAGGAATTGACAGATTGGAAACCATTGTCGACTTTTTAACGAATGCCGATCGTTTTCACGGCGTATGGCCACACTGGTTAAACGGCGAAACCGGGCAAACCATTCCGTTCAGCACAAACGACGATGGCGGCGATTTGGTTGAAACGGCTTTTATGATGCAGGGATTACTGACTGTGAGACAGTACCTGAATTCCGGCAATTCGCAGGAATCATCTCTGATTGACAAGATCAACACCCTCTGGGAAACCATTGAATGGGATTGGTACACCCAAGGCGGACAAGATGTGTTGTACTGGCACTGGTCGGAAAATAACGACTGGGCAATGAATATGAAAATAAGAGGTTGGAATGAGGCACTTATTATTTATGTATTAGCTGCTTCGTCGCCAACGCACACCATCGATAAAGATGTATACACCAAAGGCTGGGCGAGGGACGGCGATATGGAAAACACCAGTAACAGTACGTACTACGGCTACACATTGCCCTTGCGTACTGACATGGGCGGACCGTTGTTCTTTTCGCACTATTCGTTCCTTGGGCTCGATCCGCGAAATCTTTCCGATCAGTATGCCAACTACTGGAAGCAAAATGTAGTGCACTCAAAAATAAATCAGGCCTACTGTGCCGATAATCCGCAGAACTATGTTGCGTATTCTGATGAATGCTGGGGACTTACGGCCAGCGATGGCTACTCTGGTTATTCGGCGCACTCGCCCAACAACGACCGGGGCGTTCTTACACCTACAGCGGCGCTGTCATCGATGCCTTACACACCTGAGGAATCGATGGAAGCTTTGCGCTATTTCTACTACACACTTGGAGATAAATTGTGGGGAGATTATGGATTCTACGATGCTTTTGATTTTACCAATGGCTGGGTGGCTGATTCCTACCTGGCCATCGATCAGGGGCCGATTGTAGTGATGATTGAAAATTACCGGACCAACCTGTTTTGGGACTTATTTATGTCGTGTCCAGAAGTACAATCCGGATTGACAAAACTTGATTTTACGTATTAACAGATGAAGAAGATTATATTTCCAATAGTATTGATTGCACTGGTTTCTACAATTGTCTTTTCTGGCTGTTCAACCGGAAACAAAAAACCAGTTGAGAAGATTCAGAAAGCCAAGATATCGCTTGAAGATTCGTTAATGGATTTAGTGCAATACCAAACCTTTCGGTATTTCTGGGAAGGTGCTGAACCGGTTTCAGGAATGGCACGCGAACGCATTCATATGGACAATGTGTATCCGCAAAACGATCAGGATGTGGTTACACTTGGTGGTTCAGGTTTTGGCGTAATGGCCATTTTGGTTGGTATCGAACGCGGATTTATCACTCGCGAGCAGGCACTGGAACGTTTTCAACGAATAGTGGCTTATCTAGGTAAGGCCGATCGTTTTCATGGTGCGTGGCCACACTGGCTCGACGGACCAACCGGAAAAGTAAAGCCGTTTAGCAAAAAAGATGATGGCGGCGATTTGGTAGAAACGGCTTTTATGATCCAGGGATTACTGGCAGTTGCCGAATATTATACAGGAGGAAACGAAGCCGAACAACAGCTGGTTGCCGATATTCAGCAACTGTGGGAAGACGTGGAATGGGACTGGTACACACAAGGAAAAGATGTGCTGTACTGGCACTGGTCGCCCAATTATGGCTGGGATATGAATTTCCCGGTGGGTGGTTACAACGAGTGCCTGATTATGTATGTTCTGGCAGCTTCGTCGCCAACGCATCCAATTTCGCCCGCTGTTTACGACAAAGGCTGGGCGCTTAACGGAGACATTGCAAAAGACACTGTTTACTACGGATTAAGTACCGTTCTTAACTTTTACGAACACAACGACGATCCGATCGGACCACTGTTCTGGGCACATTACTCATACCTTGGGCTGAATCCGAAAGGGCTAAAAGACAAGTACGCCGACTACTGGAAACTGAATGTAAATCATGCCACAATTCATTATCGTTATGCGCTTGATAATCCTAAAAATTTCAAAGGTTATGGCGAAAATCAGTGGGGATTTACTTCAAGTTATTCCATGCGCGGTTATGCAGGTCACCGCCCGGGCAAGGGTGACTTAGGCGTTATCTCGCCAACGGCAGCACTTTCATCGTTTCCATATACTCCGGAAGAGTCGATGAACTTTCTGAAATACCTGTATCTGGATGCCGATTCTCTGGTAGGGAAATACGGTCCGTATGACGCCTATAGCCAAACAGAAAACTGGTATTTGCCACGTTATCTGGCTATCGATCAGGGGCCAATTCCGGTGATGATTGAAAATTACCGAAGCGGACTTTTGTGGAACCTATTCATGAAAAACGAAGACGTGCAGGCAGGGCTAGCGAAGTTGGGATTTGAAACACCGTAACAAATAGAATTAGGAAAATGCAAACCTTAAAAAAACTCATCGGAACAACTTTATTTACCCTGCTTATAATTAGCATTGGCCAGGCACAAACTATTGTTCCAAATACCTACTGCAATCCGCTGGATATTGATTACACGTACATGGTTTACAATTCTGCCCGGAATATCTCATATCGATCGGGTGCCGATCCGGCAGTTATTGAGTTTCGTGGCGAATACTATATGTTTGTTACCCGTTCGTTTGGGTACTGGCATTCAACCGATCTGGTGCACTGGGATTTTATTAAACCTCAGCAATGGTTTTTCGAAGGATGCAACGCTCCTACCGCATTCAATTACAAAGATTCGCTGGTGTATTTTGCCGGCGATCCGGCAGGCTACGGAAGTATTCTTTATACCGACGATCCGAAAAGCGGCAAATGGACACCAACCCCTTCCATTTCGAATAATATTCAGGATTCGGAACTTTTTATCGATGACGATAGAAAAACCTATTTATACTGGGGCTCGTCGAATGTGTATCCGATACGTGTAAAGGAACTAAACAAAAATGATCGTTTTCTGGAAACCGGGGTAAAAAAAGATTTAATAAACCTGGTAGAAGAAGAGCATGGCTGGGAGCGTTTTGGCGAAAACAACTTTCATCCGACTTTAAAAGAAGGTTACATGGAAGGCGCTTCAATGACTAAACACAATGGCAAATATTATTTGCAATACGCGGCACCGGGAACACAATTTAATGTTTATGCCGATGGCGTTTACGTCGGCGACTCACCGCTGGGGCCTTTCACATACATGAAAAACAACCCGATGAGCTTTAAACCGGGAGGTTTTACCAATGGCGCAGGGCATGGAATTACCGTGAAACAAACCAACGGGCAATACTGGCATTTTGGAACAATGGCACTGGCCTCAAACGCACAATGGGAAAGACGTTTGTGTATGTTCCCAACTTATTTTGATGACGAAGGGTTGATGCATTCGAATACTGCTTATGGCGATTATCCGCGTTTTGGCCCCGATCATCCAACAAAGGCAGGCGAACATTGTGGCTGGATGTTGTTGTCGTACAAAGGAAAGGTTACCGTGTCATCGTCGTTAAAACAGATTATGAAATTCACCTCCAACAATGATGAGGTGGAGGTACACGAATTGTCTCTTGAAAAAAATGATAAAGGAGAAATTACTGCCAATGTGTTGACCGATGAAAATCCAAAAACCTTTTGGGTAGCTGAAGCCAACAACGATAAACAATGGATAACCATTGAAATGCAGAATCCCGGAAATATTTATGCTCTCCAATTAAATTTTCACGATTACGAATCGGGTATTTATACGCGTACCGAAGGGCTGCGACACCGTTTTATTATCGAAGTTTCAGCAGACGGAAATAACTGGCAGACCGTGGTTGACCACAGCAACAGTTACAAAGACTCACCTAATGCATACATTGTCCTGAATCAGCCGGTAGAAGCAAAATTTGTTCGCTATAAAAACATCGAAGTTCCGGGAAACAACTTCGCCATGAGCGAGATCAGAGTATTCGGTTTGGGATTGGGCAAGAAACCTGCTGAAGTAAAAGATTTTGAAATAAAACGCGAAGATGACCGCCGGGATATTTCCTTCACATGGAAACCGGTAAAAGGTGCTCAGGGATACAATATCCGCTGGGGAATTGCACCGGACAAATTGTACCAATCCTGGCAGCTTTACGATACCACCGAGCACTTTATGCGCTGTCTTGATCGTGATATGCCCTATTATTTCTCGATAGAAGCGTTTAACGAAAATGGAATTTCGGAACCAACGGAACCGATTAAAATTGATTAGTAACTATAAAACACTTTAGATATGTCACGCTTTTTACTATTTGTTGCAGTACTATTTTTATTTGCAGGATGTGTAACTCCAACAAGCAACTCGGGTGATTCCGAAATGGATGTCTTTGTTTCCGATTTAATGGCAAAAATGACCATTCAGGAAAAAATTGGTCAGTTGAACCTGATCACGCCCGGAGGTGGAATCCCCACAGGATCGGTGGTAAGTACCGGTGTTGAGGAGAAGATTAAAACCGGAAAGGTAGGCGGTATTTTTGGTGTTTACGGACCGGAGAAAACGCGTCAGGCACAGCAGCTGGCTGTTGAAGAAAGCCGCCTGGGAATTCCGATGATCTTTGGTTCGGATGTGATTCATGGTTACAAAACTACTTTCCCGCTACCTCTTGGGTTAGCCAGCACCTGGGATATGGAATTGATTGAAAAAACGGCGCAAATTGCTGCCAAAGAAGCAACTGCCGATGGTATTTTCTGGAACTTCTCGCCAATGGTTGACGTGTCACGCGATCCGCGCTGGGGACGTATTTCTGAAGGTGCCGGTGAAGATCCGTATCTGGGTTCCGAAATTGCCAAAGCAATGGTAAACGGATACCAGCAAAACGATCTGCCCTCAACAACAACAATGATGGCAACCGTAAAACATTTTGCCTTATACGGAGCTGCAGAAGCCGGCCGTGATTATAACTCGGTTGATATGAGTCACCTGCGGATGTTTAACGAATATTTTCCGCCGTACAAAGCGGCAATCGATGCCGGCGTTGGCTGTGTCATGTCGTCGTTTAACGATGTTGACGGAGTTCCTGCATCAGGAAATAAATGGTTACTCACCAATGTTTTGCGAGATAGGTGGGGATTTGATGGTTTTGTAGTTTCCGATTACACTTCGGTAAACGAAATGATTGCACATGGTTTGGGCGATTTACAGGCCGTTTCGGCACTGGCATTAAAAGCCGGGTTGGATATGGATATGGTTGGCGAAGGATTTCTGACCACCCTTGAAAAATCGCTGGAAGAAGGAAAAGTAACAGAGGAAGACATCAATGTCGCCTGCCGCCGAATTCTGGAGGCGAAATATAAACTGGGACTTTTTGAAGATCCATACCGTTACTTTGATAACACGCGCCCTGAAAAAGATATTCTAACCGCCGAACACCGCCAGGTGGCACGACAAGCTGCAGCTAGCTCAATGGTATTATTGAAAAACGAAGACCAGTTACTGCCGCTGAAAAAATCAGGGACTGTTGCTTTGATTGGTCCACTGGTTGATAGTCGCAGTAATATGCTTGGAACATGGGCACCAACAGGCGATTTTAATTTGGCGGTTACCGTTTTGGAAGGATTTCAAAATGTAGTTGGCAACAAAGTAAATATTCTTCATGCAAAAGGGGCCAATATCTGCGACGATCCGGTATTTGCAAAAAAGATAAATGTATTTGGTCCGAAGATTTTTATCGATGAGCGTTCGCCCGAAACCATGTTACGGGAAGCTGTTTCGGTATCGAAAAAGGCAGATGTAATTATTGCGGTTGTTGGAGAAGCTACCGAAATGACAGGAGAATCATCGAGCCGCACATACATTACCATGCCAGCAAGTCAGAAGAAATTATTAAGAGAACTGGCAAAAACCGGAAAGCCACTGGTTGTGGTAAATATGAGTGGACGTCCGATGGAAATTGGCGAAGAAGTGGAAATGGCGGATGCCTTTCTGCAAATGTGGCATGCCGGTGTTGAAGGCGGAAATGCCTTGCCCGACGTATTGTTTGGCGATTACAATCCATCAGGGAAATTAACCGCAACTTTCCCTGTAAATGTTGGCCAGGTACCCATTTATTACAGTGTTCGAAACACAGGTCGGCCACAGGATGGCGATACTTTTCAAAAATTTAAATCAAATTATTTGGATGCGCCAAACTCTCCGCTTTTCCCATTCGGTTATGGGTTAAGCTACACATCATTTGAGTTTAAAAACTTGAGTATCGACAAAACAAACATCACAAATAATGACGAGTTAAAAGTATCTGTTGAAGTGAAGAATACAGGCGATTTTGACGGAGAGGAAGTGGTTCAGCTTTACATTCGCGATATGGTGGCCAGTATTACACCACCACTGCGTTTATTAAAAGGATTTGAAAAAGTTTCCATTCCAAAAGGTGAAACAAAAACGGTAGAATTTACCATTACCAACAACGACCTGGCATTTTATCATTCTGATCTGTCGTTTTATGCCGAACCCGGTGAATTTGAGATTTATGTGGGAGGTGATTCAAATGCCTCGCTGGCAACAAAATTTACCTTGAAATAAAAACCTAAACCAACTAAAATGAGAAATTTATTTGTAATCGCTCTTTTTGCATCTGTTCTCCTGCTTGGAGCCTGCTCACAAAAAGAAAGTACACCGCAGCGTCCGAACATTATTTTTATCATGAGCGACGATCATGCCTACCAGGCAATTAGCGCGTATGACGATAAACTGATACAAACACCAAATATCGACCGGATTGCCGACGAAGGAATGTTGTTTACCAATGCATGTGTAAGCAACTCGATTTGTGCACCATCGCGGGCAACCATTCTTACCGGAAAACACACGCACATTCACGGAAAAATCGACAATAACTTTCCATTTGATACAACGAATGTTACTTTTCCACAGTTGCTGCACGATGCCGGTTATCAAACCGCGATGTTTGGCAAGCTGCATTTCGGAAACAATCCAAAAGGTTTTGATGAATTCAAGATCCTTCCCGATCAGGGCGATTATTACAATCCCGATTTTATTACCAATACCGGCGATACAACCATTCAGGGATATGTAACCGATGTGATCACCGACCTCGCCATCGACTGGATGGATAAGCGCAGAAAAGCTGATAAGCCTTTTTTAATGATGTACCTGCACAAAGCGCCTCATCGCGAGTGGTACCCGGCTGAACGTCATTATAAAGAATTTACCCAAAAGACTTTCCCCGAACCGGAAACCTTGTTCGACGACTACAAAGGCCGTGGAACAGCAGCTAAAGAAGCTGAAATGAACCTGCTAAAACACATGACGGTTTCGGCGGATAACAAAATTTATCCGGAGTTGGCAAAAGAACTGGGGGTTGAGGAAATGTCAGAATGGGGCTTTAATGTTTTTAAAAGTAAATATGCCCGTTTTACCGACGAACAAAAAGCAAGCTGGGATGCCGTTTATGGCCCTATAAACGAAGAGTTTGCAAAGCTATACCCAACAATGAACGATTCGGCTTTTATGCGATGGAAATACCAGCGTTACATGCAGGATTACCTGGGGTGTATTGCTGCTGTTGACGAAAATGTGGGCCGTCTGCTCGATCACCTGAAAGAACAGGGACTTGACGAGAATACAATTGTGGTTTATACTTCCGACCAGGGATTTTATTTGGGCGAACACGGTTGGTTCGATAAACGTTTTATTTACAACGAATCGTTTAAAACACCGCTTTTGGTGAAGTGGCCCGGTAAAATTGCTCCCGGATCGGTTTCGGATGAAATGGTTCAGAACCTCGATTTTGCACAAACCTTTCTGGAGGCTGCCGGAATTGAAGCACCGTCGGATATGCAGGGCGAAAGTCTGATACCGCTTTTAGTGGGCGATACTGCCGCATGGACCCGCGACGCGGTTTATTACCACTATTACGAATATCCGGGTTTCCACATGGTAAAACGGCATTACGGAATCGTAACCACCGATTTTAAACTGGCACATTTTTACTACGATATTGATGAGTGGGAATTGTACGACCGTAAAAAAGATCCGCTGGAACTGAATAATGTATACGACGATCCGGCTTATGCAGATGTAGTTACTACATTAACGAAACAATTACAGGATATACGCGTGAAATACAAAGATTCTAAAGAGTTGGATCAGGAATTTATTCAGAAATATAAGGACAAAGGGCTGATAAAATAAGTTTTTAATTTGTGTGGACAGAAAAAAATATCGGCAAGTTGCTATTTAGTCAGCTTGCCGATATTCTTTTAGGGAAATTCCATCACTTTCAGCGAGGTAACTCCCATTCTAAATTAGAAATAAGTTACTGCACCATAGCGGTAGAAGGATCTTCAACCAGTATAACATCGCCTTCGTTAACGCCTGAAATAATTTCGCAGTAATCTTTACCAATAGTTCCCACAACAATTTCGGTGCGAATAACCTCATCCTCTTTTTGAAGCAAAACATCAAAATGTTGCGATAATTTCATTCCCGGCAATTTTCGAATTCGAAGCACATTTTCTTTATCATTGGCTTTTACCAGAAGTTCAACATTTTCGGCTCCTTTTAATTTTTGCTGATCATTTTCGGCAACAAAAACATCAAATGATACCGACTCCGAATTTTCATCGTTGTAAACCTGACCGATAGTTCCCATAAACTTCTCGTTGTTCACGGTTACTTCCACCTCTCCCCCAGACTGAATTAAACTGAGTTTATTTTTCCCGGCAGTTCCAACAATTTTCAAGGCACTTTCATCGGCAATTTTTACTAATACCTGATCAAGCGAAACATAATCGCCCACGTTTCCGGCAATTTCAAGTAAAACGCCCGAAACAGGTGCTTTTACGTCCGTTTTTTGCAAAATGGTGCGTTGCGTATTCAGGCTCTTTTTAAACGACTGAATTTGTAATGCAAGGTTGCCCTCATCCATTTCAAGCTGCTGCAATCGTATTGAATTCTTTTCTGCCTGATTATTTAAATCCTGCTCGGCCAGCAACAGGTTTTGCTTTATTTGATCGACTCTTGCCTGAGAAGTTCCGCCGGCTTCCAATAACTTCTCCTGCTGTTCAAGCGAATGTTGCATATTCTGAACCCGCGCCTTTTTGGCCTCTTCTCCCTGGTTAAGATCGAGCTGAACGCTTTTTACATTTAATCGATTTTTCTCAAGGGCATTTTGTTTCTGTTGTATCTGGTTATTCAGATCGGAAATTTCATCCTGAATCTGTGTTTTGTCGAGCTGCATAATAAGTTCCCCTTTTTCAACCCGCTCGCCTGGCATTTTATGCACGGCAACCACCGAGTTTCGCAAAGGGTTTAGCACCGCCACAACATTGGCCACACGAACGCTTCCCTGGCATTTAAACGAAGCCACCACCGGGCCACGATCTACAACTTCGGTTTTAATTTCTGATTTATCCGAATTTCCTTTACAGGCAAACAGTACGCACGCCAAAATTGCCAAAAGGCTAAAAACAAATAATCGGGATCTGCTCTCCATAATGGTTCCAGTTTTATACAAAGTTAACCAAAGGTACTAAAAAAAGTAGGTTGACATATAGTTAAAAAGCAAGCACAAAAAAAGGCAGCAAATTTTTGCTGCCTTTCCTATAATTTTAAATCAAGTTACTAATCGATCTTATCAATATATAATTTTTTGATGGCACTTAAATAGTTAACATCCATTTTATCGGAGAAAATACGGACGGCCTCAACAAGTACACCATCGATATAAAATGAAGCACTGGCAGCATCAAATTCATGTCCTTGCCAGTTGTACTTTACATCCATCGAAACTTTAATAAACTCTTCTGAATTCAGGTATTTAGGCACCTCAATATAAGCAAAAGAAGGATCCTGAACATTCAGGAAAATACCATCTGCCAGTTTTTCCAGTTCCAGAAATTTAACGATCTTAACATTGGCTTCCAGCTTTCCTTTTAATTTCTTTTTCATCAGGAAATGAATCCCCTGATCCACATAGGCTTCCTGAATTTTCACCAATAAATCAAGCGAAGGCAAATGTTTGATACGAATCGCATTAAGAAAGGTCGAACCGATTGACATGTAAGCTTTTCCGGCATCAAAATTCCAGTCGTACTTCTTTTCAATGGCTTGTGTCGCCCTCAAAACCTCCTCCAGCGGATACTGTTTATCCAGTATCAAATAAATGTACATTGATCCCGGATCGCTCGGCAGGTTATGGTAATACCCGGGAAACGGATTTAATGATTCGAATACCAGGCTTTCAGGAAGAATTTTTTCTTCAACCGAAACAACCATATCTTTTTTTGTGAGGTTTACGAATACCTCCATCTTTTTATTTCCCATGATTGATATCTTTGATTTTTTATTTTTAACAATAACATATGGCAAGCCAAGTAGTTCAATTAAAACATATAGGCAAGGTAACATTTTCTCAGAACCAGCGATCTAAAAATATTAAACTTAGCGTAAAAGCCGACAAATCGGTGCTGGTTTCTTTTCCTTTTTTTATCACACCTAAGGAAGCGATGGCTTTTGTGGTAAAAAACGAGCAATGGGTGTTAAAGCAGCAGGAAAAGATGCAGGCCCGCACAACCACGATAAAACCGGGCACCGAAATTGAAACAAAGTTGCATAAAATCCGAATCGTTCAGGGTGAAAAAAACAATGCCAACCGAAAAGACGACATCATAACAATTTCGGTATCGGATTTTGAAAATGAAGACTCCATAGCTTTTATTGATGAGATTGTAACTACTGTTTACCGCCACGAAGCCAAACGTTTGCTTCCGGTACGCATTTCCGATCTGGCCAAAAAACACGGTTTTAACTACAACAAAGTTACCATTCGTAATAACCGCCGAAACTGGGGAAGCTGCTCATCAAAAAACAATATCAGCCTTAATTTGCAAATGATGAAACTGCCCGTTAAACTAATCGACTATATTCTGCTACACGAATTGGTACATACCGAAGTTAAAAATCACGGCCCCAAATTCTGGGAACGACTAAATCAGATTACCGATGGCAAAGCACGCGAATTGGCGCGCGAAGTAAAAAAATACTCCACTTACACTTTGTAAAAAATGTATCTTTACAAAAACGGAGTTAAATAAACCTCAATTTTCAGCACTATTACAACAGTAGGGTACTGCAACTGAAAAAGAGAATCTAACTTTGCCGTATAATTTTAAAAGCTAAGTTTTGAGAGCACTGTTCACACTGCTTTTAATTTATTTTCTGACAGGGATACTACAGATAACGGGAGACAATACTTTTGCAAAAAAAAATATTGGTTTTACCGAAGAAGCTGACACAACAGAAATTGAATGTATTGTGTCATCAGATTTTGATTTGTGCGAATCCTTACTCGAAAATCAGGAAGACAACGACCACAAAACACTTACATTTTCAGTAAAAAACACAACATTCGGGACCTTCCCGAAAAGTTTAAACAGTTCAGGTAAAAGAACGAATACTGCGGATTTTAAGCATATTCTTATTCTTTATACCAACCTTCCTCCACCTACTTTTATCGCATAAATTTTCGGGTTGTTGCACTATCCCGAAAATAAAGGGATGATTTCGATTGGCTAAAGACTTTTCCATTTTGTAAATTTATGGAGCCAGCGCAACACATTTAATTCGAAAGTAAAAAGCATTTTAAAACAAAACTGAAAAATGCAGAGCAGCAACATTATTATCCATTGCCACTTTTTTAATACCTTTTTGAAATAAATGAAGCATTTTAAAATAAACATCGCTTTAATTTTACACATCATTTCGATCGTAATTACGTTCGAAAGTCTTTTTATGCTCTTTGCGCTTATTGTCTCATTTATTTACAAAGAGAGCGTTTTTGCCGATCTGTCATACACTTTTCTGATCACCTTGGTTTTAGGGGTTGTTTTAAACCTGCTCACCAAAAAACAACGGCAGGTAGAACCTTCGTTGCGCGAGAGTTTTATTATTGTTACGCTGGCCTGGGTGGTAATGGCTTTGGTGGGTACACTCCCCTATTTGCTAACCGACAGTATCCCGAATTTTACCAATGCTTTTTTCGAATCGATTTCAGGATTTACCACAACCGGATCGTCGATTTTAGCCGACATTGAAGCTCTGCCCAAAAGCGTATTGTTTTGGCGTGCAGAAACCCACTGGATTGGCGGAATGGGAATTATTGTTTTGGTGGTAGCCATTATGCCATTTCTGAAAATTAACGGCATTTACCTGTTTTACTCCGAGGTGTCGAGTGTGGCCACCGAAAAAGTATCGACACGCATACGCAAGGTGGCGCGCCGATTATGGCTCATTTACATGGGGCTTACCTTTGCCGAAACCATTATTTTATGGATAGGCGGCATGTCGCTGTTCGACGCCATTTGTCATTCGTTTGCGACCATTGCCACCGGCGGTTTCTCCACAAAGAATGATAGTCTGGCCGGCTTCTCGCCATTTATACAATACACGGTAACCTTTTTTATGCTGCTTTCGGGAATCAACTTTGTGGTGCACGTTTTCTGGTTACGGGGCGATTTTAAAACTGCTTTTAAGAATGAAGAACTCCGGTTGTATTTAAAAATAATATTGGTTGCCGGAACCATCATTACACTGTCACTTTTCTTTCATCACCAGGATATGGGATTTGAGCCGGCTTTCCGTCATGCCTTTTTCCAGGTGGTTTCCATTATTACCGCAACCGGGTTTGCCACTGCCGATTATTTGCAGTGGCCATTACAATCCATTGGAATAATTGCTATTCTGATGTTGATCGGAGCATCTTCAGGATCAACCGGAGGTGGTGTAAAAGTTATCCGTCACCTTGTTGTTTTTAAGCGTATACGCACACTTTATAAAGAATATTTTTCGTCGAGCACGGTTGTTCGTGTGGTGCACTACAACAAAAACGTGGTGAAGCCCGAGCTCATTAACCGCGTTTTTACTTTTGTTCTTTTTTACTACCTCATACTTATTATCGGCACTATGATAATGATGCTCTGGACAAACGACCTGAAAACCTCGTTTGGTGCGGTGGCTACAAGTATGGCCGGCATTGGTCCTGGATTTGGTACCGTTGGCCCGGTGAGCAACTTCCTGCATTTACCCGATGGCGCCAAATATTTTTTAACGGCGCTAATGGTAATTGGCCGTTTGGAAATCTATTCGGTACTGGTACTTTTCACTCCGTCGTTCTGGCTCGATTAAGGAGAGTTCAAGAATTTCTTATACATTCGTGCAAGAATTTTTGAGACTATGGATTGGAACACACTTCTTTCGCCAAAACGATTGGGAAGCAAGGGCACTTTAGGCCCCGTAACAAACGAAGACCGTACGCAGTTTCAGCGCGATTACGACCGGATTATTTTCTCGTCGCCATTTCGCCGGATGCAAAATAAAACTCAGGTTTTTCCGCTGCCCGAGCATATTTTTGTGCACAACCGCCTCACCCACAGCCTGGAGGTGGCCAGTGTTGGCCGATCGCTGGGGAATTTATTGTCGGAATACCTGTTGGAACTCCATCAGGATAATCCGCTGATCCACGAAATCGGAACAATCGTTTCAACCGCTTGTCTGGCGCATGATTTGGGAAATCCGCCGTTTGGTCACTCAGGCGAAGCGGCTATTTCAAACTATTTTAACAAAGCTAGCGGCCAGAAATTCAAAGACCAGCTCTCCGAAGGCGAATGGAAAGACTTCACCTGTTTTGACGGAAATGCCAACGCTTTTCGCACACTCACCCATCAATTTAACGGCAAACGAGAGGGTGGTTTTGCATTAACCTATTCAACGCTGGCCAGCATTGTAAAATATCCGTATGAGTCGGTAAAAGCTACCAAACCAAAATTTGGATTTTTCCAGTCGGACAAAGAAAATTACTACCACATTGCCAATGAGCTGGGAATAGCACAACGCGAAGATGGAAGTTTTGCCCGTCATCCGCTGGTGTATTTGGTGGAGGCTGCGGATGATATTTGTTACCAGATTATGGATTTGGAAGATGCTTTTAAACTGGGCATTTTACACTACGACAGAATTCGTGCACTTTTCCAAAACTTCTTTACCGAAGAGCGGATTGAACGTTTCGAGAAAACCTTTACCCAGGTAAGCGATATCAACGAACAAATAAGTTACCTGCGCGCCAATGTTATCGGCGAGTTGATTTACCGTTGCATCGACATTTTTAAGGATAATTACGACGCGATTATGGCCGGAACTTTCGCCGGAAGTCTTATCGATCAGCTTCCTGAAAAGCAAGCCGCAGCAATGAAGCAAGTTCAGCGTATTTCGTTCAGCGAAATTTACGCACACCACTCGGTTGTTGAGATTGAGATTGCCGGTTACAAAATTATCGGCACGCTGCTGGAGGAGTTTGTTGATGCAATTATGAATACCGACAAAAAGGATAAGTACAGTCAGAAAATATTATCGTTGTTACCCGGCCAGTTTAAAACCGACGACGATTCGGTGTATCTGAAAATTCAATCGGTGGTTGATTTTGTATCGGGAATGACCGACATTTTCGCACTCGATCTGTACCGCAAACTTAAAGGAATCAGTTTACCCGGTGTTGTGTAGAAAGTATACAGTTTTCAGTCTCAGTTAACAGCAATAATCCTTCTGCAAACGAGATATGGAAAGTCGGACAACAATGACGTAATATTGACGCAAGCATGACGCTATCAACAATGCACACTCAAAATAATTTTGCCAGTACAATTTAAAACTTGAAAAATGAGTAATCAAAATCTGGCTAAAAACATTAAAAAGTTACGCAACCGAAAAGGAATTTCACAGGAATTACTTGCAGAAAAATCGGGTGTTAGTTTGCGAACTGTTCAACGCATTGAAAATGGTGAAACAGAACCGCGCGGAGATACATTAGTCCGTCTGGCAGAAGTACTTGATACGGCCCCGGAAGATTTGAGTGATTGGAAACTAACCGAAGATAAAGGTTCGTTGATGACTCTGAATTTATCGGCGTTGGGATTTTTACTATTCCCTTTGCTCGGAATCGTTATTCCGATGGTTATCTGGATTAGTAAAAAAGGCAAAGTGCGCGATCTGGATAACCTGGCAAAAAGTATTCTGAATTTTCAGATCCTCTGGACCGCTGTGTTACTGGTGGTGTATATTTATTTTATTGCAAGCACATATTATCGAATAAACCAATCGGGCGATATTTCCATGTCGGTTCTTGGAAATTCTGTTTATAGAATTCTTTCGATGGGTGGATTATATGTTTACAACCTATTTTTGGTTATCGCCAATACTTTTCGAATTAATGATGGCAGAAAGGTAAAATACTTTCCTCTGCTACGAATTATCCGATAATTGAAAGCACATCAGCACTCTCAACTAATTATTAAGGCGCTAAGCAGTTCGAACTGTTTAGCGCCTTATACATATTAATCACAGCTGATTGAAAACTGAGACTGAAAACTGCTAACTGAAATTATCCTTCCAGTAAATTATCGAGCAACCCGCCACGCGCTTCTTTGCGGGCGTTTCCTCCTGCCGGCGACAATTCGGCAATCAGCTTCCGTATTGGCATACTTTGCAGCCAAACTTTTCCGGTTCCACGTAAAGTGGCCAGAAATAATCCTTCGCCACCAAAAACCATCGAGCGCAAACCACCTGCCTGTTCAATACTGTAATCAATCGAAGTTTCGAAACCTACAATACATCCGGTGTCTACGCGCAAAGTTTCGTTTTTCAGCTGCTTTTCAATAACAGTTCCTCCGGCATGAATAAAAGCTCTTCCATCGCCTTCCAGCTGTTGCAGAATAAATCCTTCGCCGCCAAAAAATCCGGCACCCAGTTTACGGTTAAACGTTATCGAGATTTTTGTACCCAATGCAGCACACAAAAAAGCATCTTTTTGAACGATGATCCTTCCACCAAAATCAGGTAAGTTAAGCGGAATAATCGTTCCCGGATAAGGAGCCGAAAATGCCACGTGCTTTTTCCCCCAGCCCTGGTTGGTAAAATGGGTAAGAAACAGCGACTCGCCACTAATCAAACGCGATCCTGCTGATAACACTTTGTCAAAAAAACCGGCACGCGGATTTGAACCGTCGCCCATTCGGGCCTGAAACTCAATACCATCTTCCATGTACAACATGGCACCCGCTTCGGCAATAACCGTTTCTGCCGGATCTAACTCAATTTCAACCAACTGAACATCGTGACCGATGATCTTATAATCAATTTCATGCGAATTCATAGCTCTAATTTTATGTTTGAGCTCCGAATTTAAGTGAATTCAGGGAAATAAAATTCCAAATCAGAAAATTTAGCGATCTTTGCACAAAATAATTTAGCAATGCGCAAGAATAACAACAGCAACCGGGGCAGTTCACAAGGTAAATCATCCGGCAACACTTCAAAACGTTCGGTGAAATCACCTTCAGGAAAACGAGTTGGAAAATCGCGGGTGGTTGAAAAATCGGAACCCAAAAAAGAATTCAAACCCGGGAAAAATTATCGCAAACCGGCCGCCAAGAAAGTAGAGGCTGACGGACCAAGGCCAAAACTAAAAACGCTTTCGGCCGAAGGAATGCGCTTAAACCGTTTTATCGCCAATGCCGGTGTTTGCTCGCGCCGCGAAGCCGATACTTTTATTACTGCCGGAGCGGTAACCATTAACGGAAAAATTGTTACTGAGTTGGGAATACGTGTGCTGCCGGGCGACGAAGTACGTTTTGACGGACGGAAAATTGAAGCTGAGCGCAAAGTGTATATTTTGCTGAATAAACCCAAAGATTATGTGACCACCACCGACGATCCGCATGCGGATAAAATTGTGATGGACCTGATAAAAGACGCTTGCGATGAGCGCGTTTACCCGGTTGGCCGACTGGACCGGAATACCACCGGGTTGTTACTGTTTACCAACGACGGCGACCTTTCGAAAAAACTGACACACCCAAAACATAACAAAAAGAAGGTGTACCAGGTTACCCTCGACAAACCGGTTGAACGCGGACACATGGATATGATTGCCTCAGGAATTGAGCTGGAAGACGGCCCAATTGCTGCCGATGCCATTAGCTACACCTCGGATGACAAAACTGAGGTGGGCATTGAAATTCACTCGGGGAAAAACCGTATTGTTCGTCGTATTTTCGAGCACTTTGGGTACCGGGTAAAAAAACTCGACCGTGTACTTTTTGCAGGTCTTACCAAAAAGAATTTGCCGCGAGGAAAATGGCGACTTCTTACCGAAAAAGAAGTGAAATTTTTAAAAATGATGTAGATAGAAGTTGGAAGACTGAAGCCCGGAGCCGGAAGAAAAGCTTCTCCAACTCCGGACTTCAAACTTCCTGTCAATAAAAACTATAGCTGTTTGTTAACCATCAATTGTAATTATTCTCACTACCAGTTACTAATAAACCGATTTTGGAAAAGGAATTCTTACACATAATCCGGAAGAACCAGGGCATCATCCACAAAGTATGCAACATTTATTGCGACACGGAAGATGACCGAAGTGATCTCTTTCAGGAAATTGTAGTACAGCTTTGGAAGTCGTACCCCAATTTCAGAAGAGAATCAAAGGTTTCTACATGGATGTATCGTGTGGCGCTGAATACCGCGATTACTACGTTCAAAAAAAGTAAGAGAAGACCTGACCAAAGTAGCCTGACGTACGAAAATTTTCAGATTGAAGAAGAGAAGTACGATACCGAAACTGAAGAGAATATAAAAGTATTGCACAAAGCCATTCAGCAGCTTACCGGAATCGAAAAATCGATTGTGCTGTTGTACCTCGAAAACAAAAAGTACGAGGAAATTGCTGAGATTACCGGAATCACCCAAAATTATGTGCGGGTAAAAATGAACCGGATAAAAAAGAAGCTGAAGAAGCTGATGGTAAACGAGGAGGAGTAGTATGGAATTAAACGAGTTGAAAAAAACATGGAGCAAAATGGCCCCCTCCAAAGAACTGGACGAAAACCAGTTGAACACAATGCTCAGTAAACGTACCCGAAGTCTTATTGACCGTATCGACCGTAATATAAAAATAGGTTTTGTCGTTTTGTTGGGATTAATTTTGCTATTTACTTTCGATGATTTTATTTTTTCACCCGAAACTATTGAAAAATACTACAGCGAAATGCCCATCCCAAACTGGGTTTTGTTTCTGGCCGTTTTTGGTAATGTGCTTATCGTTACTACGTTCCTGTATTTTGTTGTTAAATATTACCGCGTAAAACGACAATGCGATGTGGCTTGTGACCTGAAAGGCACTTTGAAAAAAATAATTGAAACACTTATCCTCTATCAACGCCTGTTCTATCTTGCTTTAGCCAGTATACTGCTGGCAATGGCATCGGCCTTTACAACCGGAATGTACGAAGGGTTAAATCATAATGCAGAACTACAGGGCCTTCAATTCACTGACATTGAAACAAGCAAATTAATTTTAGCAGTTCTAATTTCGGTTCTAATTGTCGTTTTGTTTGGTGGGGCTATTTTCTTTTTCCTTCGTTGGGGATTCCGCAAATTGTATGGCAACTACATCAAAAAATTAAAAGCCACGCTGCGCGAGTTGCAAGAATTGGAGTAAATCAGTTTCGAGTCATCTAGTATCAAGAATCCTGCATCAAGTTGATACGAAGCGAAATCGGATCAATTTAAAAATCCGATGGAGAAAAAAATTTAACTATTCTAAAATCATTATTATTTTTCCTGCCGGAGGCCTTCATCTTTGCCTTGAAGCAAAGACTAAGCAGAAAATTCAAGGCTCCTTTGGGGCTTCACCCTCCGTTTTCATAAAACCCAAATTCGGACGGGTGATCTCCTCGATTCCTCGGAGCTTCCCGCTCTCATTAAGGTTCTATTTCAACTCCAGGCCAAGCCCCAAAGAGGCCGTCCTTCGATGTAGCATCATTACATCGAAGCCTGGCCTCGGCTGGTGAGCCGGAAAACAAGTGGTGACGGCGTAAAAAATTACTGCTGTTTGAGGAGTTACGACGAGTTTCAGGAATTTTAGTCGTCGCCGCGTAGCTTTTCCGAGAGAAGCGGGCGCAGCCTTGGGTTTTCTGTCTACTCTTTGGGCTAAGCCAAAGAGTAGAATCGGTCCGATAGGACAAAGTTTATTCATTGTGGTTGGTTGATCAATTCAATCTTGAAACTTCTTTAGTGCGATATTTCTTCTCCACCGGATATTCTATGTGATCCGCGAAATCCCGACCACAGGCTTAGAGGTATCAAGTCAAGCGAATCGCATTAAATCAAACTATTGGTTAGTTTTATCGTTTAAGCATACATAATTCAGGATCGACTTTTTATCTTTACACCTCAAACTGAACATTATATTATGACCTTAATAAAATCGATCTCGGGAATACGAGGTACTATTGGAGGAAAACCGGGCGAAGGATTAAGCCCGCTCGACCTGGTAAAATTTACAGCAGCTTACGCCACCTGGGCAAAAGAAAAGGCAAACAAAGAAAAAATTACAGTAGTTGTTGGACGCGACGCACGAATTTCGGGCGAAATGGTAGCATCAATCGTTGTTTCAACACTGTCGGGAATGGGATGTAACGTGGTTAACATCGGGCTGGCAACTACGCCAACCACCGAGATTGCCGTTACCGAAGAAAAAGCTGATGGAGGAATTATCCTCACAGCCAGTCATAATCCGAAACAATGGAATGCTCTAAAACTGCTGAATTCCACAGGTGAATTTCTTGATGCCGAAGAAGGAGCTAAAGTTCTGGCAATTGCAGATGCTGAAGATTTCAGCTTTGCCGAAGTGGATGATCTGGGAACAGTGGTTGAAAAAGACTACACCGATATTCATGTGCAACACGTTTTGGATCTTGATTTGGTTGACGTGGAAGCTATAAAAAAAGCCAACTTCTCGGTGGCTGTAGATGCCGTAAATTCAGTTGGTGGCGTTGCCATGCCGGCTCTTTTTAAAGCACTCGACATTGAAAATATAGTAGAAATAAACTGCGAACCGACCGGGCATTTTGCGCATACTCCGGAACCCATTCCTGAGAACCTGGTAGAAACCGCAGAAATTATCAGCAAAAATAAAGTTGACGTTGGTTTTGTTGTCGATCCGGATGTCGACCGCCTGGTGATCATCAACGAAGACGGCAGCATGTTTAACGAAGAATACACGCTGGTAGCTGTTGCCGATTATGTGTTGAGCCAAACTCCCGGAAATACGGTATCCAATTTATCATCAAGCCGTGCACTGCGCGATGTAACTGAAAAACACGGTCAGAGCTACTCGGCCGGAATGGTTGGAGAAGTAAATGTTGTGGCCAAAATGCGCGAAACAAATGCGATTATCGGCGGCGAAGGAAATGGCGGAATTATTTACCCAGCCAGCCACAGTGGCCGCGATGCCTTGGTTGGAGCTGCACTTTTCCTTTCTCATTTGGCAAAGTCAGGTAAAAAATGTTCGGAGCTGCGTAAAACCTACCCCGATTATTTTATCTCGAAGAACAAGATTGAACTGACACCTGACATTGATGTAGATAGAATTCTTGTAAAAATGAAGGAAAAGTACGCCCACGAAGAGGTAACAGCAACCGATGGAGTAAAAATCGATTTTGCTGAGTCGTGGGTGCATTTACGCAAATCGAATACAGAGCCGATTATCCGGATATATGCTGAAGCGAAATCAAGTGCAGAAGCTGATAACTTGGCTCAGCAAATGATTGACGAAATGAAAAGCCTTTTATAATCTACATTACGGAAGGTTATACCAATTGTTTTTCAGTGTGAGCCTTAAGCGAAACACTGGAATTACAATGGTTAATGCCGATTGAAAACGGAAATTGTATGAGATAAGGCTCATCCTGATTTCACATCGGTATTACCCAAACGTTAAGCGCCTCCTTGAAAATAGGGGCAGAAATTAAATTTGAGCTAAGTTTATGTTATAAAACATGTTTTTCGTTTTTCCTATTTAAAAACAATCTACATTTGAACCGAAAACATCATTCAGCAAAAAAACTTACTGAATGCAAAACATGAAACAATGAAAAGAAAAAAGAATATAGCGATCGTAGCACACGATAACCGCAAAAAAGATATTATGGAATGGGTGGCTTTCAACTGGAAAGAACTGGCCCAGCACGACTTAATTTGCACCGGAACAACCGGAAAAATGGTAGAGGAGGCGCTTGCTGAAAGCTGCCACGAACATGGCACCGTGCCGCCAACCGTTGCCCGTTTGAAATCGGGGCCACTGGGTGGCGACCAGCAATTGGGAGCAATGATCTGCGAAGGAAACATTGACATGCTCATTTTCTTTTGGGATCCAATGCAGCCACAACCACACGATGTAGACGTAAAAGCCTTGCTGCGTATCACGGTTTTATATAATATTCCAACAGCATCGAACCGTTCTACAGCCGACTTTATGGTTACATCCGAGTTATTTCACGAGCAATACGACCCGATAATTAAAGATTATCGTGAATATATTGCCCGTGACGTTAATATGGCATAAATCCAATTCTTAATATTTTTAAAAAGACAAGGCATTCTTGATAATTTTTTCAATATTTTTGTCGTTATTGTTCGACACTAATAGTGAATAGATCTATGCGAATTATCAAGAATGCCTTCCTCCTCACACTTTTTATAATCAGCAACTTGGGCCTGTCAGCACAAGAACAATGGGGAAAGTATGCCCACTTGTTTACGGTTCCCAATACCTACACGGCAGGTTATAGTAGCCATACGATTAAGATTGACGGGCAGGCCAACGAGCAGGATTGGAAAGATGCTGCATGGACTTCTGAGTTTGCAGATATCCAGGGCGTCAACATGCCCCAACCTACCTACCCTACACGGATTAAAATGTTGTGGGACGATACGAACCTGTATATTTTTGCTGAACTGACAGAGGAAAATATTTGGGCTTATTACGATAAACAAGATATGATCGTTTACCACGAAAATGATTTTGAAGTGTTTATCGATCCCGATGGGGACATCCACAACTACTACGAGTTTGAGGTGAACGCCCGGAACACCTTATTCGACCTTTTTCTTGACAAACCATACAGAAACGGAGGCAAACCCGATATTGAATGGAACGCCGAAGGTTTCAAAAGTGCTGTTTACCTGGACGGTACGCTAAATGACCCTACAGACACTGATAAAAAATGGTGCGTTGAAATGGCCATTCCTTTTGCGTCGTTAACTACTGATGGCAATTTTATACAACCGGAAGCCGGTGCTATTTGGAAGATCAACTTCTCGCGCGTGCAGTGGCAAACCGAAATTATCGAGGGGAAATACACACGAAAAACAAACGACGACGGTAAACTTTTGCCTGAAGACAACTGGGTTTGGAGTCCGCAGGGAGTGATAAATATGCACTACCCGGAACGCTGGGGACTGATTCAGTTTTCTTCTGAATCTCCGAAAGCGGCACAGGGAACATTTAAATTGCCTGAAGAAGAACTACTAGCCCGTCACCTGTGGCATTTATTTTATGCGCAACGTGATTATCGTAACGAGACCAAAACTTATTGTTCCAACCTTGCCAGCCTTGGGATTACCATAGAGGGGAAGGAAAACGACACTAACTTCTCGCTGGAAATGAACGCCTCGGGAAATACATATACCGCAACTTTAAAAACCAACAACGGCCTGATGATCTCTATCAATCAAGATGGTTTAATACAAAAACATACTGACAACTAAACAATTTAACGATGAACAAAAGAGATTTTATTAAAACCACAATGCTGGCCGGTATGGGCCTTACGGTAGCAAGCGCCTGTGCCAGCGAAGCAAAACCGGCAGTAGCAGAACAAGGTTTGAAACACTGGGTTTGGGAAAATCCAAATCATGAGGAGAGCGACGAAGATTTGCAAAAGAAATACAGCAGTTATTTTGAAGCCGGGGTGCGCGGTATGTTTTTCGAGCACGACAGCGAACGTCATTTTCGTATTGCAAAGAAGGCCGGACTGGAGACGCATCGCTGGATGTGGACCATGAACCGTGGCGAAAAAGAGTTGCTGGAAAGTCACCCGGAATGGTACGCCGTTAGCCGTGATGGAAAATCGTGTGCCACAAATCCGCCGTATGTGGGTTATTACCGTTGGTTGTGCCCATCGAAACCGGAAGTAAAAGAATACCTTACACAACTGTCAACCGAGATTCTGAAAAAAGATTATGTGGATGGACTACACCTTGATTATGTGCGTTACTGCGACGTCATTCTTCCGGTAAACCTGTGGGACAATTATGGTATCGATCAAAGCAAGGAATTGCCCGAGTACGATTTTTGCTACTGCGAAACCTGCCGTGAGAACTTCAAAAAGAAAACCGGTAAAGATCCGCTGGAGATGGAACATCCGGATCAGAGCCCGGCATGGCGGAAATACCGTTACGAGCAGGTAAATGGAATTGTAAACCACCTGGCAGAAATTACACATTCATATAATAAACCAATTACTGCAGCGGTTTTCCCGACACCGGAAATTGCGCGCCGCATTGTGCGCCAGGACTGGACCAACTGGAACCTTGATGCCGTTTGCCCGATGATCTACCATGGTTTTTACCGCGAAACAGTAAGTTGGATTGGCGATGCGGTTGAAGAAGGTATACATTTCCTTTGCGGTAAATTCCCTATTTATGCGGGTTTGTATTTACCCGATTTTAAATCGGACGAAGAGCTGGAAGAAGGAATTCGTGTTGCCATTGCAAACGGGGCATCAGGTGTTTCGTTGTTTGGGAAGGTAGATGAAAAGACTTTGCGGATTTTGAAAAGTGCCTCGGAGTAAGGAGCTTTTCTATATGCTGATTAACAGACTAGACCACCCCACCGCTGTAAACGCGGTCCTCCCCTCCTGCGAGGAGGGGAATTTTTCGTGCTTCTTATTGTCATTTCGACGAAGAATGAGGAGAAATCTCTTCCGATAGAACAGATTTCTCTCCGTCAGCTGACGGATCGAAATGACAGGTAACATAGTCTGTCGCAAACCAAATGACGCCATTCATTGCTTTTTGATTTTCAGCTTTTTCCATTACATTTGCAGGCCAAAATTTTGAGTATTAATTAAGCAGGTGGCATAACCCTGCGCCTTAAAAATAAAAAAATGCAAAACGAATTGTTATGGCTGGCCATGCTGCTGGCAAATTTTCTGCTAATTATTTTAGCCTACCGTTTATTCGGTAAATGGGGTCTTGTAATGTGGATTCCCATCTCTGTGATTGTTGCCAATATTCAGGTAATACAAACCGTTGAGCTGTTTGGTCTGGTGGCCACACTTGGTAATATTGTTTACGCCACCTCGTTTTTGGTAACCGATATTTTGTCGGAGAACTACGGCAAGGAGGAAGCTAAAAAAGCAGTATGGATCGGCTTCTTCAGTCTTATTTCCATGACCCTGCTGATGAACCTGGCTCTGGAGTTTCTGCCATTGGAAGGCGACGAGTTTGCCGGCATAACCCACGAAGCAACCAGCACTATTTTTAGCCTGATGCCACGTATTGCAGTCGCAAGTTTAGCTGCTTATCTGTTATCACAACGCCACGATGTTTGGGCCTACCATTTCTGGAAAAAGCGTTTTTCGAAAGATAACCAGATATGGTTGCGTAACAACCTTAGCACCATGATTTCGCAATTGATAGACAGCGTGGTATTTGTTGCCATTGCCTTTTGGGGCGTTTACGAATGGCCGGTGTTGGTTGAAATATTTCTAACGACTTATTTGTTAAAGTGGGTTGTAGCTGCTGCCGATACTCCGTTTGTTTACTGGGGAAAGAAGATCCATCGCCGTAACCGGTTTTGGATGGAGTAGAAAGTTGGTCATTGGTCACTGGACATTAGTCATTGGTAAAAGGATCCGATCTGTATAGAAGTTAATTTATACGGATCGGATCTTTCTTTTTATCTGCTATCAACTAAGGGCTAAAGCCCAACCACCCCGCTACCGCGCGTGTCCTCACACGTGGTTTATTTCTTTCTATACTATAAGCAAGCCACGCGAAAGGATTCGCGCGGCAGCAGGGGCGGCAACGGAGGTCATTAGTAAAAGGGTCCGGTCTGTATTTGCGTTAATTCAGATCGGATTTTTCTTTTTAACTGCTATCAACTATGGGCTAAAGCCCGGCTTTGGCAGTGGCATCACTAACCCCGGCATTAATGCCGGGGTTAAGCATAAGCTCTCAGAACCGGGCTTTAGCCCTTGATGAAAAGAAATAGGCTTTTGTTTACTGTTTGATGGGTTGATTTAATTGTTTTCTGTTTGTTATTTGAGTTTGTCTTAATTTCCAATTTTATTTAAAATGCTTAAACCTTTCATAGCGCATTTCCATGTACTCTTGAGGCAAATTCCCATCTACACGAATACATTTGCCATGCTCATCAATATAGGCTTTAAAACTCGATGTGTTTTTTTGGTAGATGGTATATTCAGGGTCGTTAGTCGTTTTATTTACATTAGTGGTGTAAGTCCATCCTTTTGTTTTGGGATTAATGTTAAAGTTCGACTTGTTTGGCGTAAGAAACATACCTGTTTCAGTAAATTCATACACCATAATCTTTCCGCCATAGGGCGTATGTATTACTTGTGTCGGACTTCCTACTTGTTTTAGAATTGCTAATTCGTTCTGCCCCACCAATTCGTTGTAGTTCGATTTGTTTACCACCTTTTTGCTGGAAGAACAGGCAGCAAAAACGGTAAAACAGAGTACTATTATAAAAATTTGTTTCATGATTAAATTGTTTAAAAGCTTAGGCTGCAATTTATGAGCATTTGTTTTTAAAAGCCAAAATTTTCAGGTCAATTAACAATTTTGAATCTATTTAACTTAATTTGTGTTAATTAGTGTAATATCTGCTAAGCCACGCGATGCCCCAAAACTTCGGGGGCGCGGTAGCGTGTAGGACGGCAGCGGGAGCAACTGAACTTTATTAAATATCAAGTTTCAATTTCAGGCCTAAGCCCACATAAACCCGATCTAAACTGAAAATTGGGTTTAAGCGAAGCTCGGGTTCAAATACTAATTTCTCCGACAACTTAAGGTCCTTGCCAAGTTTTACCATAGCCCCTAAGTTGTATTCGGGGTCAATGTCATAGCTTTCAACTTCAACAGCACCGATAGATGATTTTTCTTTCCACCCCAGAAAAACGTCAAAGCTTGGCCCGGCTGAAAAGTTTACAATTCGTGAGGAAAATTTATAAAGTACCGGAATTGACAAATGGTTTTCACGAATGTCTGCATCGAAGTAATAACCATCAACGCGAAAAGACATTGATTGCAGGTAGGTGCGGTAATAAACCCCGGCCTCAATGCCACTATGTTTGCTAAACGTTCTTGCAACATTTAGTCCAACCCCCGGACGTAAATGTTCTTTATCAGCCACTTCATTAACAAAATCAATCCCTAAGTAGGTTTTGTTTTGGGCATTAAGTGTATTTACTGATGAGAAAAGGATAATAACTAAATAAAGGATTACAAAAGAGTGTTGTTTTGAGTTTTTCATGATAATTGGGTTTTATTGAATTTGGGTTATGGCTTTGCAATTACTATGCCATTATGATAAGTTTGGTTCTCCGCTACTACGCGAGTCCCCTAGCGGGGGTTAGTTTTTGTTAGCGACAAATAAGGATCAAATTAATTATAATCTCTTTTTATAATAATTTTATCCAATGCAGCATATAAATCAGCAATACTTGAATTGGCTTCTTCAGTGAAAGTTCCACTATTTTTGAAGCAAGGAGAGGTAATAACAAAGTAATCCTTAGTTTCTCCGAAATATATAGGAATACACCAGGAGTAAACTTGCTGTGATTCAATAAAACTTAGCAAATCATCTTTTCGCTCTATAGGGTAAAAATTTAGAATTAATGAGGGATTTACATTCGTTTGTCCAATGCCATTAAATTCCCTGTTTGAATTATAATATTTTATAACCGCAAGTGGAGTGTCCGCATTTTGAGGGATATCACCCGGATTGAAGTTGCTTTCAATTAATTCACAATTCCATCCGTCAGGCTTTACATTACAAAAATCTTCAAGACTTGTATTCATTACATCCTTCTCACAAGCAAAAAGAAGTAGTACAAACAACATTAAAAATAAATTTTGAGGCCTCATTTTCGATATAGTTATTTGGTTTTTATAGTACTATGATGTTTCTTTTGCACATAAGGTTGCTTGCGTTTAAAATTAAACACTACGGTTAGTATAAGAATAGTAGCCGACTGTGGGGCACTTTCCTGTCAAGATACAGAAAAGTTGAAGCGGGCAACAACCCTCTAATTCACTACTTTCTCGGCTATTATTTTTATACATTGTTGTAAAGCGTTATTTATTAGATTGTCTTATCGTAACATGTTCTTTTTCATAATCATTAGGCGAGTGTCGAATCTTTTCTGCCAATTTATCGATAGCTGCAATCCCTTTGTTTTTATAATCTAAAGTCAAGTCGGCACTAAGCACAATATTCCTATCAAAAAGCCCAACAGTCCCGCAAATCACTGACAATAGGTAACTACCATTTACTTCATAAAGTTTATAAGTCCAATCTTTGTTAAATACCTCTGTTAGTTGAGTGTCCCATATATTTTCATTCTCTACACTATCAGAATTAATCTCACTAAACACTTTTGAAATCCTGAGTATATCTTGATTATAAGTCCAGTTTTTAAGTAAATAATTCACAAGGTACTCTTTTGATGTCCAGTATTTACTTGAAGTCCAACCGTGATTCCCTAAATAATAAACAAATCTGTCATTTACTTTGCGAGCTGTAACATAAGCACCAGGGTCAGATAAGGTTGGATGAAATTTGTCAAAGAAAAAAATTTCCAAATCATGAGGCAAATTGGCAAATAGTTTCTCAATCAATACAATGTCAGGTGTCACAGAAGTGTCAATATTGCAAACAATATACTCGTATTCTCTTTTTAGGAATTTGAGTCCATCAATATCAAAAGGATAACTTTTACCAAATATTTTATTTAATAGTCTCATTAGGTCATTCAATCATTAAACTCATAATTTGCAGGTCGCTCTTTCTAATGCTTTACACCGTATGTATAAGCCAACTTTTTGTATAAATGTTATAGCAGAGTGAGCATTCAACGGTTATGGTTTTTAATTGAGGTTTAAAGTTAGCATAATAAAAAAATAAAACAATTCAGATCAGTTTCCTGCTACCGCGCCCCCGAAGTTTAGGGGCATCGCGTGGGTTATTTCTTCTTTAGGCTATAATTTAGCCACGCGATAGAATCGCGCGGCAGCGGGGGCTAAAGCCCAACTTTGGAAGCAGGATCACTAACCCCGGCATTAATGCCGGGGTTAAGCAAAGCCCTAAGAACCGGGCTTTAGCCCTTAAGGCTTGTTGCAGGAGGCTTTCCGAACAGCCCACACTCACTAACTACTCTAACTATCTGATATTACACCTCCCACAGGTAACAGAAGTCGGTTTCAAACGCGTTTTTTTTCGTCCTCAGGTAACAGATGTCGGTTTCAAACGCATTTTTTTACGTCCCCAGCACCTGTTGAAGCTTTCGAACGAATTTTATTGCGCCCATAGGTGGCTGAAGTTGGTTTCAAACACGTTTTTTCACGCCCCCAGGTGACTGAAGTTGGTTTCAAATGTGTTTTTTCTTGTGCACAGTGCATAGTTGGTGGTACAAAACGCATTTTGACCGGGCATCTGCTACGTAGGCCTATAAAATTTTTCGTTTTAGAGGGCCATCTGCTTAAACCACGCGATGCCCCGAATCTTCGGGGGCGCGGCAGCGGAGCCGCGGTGCAGTAACAAAAACAAATGCCCGCTGAGCAGCGCCACCGGCCCTCCGGCAGGGATTGCAGCGGTAGCTTGCCGCAGCTTTTGCTTTGTGACACCCGGCTATTGGGAGCGACCACAGGGAGCTACGCAACAGCCTTTGGTGGAACAAGCAAAAGGTGTGGCAACTTTAGCGGAAAGCCCGGCTGCCGGCAAAGTGGGAGTTGGGCATTTGTCATTAGTCATTAGTCACTGGTCAATAGAAAGGGATTTTTAGGATTTGTGTGTGTTGCTTTTCACATGTACTGTGGCGAAAATAATGATCATCATGAGCAGTGCCATAACTGCCCCCGACAGGAAACTGGCCTCTAAACCGCCAAGGGCATAAAACACACCCACCATTAGCGGCCCAAAAGTTTGTCCGCCGCGCAGCACCATGGAATTTAGCGACATAAAAGCCGCCCGCTCGTTAATGGCCGCATAACCAACCAGCATATTTTGAATGGACGGAATGGTAATACCATGACCAAAACCAAAAACGATTACAGCCACGCCCAACATCAAATAACTGTTGGCATCAATCAATAACAACGAAGCCACCATATAAAACACACAACCAATTATCAGCTGCCGTTTTTGCCCCAGCAGGCGGTTCATGCGTGCCAGCTGCGAACTCATAATTGCTGTTGTTACCGACATCAGCGACATCATTAGCCCGATTCGCGAGGAATCGGCGCCGAGACGTTTTTCCATCATTAGCGGGAAATACGTGAGATAGCTGCCATAGAGTAGCAGGAAGAGAATAAAATTAACAGCAAATAGTCCCCAAACCGTACGTTGGTTGATCGTCTTCCACACACGACTAAAATAGGACCGGAGGTGTGCTTTATTCTTTGGCTCGGGATTATTCAGCCCTTTCATTACCCAAATACCCAACGGAATGGCCAGAATGGGCAAAGCAAAAATATACTGCCAGCCAAATATGGCGATCACTCCACCAAGCGCCGGGTACGATGCGGTTGCAATACTCAGCACACTGGCATTGTAGCCCATTACGGCGGTACGTTTCTTGCCTTCGAAAAGATCGCCAACCAGCGTAATATTCATACTCGATAAGGAACTGGCACCAACTCCCTGCAAAAACCGAAGTGCCAGCAGTGCGTAAAATCCGGGTGCAAACATACAGGCAAATCCTGCCAACCCGAAGATAAACAACGAGGGCACCAACACCAGTTTCCGGCCATAACGATCGGCTAAAATTCCGGTAAAAGGCGTAAGAAAAATACCGGGCAGCGTAAAGGCAACGATAAGCCAGCCCACCTGTTGCGGACTAATACCGAAATAGCGGATAATATCGGGGAAAGCAGGTGTAATGCTTGCCACACCCATCATGGCAATTAGTGTTACCCCAAAAATGAAATAGAGATTTTTATTGTGAAAAACAGATTTCTCAGCCATAGTAACTCGATTGGTTGATGCTAAAAGTAGTAAAAAAGCATGGTTAAACAGTGATAGCATGACTTAGAGTCATACTATCACTACACAAGAAATCCGGCCAATGCTTTACAATATGAACTAGTGCTATTATTACCCCAAACCCCTGGAGGGGCTTATGGCCGAAGAAACAAGGAATATTTGGGAAGAATAAAAAGGTTAAAACAAAATAAATGAACGCTAATCGGAGATACGAACAAGTCACCTACAGGGGATTCCAGCCTGCCGACTGGCAGGTAGGGGTAAGAAACGAAGTAGTTACTTACACCTTATTCTGTAAAAAGAGTTACCGCAATAGTCCCGAAACTTCGGGAGCAGGGTCTTAACCATTAATTAGAAAATATAAGTTGTTTGGTGCCCTACTTATCCTGGCCGCTTATATATCCTGAAATCCTATCAGTTTCTGCAGTTTCTCGTCCCATAAACGTAAACGCAAGGTTTTGAGACTTGAGCGAAAAGTAACGGGTTTTACCGCTCTGAAAATTTTATTTTCGGCATAAACTTTTGGCAAATTGTAGTTGGGTATACGCGCATTAATATGGTGGATATGATGAAATCCGATATTACCCGAAAACCATTGAAGCAGTTTGGGAAACTTGACAAACGAACTGCCTTCGAGTGCCAGTTTTGTGTAGTTCCAATCGTTGGTTCTCACCCACGACACATCTTCATACTGATGTTGCAGATAAAATAACCACAATCCGGCCACGGCAGCCAGGTAAATAATAATGAGCTGAAGAATGAGGTAGGTGAAAAAACCGATCGCAAAACTCATTACTACAAACAGTAGTACCAATGCCATATTGGTTACATAAACATTGTTTTTCTGCTTTTGCGTCATCCAGTCTTTAGTAAATCGGTTTTGAAAAAGAAATACATAGAGCGAGCCAATGCCAAACATTACAAGCGGATTCCGGTATAGCCGGTAATAAAATCGTCTCTTTTTTGAACTAGACAGGTACTCTTCCTTTGTCATGGTCCACACATCGCCAACACCACGTTTATCGAGATTCCCAACAGTGGCATGATGTTTCATATGCATGCTGTGCCATTTATCGTAGGGCGTAAAAGCCAAAATCCCGAATAACATTCCTACGTACCGGTTGGCTTTTTGTGATTTAAAAAACGAGCCATGTCCGCAATCGTGAAAAATAATAAACAAACGAACCAGTAACCCGGCTGCAATAATCAGCAGCGGTGCGGTAAGCCACAACGAAACCGACAAACTATAAACCAACAATACCCATACACCAACGTACGGAATAAAGGTGTTAACAATTTGCCACACACTTTTTAAGGCATCAGATTTTTGATAGGAAGCCGAATTTTTTATAAAGTTTTGCCACGGATTGGTTGGGGTTGTTTCTTTCTGCCGGGTATTCATTGATATATTCTCTCATTGTTTATGTTCTATCCATTTAAACGAAAAATGCATGGTAGATGTTCGGCAAATTTTCCAGAAACCCAAAAGCGGGAGCCTGACTTCGAGTCAGACTCCCGATATAATCTTGCTATTTTAAATTCTCTTCAAACAGTTTAAAAATGCGTTTGTATTCGTCGGTCCAGCTGCTGGGCTCCACAAACCCGTGCGCTTCCACCGGGAAAACCGCCAGTTCCCAGTTTTCTTTGCCCAACTCAATCAGCCGTTGAGTAAGACGAACAATATCCTGAAACTCAACATTATCATCCACCATTCCGTGGCACATGAGCAAGTTGCCTTCCAGTCCTTCGGCAAAATTTATAGGTGAACTTTTTGCGTATGCAATGCTGTCCTGTACCGGTGTGTTCAGAATATTGGCCGTGTAACCGTGGTTGTAATGCGCCCAGTCGGTTACTGAACGCAAAGCAGCTCCGGCGGCAAAAGTTTCCGGCTCGTTAAACATGGCCATTAGTGTAATAAAACCACCATACGATCCTCCGTATAGTCCAATTCGTTCCGGCGAAACATTGTATTTATCCACTAACAATTTTGCGCCATCTACCTGGTCCGACAGATCGAGGCCACCCATCCAGCGGTAAATTCCGGTGCGCCAGTCGCGGCCATAACCGGCACTTCCGCGATAATCGATATCCAGTACCGTATAACCGTTATCCACTAAAATATTATGGAACTGGTATTCGCGAAAATAGCTGCTCCACCACTTATGTGCATTTTGCAAATAGCCGGCACCGTGTACAAAAATCACTGCGGGGCCGTTTTGCTCGGGCGACTCTGGTCGATATAAACGAGCGTGTACTTCGGCACCATCTTCAGCATTAAAAGTGATGTATTCGGGCATTCGCCAGTCGTATTCGTTAAAAGCATCGGTGGTTGAATGCGTCAACTGTTCGGCTTCTGCACCGGCTTTATTTTCCTGCAAATACAATTCCCAGGGTTTGTTGCCCTCGGAATGGTGAATAGCCAAATATTTCTCATCAGGCGAAAGCGTTACTTCGTTTCCGCCCTCCATTGAAGTTATCTGCGTGAGCTTACCACCCCAAACCGGCATTTTGTAAAAGTGTGTTACGCCGGGGTGCTCTTTGTTGGCAATGAAATAGAAACTTTTTTTATCGTTTGAGATGGATGCTTCCGAAACTTCAAACTCGCCTTTGGTAAGTGTTGTTTTCTTTTTTGTTTTGCAGTTAACAGCGTACAAATGCGAGTAGCCCGACACTTCGGAATGAAACCAAACCGACTCACCATCAGGCATCCAGCCAATGCTTCCTGTTGACATACCCCAGCCGCCAATTCCGGGGCCTCCGATCCATGCCTCATCGCGCTGACGATCGAGTAATTCCAAATCGCCTGTTTCAGGGTCGAGCAGCAAAATCCAGCGGTCTTTATTGTCTTGCGACAACGCTACGACTACGGCCATATCTTCTGTTTCATTCCAAAGCGGCCCCAACAAATTTACATCACGATCTTCTATTTCTTCGTCTTCTTTTGGCATACGTTCCGGGTAATCACTCAGGTAATCAGGTAAATCTTTCAGACCGGGAATTTGTGTTTTATCAATCGTTACCAGCTTGTTGTTTTTTACATCAAAAATTCCCATTTCAACCGACGCCTGCGGACTTCCCACTTTTGCACGCGCATTCCGTTCTTCGGTATAACCCGACTCTGTAACATGATGTGTTACCGAGGTAGCTTTTGCATTCGATGCCCTTTCGTACAAACTGTAAATAATGTAGTCGCCTGTCGGGCTCAACGAAATATTGTTTAGAAACCTGCTGCCGGTGTATATTTTTAATGGCTCGGCTTCTTTCTCCGCCTCCTCGCGGTTTTCGCGTGCTTTGTTTTTTGCCTCACGTTCCTGCAAAACCACAAACAATTCCTTTTGTTGCTGCTCCAGCCATTTGGCTTGTTCCGACGAAGGCTGTTCCTTTTTCTCGTTCCCCGAAACAAAGTTGGTCAGCTGTGTGATCAGCCCGGTTTCCGAATCGATGGTAAACAGGTTATTGTCTTTTGTGAAAGCTATTTTCGAATCGCCTAAAACAAATTCGGGCGACGAAGCACGCTCCAGCCAGGCTGTTAGCTGTTTCTCTTTTCCGCTTTTACAATCCAACAGAAAGAGGTTTCCGTTTCGGGTGTATACTTTTTTTGATTTATCGCTGTTGTAATCGCCGCGACGGCCGGGCAGTGTCTTCTTTTCCTCCAAACTTACCTTTTCAATTTCTTTGGACAACAGATCGTAAGCGTATAACGATTCGAGCGTGTCTTGCTCCGGATTCCACTGAAAATAGATTTTTGCGCCATCTTCGCTCCAGCTGATATCGCCTGGGGAAGTGCCGATCCATTTGGCGGGATCCTGCATTATAGTTTCGATGGAAAGCGAACTTTTATTGAGTTGGCTAACCTGACTAAATGCTGTAAAAGTAAACAGAATAAAAAATGTAAGAATAAAATGTCTCATGAGTGCAGTTTCTTTTTAGTGTTTTTTTCGAAGGCATCTAAATTAACATTTTTAGTAAAATGATTTCCTATAAGAACTTGTATATTCTTAATTCAAAAAATATAGTTTTGCAAGGTTAAACAGCTCGTAGCGCAGTGCTCAAAGCTTAAAGTCAATTTTTATGAAGGTATTTAAATTTGGAGGTGCATCGGTAAAAGATGCGGCCGCGGTAAAGAATGTATTTGAAATTATTAAAAGCGAAAGCGGAAACCTTGCCGTAGTTATTTCGGCCATGGGAAAAAGTACCGACCTGCTGGAAACATTAATAAAAACATACTTCAAAAACGACGAAGAAAGATGGGATATCTTCAATAACTTCAAAAATTACCACCTTGAAATTATTAGCGATCTGTTTGGCGAAAGAGGAATGCCACAAGGTGTTTACGAACTGTTTAGCGACCTGGAACACAAATTAAATTTGCGCCCGTCGTACGATTTTAATTTTGAATACGACCAGATCATTTGTTTTGGCGAGCTTATTTCTACCCGCATTGTTAGCGATTACATTACCGCTACCGGACAAAAAAATACGTGGATCGACATTCGCACCTGCCTGAAAACCGACGACACTTTCCGCGATGCACATGTCGACTGGGAATGGACAAGAGAATTGATTCGCGAGGAATTTAATTTTTCTGAAACAAGCTTATATATCACGCAGGGTTTTATCGGGTCTACAACCACTAACCTTACTACAACTCTTGGCCGCGAGGGATCGGATTTTACGGCTGCCATTATCGGTAGCTCGCTGAAGGTTGAAAGCGTGTCGATATGGAAAGACGTTCCGGGAGTTTTAAGTGCCGACCCAAAAAAAATGAGCGACACGGTGATGATCAACGAACTGTCGTACAAAGAAGCGGTGGAGATGACGCATTCGGGTGCTAAAGTCATCCACCCAAAAACCATGCAGCCACTGCACAACGAAGGGATTCCGCTGCTGGTAAAATCGTTTGTTGAGCCGAAAAATCCTGGCACGGTTATTCATAAAATCGATCATAAAATTGAGCTGCCTCCGATCTTTATTCTGAAAGAAAACCAGGTGCTGATCACACTTTCGGCACTCGATTTCTCGATCATTTCGATCAGCGATATTGAGCGGGTGGTAAAATTCCTGATGGAAAAATTGATAAAGGTTACGCTAATGCAACAATCGGCCATCGACCTGAACATTGTTGCCGATGCTTCGGACGAAAACCTGGTAGAGATCTTCAGCGAACTTTCAACAGATTACAATATCCGGTACAACACCGATCTTACGCTGGTAACCATCCGGCACTACACCGAAGAAGTACTCGACTGGATGGTAAAAGAAAAGGATATTTACCTGGAACAGCACAGCCGATTAACAGCCAGGATGCTGATTAAAGAATAAGAAACAGCGGCCAAAAACAGAATTTCCGGCAGTCTTTCGATTTCAATTTTATACTGCTTCAGAATAGGGATTGGCAGCTGATTGATTGTTAATACCGATGTGAAATCAAAATGAGCATTATTTCAGTAAATTCCTCCTTTCAATCGGCATTAACTATTGTAATTTCACCGTTTCACTAAGGCTCAAACTGAAATACAATTGGTATAATTTACAAGAATCGATTTTTCTTGTAATTTTAGAACCCGATTTCTTACCTATAAACAAAAACAGCTGACTGAGATGAAGCAAAAAAAGACATTGCCTTATATAATTGGAATTGCGGTTGTAATCATTATTGTGCTTATCGTGGGCAAAAAGCAAGGATGGCTGGGCAGCGATGTTAGCGTAAAAGTGTCAACCGAAACGGTAGAAAGTAAAACCATTACCGAGTTTATAACCGCCAACGGAAAAATTCAACCGGAAACGGAGGTAAAAATCAGCCCCGATGTGGCCGGAGAGATCGTTGAACTGCATGTTGAAGATGGCGATCCGGTTGAGCAGGGGAAATTACTGTGTGTTATTAAGCCCGAAATGTATGTTTCGGCAGTAAACCGATCGGAGGCAGCGGTAAACTCGTCGAAAGCCAGACAGGCACAGGCCGAAGCACAATTAATTGAAAGTGAACTTTCGTACAAACGCTCCAAACAATTGTATGAGAAAGGTACAATTCCGGTTTCACAATTCGAATCGGCCGAAGCAGCATACAAAGTTGCACAAGCCGAAGCTCGTGCCGCCCAATATTCAGTATTGAGTGCGCAGGCATCTCTTGATGAAGCCGAAGAGCAGCTGATAAAAACAAAAATTTATGCACCTATTACAGGAACTATTTCTGCATTAAATGTGGAAAAAGGCGAACGCGTGGTGGGAACCAGCATGATGGTGGGAACAGAAATGATGACCGTTGCCGACCTCAACAAAATGGAAGTACAGGTAGAAGTAAACGAAAACGATATTGTAAAGGTTATGAAAGGCGACACCGCGCTGGTAGAAGTTGACGCTTACCTGAACCGCAAATTCAAAGGTATTGTTACCGAAATTGCCAACTCGGCCAGTGTTTCAGGAACCAGTTCCGACCAGGTAACCAACTTCGATGTAAAAGTGCTTTTGCTAAAAGATTCGTACGAAGATCTGATCGATCCGGAGAATGGAAATCGTTACCCTTTCCGCCCGGGGATGTCGGCTACAGTTGATATTCTTACCGAAACCCGCGAAAATGTTATTTCGGTACCAATTTCGGCAGTTACAACACGGATTAAAAAAGAAGACGGTGGCACCAAAGAAGTTAGCGATGATTCTGAAAATACTTCCGACGATGAAAACGTTACCCAGCGCGACGAAAAACAGGAAGTGGTTTTTGTATATACCAATGGCCGCGTAATGAAAACCGAAGTGGAAACCGGAATTCAGGATAACAACAGCATCGAAATACTGAAAGGAATTAAAGTCGGCGACGAAGTAGTTACCGCGCCTTACACCATTATCAACCGCACGTTAAAAGATAGCATGCAGGTAAAAAAGGTTGATGAGGAAGATTTGTTTACTTCTGAGGATTAAAATATTTTTATATAAATAAAAACAGGGTTGTGATTTGATTCGCAACCCTGTTTTTCGTTATTATTCTATCCCTTATTCTCCGGGGAAATAATTGCGCGAATCAATAACGGTAAGATTATTCGTGTGTGCCCGACTCATTTCAAGCACGGCTTGCTCCGAAACCTTTTCACCTTTGTAGGTGTAGGTTTTGTCCTGCACCACTCGTTTTAACAAAAGGTCTTTATAATCCACTTCAAAAGTGTACAGCACGTCGGTGTAAAAATCCGTATTGTTTTGCCCGATTGCCAGCGCCCTGCCCTGACGGCTATTTTTTGGCGCCACCGCTTCTCCTTCAATTTTTAATATCGAATAATCTTCTTTATTGATGCTGATTTTTCCTTTAAATGTACCTGCATAATAATCGCCTGTGGTTGCCAGCGAAGGTACTTTCGGGCTGAATGAAATCACCCAGTACTCTTTTCCGTCGATAACAGGCTGGCTTTCCAGCGCCAGTTGATAGTCGCTTAACAATGCAGGGCTTAAAATACCCGATGCCGAACGGACCCAGTCAAGTCCCAACAAATCATCAAGGTTTAATTGGGCGCTTGAGAAGCTATAATCTTCGTCGGTCTGTTCTTTTGTAACCGAGTAATTCCGTGCTTTAAAAGCATCCGATTTTGAAGGATTTGTATAACCTGTTTCATCGTAAAGTAGCACCGTTGCGATTTGCGGCGATTTCACCTGCCCGTTAACCGCTTTTTCTTTTGAATAAGCAAAGTGCATATTAAACGGCCCCGAACCATAATTATACTTTATATTTTCTGAAGCCATGCGTAAGATCCGAATCAGCACTTTATTTTGTGCAGCAACATCAACCTTCTCCACATCATACGATTGAGACTCTAATTTTACCACTGCAAACTCTTTCGAAAAAAGATCTTTAACCGGGAACTGTTTGTTGGTGAAACCCACGGCAGAAAAGTAAATTTTTTTATCTACCATTTCTTCAGGAATCTTCAATTCAAAATTTCCTTCACTATCGCTGGCGGTACCAAAAAACGTACCTTCCAAACCAATATTGGTATACGAAACCGGACGATTTGTATTGGCATCAACCACCTTTCCTTTAATGGTGTGCGCCACCTTCGATCCGCTTTGCCCCAAGGCTGTAAGAGCAACAAAGACTGTAAAAATGAATATAATTGTTTTCTTCATGACCATCAATTTTAAAAAATAAAAGTAAGAAATAAATACCATTCCTACCTAGTTAAACGTTGTTATACCCAATTATTATTGTGTATCTTTGTTTTGAACATAAAAAGATCGTTATGAGTAGAAAATATATCATTCTTGTTATCAGTGTTGTTTTGATCGGACTCTCGTCGTGTGTTTCGAAAAAGAAATACCTTGAGATGGAAGCCGGCAGATTAAAAGCCGAAGAACTTTCGCGAAAACTCGATGCCGAGAACAATGCTAAAGCCGAACGTATTAAAGCTTTGATTGCCGATTTTGAAGCGATGAAAAACGAGTTGATGGAAAACAATGCCATAAAAGAGCAGGACATTGCCTACCTGAAAAAAGAAATGGCTGTGCTGAATGAAGAACTAAACAGCAAACAGGAATCGTTACAGGAAACCAGTTTTAATCTTGATTTTGAAAAACAACGATTATCCAACGCATTAGAAAGTAAAGAAGCGTCAGTTCAATCGTTGCAAAACCAAGTAAGCACGCTGGAAAGCGAAGTTTCAGAAAAGAACTCGGCCATCGACCAAAAGAACTTTGAAATTAACAGGCTGAACCAGGAAGCTAAAGTTCTGGAGGGTAAAATTAAAGCTGGCGAAAATGAACTTAACACCCTGCAGGGACAGCTTAACAATGTTCGTTCGGAAACGCAGCAGTTACAAAGTCAGCTAAAAGATAAAGATGAACAGATTACCAAACTTACCAACCAGGTTAAGTTGTTAAAAGATCAGATTGGTAACTAGTCTTTTTGCCGGCTTTTCAAGAACACTTACAAATAGTTAAGATAATCTTTAACAAACAAAACAAGCATTTGCTTGTTTAGAGGAGTTAGAATAGTGAACTGGTTTAAAACTGCGTTTATTATTTGATTGCAAAAATTAATGAAAGTGCACGCTTTCATTTGGAAGCCTGGTATCTTACCGGGCTTTCTTTTTTTACGTCAATAAAGGAAGAAAAAAAGGTACCTGCAGTGGCAAATACCTTTTTAAGTGTCTGATTCGAACATGCTTCTATGAAAAATTGCGTTTTGCTGTTATTCCTCGTCGTGTTCAACCTTGGCAGTGGCGTCACCCATCTGTTCAAACCACATTCGGTTACCTACCATATAGTACTTATCAGATAATTCAGGATTGGCTTCCAGTTCTGCTGTTGTATAAGGCATATAAGGCACTATAACATCGTCGCCTTTTTGCCAGTTGGCAGGAGTGTAAACAAATCTTGATTCGGTAAGCTGTAATGCTTCTACCATTCGAACATATTCATCCATGTTTCTTCCAACTTGCACCGGATAGAAATTTACCGAACGAACAATGTTTTTATCATCAATTACAAAAACTCCCCTAATATCACGGTTGGTACTGGTTGGTTCATGCAACATCCCATAAAGACGTGAAGCTTTACCATCAGGATCTTCAATAATTGGAAACTCAATATCAACTGGTCCCCTTTTCTTGTAATCCAGTTCTTCCAGATGCGCTTTCCACATTTTATGCAGTTCTACATTGTCAGTAGATATAACTGCCACTTTTACACCAAGCTTATTAAACTCTTTTTGTAAGTGTGCCAGTTCAAGTAATTCAGATGAACACACCGGAGTAAAATCGGCAGGGTGACTAAAGAGAATTTTCCAATTGTTTCCGAAATCATTCGGAAAAGTGATTTTCCCATTGGTTGTGTTTGCACTAAATTTTGGAGCTTTTGATCCTATTAAGGGGATTTTGTAGTCGCCAGCAGTGACTACTCCCATGGCCAGAATCATAGCCAAAAAGGTAAACATTAATCGTTTCATAACTTTGAATATTAAATGATTGCAACACGAAGTTACGGCCATTAAAATCCACAAGAATATGCTGCACAACATGTTTTGATTGTGACCAGAAACATTGCGTTTGATGTTCCTGTACCACCAAACACAACAAATAACCAGATTGTAAGCAGTTTTGCAATTCTGATTACATTTTAAAGATTTTTATACCCTTTTATATTTAATATGAAAGTTCAAGAATAGACAAATTAAATACTTATTTGTATTCTATTAACAAATTATTGATTATTTGTCGAATTTTCGGTTCAATTATTCGAGCTCATAATCCAGCTTAAATAATTTGGAATACTGCACAATCGACTCCCTCACCTGGTATTCCGTGGCGGTATAATGCAGAACATTTTGCCCGTTAAACCACATCATAAAAGTATCGGCATAAGCCTCATTCAAACCGGTAAGTTTCATTACCATTTCTTTATTGTAGTTTCTCGAGTGCATTTCCCAATTTCTCATTATCGCCATGTCCTCGCGTACCTGTCGTTTGCGTTTTTCGCGTTTACCGTAATAATGTGCAAATGATAAAGGACTTACCAGTGCTGCAATAATCGGAGGTTTTTCATTAAATGCATCGCCTCTCAACGTAGGGTCAAGATCTGTTGGATTTCCGTGATCGAAATAATCCAGCTGCCGGGCTTCGCCTTCAACGGTAACTTCGCCAACATTATAAAGTACAGGGTCCATGTAAAACGTAAGCATTTCGTATCCGGTGTAATAGGATGGTACTTTCAGAATAAAAGTTTTGTAGCCCACAGAAGTAATTTCGAGCGAATCGATATTAAGCAACTCCAGTGTAAATATTCCCTCGCCGTTGGTAATCGTTCCGCTGTGTGTGCGGTGGTTTATAATGTTGGCATAAGGAACTGCTGAACTATCGGATGAACTCAATATTTTAGCCTTTAGTTCAATCAACATCGGATCAACCGGATAATTCTCGTCCTGCGCCCAACCAGAAATACTCGTCAAAACAACTAATAGCAGCAGTAAATATTTATACATAAGTGCGTAATTCTATTCCGTATACAAATCTATGCAAAAGAATTTAACCATTTTGAAGATAACACTATTTAACTGGTTTTTAACAGATGTTAAGGGGATTGAAAGATTAAACTGAGCGGGTGACTTGAAGTCACCCGCTCAGTAGAAATATTTATTTCATTGAAGCGATGCGCTCTTCCAACACTTTAATATTGGCTTCGGCATCGGCCTGTTTTGCTTTTTCTTTGGCAACTACCGCTTCGGGTGCATTATTTACGAAACGTTCGTTACTCAGCTTTTTCATTACCGAATTCAGGAATCCTTTGGCGTATTTCAACTCCTCTTCCAGTTTTTCCAATTCTTCTTCCACATCAATAAATCCATCAAGCGGAATATAGAAACTGGTTGATTTTACCCGGAATGAAGCTGCTCCTTTAACTTCTTCGTCAACAACAGTCAATTCAGTAAGATTACCTAGTTTTATAAGAATGCTGTTGAATTTGGCATCAAAACCTTTATCGCCTTTTTGCACCGAAAAATCGATGGCATCTTTAAAGGCAATATTTTTGTCTTTACGGATTTTACGAATTCCGGATACCGCTTCTTTTACATCCTCGAAAGTGGCGAGCAGTGCCGCGTCGTAACTTGTGTTAGCCGGCAACTGGCTGATCATGATACTCTCGCCTTCTTTACGTTCATCAAGCAACTGCCAGATTTCTTCGGTAATAAACGGCATAAACGGGTGCATCAGTCGCAACATCTGGTCGAACAGCTCAACGATCTCAGCATAAGTCTTTGCATCAATTGGTTGTTGATAGCCTGGTTTTACCATTTCAAGCAACCACCCCGAAAATTCGTCGCGTACAGTTGTGTACACCGTCATTAACGCTTCCGAGATTCGGAATCCATCAAACTGTGTATTTAACGTTTCTACCACCTGAGCCAGTTTATTCTTAAACCACTCGATGGCCAGTTTTGAATGTTCCGGTTGTTCGATATCAGAAGATACCTCCCAGTTTTTCACCAAACGGAAAGCATTCCATATTTTTGTTGAGAAACCTGCTCCCTGTTGCGGCAGACCTTCATCGAAAAGCAAATCGCCACCAGCAGGAGAACAAAGTAACATTCCCACACGAACACCGTCGGCACCGTATTTGGCGATTAAGTCCAGCGGATCGGGTGAGTTACCCAGCGATTTCGACATTTTACGGCGTTGTGCATCGCGCACCATTCCGGTAAAATAAACATTCTTGAACGGAAAATCATCGCGGTACTCGTAACCGGCAATAATCATTCGGGCCACCCAGAAGAAAATAATATCGGGTGCAGTAACCAAATCCGAACTTGGGTAATAATAGTTTACCTCTTCGTTCTCCGGCTCACGAATTCCATCGAAAACCGATATCGGCCACAACCAGCTCGAGAACCAGGTATCCAAAGCATCTTCGTCTTGTTTCAAATCGGCAGCAGTCAATTCTGCATTTCCCGATTTTTCTTTTGCCAATTCCAGCGCTTCTTCTGCAGATTCGGCACAAACATAAGTTCCGTCGGGCAGATAGTACACCGGAATTTGATGTCCCCACCACAACTGGCGGCTAATACACCAGTCTTTTATGTTGCCCATCCAATGTTTGTAGGTATTTTTAAATTTCGGAGGATGGAAGCTGATGGTATCATTCATCACGTTCTCCAAAGCCGGTTTTACCAGTTCTTCCATTTTCAGGAACCACTGTGCCGACAATTTTGGTTCGATGATCACATCTGTTCTTTCCGAGAAACCAACCTTATTGGTATAGTCTTCTATTTTAGTCAGGTTTCCTGTCTTCTCCAGTTCAGGAACAATTTTATCGCGAACAACAAAACGGTCTTCGCCAACAAACAGCTCAGCCTTTTCATTTAGTGTTCCGTTATCGTTAAAAATGTCGATGGATGGCAGGTTATATCTCAGGCCAATTTCGTAGTCATTTATATCGTGGGCCGGTGTAATTTTCAAACATCCGGTACCAAATTCCATGTCAACATATTCATCCTCGATAATCGGGATTGAACGGTTGATCAGCGGTACCAAAACACGTTTCCCTTTCAGGTGCGCGAAACGCTCGTCGTTCGGGTTTACACAAACGGCAGTATCGCCCAAAATCGTTTCAGGGCGGGTAGTTGCAATGGTTACAAAACCGTCTTCACCTTCAATTTTATAATTCAGATAATACAGTTTACCCTGCATCTCTTTGTAGATCACTTCCTCATCAGAAAGTGCCGTTTTAGCTGCCGGGTCCCAGTTTACCATACGCACCCCGCGGTAAATCATTCCTTTGTTAAACAGATCGACAAAAACTTTGATTACCGACTCGCTGCGGGCTTCGTCCATGGTAAAAGCTGTACGATCCCAGTCGCACGAAGCACCTAGTTTTTTCAGCTGCTCGAGGATAATACCTCCGTGTTTATCGGTCCATTCCCAGGCATGTTTCAAGAATTCGTCGCGCGAAAGATCATACTTATCAATTCCTTCAGCATTTAGTTTGTTTACCACCTTTGCTTCGGTAGCAATCGATGCATGGTCGGTACCCGGCACCCAGCAGGCATTTTTACCGGTCATACGCGCGCGGCGGACCAGAATATCCTGAATGGTATTGTTAAGCATGTGCCCCATGTGCAACACGCCGGTTACGTTTGGCGGCGGAATTACAATTGTGTAAGGTTCGCGCTCGTCGGGTGTGGAGTGGAAAAAGTTGTTATCCATCCAGTATTTGTACCATTTATCTTCAACCTCGACAGGGTTGTACTTGCTCGGAATTTCCATCTGACTCATCTTGAAATATCTAGCTAAAAATTTGAGGTGCAAAAGTACAATTAAAAGTTTAGAGTTCAATGTTCAACAGGAAGAGTTTAGATTCTGAAGGTTAAGAATTAAAAAAAGAAAGTAGTTCCGATTAATTCGTTATCTGATAAAGGCCATTTTTTAAGTTCTGTGAGCGACCTGCAACTTTATAAAAAAGATAACGAATCAAATTCTTTTCCACCACGCGGCTGTAGCCTGGTGAAAGTCAAAGTATAAGAAAGCTGGCTTTAGCCTTTAATTCAATAAAGTTAACGGCTAAAGCCTTTTCTTATAATCTCAATTCTTCACCGCACTAAAGTGCGGTGCAAAAAAAACCACGAACAAAGTAGGCTGTGCTACTTCGTCCGTGGCTGAATTATATTTGTTATCGGTTTTTCTTATTGTCGCGCAACCTCTCCATGGTAACCCAGATCGAGGCCTTTCTTTTCGTCCATGCGCCCTACTTTTACAGGCACAAAACGGTTAATTGTTTTTAACATGACCAGGGTAAACACAAAACCCCAGGCCGAAGCAAAAACAATGGCACTAATCTGTTTTAGAAAGAAACCAAATCCGCCACCCATAAACAACCCGTTGGCACCATTGGCGTTAACAGCCGTGGTTCCGAACAAACCCAGCATTATAGTTCCAAGCACGCCACCAATACCGTGCACACCCCAAACATCAAGGGCATCGTCCCAGCGTTGACGCTCAACAAATTTAACCGCCTGATAGCACACCATTCCGGCGCAAAGGCCAATAAACATGGCTGTTCCGAGCGTAACATAACCAGCAGCAGGAGTAATCGTTGCCAGTCCGGCCACCGCCCCGGTCATTAACCCAATAAAAGTCGGTCGTTTTTTCCCGGTGGTCCATTCAATTCCCAGCCAGGTAATAGCCGCTACTGATGCGGCCACATCGGTATTTAAAAATGCCTGTGCAGTAACAGCATCCACATCCAGCTCACTTCCGGCATTAAAACCGTACCAGCCGAACCACAGTAAACTGGTACCGATTGCTACCAGCGGAATATTGTTTGGGCCGCTGTTCTTTTCGGCACGTGCACCAACAAAAAACACCGATGCCAAAGCAGCAAAACCTGCCGTTGCGTGCACTGTTATTCCACCAGCAAAATCAAGAACTCCCCACTCGGCAAGGATTCCGCCTCCCCAAACCATGTGTACAAAAGGATAGTAAACAAAAATTTGCCAAAGCACCAGGAAAATAAAATACGCTTTAAAGGTTACCCGGTTGATAAAAGCGCCCGTAATCAGTGCTGGCGTAATAATGGCAAACATCATTTGGTAAGCCACAAAAATATATTCCGGGAAATTACGATCGGGGGACAAGGGTGTACTTGATGTAACACCGTTCAGAAAAGCTTTATCGAAATTTCCAATGATGCCGAATAAATCATTTCCGTCGGCCAGGGTTCCACTAAAACACATAGAGTAGCCAAAGCTTATCCACAGAATAGTTGTTATACCTAACGACACAAAACTCTGCATCATAATACTCAGGATATTTTTTTTACATCCCAAACCGCCGTAAAAGAAAGCAAGCCCGGGAGTCATTAGCATTACCAAACTGGTAGCCACAATCATAAAGGTAGTTAGCCCTTTGTCAAACATCATATTGCTAAGATTTTTAATTTCGGTACCCAAAAATAGAATATGACTTTGATAATTTGACAGATTTAGAGTGTCCGAAAAATCATTTATTTACTTTCTTGTATCATTTTCTTACATTTTAAAATCCGGCAAATATATTTTACAACAACTCGTCAAAACAGGGTTCAGGTTTCGATCGATTCATTTTCAACCCGGATTTTTAAATTTTGGAAGGGGTGAATTATTCATCAAACAAAAAACGAAAGCAGAATTTGAAATTGAACGGGGTTAAAAGGTAAATTCAGAAAAAAGGAAAAACACGAAAAACAGTGAAAATAGTGACAAATCTCACCTTTTTTAAACTCACTCTAAATTACTGCCAGTTAAACTTGAATTAATATTAGCCGTATTTATATCGCTTAACTCGCCGATATCCCGGAATCATCCCTACTATTTCAATGTGATAAAAATTCCTACGCGGGTAAAAAAATGATGTATTGGAAGGAAAAGCCGACAAACTCTTCTAATATTATTCCATTCAGCCCTCCCCTTCCGGGAAAATATAAAAAATTAAAACGTACCGCATCCCTGCATTGATCACATAAAGCTCTGTTTTTGAGAACAAAATTCACCCTAAAGATTTTAAGACTCTTTTATCTTAATTATTTTTTCCATAACTTGTTAACGATAAACACAGTTTAAAGAAGAGGAACACCATTAAATCAAACCATTCCGAATTCTTATCCATTAAACACAAACTCTATTTAACTATGTATTTCACACCTGACGCATTTAACAACACAATTTTAAAATTAAATAGTACTCACATATAGTCATTGTCTTCACCAATGAAAGACAAGACTCCATCTATAAACACTTAATATAATCCATTATGAAAAACTTTACTTATCCGGGAGTAATACTTCCCGACCATTTAATCAGGAAAGCCGGCAGCACTATTGCTTTGTTGCTGGCTTTTATTTTTCTGCTGCCTGTTTGGGCAAGCGCAGAGAGGATCTATCCCGATATGTCGGTTCAGATTTCATCGGGCGGATCAGACTATGCACTCACCTTCACTTATAGCGGCGCTGGAGTTGTTAGTTGTACTGAAGCTGTTGTTCACAGGTTTGATATCTATAAAAACACTGATAGCAACAGTTCAAAAACGATTAGTGGTAGCGGCAGTAAATCCAGCGGTACCATTACTTATGTGGCAGGTCCAAATAATTCAGGATACTGGGGCTTACGTTATCAGGAATCTGAAGACTGTAGTTTGGCCTGGTGTAACTGTGTGGAATGGGTATGGAGTGGTTATCCCAGAGCAAACAGTTCAGGCGACAGAGGTAGCGGATATAGTGTTTTAACATACGCAGCTACAGCTGCAATAAAATCTCCTACCGGAATAACTGCCTCTGATCAGGAATATTTTGAAAAGATTATTTTGAGCTGGTCGAAAGGAACCGATATTCCGGATGCAAACGTTGGTTACAATATTTACAGGGGAACGACGACCGGTAACGGAGCATTAATTGCCCAGGTTGCAGGAGATGTTCGCACCTGGACCGATGAAACAATTGTTCCGAACGATGTATATTATTACTGGGTAACCACCTTTACCGACGATTGGGGAAATCACGAATCACCAAGAAATAGTTCTAATGCCGTACTTGGAAAAGCAAAAACTTTTAACGTTAATGCATCCGACGGAACGTATACTAACCGTGTGAAAGTAGAATGGGACGACTTGTCGGATTTTGCAGAGGAATTGCGTATTGAGCGCAGTGTACCGGAAAGCAGCCAAAAGGAAGAGCTGGCGATTTTAAGCAAAAACGCCCAGGCATACAGCGACGATGGTGCCATTCCTGGTTACAAGCATACCTATTATGTAACACCAATTCACGCAACACGCACCTTCCCTACCCTTAACGACGATGGATACTCGAAACCAAACGGAACCATTAAAGGTACCGTTAAGTCGGTGTTAAGTGTTGGAGTAGAAGGCGTGAGTGTTTGTGCGATTCCGGTAACTCCAAATTTACCGGCTGGAGCACTGACCGTTCCTTCGGGAGGCTATTGTACCACTACCGATGTGGACGGGTATTACGAAATACGAAACATTTACTATTACGATGAAGCCGAATTTATCGTGGTACCATACAAAGACGGACCAAACGGACCACATATTTTTACGCCCGATACCATAACCCGTGTACTCGATCTGAATTCGAAACTCAGTTCAGGAGCCAACTTTACCGATGAGAGTGTTTTCTCTATGGCCGGTAGAGTTGTGTATCCAAAATCAACCGCAGCCGAATGCGGTGTGCCTGAGGTTGAAATTCTGATTAACGGAGAAAGCAGGGGAATATTTACTGATGCCAACGGCGATTGGAGTTATGCCATACAGGAAGAAGGAGATTATACCTTTACACCCGAGTTTTTGCATCATACTTTTGAAAATCCATCAGGACAACCTTCAACCTCATTCTTTGTGGCCGGCGATTCATTGAACATCAATTTTACCGATACACAAACCGATACCATTTTTGTGAAAGTACAAACCGGGTGTGAAACTCCGGTGGCCGATTCAGTGAAAATACAACTTACTTCGCCGGGCAACTGTTTTAATACCAGTTATTATACCGATGCAAATGGTCTGCTAACCATTCCGGATCTTCCGGCACGCGAATACGATGTGCAGGTGGTTGAACTTGATCCGGTTAATTCGAACATATTTGACCAAATTGGTAATAAACCTATTCGTATCGACCTTACTGTGCGGGATACAGCAGATATGGTAGTTGAACGCGATAGTCTGGATATCACCCCCGCAGATACCATTTTCCTGCCCAACGGAACAACAAGCATTACTCCCGCCGACACTACATTAGTGACGGTTACCGATACAACACGAGGGGAAGTGATTCCCGAAGCGAATTTCATTTACCACTCACCACTTGACATTCAGGTTGATTTTGCCGATGCAGGCGCGCAAGTAGTTTCTTGTAGCGGTGGAGATATAACGCTAATGCAGCAAAATGACACTTACACCCTGGTTTTTGAAGTGAATGAATCGATGGGCGACTGCCCCGTGAATGAAGGATATTTGCGTATTTTTGACTTTGTTGCCGACCGCGGAGATGAGCCAATAGAGGTGCCTATTGTAAACGGTTTTGCAGTGTATACAACACAAGCCGGATTACCAGAAATTGCTGAGAGTGCTGAGCACAATCATGAGAAACTGTTGTACGTGGTTCCGGAAGTTGGATTTTTAGATGCCACTCCACAGGAATACTGGATAATGGTTGAAGGTGTTAAAACACAGGCGCCGTCATTTATTACAAAATCGCCCGAGATGCCCATGCTGGTCTTACACGACCCTCCCGGAGACAACAGTTATTCGTACGTTCAGGAAGGCAAATCATACAAAAGTTTTAATACATTCGAAATGCTTGTAGGAGGAGAAGCAGGAGTTTATGCTAACCTGTTGATAGGAGCTAAAGTACTCACTCCTTTTTCAAGTAATGGATTTGGAACACAAATTAAATTTAGCGCGGTGGCCGGAAGGGATAATTATGACCGCAACGGTGTAGAAACCACAATCACCTTCAATGAAACTTTTTCAACTTCCGATTTGGAGAACCTTACCGGAAATGATGGAGATGTATACATTGGTGCTTCGTTTAACCAGGAATATGCACTGGGAGACGAGCTGACCTTTAATACAGCAACCTGTCAGGCCGAGATAAAAACTGTTCCGACTATTGATGTCACCGGTTTTGCGACAACTTTTGTTTATACCGAAACACACATTAAGAACACCCTGCTTCCAACTCTTGGAGTACTGCGTAGCGCCTTGATTGCCGGTCGCGATACCAGTCTGCTCTCGCCAGAGGAAAAAATGCAGGCTAACCAGTTACTGGCTGATAGTTTGCACTGGGAGGAAGTGTTGGCACAAAATGATTTAAACAGAGGAGAAGATGCTGTATTTAAAGAGAATATTTCGTTTAGTGCCGGTGCCCCTTATACCAACGAATATACCACCGATACAACAAATTCTGCATCATTCGAATACTCTGCATTTATAAATACTGAATTAGCAGCAGGAATAAAACTTGATAATGAATCCGGCGCCTGGTTCGACAGCGAGATCGGAGTTATGGCAAAGTTCAGGTGGGCAAACACCTTTAATCAGGGTAACGATACCACTTATTCCCGAACCGTTGGATATATTCTTTCCGACAACGATATTGGCGATTTCTTTAGCGTCGATATTCTGGAGGATAAAGCCTATGGTGTACCTGCTTTCAATCTGAAACTGGGAACCTCAAGTTGCCCGCACGAACCTGGCACACAACCGCGCGACGATGCGCGTATCACTGTGTATCCACCACAGATCAACAACGTTCCGATAGGTGGACAGGCGGTGTTTACTGCCAATTTGTTAAACGAAAGCCAGAGTCGGGAAACCCGTGAATACCACGTAAAAGTAGTTTCTACCACAAATCCCGATGGTGCCGTTGTAAAATTAGGTGGCACATCAATCACCAATAGTGGAGCTTCTTATTTTCTGCAATACAACCAAACGGCAAACATTGCACTTACCGTCGAACGCGGACCAATGGCGTCCACTTACGATTCGATTGGGATAATGATGTATCCACCGTGTGAATATTCACTATGGGAGGATGGTGGCAGTGTTACAAGCGCCGACACGGCCTGGATATTTGTCGATTTCCAAAGCGAATGCTCAAATGTGGCCTTGCATCTGCCGGGCAATAACTGGCTTGTTAACAGTAATAACGACAACAAACTGGATGTGGCTTTTACAGGCTACGACCGGAACAACGAAAATCTGCAAAGTATAACCCTGCAGTACAAACGACAAGGTGAAGGCTGGGTTGACGATGTGACTATTGACAAGGAACTACTGTTGCAAAACTTTTACGATTACGAGTTTGATGTTTCCGGCCTTACAGATGGCAGTTACAGTTTACGCGCCAAAGCAAATTGTGGAATCGAGGGTGGAATTTCCTATTCTTCCGAACAATCGGGAATTATCGACCGTTCGTCCATTGCTCCTTACGGAACACCGTCGCCGGCCGATGGCTACCTGCGTTACGGGCAGGAAATCAGTGTTGTTTTTGATAAAGACATCAATTGTAATTTTGAAAGTTATTCAGGAGAAGCACCAAATATCCGCCTCTTCCTTGAAGATTCCACTGAAATTCCGATAACGGTTCAGTGTTCTCAAAATGCAGATGGAATTATCCTGGTTCCAAACGACGATCTTTTTGCACAACCATCGCTCGAGGGGAAACGTGTTTATGCCGTAGTGGAAGGAATTCAGGATATTTTTGGAAATGTACAGGAATACAAAACCGAGTGGTCGTTCCTGGTGAATGTAAGCCCGGTGTCGTGGAATCCTGAGGAGGTTCACATAACAGCCGAAGAAACGGAACTGGTGGTACTGAGCGCAAATCTTGATAACAGCGCCAACATAAGTAAATCGTTTACCATTGAAGAGTACCCTGACTGGCTGGTGCCTTCGGTAACTTCTGCTTCGGTGCTGGGAGGAAATAGTTTCACCCTTCAGTTCCATGTGGTTGAAGATTTGTTACCCGGATTTTATGAGGGAGAAGTTACGGCCTTAATCGATGGTTCGCCCGAAGTACTCAAAGTATCTCTTGAACTGTATGCTGAAGAGATCGACTGGAGTGTAAACCACCCCGATTTCCAGTACAATATGAACATTGTTGCGCAGTTTAGTTCAGATGATGGCGACGAAAACCTGTCGACAGGATTACGCGATAAGATTGCGGCCTATGTTGATGGCGAATTGCGCGGCGTTGGCAACATCATGTATGTTCCCGAACTCAGCAAATACGCAGCATTTATTACCGTATCAGGAAATCTGGCAGGCGAAAACGGAAGTTTGCTCGAAGCCGAAGATTACGTGGATGACCTGAGTGTGCAGGACATTACATTTACCGAAGATGGCAAGACGTATGATGCCACACGTTTTAAGAAGAATAACTGGATCGATTTCGACATTTACGCCACCAAAGCAGGTAATTTCAGTGCTGAATTTAAAGCTGCTGGTAATAAAGCCGGCGATGTCGACGTCTTTGTCGACGGGAATTTGGTTGCAACTTTTGCAGTGCCCGTTAATGGAGGTTCCTATGGCGTCTATACCACTCAGTTCGAGGTTCCGGCCGGTGAGCATACACTGCGCATTCAGTCGAATGGTGCTGAGTTTGATCTCGACTGGATTAATTTCCCGGAGTATCATGTCCGGAATCAGCATACTACTGAAGTCATCAAATTCAGAATGTGGGATGGTCTCAACGGCATCGAATATGGAGCCATTGAAGAACTGACCTTCTTTACCGATGGTGTGGTTGGAAACGTAGAGGAGCCCTTTATTCTGCATCCTGCAGGAGGTATTCAGCAAAGGATGCTGGCAAAAGGATGGAACTGGATTTCGGTGAATAAACAAAGCGATGACATGAGTGTAGGCAAAGTGTTTGAAAGCCTTACACCGCCAACTTCACTAAACGATATTACGCTGAAATCACAGTCGGGATATTCGCAGTTCAGCCAACTTACCGGCTGGCAGGGAACACTCGCTGATGTCGACATAAAAACAGGCTACATGATATTCCTGAGTGCTCATGGCGACACGCTGAGCCTGATTGGAAATGAGCCCGAATCGGATGTAAGTATTCCTTTAAATCCGAAGTGGAACTGGATCGGGTATCCAAAATCAGAGATTTTACCTATTGATGATGTGTTGGAGCAGCTGTCGGCAGGACCGGGAGACGTTATTAAGAGCCAGTACGAATACGGCGAATACAATCAAAGCACCGATTCGTGGGTCGGCGATCTGAAATTCTTCCACCCGGGGCTGGGTTATAAGTTGTTTGTTGGCAATAGCGACAACATTACAATAATGAAATCGGGCGATACAGAAGAGCTCTTCCTGAAGCACGAGTACAACATGACCCTGACTGCGATTGTTGATTTTGGAGAATTTCCAACTTCCGACAGGTACAGGATTCAAACCTATATCAACGACCAACTGCGTGGCGATGTTCCGCTTTCGTACCTGAATCCGATTGACGAATACATGGCATTTGCTATGGTTTACGGCGATCGTTCAGACATTGGCGAAACGGTTAAAACAGTGATGTGGGATGAATACAACCAGCAACAAATTGAACTGGTTTCGCCTGAGCTAAACTTTACCATCGATAAAATTAATGGTACGGTTGATAATCCGGTTATTCTTTCGATAGCCGAAGGCGAACTACTTCCGGCGGATGAAGGACAGTACATCTTTAATAACTATCCAAATCCTTTCCGGAGTAATACCACCATTCAATACACAATTCCGGAAGACACGCACGTTATGCTGACGGTAACAAATTCTGTTGGTAGAGAAATCAGGCGTATTGTCGATGTGGAACAAATCGCAGGGCATTACAGCTACACATTCGATGCGGACGGACTGGCTGATGGTATTTATTATTGTACACTTAAAACAAATGACTTTGTAGAGACGAAAAAACTGATTCTGTTAAAGAAATAGAGGCGTTTGTTATAAATAGAAAAAGGTGGCCGTTTTGTTCGGCCACCTTTTTTATGCAGAAAACATCTGCCAAAGTTTAATTTTGATCGCCAGGACCTAAGTTTGGATTCGCATCAATTTCTTCTTGTGGAATTTTAAATACCCACTCATCATTAATTGATGGTTTATCTTGTTGGAATCCGCTTTGATACAATCCCTGAGATGCACCGGAACCACCATTAGCAGCATGGTCAATTCCTTCGTCCCAACGTATCTTATCAGTATAAAGGAATCCTTCTCCCCATAATTCTAAAGCTCTCTGAAACTTAATGTGTTCCATTAATTTTACTTTTGTATCGTACATGGTAACATCATAAGCACTATCGCGTTCTTCGCCCAATGGTTTTAATGCATCTTGTGCAGCTTGAATATTGCCTAACATGGCTTCTGCTTCTGCTTCAATCAAATACATTTCAGATGAACGCATTAAAATAATATCATCCGGATCTGTTGTTCCGGGTGACTTTTGTCTCATTTTTACGTGCATATACGGGTGCGTATTATGACTGGAAGTCCATCCGTACACACTGGCAAGCCGGTCAATTTCAGCATCAAATTCTTCTTCTGTAGTGTATAACGGATTTGTGTTGTTATCCCAACCTCCTTCTCCATTAGAAGCGGAAGTATTCGAATTTGGAGCATCTTTTAAGAACATTCCTTTTCGATAGTCAGTATCCGGAATTTGAGCATATAATCTCCTATCCATAATTTTTGGATTGTTTCGATTTTGGCTCCCGTTAAATGTATTACACATTAAATAAAAATATGAACGGAAATAAGTTGTTTCAGTAGTAATTACATTACTTCCCCAAATAACTTCAGGAAGTAAAGTTGAATTAAAGCCTGAATAATAATCATCTTTATCCATAATAGGATAATCCTTACGTGCCATAACCGCTGCATCGGCTGCGGTTCTCCATTCCCCCATATTTAATGCAATACGGGCTTTTAAACCATACGCAATGTCAATATTAAGTTGAGATTTGTCAGATGCATTACCGGTTGGCCTTGCAGTTGCACCATCAAAATATGCTATCGCATTATTAATATCTGACATACACTGGTCATAAATTTCTTTTACTGTAGATCTGGGCGCACTTGTAAAAGGAGCTTCAGAAGCAAACAATAAAGGTACACCGGGATCTGTGGCCGGATTGCCAATCAGATAGCCTTTAGCATAGTGCTGAACCAATGAAAGATAGGCGTATGCTTTGTACGTATAAGCTTGTCCTATAATTTCTTTCATTTTTGCATCTTCAGGAATAGTTCCTTCAGCGGCTTTATTTATAATTGCATTGGCACTGGCAATGATATGATAGCGTTGATACCACAACTGTTTGGTTGTTAAAGATGTTTCCTGGTTATGAGAAATCCATTGTGTATCGTCTTGCCAACCCAAATTGTTTGCCCTGGCACTATGAATGACGCCTCCTGCCAAATTATCCCCTAAAGGAATCCAGTAATGATTTCCTGATCTGTAACTATCTCCCCCGGAAAGCATAGTTTGTGGCTGAGCATATAATAAACGATGCAGGCCATTTAGAATAAGTGCCATATTTTCAGCAGATGCCAATGCATCACCAGAAGATATAGCATCTGTTGGTTTTGTCTCCAAAAAGTCTTTGTCGCACGATGTTGTTGCAATAGCTACTATTACAAGTAACAAGATTATCTTTTTAAACATAGTTATTATGTTTTAATTATTTTAATGATTAAAATGTAACATTTAATCCTATCGAGAATACCCTCGATGGGTTAAAATCATTACCCTCTGGTGTTCCTGATAAATTGTATTGAGGATCGAGTCCTTTCCTCTTACTTTTTAGATATAGATTCTCTCCGGTAAGTGATAATCTTAAATTGTCAACACCAATTCTCTCGGTAACAGAACCATCAAAAGTATAGCCTAAGCTAACATTTTTTAAGGTCCAGAAAGACGCATCTGTTAAAAATCTGGAAGACTGTGTTTGCACTAAATCAACATTTCCATTTTCCATTCTGGGCACACTGGTTACATCGCCCGGATTTCTCCATGCATCCAGAATATCAGGATGAAGTGATCGTCCATAAGTACCGCTATGCATCATAGCAGCATATCCATAGTCTAAAAATTTTCCACCGATACCATATGTCACTAAAACATTCAGGTCGAATCCTTTATAACTAAAATAATTCGATACTGATCCTAAAACATCAGGTATGGAGTTGTCTCCTGTATAGGCTCTTTCAGTTTCTTCCCAATCATTTGTGGTTTCCTGATTCCCATTATCATCCAATACCGGTATACTATTACCTTCTTCATCAAATTCAAACATCCAGAACAATTGATCTCCTGTGTCGGGATCTACACCTGCAGTTTGAAGTATGTAAAAATCATAGATTGATTTACCTTCTGCCCATCTTTTTGAACCATCTATAAAAGGATCCGGAATTTTCGTTATTTCATTTTTAAACGTAGATGCTTGTAGTGTCATATCCCATATAAATTCCCCCTTATTAATGATATGTCCGGTTAAACCGATTTCAATGCCTGAATTATACAGATCGGCAATGTTTGAAGGCACAGTATTTAAACCATTACTTAAAGGAATGGGTAAATCATAAAGCAGGTCAGTTGAATTCTTCTTGTAATATTCAACTGAACCATCAATAATATTATTGAATAAACCAAATTCCAGGGCTACGTCGAAACTACCAACCGTTTCCCATTGAAGGTCAGCATTACCAATTTCTGACCAGTAAATAGCCGGATTCCCGGCGTTTGATGTTAGTCCGTATCTTGGTTGAGATAAGAAGAAGTCGCCCAAATCATCGTTACCTACCTGACCATATGACGCACGTAGTTTTAAATGATTAATCCAACTTACATTTTTCATGAAATTTTCCTGATCTATTCTCCATGAACCACCAACTGAATAGAAGTTACCCCATCTTGATTTTTCATCAAAAACAGAAGAAGCATCTCTTCTTACTGAAGCACTGATATAATATTTACCGTCGAAATTATAGTTTGCCCTTAAGAAGTAACCTTCAATAGTTTTTTCTGTAGTAGCACCACCTAAACTAATTGGCTCGGCAAAATTGTCAAATTCATAGATACCTGTAGCAACTTGTTTAATAGCCGAGCCATCGATTCCTGAGTAAATTCGTTGGAAACTTTCATGTCCTGCAGTTATCTCTACACTGTGAACTTCATTAATGTATTTTTTGAATGTTAAAATTTGATTGAAGTTTTCAACATCTCTCCGATATCTGTCTTCTCCATATCTCCCGGTTGGTTGAGCATCACCAATAATATGGTTTTCATATTCTTTTTCAAGACCTTCATTTATATCTCTACCGTAATTCAATCTAAGATTAAGCCCCTCAATTATTTTGAAATCGGCAAAGAATCGAACTCCGTAGGTATTATTTCTCGTGGTTTCATCATTCAGCAACAATTCCTGAAAAGCATGACGACCTTGATTTATTGGCCTTGAACCGATATTGTATTCAGAATAACCTTCACCGTTATCAAAAACAGGATTTCCTCCGGCATCTAATACGATGTTTCCATCCAGGTCATTTACATATACCGGGTAAATTGATCCTATGTTTTTAGCAAAGCCGAAAGGATTCACAATACTACTTGTTCCTGCAGAAGTTGGACCGGCAGATTCAGTAATAGTAATGTTTGCACTACCTCCGAGTTTTAACCAATCAGTGGCATCGAATTCGGAATTTAAACGCGAAGTAATACGATTAAAATTGGTTGTAACCACATATCCTTCTTCATCCAGGTACGAAGCCGAAAAGAATACTTTATGCCTGTCGCCTCCTCCGGCAACATTAACATTGTAATTTGTCCTCAATCCGGTTTGTTCCATCTCATCATACCAATCTAAGCTTTTATAAATTACGCTTGCATTCGGGTTTAGCATTCCGTCAGTTCCAACAATTTGGTTATTTGCCACATTAAATGGGTTATACCCTAAATTGCTGTATATATTTGCAGAAGCATAGGCTGCATCTCCTCCACCAGCACTCGAATTTTTTAAAGCCTGCCACATCATCTCATAATACTGCCCCGGAGAAACTTCATCGTAGCTCGGAATACTCCGGCTAACAATACCTACCTGAGCAGATACAGAAGTTTTTATAGCACCTTTAGTACCATTTTTAGTAGTAATTAAAACTACACCATTAGCAGCTCTTGATCCGTACAATGAAGTAGAAGCGGCATCTTTAAGGATAGTAAAAGATTCGATATCTTCCTGGTTAATTGTATTTAACGAACCTTCATACTGGATACCATCAACAATATACAACGGGTCAGAACTTCCATTAAGTGTTCCTACTCCACGAATAACAATATCAGGCGAAGAACCAGGTTGCCCTGATGCAGAAGTAAATTGTACTCCTGTTGCTCTACCCTCAATTGCTGCAATCGGAGAAGTAACATTTCGTGATGATAATTCTTCAGCCCCCACTACATCAGCAGAACCGGTAAATGCCTGCTTTGTTGATGTACCATACGCAGTTACTATCACTTCATCAAGTCCTAAAACATCCGACTCCAGGTTAACATTTATTACTGAACCCGTTGCCGGCATTTCAACTGTTTTCATCCCAACAAATGAAAACACAATTGTTTGAGCATCTGTTGGAATGTCGAAGGAATAAATACCATCAATATTGGTAACTGTACCAACGGTGGTTCCCTTTACACTTACTGATACACCCGGTATCGGCGTGTTGTCCTCAGAATTTAATACGGTTCCGGAAACACTCCTAACCTGTGCACTTGCTATTTGTACACCTACTATAAGAGCACAAATAAGAAATAGCGTCAGTTTTTTCATTGAAAATAAATTTGATAGATTAATGATTAAATTAGTATCGCACAATTATGTGCACATTCACAATAGAAATAATTGTACAGCATTAATAGTTTTTGGTTTCAATTATGAGCCCACAGTATTGTTTTTCTAACCACATTTGAATCATTCGATTCAGCCCCAGTCACTATTTTCAATCATACTCGATTGTATCTTTTTCTCACTCTTATCGGCTCACATTTACTAGACAATACTATGACTTTTTACCCTTAAACAAATTTGCACTTTATCATAAAATAATTTCGAGTTAATTTTTGCTACAAACGAACACTTGTATGATATTGTGAGCCATTGCTTATCCAATGTTTATATTTTTAATCTCAAATGTGATTACACCTTAGCTAATGGAGATGTATCGTTGCAAAAAGATACAAAAAAATGAAGTACAACTTGGCAACTTTTCCTTTTTATTGTACTATACAAGACATATTCTTTTTGCTTGCGACCACTTGTAATGCAGGAAAAATACAATTGAAAAACTATACAATAGAAGGATTCACCCATATTTTGGCCGAGGCTCTTTTGCAACTCCTGTTCATGGAATGAATAAATTGAAACCAACTATCTGCGATTATTATGCAATATAGATGTTGTTGGATATTAGGGATAGAAAAGAGGTAACAATGGTATTTATATTTGAACTAATAAATAGAAATAGATAATCTAACAAGGACGTTGAAATACAAAGGATATAAACTTACATTTGATACACTTTTGCTCTTTGTTGAACTAATATTCAAATCTTATCCGAGAATCATTCCTGCTATTGCAATCTAGTGAACGTCTACTATAAAACAAGACTAGCTTAATTTTAATATTCGAATCGCCTCCAGTTAAGAAATAAGTATTCAAAATCAAGAGAAGAAAATGAACCATCTGAAAATCTATAACATAACAACCTGAAAGCTACCCCCAATCCATACTTACTTAAAATCTATGCATGCAGTTTCCCATGCACAATGTGATCTGTCTTTATACTTCCCTTTCTTTTCGCCATGAGACATTATCCCTATTCCGACTTTAATGCCTATTTGGATTATTCTGGTACTTTCAGTTATACTTAGAACATTGTTATATTCCTCACGCCAATAAATCAGTGAACTTTCCTTTTCTCTAATCATGTCATTTAATGCGTAGGAAAAATACCCACTCACTCTGACCTTAAGTGGTGATATCGGAAAATCAAGCCCAACCTCTGTAAAGACAGAGTATACTTCATTTAATTTCAATTCACCTTCAGGATGCCAATCGGTTCTGCTGTCGTAGAGTCCATGGGCAGGAATTTCAAATAATTCTAAATCCCACTCGGGAAAATACAAGCGGGTAAACAAATCACTTTCATTCAGTATATACGAATCCGTCAGTGGAATCCCGGCTTTTGCTCCTAATCTGGATGTTAAATAAACATTGTTATACAGTGGGAAGCTATAAACTACTGATACCGGCACCTCGATGAACGACAATGTGTTTCTTTCAACTATATCCGGAACGTTTGACCGGATAGTAAACACGTAATCGCGTGGGTATGGGTCTACTTCCCAGTTATCAGTACCGCTATAGCTGTGAGCATAACTTGACAGAATTACATCAAACTGACTATCTTTAACATAGTAATCAGCTCCTGCACCAATACCTATCTTCTCTGTAAAATAATAATCTGCCTGAAAACCTATTGTTATGTAGTTCTCAGCTTTAATGTGCATATTTAAATCGGTTTGTGGTCTTATGTAAATATTTCCGTAAGCAGCCGTTAGCCTAAAATCTAACTGGGCGAATGTTGTATTCACGACCATCAGGTATAAAAAGAGGGTCAGAAATATTTTCTTTGTTAGCATCACTATCATCAAACTTAATTAGGCTGTATATTGAAATTCCTGTTTTTCTAATCAATATAATCAGCCAATTGAACTGATATACTCTGAAATTAATTTACAATAAAGTCAATCGTTGTAATTCGTTTATTTTTTTTATCAATTAGAATCACATAAAAAGTTCCGGAAGAAAAGTTACTATCAATTAAAATATCGTTAATATAGAATGGATCTTTAATTTTTAATATTTGAGAACCTCGAATGTCATAAATTAAAATATAAGTGTTTTGCAGATCAGAATTTTCCGATAAGACTATTTTTAAATCCTGTGCATGCTGAACGGGAGAAGGATATACTTTTACATTAACCTGCTCTGTTCCAACTTCACGTTCTTTTATTTGATTCGATATATATACATTCCCATCAAAATTCCCATCTACAAAATCTTTTTCCCAAGTGTATTCAACACCTGCAGCAGATGTAAGAACCAACTTATAGTTGCCGTCTTCAATTCCGCCCGGATTATGAAAAAACGGTTCACTACTAATCTTTTCCCCTCCCGAATACCAGGAAAAATCGGTCCAAATACCTTTGCCATTGTCACAGAAAATAACATCGTACCATCGCATATAGCAATTAACGATTTCAACTTCTACCGTTACATCATTTCCTGATACATTTACATTCCCTTCAGTTATAACGATACCTGCAATTTCTACCGAATAGTTAAACGAACTTCCATCTGCAACTACAGTGTCGACAAAACCCTGCTCATCGGATATTAAATATTGCATATTATCAATAACCACATCAACAGCCATCGCAGGATTTGTTCCATCAGTAGTAATAATAAAGTTTATATCGAATAACTCGATCCAGTTTGCATAGATGGTAGTATCCCCAAAACTACCCTGCGGGAGTGAAGTAATTTCTTCTGAATAAGCGGCATTAATATACCAGCCCTCAAAAATAAATCCTTCTCTAACAGGTGCTGCAAATACAATAGTATTTGATTCAATAGTATACCGGGATGGATTGATGGGATCGTTTTCTCCTCCGTTTAATTGATACTGAATATTAAAAATGTCTAGTTCCCATTTAGCATATATTTTTCTATCTCCAATAGAACCGTTTGATATTTGCACGATCTTATTCTGCAAATCTTCATCACTGTACCACCCAATAAAAACTGCTCCAGTTTTTGTAGGTTTCTCAAAAACAATATCATCACTTTCAATAGTATAGTTTGCAGGATTTAACGAATGATTGATTCCTCCATCGAGCATGTAATCAATTTTAAAGACATCCAATTCCCATTTGGCATATATAGTCGTATCTCTATAACTGCCTTGTGGTATTTCTGTTATCGGGATTTCCAGGTTTGCATCAGAGTACCAGCCAATAAACATAGCACCGGCTCTATTAGGTGATTCAAAAATAATATCCTCACTGTCAATTGTATAGATTGAAGGATTGGATGAATTATTTATCCCACCATTAAGCATATACTCAATTTTAAAAGTATCTAATTCCCATTTAACGTATATTGTTGTATCACCAACAGAACCATTTGGCAATCCTGTAATCTCGTTTATCAGAGTTTGGTCGCTGTACCAACCGACAAAATTAGCTCCTGTTTTTGTGGGATTTTCAAAGAATATGTCATCGTTTTCTATCGTATAGCTTACAGGATTCAACGGATTGTTTTGGCCTCCATATAATTCATAGGATATGATGTATTCAATGGCACCACCCCACTTGGCATAAATATCATAATCCGATTTACTTCCAACCGGGATATCACCTATTGGTTGCGTAAGCAATGAATCTTCAAACCATCCGGCAAACCAATATCCTGTTTTATTTGCATCAGTAAAACTAAAAGGTAAATCGAATTGAGTATAGATGGGTGGATTGTTATGACTAGCATTATTCAGGTTGAAATAATCAATAAAATAAGTTGGTTCAGGTGTAAATATTGCCCATAATTCGATATCACCGGTCGTCCCACTTTCTATATTGCTTACCCGGTTACTATCAGCGTCAATCCATGTTGCAAAATACATTGAGTCTTTAGCAGCCTGGAACAGGTTTATTTCGCCTTCAATGTTATACGTATCCGGATTTCGGTTATCGTTGATACCACCATTCAGGTAATAAATAATATTATAATCAATTGGATCCCAAATTGCATATAAATCTAGGTTTGAGAATCCAAGAATTATTATCTCGTTTTCAGAATAAGTGGTATCGGTGTCATCTGGTTGGGAATTCCAGTGTAAAAATGAATATCCTTCTCTTGAAAATAGATTATTTGATACAGTATAAGGACTTCCACTTACTGTATCAATAAATGTCTCCCCAATAGCTTCATTCGGGAAGTAGCGAACCATAACAGGCAACAACTTAACAGTTAAAGTTTTATCAGTATCATGCACTGTGATTGAATTTGTATATTCCAAATAACCAGCAAGGTTAACGGTGAACGGATAATCACCATTTATCAGATCTATTTGTGCGTTACCTGTTATATCCGAGGTACAGTTTGTATTGTTTATTAATATAGAAGCGCCTTCAATTGGATTATCATATATATCTATAACAGTTATATCTACTCCATAATACCGATTCAACTCAACATAGATAGTAGTATCACTCTGGACATCGACTACCCCGGTAAAATCGAAACACCCTTCAACTCCACCAACCGTATATTCTTGTAGACCTCTTAACACAGGGCCAATCGAATCGATTCCAGCAATACTTGTAGTAAGCGTTTCGTTAAAGATATCAATTAAAGCATTTTCCAAAGGCACACCTTTATTATCAGTAACAACAAAAGTTACCACAAAAAACTGATCAATAACTGCCTTGTAGCGGTTATAAAAATTTAAAGTATCTGCATCATTCGTAATAATTTCGCCAGAATCATAATGATTCCCATAATTATCTTTCCACCAAAAGAAATAGGTTACAAGAGGAATAGTAGGAGGTTCATGCAATTCAATAGTCAGGGCTGGTTCGTTATCAGCAAAAGCCCCATACCCAAACTCCACAATTTTATCATGGGTTATTACCATACTTATATTATTATCCTGAAAAGCATAATTTGAAATCTCAGTTAAGTTCGGAGGGATAACGATATCGTTAGAAATACGATTATTCGCAAAGGCGGACTCACCCAGATAAGATAAAGAACTATTTCCAGAGAAAGAAACTGATGATATTTGGTTTCCTTTAAAAGCTCCATTCTCAATTGTATGTAGACTATCTGGTATTATTAGCCCATTTGAGATTTGATTCCAGGCAAACGCCGAAGTACCAATAAAGTCAACACTGTCAGGTAGAATAAGTGATGAAATTTTATTACTGGAAAAAGCATCATAATCAATATATCTTAGTTGACTATTTTCTTCAAAGATTAGTTCATCTATAAGATTCCAATTAAATGCTCCTCCTTGAATTCCTTCAACACTACCTGGAATTATAACGTCCAGAAGATCATTTTCTGCAAACGCTTTATTTTCGATAATCTTTAAAGTAGTAGGCAAGTTAACACTGATTAATCCTAAGCTCGCAAAAACACTCGATCCAATCCCAATTATTTCTTGTCCGTCTAAACTATCAGGAATGGTTAAAACATTAGCATAAGGATTGGAAGGGGTATATCTTACAATCACTCCATCCACAACTACAACATCGTCATCGGTAAGTGTAAGTTCAATAGGGATTTTATAAAAAGTCTCAAAATTATTTACATCTAGGTTAGTGCTAGTGCTATACTCGGTGTTGTCCCAGTCTACCCAATAATCGTAGTCATTAGCAGAAGGATCAGGTAATTTAAAGCCTGTCAACTCCCCATTGCCGTCAAATGCATACCTCCCTATAGATATCAACTTACTGTTGTCATTAAAATTTATAGTTTGCAGCCAATTACTCGCGAAGGCGTACATCTCTATTTTTATTAAACTTTCCGGCAAGTTAACGCTTGTAAGCTGATTACGACTAAATGCGTCTCTTCCAATAATTTCTAATTGGCTGGGTTCTTCAATGGCTATAGAATTTATACAGTTATAATTAAAAGCTGCATCTCCTATCGTAATAACACTATTGGGGATAGTCAAATTAATAATTTCATTTTCCTGAAATGACGAAGCACCGATGCTCTGAATTCCCTCCGGTAAAACAACTTGAGAAATTCCCCGGTCAAAAAAAACACCTTCTCCAATCCCAATTATCTCTTCTCCATTAATAGTACTAGGTATCGTTATCACACTTGCAACATTTGTAATTTCGTCAAAATACGAGCAGTTGACAATAATACCGTTTTCCACAACCACATCATCAGGTTTAAAAGTATATGGTATTTGAGCAACGTACGAACTGTTTAGATCAAATACACTCTCTCCCTCATTATGCATAACACCATACATATCAGCCCATTCATTATTATTACTGGATGAAGGAAGGTTAAAACTTGAAAGTGCAGAAGACTGGAAGGCATATTTACCAATAAAAACAAGACTTGCTGGTAAATTTACTGAAGAAAGATTATGATTTCGAAAGGCTCCCCTCTTTATTCTTAACAAGTTGGATCCAAATGCAATACCACTAAGGTTTGTATTATCACGAAATGCATTTCTGTTTATTTGAAGAATACTATTTGGTATAGCCAAGCTTTGAATGTAGTTATATTGGAAACAGCCATCTGAAATTTCTTCTAACTGGCAACCTGATTGAAAAGTTAGTGTTTCTATTTTATTGCTTAAAAAAGCATAGCGTTCGATAATTTCTACGGAATTGGGTATGGTGAGACTTGTAATTTGGTTATTAGCAAAAGCCGAATTTTGGATAATTCTAACCGAATTAGGTATGGTTAGGCTTGTAATTTGATTTTCAGCAAAAGCTGTATTTGGGATAATCTCAAGAGAATTGGGTATTGTTAATATGTTAATTTGATTATTTCGAAAAGCGCTTCCACCAAGAGTAATCAATCCATCCGGCAAGTTAATATTCGATAATTGATTAGCTTCAAAAGCCCTGCTTCCAATGGACTCAAGACCTGAAGGGAAATTGATGCTTGACAAAGCATTTCCGGCAAATGCATCATTGCCTATACTGGTAACATTAGTCGGTATCTCCAGTAAAGTAAGTGCATGACCTTCAAATGCACCATTTCCAATAAACTCAAGCGACGAAGGTAAGATTAATTCAGTAATTTTACCTGCGTTGAAAAAAGCATAATCCCCGATTCCTGTTATTATTCTACCATCTAAAACATCAGGTATCTCAATTACATTCCCCGCTTGATTTATATTGTAGCTACAGTTAGTAATCACACCATTCTCATCAACAACTACATCGTCATCTGTTAATCTGTATGCAAATGTTTCAGAAAACAGCAGTACTAAGAAAAGTGTAAATATTATATGTTTAGTTATCTTATTCGTGACAGGTTTGTTTTAAAATTAAACTTAGTTTGAAACTCGTAGACAAACATAAGTCCACTCTTATTGTTATAAATTTGTTCAGCTCAAGCTTGCACTTAATTTTTGAGAGAGAATCGAATACCTATCTCTGAGATGTTCTTATAACAATCTAAAGCGACGCTATATTTGACTAATTTTGAGTTAGTATGCTAAAGTTAGGCAATTTCACATTTAGAATGCAAGTAAATCCACATAATAATTAAGGAGTTTCAGCCCAAAATTCATTTTCTTGATGTATACAGTTTGCTATAAGAAGAATGCAAACCAACTAATCCAAGATGTTATCATCCAATAATCTGAAATACTTCAAATTAAGTAAATGATAGAGATGGAATCCTATGCTTCTTAATTATTATTAACAAAATTTAGCGTTTCCTATATCCATTCTGACAATATTGCATATTCTGAAAGCTTACTCAAAAATGTTATTTCCAAATTAATTACTGCCATTTATGTAAAAAAGATCGAATGCTGGATTTCAACCAAGAATCATCCCAATAATAGTTGCACTCATCAACGAGGCCAGTGTACCTGCAAGCAGTGCACGCATTCCGTATTGAGAAAGCAGTACCCGACGTTTTGGTGCCAGCGCTCCAATTCCGCCGATCTGTATACCAATGGATGAAAAATTGGCAAAACCACACAATATATAAGTGGCCATAATTATCGACTTGGTTTCAGCAAACGCTCCGGCGGCTTTTAGGTCGGCCAGCGAAACATAGCCTATAAATTCTGTAAGAATCAGCTTCTCGCCCAGCAAACGACCAACCACAGCAATATCTTCAGGACAAACTCCAATCAGCCACATAATTGGCGAAAAAGTATAACCCAAAATAAATTGTAGCGACAGTTCATTGTATTTTCCATCGGTGAGATTGGCAATAACATCGTTTAAATGTGTGATGGCACCCACTTTGGTAAATATAAAATTGAACATAGCAATAAAGGCAATAAAAGCCAACAGCATTGCAGCCACGTTTACAGCCAATTTTACACCTTCAGTTGTTCCGTTGGTAATGGCATCGAGCACGTTGCTTCCAATTTTATCGCGATTCACATCAATGGTTTTATTTATTGCGTCGGTTGGGGGCACCAGCATTTTCGAAAACACAATGGCTGCAGGAGCTGCCATTACCGATGCGGTAAGCAGGTGTTTTGCGAATTCCAGCCGAAGTTGCGGATCGTCGCCGCCAAGCAAAGCAATGTATGCCGCCAAAACACCTCCGGCAAGTGTTGCCATTCCTCCGGTCATTACCAGCAGAATCTCTGATTTGCTCATTTTATCGAGGTAGGCTTTAATCATCAGTGGCGATTCGGTTTGCCCAAGAAAAATATTCCCGGCTACCGAAAGCGCTTCTGCGCCCGAGATTCTCAGCACCTTCGTAAACACCCACGCGAGTCCGTATACAATCTTTTGGATTATTCCCCAGTAAAACAACAAACTGGTTAAGGCCGAAAAGAAGATAATGGTTGGCAACACCTGGAAAAGGAAGATATAACCATAGGTATCGGCATCCATCAGATCGCCCAAAAGAAAAATACTCCCCTCTTTGGTAAAGTCGAGAACCTTAACGAATATCTTTCCAAAAAATGCAAAACCAGCCTCCACAATAGGCACATACAAAACTCCCAATGCCAATAAAATTTGCATTAACAGACCAATTCCAACTGTTCGCCAGGGAATGTTGCGTCGGTCGGAGCTGAAAATATAACCCACAAAAACCAGCACCACCATGCCCAGCAATCCCCGAAAAAGGGTCATAATCGAAAAAGGCGTTTGTCGTTCCTTTGCCAAAAGAATATTTGAAGTATCGGTTTGTTGTGATGCTGCGTCGGCTGCCGCAAGCACTGTATCTCCGGCATGTGCCGCTAACGGTTGCAAAAAGAAAATGCCGGTAATTACTACCAGCAACATTATCATGCGTTTCATTGAGTGTTTTTTCGTTTCCTTTCACCCCTGTCGTTCCTTTGGTCCTCCTGTCCCCTTCAGGGGACAATCGCTATGAGGTAGCGATAGGGGTGATTTGTTATTAATGTGTTTTGAACTTACTTCTCTCGTTTATTTAATTCATCGCGAATGATTGACGCCCTTTCATAATCCTCGTCTTCGATGGCCTCATTCAGCAATTCCTGCAAATCACTGGTTGAATATTGTGCATATGAAGAAACGCTTGATTCAGGCTCGTCCTCATCCATCATACTGCGTACCGGAGAATTTTCATCATCCGATTCCAATACGATTCCGGCTTTTTGTAAAATTTCTTCCGAGGTATATATCGGGCACCTGAAACGTAAGGCCAAAGCTACCGCATCCGATGTTCGCGAATCAATCCGGATCTCTTTGCCGTTCATCTCACACAAAAGCTCTGAATAAAAAATACCTTCTTCCAGCTTGTAAATGGTTACTTCCAACAAGGCAATATCAAAAGCCAGAGCCATGTTTTTTATTAAATCGTGAGTAAGTGGCCGCGGAGGTTTTAACCCCTCCAACTGAATGGCAATCGCCTGTGCTTCGACAGGTCCAATGATAATAGGAATTCTGCGTTCACCATCTTCTTCTGCCAACACCAACGCGTAAGCCCCCGACTGGGTCTGACTTACCGATAATCCTAAAATGTTTAAGCGTATTTTTTGCATGCTAACGTTTGCCCTGTATCTTTTCGACGAAAACAAATATAACAATCATTTTGGTTATGTCGGTAATTATTAAAAAGGATTTACTGGAACACTAATCTATGCTGAACAACATCGTTGTAAATATTGACAAACAGGGGCAAAAGGTATTAACTTTGTATAGTTCTTATTTTTTGTAGTATTTATTAACTAAAGTATTCAAGCCATGAAAAAGTTAAAAGCAGACAGAGGCATACAAGGATTGGTTCCGGCCATTATCTCTCTTGTAATCTTCTTCTTATGTTTTATTCTTTTCGATCTCAGAGTAGCTTTTTCAGCGCTGGGGATCCTGATTCTATGTTATTCGCTGGCATTCGGATTCTGGTCGTTTTATAAAACAGGCAATTATTATATGCTGGTGAGCGCTTTTTACCTACTATCTTTAGGCGGGCTAATGTTATTGATGAAAGTACCTGAAAGTCTAAATGCACCGGTCCCCCAGCTCCCTAATGAATTCAAAGTGGTCCTGGTATTTTTTTATCTTTTGTTGTTTTGGTTAATCTATGGAATGATTACCAAACGATTTAATTACAGGGGGCGTGAAGTGCTGGAATTGGCAGCATGGGATGTAGATGAAGGCCCTGAATCATATACAGAGCGGCCCCGGCCTGCAGGAGTAGTCGATTATTCGAAATACGATATTATTGATTTCACCAATTACCTGAAACGCATTATGGTTGGAATGACCTACCAGGAAGAAAACAGGGTGTTGATTGTTCCCATAAAGTACGGACATGAATGGGGAGCCTTGTACAATCCTAATTTTAACTACCTCGAAAAAACCTGGATTGCTTTCAATTTCGACGGACAGGTATCGGTACATATTTCACGAAAAGATTACCTCAATTACAAAGAAGATCTGGCATTCGATCACCTTTGCGAATCTATGGGAAAGTTGTTTATCACCTTTGCCGATTTTTACATGCGGGGCGATAAAGTAAGAATTTTAGACCGTTTGAATTCGGTTAAACTTGGAATATTCTCCTAATATGAACTTTGAACAAGCTGCCAGATTTGGCACATACATATCAAAAAATTATTCGAAAGATATTTTCAGACTTTTGAACAATTACCGCGACATTTCGGCGTCGGAAGCTGCATCGCGACTGGGCATACACATACAAACTGTCCAGGATTTTCTGGAAGCCATGGCCGACCTGGGAATTCTATCGAAGAAAGAAGTTACAGAGCGTAAACGTCCGTATTTTCGTTACACCCTCGAAAAACAAAAAATAGCATTTGAAATCGACCTGCTGGAAGAGTTGAGAAATTCCGGCGACAGTAGTTTGGAGCAATCAAAAATTCGCGAAAAAAGAAATGCGGGTGTACGTTTCTCGCTCGCCCGCAATGGCCAGTACTTTAGCAACCTTGCTATTTGGGTAGGGAAAGGGCGCGAACGGTCTGAAAAGAAAATCAATCTTACTACCGCACAGGGGAAGTTCCTCTATAATTTACCATTCCCCGATGGTGAACATCTGTCTCTTGAAGAGATTCGGGTAAAAGCCGGTGTTGAACCGGAGCATTTGCCCGAAATCAAAGACCTGGTTGAAGATCTCATTCAATACAAAGTTATTGAAGTTATTGGCTGAGGAAGTAGTTAAAAAAATCCCGGTGTCCAAAACTTTTTCTTAAAAAGATGTAGTTTTTCTCGTTTCGTTGCGACCAACAAAGTGAAACAAAAAAATGAAAGTGCTGAGATCAAAGAAAAAGGAATTCAGTGAATTGATCGAAAAACACCAGGCGATCATTCATAAAGTAACAATGGTTTATACCAATGGGCCGGCCGACCGTGAAGACCTTTTTCAGGAAATCTGCCTGCAGCTATGGAGATCGTATCCAAATTTCAGGGAAGAAGCAAAATTCACCACCTGGATGTACCGGGTAGCGCTAAATACAGCAATCAGCGATGTACGGAAAAAGAATAAGGATCTTCATTTTGAACAGCTGCGCGACAACGATCGTATGGAAACAGAACCTTCTGATGAGAAGGAACAGATGAGACTACTGTACCGGGCTATTTCAAAACTCAACCGGATTGACAAAGCGCTAATTCTGCTTTGGCTCGAAGAAAAAAGTTATGACGAGATAGCAGCGATTATGGGGACAACGAAAGGCAATGTAAGCGTGAAACTGGTGCGCATAAAGCGGAAGCTGGAAGAACTGGTTTCAGAAACAGAAAAGCAAGAGTCATGAACAAAAACGACGAAAAATTAAAAGCCATGTGGAACAAAACAGAAAACCTTATCGGATCTTCGGAATACGACAGCTCAAATATTGAACGCTTTTTATCCGGAAGATCACACAGCACTGCCCAGATGATCAAAAAAATGATTTATATGGACCTTATTATGAAGGGCGTAGTGATGATCGCACTTCTTGTCGACATTATTCTTTATGCCGGAACCACCAACGTAGTGGCAGTGTGCATAAGCGGAATGGTGCCGTTAGCCGGTCTGGCGTATTATCAACAAAAGATGCTGACACGTTTTGCCGAAATTGCCGACCACGGACAAACGACACGCGACAAACTGGTATCGATGCTAACGTATTTAAAAACCCGTTTTACCAGCACTTTGATTTCTATTTCAATAACCTACTTGTTTATTTTTATAGCCGGATCGTTGGCCTACTTTTATGCCGTTTACGGAATGGTCCGCCCACTCGATTGGGTCGACATCGCCGTATTTATAAGCTTTATATTAATTGGCCTTGGATTTAACTTTTTCACCTTTCGCGCACAGGTGCAATACCACATCAAACACCTCCAGATTTGTTTAAGTGATCTGAATGACAAGAACCTGGAACTGGTTTCTGAAAACATTGAACTACAACGAAAACGCGACCGGACCAACAAACTATTGCTGCTATTTCTGCTCGTTTTCGGAATTCTACTGCTTGTTATTGTATTTAAAAACATCGGTTTTATCATCAAATAAACCGAACAAGGAACAGTGAACGTACTGTTCATCAACCAAAAATTTACTGCCATGAAAACAATAAAAACCATAAGCTGGCTATTGCTGTCTACTTTTTTATGGGTAGCAGCAGCAGGGCAAACCCTAAACGACCTGCCGAAAAAAATGACTTACGCCGTTGAGATAAGCGGTGTACTTTGTGGCTATTCGGAGTCGACCATAAATACCACTGAAAAAGATGGTCAAAAATTGCTTAGCGTACAGACCGAGGCACTGGTAAAACAACGTGCCCTGGGAGGAAATGTGGAGTTAACCATTACTGAACTTGCATTAATTTCTGCGGGAACTGAACTTCCGGTTTTGGTTGAACAGCGTTTTAAAACCAATGCCGAAGTATACTCTTGTGCAAGTTTTGATAATGGAGTTGTGTATTTTACTTCCGTAGAAGGTGGTGAACCACGAGAAATACAAATACCTACTGATGTCATTCTGGAGAATACACTTTCCTACCCACATTTAATGAACGATTTTATTCAGGGCGATGCGGCAACAAAAGAATACCGGGTTTTCGATAACCAGAGTGGGAATATAATATCGAAAACCTATGAAAGGATCGGTGAAGAAAAACTGGAACTGGCGGGAGCCAATTATAGTACAATTTTATTAGAAGAGTTCAACCATCAAACAGGTATAACTGCAAAAATCTGACTGAATAAAGAAAACAGTCGCGCGTTAAAAACCGAAGGTTCTAACCGGCTCATTTACCTGGCCAACGAATCCATAAAAAGTAGCATTCAGGTTGTTGATGTCGATAATTTGCTTTTTGCCCGGGTTGATAAAGTTATCGCCAATGTTCATGCTATTTCTTCCATGAGAGTTGAAGCAACCATACAATCTGAAGGAGAAGTAATTACTGTTGACCACCTAAATATCCCGGGGCAAAAATTTGAGGGGACGATAAACAACAATTTAATTGAAGGCATATTTGAAATTGAGAAACAGCATTACACAGGAGAAAATGCCCCACCTTTTCCACCGAAGTTTGCTGATGAAAAACTAAAAAAATACCTTGAACCGGAAAGACTGATCGAATCGGATCATCCCGTTCTGATTAATGAAGCGGAACGAATTACTATCGATTCAAAAGATGCCTGGGAAGCTGCAGTAAAACTCAGCACGTGGGTTGGCGAGAATATTATGGGTGCCATTCCCGGAGGAACTTCCGCAATTAATACTTACAATACCCGCGAAGGAGAATGCGGCTCCCACTCGCGATTATTAACAGCTTTTTGTCGTGCGGTTGGCATTCCGGCTCGACTTTCAATCGGTTGCATGTATATTTCGTATGCGGGTGGTTGTTTTTACCAACACGCCTGGACCGAGGTATACATGGGCGATGCCGGCTGGATTCCCATTGACGCTACCGCACACGAGTTCGATTTTGTAGATGCCGGACATATCAGGTTGGGTGAAAAAACTTCCTTCAATCCGAAAGCCATGAAAATTCTGGACTATCAAATGGTGAACGCAATGGTTGATAATACCGTTCCTGATGAATACAAAAAATACCTCGGCAATTACCTGTTTGAAGAACGAAACAGCATTTTTAAAATTCTGTATCAAAACGGAAGTCTTGCAGTTGATATACCTAACTCCCAGGTGCTGGCACTTAATCCGCCTGATAAAAATGGCGTGTTTTATCCGACAGTTACCAGGCAGCTGAATTTCTCTTTCCAAAAAGATATTTACGAAAATATTGCAACCATGAAATTACAGCAGGTAATTCCTTTGGGTAAAAAATTTGAACAAGACAGCATCTCTTCCGGAGTGCCCGATGACATAAGACCACTTGTAGGAAATTACTGGTTTACACAGGCACAGGCCGATTTTAAAGTAATTTATGAAAACGGAATCCTTGCTTTTATAAACCCTTTGACAAATGAAACAGTAAAACTACCAAAACATACTGAGTCCGGATTATGGAAAGATGAGTTGGGTAAAAATGAAGTAGAGTTTGAAAGAAACGATGCTGACGAAGTAGTAAGAATGCTTGTATATGTTAATGTTTATTTGAAAAAACAAGTTGAACTTTAAAACAACAGTCATGGAATACAAAGTGCACAAACTAAAAGTAAACATGAACGAAGATCAGCAAATGCTGGAGCAATTTTTAAATAATTTGCACGGCGAAGTAGTGTCTATTGTTCCCAATGTTAAACCAATCTTCAGGCCAATGGGAGCCACTGCCAAAGTCGATTTCCTGCTAATAATTGAAAAGCTTGCAAATTAGCCATCAATGTATTGGTATTTATTTGCTAATTATCTAAAATAAATTACTCTTGCAGTCCGATTTTTGAATCGTTCAGACTCGAATAAGTGAAATCCGATGCGATATCCGCCTGACGGTGTAAACCAGGGGCAAATGAATCCAAAAACTGTGTGAGATTATAAAATTAAGGAAGCGGAATGGTGAAGTAAAATTCCGCTCCTTGTCCTATTTCGCTATCGGCCCAGATCACTCCGCCATGTTTCTCCACCAGCTCTTTACAAAGAACAAGCCCCAGTCCGGTACCCGGTTCTTCGTTGGTACCTGCTGTTGAAAAACTTTCGTCGACTTTAAATAATTTCCGGAGGTTTTCGGGACTGATTCCAACACCCGTATCGGCAACGGTAAAAATGTATTTTCCGTCGCTGAATTTTGCCGTGAATGTAACAGTACCACCTTCGGGAGTAAATTTAATTGCATTGCTTAGCAGGTTGCGAACAATGGTACTAAACATATTCCTATCAGCTATCAATTCCATTTTTTCAGGAACCAACTTCACAAGTGTTAGTTTTTTATTCAGGGCACTTAACTCTAAAATCTGAAAAATTTCATCCACACAACGCTCCACATCAATCGGTTTTGGCTCTAAGGCCACTTTCTTGCGTTGCAGGTTTGCCCAATCGAGCAACTCAGTAAGTAAATTATAGGTTTTAAGAATACCGTTATAAAGGTAGTTTGTGTATTCTTTTATATGCTCAGTTTGGTCATTATCTACCTCCTCTTTCAGCATCTCCCCAAATCCAAGCATCGTGTTAAACGGGCTTCGTAAGTCGTGAGCGATTATCGAGAAAAAACGATCTTTTGCAGCATTCAGTTCCTTCATTTTCACCAGGTTATCGTGTATTCTTTTCTCAGCTAATTTACGTCTGTTTATCGAACGGGCAAGCACCCAGGCTCCCCACCCACTCAGGATAATAAGCAACAAATAAACGATCAACAACTGGCTATTTCTTTGCTTTTGGCTTTTATACAATATTGCCTGAGGAATAAAAGAAACTGCTTTCCAGTAATAATTTTGGGTTGCATTAAAAGCCTCCTGTTCTGTCCAGACTTTTTCGGGATCATTATTTTCTAACGGATAAATGGTATTAAATGTAAAAAGTCCCTTTTCATTTTCAAATTGTCCCGAAGTTTGGGATGAAATTACTTTCCACTCTTCAGGATAATAATGTTGAAAGTTGACCTCCTCTTTGCCGTCAAACATAAATCCCCACTCCAGTTCCGCATCGGGAGCTTTTAACCAGTAACTCTCTTTGTTTAGCAACATAAAGTGTTCCGCAAAACGGTGATTACCTACCGACTCAAAGCTCCGAAGCATGTAAGCCCCCAGATAATTAAATACCAGGATTCCCTTTTTTTCACCTTTTTCATTGAACATTGGCGTAGCAAATCGTAAAATTGGTTTTAATGGAATTTCTATCCTTTCGTTTTCAATATTCAGGTCGAAAGGAGATACATAAATCTCATCCTGGTTTAGTTTTAATGTATTCCGGAAATATGGGCGATGGCTTTTGTTTTGTAAATCTTCTTGTGCGACTACAACCGCCACACTATCCTTTAAATTTACCCGCAATATTTCTTTACCTTCGATATCAAGCAGGCGAATCTGGTCATATAACAGCCTTTTTATACTCACTTTTCGAAACACTGTTAAAATAGTATTCCTCACCGACTGATCGTCAGGATCTTGCCACATATCGTGAAAGATATTCAAAGCAGCCATAATCTGGATGTCACCAATAATAAAATTGAGATCGCGATGGATAATCTCGGATTTCATACTGACTTCAGCCTGCTCAGAATTTAATGAAATCATTTTATCGGAGTTATTTTGTACTTCTTTAATCGTAAACACAACTCCGGTAAAAAGAATAAAAAGGGGAATAAAAATTCTAAAAAAAATTCTAAAAATCCGTCTTTGCATATGCTGTTTTGAAACGTCGAAAAATCTTTCAGAAACGTTTTCTTTTGTTATCTCTGATACTTATAAAATTATACCTTAAATCGTGAACACAAAACAGATCTTACTAATTTAGGTATTATTGAATTAACTTTTAAAATTTCAGGAAATTAAAGATGTAAAATCAATGTCAAAAAAGACGCAATTATTTGCTAATTATCTAAAATTAACTACTTTTGCAGTCCGAATTTTGAATCGATCAGGCTCGAATAAGTGAAATCCAAAGCGATATCCGCCTGACGGTGTAAACATTAAAAGTGAAAATATGTACGCGATTGTTGAAATTGCTGGACAGCAATTCAAAGTAGAAAAAGACAAGAAACTTTACGTACATCACCTGGATGCAGAAGAAGGTGCATCAGTTGATTTCGATAAAGTATTGCTGGTTGACAACGACGGAAAAGTTGCCGTTGGAACTCCAACCGTAGAAGGTGCTAAAATTACAGCCAAAGTGCTGGGACATGTGAAAGGCGAGAAAGTGATCGTATTCAAAAAGAAACGACGTAAGAGTTATCAGAAAATGAACGGTCACCGTCAGCAATTTACTCAAATTCAAGTAGAAACCATTGTTGGATAATTAATAAAGGAAATTTACCATGGCTCACAAAAAAGGTGTAGGTAGTTCGAAAAACGGACGCGAATCGGAAAGTAAACGACTTGGAGTAAAAATTTACGGAGGTCAGTTTGCAAAAGCTGGTAATATATTAGTTCGCCAGCGTGGTACTCAACATTTTCCTGGCGACAATGTAGGTATTGGTAAAGACCATACATTATTTGCATTGATCGACGGAACTGTTGTATTCAGAAAGAAAAGAAATAACCGCTCATATGTATCAGTAGCTCCTATTGTTGATGCTGATGTTGCAGTTGCAGAAGCTCCTGCAAAAGCTGCTCCTAAAAAAGAAGCTGCTCCGGTTGTTGAAGAAGTAAAAGAAGAAGCTCCTAAAGCTGAAGCAAAAGCAGCAGCTGAAGGCGACGATCTTACTAAATTAACTGGTGTAGGACCAAAATTAGCTGAAGTATTAGTTGAAGGTGGTTTTACAACTTATGCTGAAGTTGCTGCAGCATCTGTTGAAGCAATTCAGAAAGTTCTTGAAGCTGCAGGAAGCCGCTACGCTTCAAAAGATCCACAACCATGGATTGAAGAAGCTAAAGGTTTGGCTTAATAATATTTGATAAACCAGAGGGTTTAACCTCCCTCAAAGGAAATACGAAACTCCTGTCGTTACCGACAGGAGTTTTTTTATGGGAATTTTCGTGTTTCTACTTTAAGGCTTTATCCAAAAAATCAACCATTATTTGAATCACTTTCGGATCGGAGAAATGACCTCCGCCATGATTTGCTCCAACAATGGCATATCGGGTTGATTCAACACCTGCTTTGCGCAGTGCGTTGTGCAGTAACACACTTTGGCTTGGAGAAACCAGCGCATCAACTGTACCATGAATTAAAAGAAAAGGCGGATCGTTTTTATCCACATAATTCACAGGATTGGATTTGGCAACTACTTCAGGTTTATCGAGAATAGTTAATCCACTGTTTTTACCATGCACAAACATGGCTTCAGGTGCTTCTTTAGTAAAGTGGGCCTCTTCGGCTTCTTTATCGTAGTCGGCACCAATTTTTGTCAGGTCGCTTAATCCAAATACCACAATAGCCGCCTGCACATCGCTGCTTTGGTCTGGGTTCTCTCCCTCTTCAAAATCTTTTTCGCCATTTGTAGTTCCGGTCATTCCGGTTAAATAACCTCCTGCCGATTCTCCCCATACAGCCACTTTTTCGGGATCGATACCATATTTTTGGGCATTGGCACGCATAAACCGAATGGCCGCTTTGGTATCTTTTACTGCATCGCTGTACAATCCGTTGGTTGCCACATGATATTCGATACTTGCTACAACATAACCTGCTTCAGCAATTTCGCAGCGGTTGTATAAACTACTGTTTTTGGGCGCAAACATAAAACCGCCACCGGTAAGAAATATAACACACGGATAGTTTTGATCATCTGCCGGTCTGACGATATCCATTTTCATCGACATTGGATTGCCATCAGAACTTTTGGTTTCGTGAAAAATAACATTCTCAGTAAGCGCAAGATTTTCAGGAACCTCCCTAAGCATTTTTGGAGCACCCGAAATATCTTCGAGCACAATACTGGTGCTGTTATCACAAGGTTTTATTTCTTGTGGCATTAACAAGCCTCCCATTCCGGGGATAGCTTTTCGTTCTTGTTTTTCTTGTTGAGCAAAAAGAACATTTACAGAGCCTGTTAGTGCAATTACTGTTAACAGGAAAAAAGATAGTCTTCTCATAATTTTTTTATTTGTTTTATAAAAATAGCGGATTAAGCAAACACTCCTTAAAAAATGCAGAGATTTCTGCATTTCACAATCAGGGTCTTAAACTTATGCTATTAGATTGGAAATTAGAAATAGGTTTAATCATAAAGTGCCAATTCATTTATTAAATTTGCAGCCTAATAAATGGAAAAGACATGCTCAACTTAAAATTTATTCAAGACAACCCGGAGTTAGTAGTAGAAAAACTAAAACGCAAGAATTTCGATGCTTCGGAAATTGTTTCAAACATCATAGATCTTTATACAAAAAAAAATAAGCTGCAGGGCGAAGCCGATTCGGCAAAAGCTGAAATGAATAAAATTTCGAAAGAAATTGGAATGCTTTTCCGCGAAGGCAAACACGAAGAAGCCAATGCTGCAAAAGAACGCACTGCCGAGCTAAAAGAAAACATTAAAAACTTTGATGCTGATTTTGCAGCCATCGAAGAAAAAGTTTACGATTTGCAGGTTCAACTGCCTAACTTGCCTCACGAATCGGTTCCTGTTGGAAAAGGAGAAGATGACAACGAGGTGATAAAACAAGTTGGCGAGATTCCGGCAATGGACGAGAAAGCACTGCCTCACTGGGAACTGGCAGCCAAATACAACCTGATTGATTTTGAGTTGGGTGTAAAACTTACCGGCGCAGGATTCCCGGTTTACCGTGGCAAAGGAGCTCAACTGCAACGTGCCCTTATCAATTTCTTTTTAGCCGAAGCATCAAAAGCAGGTTACGAAGAAATTCAGCCGCCACTGGCAGTTAACGAAGCATCGGGTTTTGGAACCGGTCAGCTGCCCGATAAAGAGGGCCAGATGTACCACATTACCGAAGACAACCTTTACCTGATTCCAACAGCAGAAGTTCCGGTAACCAATATTTACCGCGATGTAATTCTGGATGCCAAAGATCTGCCTTATAAAAATACGGCTTACAGTGCCTGTTTCCGTCGCGAAGCCGGTTCGTACGGTAAAGATGTTCGCGGGCTTAACCGCCTACACCAGTTCGACAAAGTGGAAATTGTACAAATTGCACATCCCGATAAATCATACGAAATTCTGGATGGAATGGTAGCGCACGTTGAAGGTTTGGTGGCCAAACTAGGTTTGCCTTACCGCATCCTTCGTTTGTGTGGTGGCGATATTAGTTTTACGTCTGCCTTAACCTACGATTTTGAAGTATTTTCTGCAGCACAGGAAAAATGGCTGGAAGTTAGTTCGGTTTCCAACTTCGAATCGTTCCAGGCTAACCGCTTAAAACTGCGTTTCCGCGAAGATGGTGTGAAAAAACCACAAATTGCACATACACTTAACGGAAGTGCGCTGGCATTGCCACGTATTGTTGCGGCATTGCTCGAAAACAATCAAACACCTGAAGGCATTAAAATTCCTGAGGTACTGGTTCCGTTTACCGGTTTTGATATGATTAATTAAATAACGTCATGCTGAACTAGTTTCAGCATCTTCTAAGATTCCGAAACAAGTTCGGAATGACGAACAGCATAATAACAATGAAAAAGCCCGGAAGAAAATTCTTCCGGGCTTTTTTATAACGAGTACCAGCGTACTCTGCTTTTATCACAAAACTTATTAAACTTCTCCGTTAGCTACCAACCACTCAGCAATCTGAACTGCGTTAAGTGCGGCACCTTTTTTAATCTGATCGCCAACACACCAGAAAGTAATGCTGTTCGGATCAGTTACATCCTGGCGAATACGCCCAACATAAACATCGTCTTTTCCTGAAACAAACAACGGCATTGGATACTCGTTTTTCGCCGGATTGTCGATCACTGTTAAACCTTCAAATTCTTCGAAAGCTTTTGTTACTGCCTCTGCAGAAAGTGGTCCTTCTGTTTCCACCCAAATCGCTTCAGAGTGTGCACGCGCTACAGGAATACGCACACAAGTTGCGCTTACCTCTGCGTCGGTGTGCATAATCTTTTTAGTCTCCCAGTTCATTTTCATTTCTTCCTTGGTGTAATCGTTATCAAGGAAAACATCGATGTGTGGGATGATATTCATCGCCAACTGATGTGCGAATTTATTTACAGTAACTGGTTTTCCTTCCACTACTTCTTTGGTTTGTTCTTCCAACTCAGCAATTCCCTGTGCGCCGGCACCACTTGCTGCCTGGTAAGTAGCCACACGAACGCGTTTGATCTTCGACATGTTTTCGATAGGTTTCAGCGCCACAACCATCTGTATAGTTGAACAGTTCGGGTTCGCAATAATATTACGAGGACGAACTTTTGAATCTTCAGGGTTTACTTCAGGTACTACCAACGGTACGTCGTCATCGTAACGGAATGCGCTCGAATTGTCGATCATAATTGCACCGTGTTTGGTAATCGTTTCAGCATATTCTTTCGAAACACCGGCACCTGCCGAAGTTAGTGCAATATCAATATCTTTAAAATCGTCGCCGTGTTTGAGTTCTTTAACTGTAAGCTGTTTACCCTTAAATTCGTAAGTTTTGCCGGCACTTCTTGCCGATCCAAAAATCACCAATTCATCCATCGGGAAATCCCGCTCAGCAAGCACTTTCAGGAACTCCTGTCCAACAGCGCCGCTCACTCCAACAATTGCAACCTTCATGTTTTTTTAATTTTTAAAAATTTAAAGTCTTTTTCTGTCTAAATGTGCGTCAAAGTTAGTATTTTGCTTCTAATTGTAAATGCGATGAAACCCAATCTTCTAAAATTATTAACATACTCTTTCATCCTGTTTTTCAACCCGATAAATGCACAGGAAATCTGGCACGAAAGTTTTTCTGTTCCCGACAAAGGCGTTTGGGGAAATAGCGATGGAACAGACATCAATTCTGACTTCGCCGGCATTACAAATTGGACACTCGATTTTAGCCAAATCACCCTCGAAAATGAAGATGATTATGCAAAAACTGTTACAACTTCAGGCGGGCGTTTTGAATGTTGCGACATCAATGGTGAATTAGTTTGGCGCTCGGAGATTATCGATATTACCGCCTTTAAGAATATCACCATTCAACTTGATGCCAACGAAACCGGCAGCAGCACCAACGAAGAGCAGAAATACCTAAAAGCATTTTTTATTCTCGATCAAAATGAAAAACAAGCTTTTGAAACCAATGGCGATAATCGGGGAAACTGGGGACAAGTTGTTGCCGAACAAACCGGGCTTAATGGCGACGAGTTACAAGTTGTGGTTTATATGAATAATCACTATTCTTCGAACAAAGTGATTTTGGATGAAGTGATTGTTTCGGGAGAGGAAAGAAATCCGCTTATTATCGAAAAAGGCGATGTTGTATTGAACGAGGTGCTTTTTAACCCGGTTCCCGATGGCGACGATTATGTTGAAATTTATAACAACTCTACAAAAGAAATCCCGCTCAATAAACTCTACCTGGCTTCGCGCGATAACGACATGGAACTTACGCAAGTGTATGCGCTCACCAGCGAACGGAAAAAACTTCTTCCCAACGAATACCTTGCATTAACCAAAGATACGCTTGGCGTTTTTCCGTGGTTCGAGATAAAGTGCCCGGAATGTTTTCTGCAAATGGAAAAATTCCCTTCGTTTAATAACGACGATGATTACGTGGTTCTGCTCAACAGCGATATGGAAATCATCGATGAATTCTACTACTACGAAAAAATGCATTCGCCTATTTTTTACGACCGTGAAGGTATTGCTCTCGAACGCATTTCCTTTTCGGCACCAACAAACGACGCAAAGAACTGGCATTCGGCATCCACACCATCGGGGTATGGTACTCCCGGCTACCAGAACTCACAATTTATGAGTGAAGAAGCACAAAAAGTATCTGTGACTTTTCAACCGGAGGCTTTTTCGCCGAATAACGATGGTTATAACGACAACTACTCGATTGATCTTTCGATGGACAGCCCCGGATATATTTGCAATATTCTGGTATTCGATTCCGCCGGGCGCCGACTATGCAAATTAGCTGATAATTCGATTTTGGGAACACACGAACAAATCTCATGGAATGGAGAAGATGAAGCAGGAAACAGGTTACCAATCGGCCCCTATATTGTTATGGTTGAAGTTTTTAATACCGATGGAACCGTGGAACGCTTTAAAGACGGAGTGGTTTTAACCGATAGGTTTGAATAATTTTACACCGTGGCTTCAGCCCGGTGATTTCACTATAACAATTGAAAATCGGCTTTAGCCTTTAAAATACATTAACGGCTAAAGCCAAGTTAAATAGGAAATTTTAAAATTGCCAAGCTAAAGCATGGCACAAAACACATACCTAATTTGCTTAGGTATTATATTTTTCATAATTTTATTCCATGCAAAAAAACAACTTGTACAAAGGCAGTCTTTCAACCATTGTGCTTTCGCTGTTAAAAGAGCAGGGCAAAATGTACGGTTACCAAATTACCCGCGAGGTGGAAAAAATTACCAGCGGGCAACTTAAAGTTACCGAAGGTGCACTCTACCCCACCCTGCACAAACTGGAAGCCAAAGGATTGTTGAGTGTTGAAATGGCCAAGGTAAACAACCGTGTACGGAAGTATTATTATATCACCGAGAAAGGGAAAAAAGAAACTGCCAACTTGTTGAATGAAATGAAAAGTTTTATTTCGAACATGGAAGTATTGATTAACCCAAAACTTGCATAAATGAAGCGAACCATTACACAAGAAGAAACCGAACAACTCTTTCAGTTTTGCCGAAGACATTATGTGAATCATTACGATATTCAAATCGAGCTGGTTGATCACCTTGCTTCGGCCATTGAAGAACAATGGGAACAAAATCCGGAATTGAGTTTTGACAATGGATTAAAAAACGCATTTAAGAAATTCGGGATTTATGGTTTCAGCAAAATAAAAAAACAAAAAGAAAAAGAGCTAAAACGAAAATACAGACGACTGCTTTGGAACTATGTGTTTGAATTTTATCGCTGGCCAAAAGTAATCACCACTTTTGTTCTTACCATGGCTTTATTTGTTCTCTTTCAGCTCGTTCAACAAACGATATGGATTGTAGCAGGTTATGCCTTCACTTTATTAATTGGCATTATCATCTATCATGCATTCATTTATAAAAAACTGAAACTTAATATTTTACCGGGGAAATCATTTTTATTGGCCGATCAATTGAAACAGGTCACACAAGCCTATGGATTTATTGCCCAATTACCCAGCCTCACTTATCAGATATTTAATTTCTCAGGAACTGAAAATATTTCAAACACATGGATTTTACTGGGATTATCCTTCTTCTTAGTAGCACTAACAGTATTGTTATACGCCAATCTCTTTTTCATTCCAAAAAAGATTAAAGAACACTTTTTAGAACAATTTGCCGAGTTTGCTTTGTAACTTTTTCAAGCTTCGGCTGACCAACAAATAAGAAAAACAAAAAACAATAACCTCATAATTAAAATGAAAAGAAACTTCTTCTACTTTGCCTGGCGTGAATTTCTCCGTTCGGCATCGAAAAACAAAAACATGGCCACCAAAGGTGTACTCATCTTTTTTGCCATTTATTTTTCGCTGGTTGCTTTTTTTATGGGCTTCCAGCTTACCGAGAATTTAAAAGACCTTGAAAACCCGGTGCAGGCATTTAATGCCATGCTGTTAATCTATTTTGGGTACGAGCTCGTTTTGCGAATTATGATCCAGAACCTGCCGACCTTTGGATTTCAGCCCTTTTTATTGTTGCCGGTAAAACGCAAACGAATTGCCAGGTACATGCTCAACAAATCGTTGCTACATTTTTTTAATGTTCTGCCCATAATATTGGGACTACCATTTGTTATCCGCATTGCGGCACCAACTCTTGCACCACCCGTTTTCTGGGCCTGGCTGGCAGCGCTGTTTTTTATGATTTTTGTAAACCATTTCCTGGCGTTATACATTAAATGGCGAACCAACGAATCAGATATTCTGTTCTACAGTTTCCTCGGATTAGCTGCGGGCTTAACTGCCATCGACTATTTTAATATCGTTGACCTGACAGGAGGCTTTGGAAAACTCTTCGATTTTGTTGTGGCCAATCCATACGCTGCAATAATCTTCCCTGTCGCAATTGTTGCTTTATACTTTTTAAATCAATCGTATATCAACAGCCGTTTTTATCTCGACGAACTCAGCAAAAAGAAAAAACAAGGATCTACACACGATTTCTCGTGGCTGAACAATGTGGGCGACTATGGAAAAATGCTATCGCTGGAAGTGAAAATGATTATGCGTAACAAACGCCCGAAAAATACAGCCATGATGTCGGTGCTGTTCCTTTTTTACGGACTTCTAATTTACAAAACCAATGGTGGCGAAGAAGTGCCGGAATTCATTCTCGTTCTAGGAGGCATGTTTATGACAGGTGTTTTCAGCATGATGTACGGTCAGTTTTTCCCGGCATGGCACGGTAAATATTACCCTTTGCTTATGGCACAAAACGTACGAATGAAACAGGTGATTCAATCCGCATTTTTCCTTATGGCGGTAACTAACGTTGTTTATTACCTGCTTTCGTTGGGCTATATGTATATTACACCAAAGGTGCTGTACATTCATTTAGTGGTAATGCTTTACAACGTTGGAGTGAACTCGTGGGTGATTTTTGCGCTCGGGCTAAACAGTAAAAAAGCAATTGAATTAAACCAACGAGCAGCGTTTAACTACCAGGGCGTAGGCGCTACGCAGTGGCTGATGAGTTTCCCTGTTATTTTTGGTCCGGTGGCACTCTACGGATTGCTTTCGTGGGCATTCGGAAGTATCGCTGCCTATGTCGTTTTTGGTTCTTTGGGCGTTATCGGAATCATTCTTCACCCACGTTTAATCGACTATTTTTCCGGGCAATACCTGAAACGTAAACATAAAATGATTTACAACTATAAGTCAAGCTAACAGAAAAGAGAATACTAAAACAATCATCAACAGAAATAAATTACACATCATGATACAAGTAAATAGCTTACAAAAAATATACAACGGAACAACAGTTCTTAATCTTGAAGAATTACACATTGCCAAAGGCGAAGTATTTGGCTTGGTTGGTAACAACGGAGCCGGAAAAACCACCTTCTTCTCACTCGTGCTCGACCTGATAAGAGCTAATAAAGGAGAAGTAGTAATCAACGGAATCCAGGTTTCGAAAACCGAAGAATGGAAAGAGCTGGTAGCTGCATACATCGACGAAAGTTTTACGATTGGCTACCTCACGCCCGATGAGTATTTCGAATTTATTGGCGAATTACGCGGTTTGAATGCCAAAGACGTTTCCAATTTTCTGGAAGATTACACCGACTTTTTTAAAGACGAAATTTTGGGTAAAAAGAAATTTATCCGCGACCTGTCGAAAGGAAACCAGAAAAAAGTGGGTGTTGTTGCTGCTTTTCTCGGAAATCCTGAAGTAATTGTACTGGACGAACCATTTGCCAACCTCGACCCTTCGTCGCAATACCAGCTACGAAATATTATTAAAGACATTTCGAAACAAAAGGAAAAAACATTGCTGATTTCGAGCCACGACCTCGACCATGTTGCCGATGTTTGCTCACGCATTGTTATTTTGGATAAAGGTGAAGTGGTGCGCGATGTAGAGAAAACAGAATCGACACTGGCCGAGCTGGAAGAATTCTTTACCGGAGTGCGCAAAGAAGAATCGCTGGCCGACTAGTGTTGTGTCATTTCAAAAATGACACAACACCAGAAAATACCCCCCCACTCACCATATATTATATGCTGTACAATAGGAGAATAGGATTAAGTTAGATTTTTCACTATTTTTATTTTCCTTTAAAAATGGTTTTGAACGAATGGAAAATCACGATCAGCAAATTGAACAGGCCTATTCTAAAATGGCGCAACTCTGCAGCCGTTCGGAGCAATGCTCTGCAGATATCCGTAAAAAAATACTCACTTACGAAATTGTAGATGAAATTGTAGATGAGATTATCGAAAAACTGATCGCTGAAAAGTACATCGACGACGAACGATTTGCCAGAGCTTACGTTAACGACAAGTTTAAATTCAACAAATGGGGCCGCGTAAAAATGCGTTTTTACCTGCGCCAGAAAGGACTTTCGGATGCTACCATTGAAAAAGGACTTGAAAAAATTGATGAAGAAAAATACATAAAAGTGCTGGTAAAAACCATGAAAGACAAAGCCAAAACCATTAAGAAGAAAGACAAATTCACTAAAATGGGACAGATCATTCGTTACACTCAGGGACGTGGTTTTGAGCCGGAACTGATACACCGGCATATGAATGAAGTTTTAGACCAATAGTATATTGTTAAACATATATTTTCGTATTCCTTTTTACATTCTGAATAATTAATATTACTCCCGGATAATTCATATTTCTCTAAACTAAAACTTTGCATAAATCCGACTAACATGCGCACTTGTTTTTCTATTCTATTTTTATTGTCGTTCCATTTTGTTTTTTCACAAAACCAAATTAAAAAATCCCCCACCCCAAATTGGGTAAATCCTGTTTCGTTTGAAGATAAAGATGTAAATGCTGAGAATGGTGGATTTCAATACCTTCTGCTCGACTATCAGGATAATTTTTTGGAAGAAGCTTCCTACAAACATATTGCAATAAAACTGATTAATTCAAATGGAATTCAATCTAACTCTGATGTTACGGTTGAGTTCGATCCTTCGTATCAAAAAATATATTTCCATTCCTTGCAAATCATCCGGAACGGAGAGGTTATCGATAAGCTAAATCTCAACAACTTTCAAATCATTCAACGAGAAACCAGTCTTGACAGATCGTTGTATGATGGTTCCTTAACTGCTTTATTAAATCTGACTGATGTAAGAGAAAACGACATTGTTGAATATTCATACACATCAAAAGGATTTAATCCAATCTACAACGGAAAAGTTTCCAATACTATTTACCATCAATATGCTATTCCGGTTAATCACATTTATACAAGGTTGATAACAGATAAACATGATTATTTCAGTTTCAAACCGTATAACAATGCCAATACTCCGGAGATTAAAGAATATTCGGGTATTCGTGAATACGTTTGGAATGTGAGTGCGCTGGATTTTAAACTGTATGAGAATAATTCTCCGCCATGGCTTGATATTCACAAGAAAGTATCGTTCACAACCATAAGAAACTGGGAAGAAGTAGTAAACTGGGCACTCCCCCTGTATACCTACCCAAAGGAATCAGTAAAAAAAATAGCACGTTTGATTCCACAAAAAAAAGACACAAAAGATGCAATTACTTCCTACATCCGTTTTGTGCAAAATAAAATCCGATATCTTGGATTTGAAGATGGAATTAATGCATTCAGACCACACACTCCTGAAACGGTTTTTTCCCAAAGATTTGGGGATTGTAAGGATAAATCGCTGTTATTGGTTTCACTGCTTCGAAATATTGGAGTAGAAGCTTATCCGTGCCTGATAAATACTTATTTAAAGGATTCCATATTAAGCGAACTCCCTTCAATAAATGCTTTTAACCATTGTATTGTAAATTTCAACTACGAGGGTAAAACTTATTTCATCGATCCAACAATCTCTGATCAGGAAGGAGATCTGGATAATTTATCGGTGCCTGATTACAGCTATGGGCTCTTGATCAAACCCAACGAAACAACACTTACTGCCATTGCCCCCACTCCAAATCCGAGCATCAAAGTAAAAGAAATAATAACCTTAGATTCAATTAACGGGAACGCCACCTTTTGGGTAACAACAACCTATACCGGTTCTAAAGCCAATGCAACCAGAAGTTACTTTAATTCCAGCTCGAGAGAGTCGATAAAACAGGACTACACTGAATTCTATCGTCATCTGTATCCCCGAATTGAAACTGCAAATTTAGTAGACATTATTGAAGACGACAGTACTCAAAATAAGGTTGTTGTGCGCGAAAGCTATACAATAAATAAAATCTGGGAAGAAGGCACTTCGGGCAATAATATTTATTGCGACATTTACCCAATTGTACTGGAAACATACATCGATTACACCAAGGCTACCAACCGAAAAATTCCGTATTACCTCGGAGATCCGTTCACTTATGAACAAACCACCGAAATTAATATGCCTGAAACCTGGAACGGAGATGACATGACAACTTCTGTTGATGGCAAATACATGAAATACTCGAATACGACCGATTGCAATGGATCAAAAATTACTGTGACACACAGCTACGAACTGTTCCAGTCAACTATTCCCGGCGATTCAATCGAAACCTTTTTAAACAATATTGAAGATATAAAAAGCGAACTTCATTATTATATTACCTACGATCCTGATCGCGCCAAATTCAAGGTTAGCTGGATCTCGGTATTGCTAGTGTTACTTTCAGTTGGTTTAACCACTTCTTTGTCTGTATTTCTTTACAATCGTTACAATCCAATTCCACAAGAAACAGATACCAACAAAGCAATTGGCGGTTGGATGGTTCTTCCTTTACTCGGATTATGCCTTACTCCTTTTCTTCTTATTTTTCAGATCTTTACAGAAGATTATTTTAACCACAATATATGGGTTGGAGTTTATAACGCGGAAACAGCCCTCCCTTCAGCATTTTTATTTGTTCTCGGAGGAGAATTAATTTATAATGTATTTCAGCTTACGTTTTCAATTTTTCTTATTGTTCTGTTTTTTAAGAAAAGAACCAGCCTCCCCAATTTGATTTCATTTTTCTATATCTTTCTTTTGGTGGGAGCTGTAGGTGATTTTCTTGCTTTAAAATTTCTACTTCCGGATTTATATACACAAACCGATCCGGCTGAAAGTTTTAAACAAATTCTAAGAGCATTTATAGGAGTGGCCATATGGGTTCCGTATTTTCAAATTTCAGAACGCGTTAAAGAAACCTTTACTAAAACCAGCAAAAACAAATCACAGGAAATGAGTCCTGTTCAAAATCAAACAATGTAATGATCTTATCTTTGCGCAAAGACTTTAAACTCCGAACTTTTCATCGTACATTTGCGTCCAACAAAAATAGTTAAACAATGATTTTAAAGGAACAGGTAAAAGACCTTGTTGAGCGCCGGGATGCGCTGAGGAGGCATCTTTGACTACGATGCAAAGTTAATTGAACAGGAAGAAGAAGAATTAAAAACCCAGGATCCTGAATTCTGGAATAATCCCAAAGAAGCCGAAGCCCAAATGAAAAAGATCCGCACCATAAAAGTGTGGACCGACGGCTTTAAAAAAGTACACGAAGCCACCGAAGATTTCCTTGTGCTATACGAGTTTTTCGAGATGGAAGAGGCCAGCGAAGAAGAGGTTGATAAGGCTTATGCCGAAACGCTAACGCTGATTGAAGAGCTGGAAACACAAAACATGCTTCGTAACGAAGAAGACCGTCTGGGAGCTGTGTTACGCATAAATGCCGGTGCCGGCGGTACCGAGAGTAACGACTGGGCCGACATGCTGTTTCGTATGTACACCCGCTGGATTGAAAAGCAGGGCTACAAAATGAAAATAGCCGATATGCAGGCCGGCGACGAAGTGGGGATAAAAAGCTGCACCATCGAAATTGAAGGTGAATTTGCCTACGGTTATCTTAAAAGTGAAAACGGAGTGCACCGCCTGGTGCGCTTGTCGCCATTTAATGCACAAAATAAACGAATGACTTCGTTCACTTCGGTTTATGTAGCGCCATTGGTTGACGACACCATCGAAATAGAGATCAATCCGGCAGATATTACCTGGGATACTTTCCGAAGTGGAGGCGCCGGCGGGCAGAACGTAAACAAAGTGGAAACCGGTGTTCGACTGCGACATGCACCAACCGGAATTACCATCGAAAATACCGAAAGCCGCTCGCAGCTGGGCAACAAAGAAAATGCGCTGAGGCTTTTAAAATCGCAGCTTTACGAAATGGAACTGCGTAAACGCCACGAAAAAACAGCAGAAATCGAATCGGCAAAAAAGAAAATTGAATGGGGCTCGCAAATCCGTTCGTATGTGCTGCAACCATACAAAATGGTAAAAGATTTACGAACCAGTTTCGAGTCGGGGAATGTTAATGCAGTGCTCGATGGCGAACTCGACGGATTTATAAAAGCTTATTTAATGGAATTTGGCGGGCAATAATACACCGAAAACCCGCTTTATTCTTGCTTTTTTCGCCGGCTTTTCACATCTTGTAGAAGTCATCAAGTAGTTTGAAAACCTTTCAATACCTCTTATAAAATGTACTCAAAAGAAAAATTCATAAATCGGGAAATTAGTTGGTTATCGTTTAACGAGCGCGTTCTACAGGAAGCTGAAGATCCGGAAACACCACTTTTTGAAAAAATTCGTTTTATTGGAATTTTCTCGAATAACCTCGATGAATTTTTCAGAGTCAGGGTGGCTACCGTTCGCCGAATGGTAGATATTGGAAAAGACGAAGAAAATTTGCTGGGCGAAATGACCCCAAAAGAATTGCACAATAAAATTTATGCAACGGTTAATCAACAGCAGGAAAAGGTACAGGAGATATTTAAAAATATTATTACGGAACTAAAAGCCAGTGGTATTTTTATTATCGACGAAACAGAACTCACAGAAAGCCAGGGAGAACTGGTACGGAAATATTTTTACGACAAGGTACTTCCAAACCTGGTGCCGATTATGCTGAGTAAGAACAAATTTCCCTACCTGCGCGATCGCTCGGTGTACCTGGCCATTAAATTGTGGAATGAGGAAACACCCGACGATAAAGCTTTCTCATTAATTCGAATTCCCGGTCGCTCTGTACCACGGTTCCTGGTTATTCCCGGCGATGAGGGAAAACAATTTGTAATCATACTCGATGATATCATTCGCTATTGTATGGCCGATATCTTCTTTTATTTTGACTACAACCGTTACGAAACATACACCATAAAAATTACCCGCGACGCTGAGCTCGATCTTGACGACGACATATCAAAAAGTTTTATCGAGAAAATGAGCACCAGCTTGAAGAAACGTAAAAAAGGGAAACCGGTTCGTTTACTTTACGACAGGGAAATGCCCGATGACCTGCTCGATTTTTTACTAAAAAAAATGAAGTTGGCAAAAGATGATGCAGTTCCAGGTGGTCGGTACCACAATCATAAAGATTTTATGAATTTCCCTGAAATAGGCAAAAAAGAACATTATTATACCAACCTGCCTCCTTCGCGACACAAAGACCTGCCTCCTTTTACCAGTATCCTGAAAATGATGCGGCAAAAGGATATCCTGTTGCATTTTCCCTACCACACATTTAATCATGTCCTCGATTTTCTGCGCGAAGCAGCAATCGATCCTCAGGTGAAGGAAATTGGACTAACGATTTATCGTGTTGCCGCCGACTCGAAAGTGGTGAATGCACTTTTAAATGCCGTAAGAAACGGGAAAAAAGTTACGGTTGTTGTGGAACTGCAGGCACGTTTCGACGAAGAGGCTAATATTTTCTGGTCCAACAAATTACAGGAAGAAGGTGCCAACGTAATAAACGGGGTTCCCGGCATGAAAGTACACAGCAAGTTGGTGTGGGTTCAGCGTAAAGAAGATGGGAAAATGCGTAACTACGCATATATTGGCACGGGGAACTTCCATGAAGGAACTGCAAGGGTTTATACCGATAAAGGCTTGCTTACTGCCGATCAGCGACTGGCCGACGAAGTGGAAAAAGTATTTATGTTTTTTAAACAAAACTACCTGCATTTCGATTATGAACACCTGGTGGTAAGCCCGTTCTCGATGCGCAAACACTTTGTAAAAAACATCGACCGTGAAATAAAGCTGGCCAAACAGGGAAAACCCGCATGGATGATCCTGAAAATGAATAGCCTGATTGATCCGGGAATGATGATGAAGCTGTACGAAGCTTCCCAGGCCGGTGTTAAAATACAGCTGATTATTCGTGGTATTTTCGGAATGCAGATTGGATTAGATGGTTACAGCGAAAACATAAGCGCCATTAGTATTGTGGATAAATACCTTGAGCACACAAGACTGTTCTTGTTTGGTGCCGGTGGCGAAGAAAAAATGTACATCTCGTCAGCCGACTGGATGTCGCGCAACCTGAACCGAAGAATTGAGGTTGCCTGCCCTATTTACAACGAGTCGATTAAAGCCGAATTAAAAGAACAACTGCTCATTCAGCTAAAGGATAATTCGAAAGCCCGCATACTTGATCCCAAGCTATTAAATATGTATGCCGACGGAAGTACCGATAAAAAATACCGTGCGCAAGAAGACTTCTACAATTACATTAAATCGATATCAAATACGGAAACAGAATAAAATAATTAAATTCAGAATAATAAAATGAAAATATATCACAATCCGCGCTGCTCGAAAAGCCGAAAAGGGCTGCAGTACCTCGAAGACAAAGGTTGTAATTTTGAAGTTGTAACCTACCTGACTAACGGTTTAAGTGAAAAAGAACTTTCGGAATTAATTGCCAAAACCGGCAAAAAACCTTTTGATTTTGTGCGCCAACACGAACAAGACTACAAAGATCAATACAAGGGAAAAGTACTGAGCGACGAAGAATGGATAAAAGTACTGGTTGAAAATCCGAAATTGCTGCACCGCCCTATCGTGGTGAACGGCGATAAAGCAGTTCTGGGGAATCCTCCTGAAAATATTGACGAGATTCTATAAAAAAACAAAGCCGGTAAAATTTTACCGGCTTTGTTTTTTTATCTCGCAGAACGATTATAATCCTAACTTTTCTTTCACCAATCCGGGAATTTCACGTGGTTCTTTTGCCACCGGAACATCTGCAGCTTTAAAAGCTTTAATCTTTTCTTCCGCAGTTCCCGATCCGCTTGAAATAATAGCACCGGCGTGTCCCATCCGTTTTCCCGGAGGCGCTGATTGCCCGGCAATAAATGCAACTACCGGCTTGGTCATTTTCTCTTTAATAAAACGGGCTGCCTGCTCTTCTGCATCACCGCCAATTTCACCAATTAAAACAACGGCTTCAGTAGCCGGATCGTTTTCGTACATCTCCAGCAAATCGATGAAATACAGTCCTGAAACGGCATCGCCACCAATTCCTACGCAAGTAGTCTGGCCCAGTCCACTCTCGGTCAACATATTCACAACTTCATACGTCAATGTTCCCGAACGCGAGATCAAACCAACATTTCCTTTTTTGAATATCATTGCCGGTAAAATTCCGATCAAACACTCGTCAGGTGTTATTAATCCCGGACAGTTGGCACCAACCAGTTTTGTACCGTTTTGTTTTAAAACCGGAGTTACTTTAATCATGTCCTGAACCGGAACATGTTCGGTAATACAAACCACCAATTCAATGCCTGCATAACTGGCCTCCATTATGGCATCGGCAGCAAAAGCCGCCGGCACAAATATTACCGAAGCGTTCGCTCCTGTTGCTTTAACGGCATCTTCAACACTGTTAAAAACCGGAACACCTTCAACTTCCTGACCGGCTTTACCGGGCGAAGTTCCACCAACAACATTGGTTCCGTAAGCTTTCATTTTTGAGGTATGAAAAGCTCCGTCGCGACCGGTAATTCCCTGTACTATTACTTTTGTATCTTTATTTATAAGTATGCTCATTACTTTTTACTTTAAACTTTTGCCTTACTTTTTACTTAACTCTATTGCTGTTTGAGCCGCTTCGCGCATGGTTTCAACAACCGGCAATCCTGTTTGCTTAATAATCTCCAGGCCTTCTTTGGCGTTGGTTCCCGACAAACGAATTACAATTGGCACATCAGTTTTTATCTGATCGAGTGCGATTACCAAACCGCGAGCAACATCGTCGCAACGGGTAATACCTCCAAAAATGTTAATCATTACCGAGTTTACATTCTGGTCGCTCAGCAAAATATTCATGGCATCCACCACTTTTTGCGGATTCGAAGAACCACCAATATCAAGGAAGTTGGCAGGTTCGCCGCCATATAATTTAATCATATCCATGGTAGCCATTGCCAGACCGGCACCGTTTACCATACAACCAATATTTCCATCGAGTTTAATGTACGAAAGACCTTTTGCATTTGCTTCAATTTCTTTCAGCTCATCTTTATCAGCCTCGCGCATGCTCAAAATTTCTTTCTGACGATACAAGGCGTTGTCATCAAAATTCATTTTACCATCGATAGCCAAAACCTGCTTATCCGGTGTAAGAACCAGCGGGTTGATCTCTGCCAGCGATGAATCGGTATCAACATAAAGCTGGTAAAGTTTCACCAGTATATTGGCACACTGTCTGATTTCTTTTGGATCGGCAAATAACTGAATGGCAATTTTACGTGCCTGCCAGGGCATTAATCCCATCGACGGATCGATAGGCATTTTAATGATTTTCTCCGGCGAAACTTTTGCTACTTCTTCAATTTCAACACCTCCTTCGGCACTGGCCATCAGCGTTACCGACTTGGTGTTCCTGTCGTTGATTAAACCAACATAAAATTCCTTTTCAATGTCCACCGCATCGGCAACCAGTACTTTTTCAACGGTAATGCCTTTTATGTCCATTCCAAGAATTTGTTCGGCTTTTTCAACGGCCTCGGCTTTTGTATTCGCCAATTTTACGCCGCCGGCTTTTCCGCGTCCTCCAACATGTACCTGCGCTTTAATAACACGCAGTTTGTCTTTGTCCGACACATTTTGTTTTACTTCATCAACCGTGTGGCAAACAACACCTTCCGGCACAGGAATCCCGTACTTCCTGAATAAATTTCGGGCTTGATATTCATGAATTTTCATATATATTAATTGTTTGTCGTCGAAAGCCAACTATAACCGGACCAGAAGCAAAAACATGGTTTCAACACTAGTTCATTAACTAATTGACTTTCAGTTTTTAAAAATTAATGTTAAATGTAACGATTATTTAACCGTTAAACCCTTCATTTTGTTTTGAAATTTTATGACTTACAACACATTTTTTCTGTAACAAAAATCACTTGATTGTAAAATTCTGCTAAAACAGAAATGCTGTACTGAGCCACTTCTTTTTTTTCAGTAGATTTGCAGCACTTAAAACAGATTACAATGAAGGAAGCGATCAGACAAGTTATTGAACATGAAGCAAAAGCCATTCAGGCTATTCCGGTAGAAGATGGGATGCTTGATGCTATTGAATTGATACACCGCCAGGTACACCAAAAGAATGGAAAACTGGTTACCAGCGGAATGGGAAAAGCCGGGCAAATTGCAGCAAATATTGCAACCACATTTAGCTCAACCGGAACACCGGCGGTTTTTCTTCACCCCAGCGAATCGCAACACGGCGACCTTGGAGTGCTACAACAAAACGATGTTTTACTGGTGATTTCAAACTCGGGAAAAACCCGCGAAATTATTGAGCTGATTGAGCTGGCAGAAAATTTATATGCAGGAATTCCGCTGATCGTTATTTCGAGTAATCCTGAAGGTGTGCTGGCAAAAAATGCCGACGCTTTTATTTACACCGGAAACCCGCAGGAAGTTTGCCCGCTGGGACTTTCTCCTACAACATCCACCACCGTAATGACCGTAATTGGCGATGCACTGGTGGTATCGATGATGAACAAAATTGGTTTTACCAACGACGATTATGCCAAACGCCACCACGGTGGTTATTTGGGTAGCAAATCGCGTTTACAGGCCAAGACAGAGAAGAAGGATTGATAAAAGATTGAGTAGATTGATTTAAGATTTTTAACCCGAAATTGAAGATGAGAATTACAAAAGAAAATACTGTTGGATTAGTTATCGATATTCAGGAGCGGCTGATTGCTGCCATGAACGATAAAGAAACACTGCTAAAAAATTGTGAAACACTAACGCAGGGTTTAAAAGAGCTGGAAGTGCCTATGCTGGTATCGCAACAATACACAAAAGGATTGGGCGAAACTGTGCCCGAAATTCAGGCTGCTTTTGATGAGTTCAGCTACTTTGAAAAGAAAGACTTTAGCTGTTACGATGTTCCTGAGATAGCTGAAAAATTAAAAGAACTGAACGCAAAAAACATCATCATTTGTGGAATTGAATCGCACGTGTGTGTACTGCAAACTGCGGTTGATTTAAAAGCTGCCGGTTTAAACCCTATCGTTGTTATGGATTGTGTTTCATCGCGCACCGCTGCTAATGTTGAGTTGGCAAAAGAGCGTTTCCGTTTCGAAGGAATTATGATGAGCTCGTACGAATCGATCCTCTTTGAATTAACAGGTTCAGCCGGCGATCCTTCGTTCCGTGCCATTTCAAAACTCGTAAAATAGAAAACACCATAGTCATCGCCTGCGTCAATTCAGGCGATGACATTTAATAAAACACTATGCTCGAAATTTGCGCCATCGCATCAGGAAGTAACGGAAACTGCTATTACATTGGAAATGAAAACTCGGCAATTTTAGTGGATGCCGGAATTTCTACCAAGCAGATTCTGAATCGAATGAAAGAACGCGGTCTGGATGCAAGCAAGTTACGGGCGCTTTTTATTACCCACGAACACAGCGACCACATGCGCGGTGCACGGGTTATGGGGAAACGACTTCAGATTCCGGTGTACATGACCGCCAAAACCTACGATGGTTCGTATAAAAATCTTCGGCCCGATTACCCACGGTTTTTTACCTGCGATGAAACGATCGAGGTGGATGATTTTACTGTTCACCCGGTACAAAAATTCCACGATGCTGCCGACCCGTGTTCATTCAGAATTAGCTACAACGACATTAACATTGGCGTTTTTACCGACATTGGTGAAGCGTGCGAAAATGTAAAAGAGCATGTTGCAAAATGTAATGCTTTATTCCTGGAATCGAACTACGATGAAAAAATGCTTTGGGAAGGCCGCTATCCTCAATTCCTAAAAGAAAGAGTTGCATCTAATGTTGGGCACCTCTCGAACGACCAGGCTTTTGAACTGCTGGATAAACATACCAACGGTGAATTGAGATGCGTCTTTCTGAGCCACATATCAAAAGACAATAACACGCATAAAAAAGCTTTGGAAACAATGCAGCCTCTCACTGATCGATTCGAAATAAATATTGCATCGCGCTTTGAAGCCTCGGAAGTTTATCAGCTTACATCCACTGCTGGTCATAAAAAACAAATCCCGAACAATCCTCAAAATTTAAAACTGCAGTTTCCTGAGTTTTAACCGGCCATAAAAGCAGGATTGAGTCTTATTCGAGATTCGATGCTATCCGGAATTTCTTCCGCAATTCCAAATTCAATTGCAAATTAGCTTTTGATTTTGATATAATTAGCCATTCAATAAATTATCGCTTAAAGCTTGTAGCGTTTCCTTTTTATTTTGAGTTGGTATCAGAATAGAAATATTGTGATTACTACCACCGTACGATATCATACGAATAGGAATACCATCAAGTGCCTTAAATACCTTCGGGGCAAAACCTTGTTCTTCCTGGATGATATCGCCAACAATACAAACGATAGTCATATCCTGATCGAACACAACAGTACCATAATTATCCAGTTCCTCTTTTATTGAATCAAGGTTCCGGGTATCGTCAATCGTTAAGGAAACAGCCACCTCCGAAGTTGATATCATGTCGATAGGCGTACGGAAATCGGCAAATACTTTAAAGATTTTCGACAGGAAACCATAGGCATTTAACATCCTTCCCGAGCGAATCTTTATTGCGGTAATTCCGTCTTTTGCAGCAACAGCCTTAATTCCACGTCCATTCGATTCTGCGGTAATAAGTGTACCGTTGTCAGTTGGATTCATGGTGTTTTTCAGGCGAACCGGAATGTTCTGAACACGCGCCGGCAAAACCGTTTGCGGATGCAGAATTTTTGCTCCGAAAAAGGCCAGCTCAGCCGCTTCGTTAAACGACAACTGATCGATTTTTTTGGTATTGTCAACAAAGCGGGGATCGTTGTTGTGAAATCCGTCGATATCTGTCCAAATCTGAATTTCATCAGCATCAATGGCTGCACCAATTAACGAAGCAGTGTAATCACTACCACCGCGCTGCAGGTTATTTATTTCACCGTCGGCGTCTCTGCAAATAAATCCCTGGGTGATATAATACTTCGCTTCGCCCACCTCTTTCAATACGGTCTTAATATGCTCGCGAATGTAATTCAGGTCGGCAGCTTTATCCTCATCAATTTTCATAAAATCAAGAGCCGGCAACAACTTTGTATCATGGCCATTTTCGTTCATCAGCAAGGTTACCAGGTTAGTTGATATAATCTCGCCCTGCGCCAGAATTGTATTTTCGCCAACTTCGCTAAAAGTGCCCGATGTAAATGATTTTATCGTTTGAAAAACATCTTTAATGATCTTTAATCCCTTCTTCTTGTTTTCTTCGGAAGTAAAAAGTTCAGCAACTACCTTTTTATAATTTTCCTCCAGGTTCCCAATAAAAATACGTGCGGTATCCTTATTCTTCTTCTTAAGATAATTTGAAATTTCTACCAAAGAATTGGTTGTTCCTGACATAGCTGATAACACAACTATCTTTTGCTCTCCATCGGTTACCAAATCCATAACAGCCCTCATGTTCTCGGGCGAGCCAACCGATGTACCTCCGAATTTTAAAACTTTCATTTCTTTCTTTTTCAAAAATTTAGTGGTGCAAATATGAAGAATTTTTAAATCATTAGAAAAGCTTTCTCTTAAACGTGCATATTTATTCAGTCTTTTTGCATATTTATTAACGTTTTGCTATGATAAGTATCACATTCAGGCTTAAAAACCATTCTTACGCAAGCGGTACATTTGGCAAAAAACTAAATCAGTACCAAAATGAAACGTATCTTTCTATTAACCGTTATTTACCTTTTTTCCTTATCCGCGATTCATGCGCAAGACGAATCGTCCTATTTTCTCATTAGTAAATCGGAGGAATCAGTAGCCGAAGGAATCGCTAAAATTAAATCAGCACTGTCTGAATCGGGCTTCAGAGTAATTGGCGATTATCATCCTGCCCAATCAGAGAATTTAGCTGTTGTTTGTTACACTCACCCAAAACTGGAAGAAATTGCGCTTGGTTTCAGCGACCGCGGGGCATTGGCATCGGCACTAAAAATTGGATTGAAAAAACAAGGAGAAACGCTCAATATTAGCATGGTAAATCCGATGTATTTATTTTTCGCCTACTTTGTTGATGGTGTGGATAAGCAAGAAGATGCGTTACGCAAAATATCAGATCAGGCAATTGAAGCCATGCAAAAAATTGGCACACTAAAAGAACCTTTTGGCGGAACATTGGAAAAGAACAAGTTGCAAAAATACCACTACAAGGTAATGATGCCTTATTTTACCGATGCCGAAGAGCTGAGAACATTCGATTCGTTTGATGAAGGTTTAAAAACCATCCGGCAAAACCTGGAGGCAGGCAAAGGAGAAACTGAAAAAGTTTACGAGTTGGCTTATTCCGATAAGAACGTGGCCGTTTGGGGTGTTGCATTAAAAAATGCAGAAGACGGAGAAGCCCATTTTTTACCAATAATAGGCGACGATCATATGGCAGCAATGCCCTACGAAATCATTCTTCAGGGAAATACAGCAAGCATACTTCCGGGAAAATACCGGATTGCATTGCATTGGCCCGAACTTACCATGGGTACATTTATGAAAATTATGAGTACACCGGGCGACATTAAAAAGTCAATGGAAAAACTGACGGAATAAAAAAGTAGAGGCAGTTCAAAAAGCCCTTGTTTCGTCATCCTGAACTTGTTTCAGGATTTTTAAACTACTTGTAAATAGTGAAGTCAGATTCTGAAATGAATTCAGAATGACGTTATTTACAACTTTTTGAACAGCTTAATTTCTATAATAACTTTTCAATAAAAAATTCAACCACATCTTTACCCGACGGATCTGAAATTCCGATGGCAGGAGCATAAACAATTGCCTCGGCACCAACTTCTTCGGCACGGTCTTTTAGCGCTTTTGCATGCAAGGGATGATGATGCAATTCATCTTCGTTGGTTGGGATGCCACCTTCGTAATGATTGAACACAAAAAACGGCACGGCATCTTTTGTCATTTTAGTCAGGAAATCAAGTTCTGAGCGAATTTCATTTTGTGTAAACAGATCGATTCCCTCTGCCGATTTCAGGCCAAAAACACGGGCGATGGTCAACAAATCCTCAGTACTTTGATACGGTGGAATACCAATCAACTCGGGCCAGCGTAAAATGTCGTAAGTAGATTGCGTGGAGAACGCTGCAGCGCACGAAATAATAGTTGATTCCCGCAACACCGAATCGTCACTTTCGGCATCAGCCATATCATCCGAAAACGCGAGCCACAATGAAGTTCCGGCTCCGGCTGAACCTCCACTGCAGGCAATGCGATTTTTATCGATATTATATTTTTCGGCGTTGGCCCGGATATATTGCAGGCAGCGCTTTGAGTCGTTCATGCTACCGAGAACTCCGTATGGCGGCTCGCTCATAAAACGGTAATTAATGCTGGCAATTGAAATACCGGCATCGAGCAAACGTACCCAGTCTTCCGAATCGTAATACCTGCTTTTATCGCCACCAATAAAACCACCACCATGAATATACATTACAAGCGGAGTTGGTTGATCTGAATCGGCGAGCCATATGTCAAAAGTATTGCGTTCATGATCGCCGTATCGTTCGTTGGCAAAATTTGCAGGCACGCCTTCAGCATTTATAGCTTTAGGTAAATCTATATTTTCGGTCATTTTTGTTTTAGTTTTATTGGTAATTCCGCAAATTGTGTGGCTAGTACATTCTTAGTGGTTGCCCAATTTGCAATACGGAGTTTTCCGAAATATTGTTCAGGCGGCACAACTGGTTAATCGGAGTTTTAAACTTTCGTGAGATAACCCAAAGCGAATCGCCCGAGCGCACCTTGTAATATTCGGGCACGGCTACGTTTGTCGAGTACCCTTTTGGTTTTAGCTTTTTATGCAGTGCCATCAAACTCTCTGTATCAAAAGCGTCTTCGCGTATTTTGTCTTCTTTAAAATCAAAAACCAGTTCGGGATCGAAAGGTTGTGCGTTTTCTCGCATTTCAAAATGCAGGTGTGGCCCCCGCGCACGGCCTGTACTTCCGGCAAGTCCTATTGGTTCGCCTTTTTCTACGGTATCGCCTTTTCGTTTCAGAAACTTTGAAAGATGCGCATAGTATGTTTGAATATTGTTCCGGTGCTGAACTACAACCAGGTTTCCAAAACCATAACCCCAGTTCGAACGGGCAATAACACCGCTTTGCGTTGCCACCACGGTATCGCCCTTATTCATTTTTATATCGGTGCCGTAATGCATGCGCCCCGAGCGCGGACCAAAACGACTGATAATATATCCATCATTCCCCGGAACAATAAACTGCTCCAGGTAACCTTTTTGTGCCGATTCGGGAAAGCAGTCTAATGAAGCCCTCAACCCCTCTGTATTTATGGGTTTTGCCACATTTGGCACATCCAAAGTGTTAACCATTCTACTTTGCCCGAAAGCAACAGACACTGCAAAAAGCAGCAAACAAAAAATTCCCCCTCGTCTAATTATCATGCTACAAAAAAAGTCAAAAGATTCTGGAATTGAAAACGACAAAGCAGGAAGATTATTCTGCGGTGAAACAATTTCTGCTGTTTTAAATCTGAAGTTATTACGACAATCCGCTGGCAAAAGGAGAATCCGCACTGTTTTTCACCTTTTTCTCATGGCAAAAATTTCATTCTTGTGCTCATTTCATGTTAACAAATATGCTGAAGAGCCGGAAAAAAAGCACCTTCGAAAAATCATGCTTATCTTTGCAGTACTAACTAAAACAGAACTGATCGCCTGTATTATATTTCAACAAAAAAATAGAATAAAGATGATTTATTTGGCAGATACCGCAGACATTCAGGCATTAAAAGATCTATACGATTTTTTCCCGTTGACAGGAGTAACCACAAATCCTACCATTTTAAAACAATCGGGGTTAAAACTTTCCGAAGCCATTCAAAACATCATTGATATTGTTGGCAAAGGCAGTATTCACGTTCAGGTGATGAGCAACAAGGCCGAAGAAATGGTTAAAGAGGCAAAAACCTACAAAAGTTATTTTAACCTGGGCGATAATTTTTACGCTAAAATTCCGGTATCGATAGAAGGTTACAAAGCCATGCGCATACTAAAAGATGCTAGCATAAACGTAACGGCAACGGCTATTTTTACACAGCAACAGGCATTGGTGGCATCGCGTGCCGGAGCCGATTTTGTTGCGCCATACGTTAGCCGATTGGACAACATTTCGTCGCATGGAATTGAGGTAGTTGGCGACATTGTGAAAAATACCAAAGAATTTAACCTGGACACCAAAGTACTGGCAGCCAGCTTTAAAACGGTCGACCAGATTCACCGCGTAAGCATGGCCGGAGCACAGTCGGCAACGATCAGCCCCGAGTTGCTTTTCCAACTGATAAAGCACCCGATGACCGACATCAGCATCGCGCAGTTTGAAAAAGACGGTGAAGGATTATACAATATTTTTTAGTAAAATTAGCGGCTAATTCCTGAAAGCAATTCATCCTTATTCCCCATAATAATGTGTGGATTGCTTTTGGGGTTGAGCCATTTTAGTACCCTTAGCATATTCTCTTCGCTTATGGCCACACACCCTGCCGTTGACTCGTTGCCGGTTTTATTCAGATGAAAAAAGATGGCACTTCCTTTTCCTTTTACTACCGGATTTGTGTTGTATTCAATTACCATACAGTATTTGTAGGCATCGCTTTTTAGCAGCAGATTTTCGTAGGATTGTGCATCGGTTTCGCCCTGTACGTACTGATTGTAATTTTCCGACTCCGCGTCGTCGATCCATTTATCCTCAGCAGTAGTTTTCTGATACGGCATTTTTGTATCGGCGCTATCCAGGTACGTAAACAATTGCCCCAGCGCAAAAATACCTGTTGGTGATTTACCGTCGCCTTCAACTTTTTCGGTAGTTGGAGCAAAACCATTTTTGCCAATACCTGCCGGCATCACTTCAAAAACCGCTTGCCAGCCCTGCTTTGTTTTTTCGTAAGCCAGCAAATTTGCATGATGATCATCGGGAGCAGAATTAAAAACCACCAAAGCCTGACGCACATCCGGCCGATCCTGCCATTGTATACTTTCAATAATTTTTTGTCCCACTTTTTCCGGTTTCTCCGGAGCTGTTTTACAAGCTGCCATCGCAAAAAGAAACACGAATAGAAATGCTAATTTGTTATACTTCCGAATCATTAAGAGGCAAAGTAAACATAAATTTGCTTCCTTTTCCAACTTCGCTTTCAACACTAATTTTTCCTCCATGTCTCTCAACAAATTCTTTACATAGCACCAGCCCCAGCCCGGTGCCCTTCTCTCCATTTGTTCCCCGGGTAACATCAGTGCTTTCAATGCTAAAAATACTTTTCAGTTTCTCTTCAGCTATTCCTATTCCGTTGTCCTTGATTTTCACTTCGCACCACCCGTTTTGTTTTGATACTGAAACGGCTATTTCGCCATCGCGATGCGTAAACTTCACGGCATTGGCAATCAGGTTACGCATAATTGTTGAGAACATATTCACATCGGCATTGGCAACAAGTTCTTCTTTTGCATACACTTCAATCAGTATATTCTTTTTCAACGCTGCCTCATCATGAAAACGTAATAAGTCCCTGATTTTTTCGGTAACATTTATGGGCTCGGGATGAAATGAGATGGCATTTCGTTGCAACCTTGCCCAGGTTAACAGATTACCCAACAAGTCGTTAGCCTGTATCGACGATTTATAAATATTTGATATGTGGTGTTCCTTACCGGTTTCATCCATGTTCTTGAAACTCATCAGCAAATTTTCGGAGAAACCAATGATGATATTAAAATGATTACGAAGATCGTGCCCGATAATGGAGAAGAACTTGTCTTTTGTACGGTTTAACTCGTTCAATTCTTTGTTTTTAGCCGTAATTATTTCGTTCTGTTCTTTAATTTGAATTGTACGTTCCAACACCTTTTTCTCCAACCTTACTTTCTCCAGTTTCAAACGTCGTTCGCGTAGTTTAATAAATGTCCAGATACCCAAAACAATCAATATAAAATAAGCCAGGTAAGCCGTTTTACTGCGCCACCACGGAGGAAGTACCACAATTTGCAGGCTCACTCCTTCCTCATTCCAAACACCGTCGTTATTTGATCCTTTAACCGAAAAAGTATACTCTCCGGCAGGCAAAGCAAAAAACGGAACAAACTTCCGGTTTTCAATCTCATTCCAGTCGTTTGAAATGCCTTCCATTTTATAGGCATAACTGTTTTTGTTCGCATTGGTAAACTCAAGAGCGGCAAATTCAATGGTAAACGATTGTACATCGTGTTTTAAAACCACCTTCGATTCTGTTGCGATATTAATTTCGTGCTGTTGATTATTGCTGGTGGCAGAAAACGCAGTAAAAACTATATTGGGCGCATAGGGATTGCCTTTTAACGAATCGGGGTAAAACGTGTTAAAGCCATTCATCCCTCCAAACAGCAGTTCGCCATCGGCGGAACAAAAAGCGGCACGCAGATTAAATTCAGAGCTTTGCAAACCATCTTCGGGTGTAAAAACCTGAATTTTATTTTTATTCAGGTCGTACCTGCACAAACCGTTGCCGGTGGCAAACCACAAATCCTGATTCTTGTCTTCAACAATCTCGTAAATGTAATTACTGGGCAAGCCATCTTTCTCATACAAGTAGCTAAACTGCTGTGTGTTTTTATCAAAAATATTAAGCGCCGCATTGGTCCCAATCCAAATCCTACGGCGGCTGTCTTCGCACAACGAAATAACAAAATCGCTACTCAGCTCTCCTTCTGCTTTGTTGTAATGTATCAGCTTATCTGTTTCCGAATTATAGACATCTACCCCACCAATGGTGGCCATCCAGATCATTCCGTCAGAATCTTCCAACAAGGTATAAACCAGGTTCGAACTAATTTTCCTCGAAGCCTCGGCCTGCTGATCAAACCGTACAACTTCTGCTGATTTTTTGTCGACAAGATAAACGCCAACCGAAGTTCCGATCCAGTAACGATCGTCTTTATCCTGAATGATGTGATAAATACGTGTTCCTTCAAATGCAGGCCAATCGGGGCGATTATAAAATTGCCGCCAATCTTCAAACAACCTTTTCTGTCGATTCCAAATAAATATTCCATCACGTGTTCCTAACCAAATATCGCGCTCATGATCTTTAAAAAACACATGTACAAAATCGTTGGGGAGGTAATGATTGCCTGTCTCCTGCGATGAAAAATGTTCGACTTCATTACTTTCGGTATCAACAATATTTAATCCTTGTCCCCAGTTACCGATCCACAATTTACCATCGTCGTTTTTTAACATTCCGGCAATTACATTTCCCAACAAATCGATTGACGCCGGCGAATTACTGCGCCGGTAAAGCCGGAATTTATCCATCTTTAAATCGGTTTTGCTAATACCGGACAGAGTACCAACCCACAGGTTTTCCGATTTATCAATCAATAAACTCTGAATAATATTGTGTGCCAGTCCGCTGTTTTCCGAGGTTAAATTTTCAATGGAATATCGCCCGTTATCTTCTGATAGAATAAAAATTCCATTGCCTTCGGTACCTACAATCATTTTCCCGGTTTTAGTTTCAACGATGCTACGAACACAGTTGCGAAACCAAAATCCCTTGCCCGATGTAAGTATAAAAACCTGCTCTTCAAAAACGTACTTATCACGATTAAAAAGATACAAACCTTCTGTTGTTCCGGCCCATATCCGGGATTTCGAATCCTGAAACAACCCGGTAACACTCGTTTGCTGCAATGTATCGCCGTTACCGGATAAAAACGGGTAGCAAGTAAATTCTTCTTCCGGAAATGAAAAGACCGCGATACCTTCCGTGCATCCTGTCCAGAGTGTGCCATCGTTATCTTCCAATACCGGAAGTTGTACATCTTTTATGGCAGGATCGAAAGGAATTTTGCTTTGAAAATGTGTAAAATGTTTCGCTTCTGAGTCGGAAACAGAAAGCACCGGTGGCGTGTGCACAAGTATTTGCCCGTTGCTTAAAAGCAGGTTATTATAACTGTGAGTGCTAACCTCCGGATCGTAACCGGTATGATAATTTATTCGTTCAAAAATATCTTTGTCGCGCAGGTACTTATTTAGTCCTCCTTTGGTACCGATCCACAAATTCCCCTGCCGATCCTCAGAAATGGCATAAATCCAGTTATTGGAAATGGAAAGAGAATCGTTTGGCAGATAACGATAAACCCTGAAATTTTCTCCATCAAAACGGTTTAGTCCGTTTTGCGTACCAATCCAGATAAAACCCAGGGAATCCTGAAACAAACAGTTAACCACACTTTGCGACAGCCCTTCGTTGATGGAATAATTTGAAAAAGTAAGTTCGCTGGGGAAAGCATATGACAGCAGCGCAAAGTTTAAGATCAGAAGACAGCACAATCGTTTCATGGCAAAACAAATAAATTACTATTGGTTAACCAGCGCAATGCGAAGTTCGTGATAAGTTGGGTTATTTCCAAAAATTTCGATTATACGAAAAATCAACGCTACGTATTCTAATCATTGATGTGCTCCCAATAACTCAAGCCAATCCGCAGCTCGCCATAACTTACTTCGTTACCAAAATGGCCTTTTGCTGTTCCAAAGGATTTGTCCTCTGTTTTTTCAAAATAGTCGGCTATTTTTTTCAGTTTCGTTTCGTCTACCAAACGTGTTGCCTCCAGCTCTCCCAGTTTTATGTAATGTGCCAAATGGCTCTCAATGGTATTTGCCGAAAGGGCGCGTTCTTTTGCAATCTCGTCAATGGATTTCCCTGAATTGAACAACTCGAAACTGAGCAGCTTGGTATCTACTTTTTCCTTCTTTTCCTTTTTGGGTTCCTGAAGTGGAATCTCCCCTTTTTCAATTTTATTTTCGTTACAATAATGCTGAATAATAGCTGTTATCCCGGCACCAAACTGCGTTATTTTCCGAGGTCCCAAACCATTAATCAGTTTTAATGCTGCCGCGTCGGTTGGCAGATATGTTACCAGCGCATAGAGTACCTTTTGCGAGAAGATCATAAAAGGAGGAATTTCCAATTCGCCGGCTTTTTCCGTTCGGAAGTTGCGCAATTGCTCAAACAATTCGGGGTTTGGTATATTTTCAAAATCAGTAATTTCTTTAGCCTTTTGTTTTCCTGAAGACTTGCTTTGTTTTACAAGCGTTTTGGCACGCGAGTCCATCAGGCGTTTTACGTCAAACCCTTCGAGGCACGATTCAAATGCAGTCAGTTTCAATTGGGTGTCATCTTTCAGATCGTTCACGTAACGTTTCATCTGGCGTTTTATCTCCTTGTTATCAATATCCAGATCTATCTTTTTAATTCCGTCGGCCAAAATATGCTGTACCTTTTCGCCAAAATAAGCAGCCGCTTTTTTTGTGCGCTCCTGCAAAACATCGTTTTTATAAACATCAGGTTGTTGTCGCAACAAATCAGTAATCTGATGATGAAATTTGCCTGCCACGGCAACAATTTCGCTATCGTGGCCGTTGCGCATTTTCTCAATTTGCGTAATGGTTACTTCCGGGAAACTTCCTTTGTTCTCGTTAACCACTTTCGCGATATTCCGCAATAGGTTCTCTGACCGGTAAAAGCGAAAAATTTCTGTTAACTGCTCTTTTTGAAAAGCCAGTTTTGCGGAATTCAGTTCCTGTTCGCCGGGTTGATTTTCTTCCACATCGCGAATAAAACCACTTACTTTTTGATCGTTGATAATACTCTTGCCGGCAATTGGCGATGAGAGTACCATGCCTTCGAGTGATTTACAACGACTTAAGGCCACATAAACCTGCCCATGTGCAAATGAAGCTTCAGCATCAATAATGGCTTTCTCGAAAGTTAAGCCCTGGCTTTTGTGAATGGTAATTGCCCACGCCAGTTTTAACGGTACCTGGGTGAACATCCCTTCCATTTCTTCGCGAATGTCGCCCGATTCTTTATCGATGGAGTATTTGTAATTCTCCCAGTTTTGCGGTTCCACTTCAATTTCCTCATCTTCGCCCGGGCACAGCACATAAACACGGTCTTTATCAATCGACTGCACCTGCCCTATTTTTCCGTTGTAAAAACGTTTTTCCGGATTGGAGTCGTTCTTCACAAACATTACCTGGGCTCCAACTTTTAGTTCCAGCTTAAAATCGGTGGGGTACGAATATTCAGGAAACTTACCCTCTACCGAAGCAGTAAAAACTTCCTTATTCCCGGTTAATGCCGCCAGCTTTGAGTCGTTAATGCGCTGTGCACTTACATTGTGTGTGCAAAGTGTTATATAACCATCCTCGTCGCCCGGAACAAAATCGGGAATATGTCTTGTGTTTAAAAGCTGCCGGGCTTCCTCATCCAGTTTATTCTCACGCACCTTGTTCAGCACCGAAATAAACTTTTCATCCTGCTGACGGAACACTTCGGTAAGTTCGATACTCACATGCGGAAATTCGCGCAGTGCTTTACTACTAAAAAAATACGGCGTATCGTATTCGCGGCGCAACAATCCCCACTCTTCATTTTTTACTACCGGAGCCAACTGTTGCAAATCGCCGATCATTAAAACCTGCGCACCACCAAAAGGTTTTCGTTTGTTTTTAAAGCGACGCAGTGTGCGGTCTATCGCGTCTAAAATATCGGCCCTAACCATACTTACCTCATCAATCACCAAAAGATCGAGGCTTCGCATAATATTTATCTTTTCTTTGGAAAAGCGCTGTTCGCTGCTGTGTTTGCTCTCGTGCCCCACCTGTGGCGCAAACGACAATTGAAAAAATGAATGTATGGTTACGCCTGCCGCATTAATAGCGGCCACACCCGTTGGGGCTACCACAACCATTCGTTTGGGCGAGCGTTCTTTCAGGCTTCGAAGAAAAGTGGTTTTTCCGGTTCCGGCCTTCCCGGTAAGAAAGATATTCTGCCCGGTATATTGTACAAAATCAAAAGCTAACTGAAGTTGTTTGTTGGTCTTCATATAATTAATTCAAATGCTGAAAATCCGATTTATGACTATTTTGATCAATAAAGATAAACAGAAACGAGCATATTAAAAAAGTATTTCAATTGGACAAGAACATGATAATGCGAGTTCCCTGAATTACCTTAAAAATAAACAAATCTAAACGAATGAAATTATTTATTTGGATGTAGCACAAGATTTTCATATTCCTCCTTATCGACAACCGCTTCAATAACAAGCGGGCCATCACCGGTGAAAGCTTTTTCCAATGCTTTTGTGTATTCATCGCTGTTTGTTACACGAACAACAGGTACTCCAAAATAATGATTGGTTGGCTCTTGATCCAGCAAATTTAAATCTGTTCCGTAGCCGCTGTCAAACTGCTTTTTACTTTGCTTTATACTTATCAGCGACAAACTGTTGTCGTAAATCACTACAAATACGATGTTGAGGTTAAGACGTTTCGCCGTTGCCAATTCACCTACCATCATCAGGAAACCACCATCGCCCATTAATGCCACAACGGGAAGATCAGGATTACAAAGTTTCGCGGCCAAAGCTGCCGGAATAGCAAAACCCATACTCGACCAGCCATTTGTCATCAATAATTTCCCGGGTTTGGGAGTACGCCACTGCTGCCCCACCAGGTGCAAATGAGCTCCAACATCAACCGTCAGTATTCCCTCGTCCGGTAGAACTTTTCGCAGTACATCAACCACAGCCAGCGGGCCAAAACTGCCCGGCTTTGGCGTTAACGCATTTACTATCTGCTGCTTATTTGCTTCCAAAAACTGCCTGTCCCATGCCTTGGGATTGACATCAAGTTTAAGCAATTCGTTCAAGGCAACTTCCAATGCTCCAAGCACATTAACGACTTCCGGAATTTTACCGGTTGCCACATCGGCCTCTTGCTGATCGATATGAATCAGCGGAACTTCAGGCATCCAGTCTTCGTAGTTAAACTCCACCGGATCGTAACCAATTCCAATAACCAGATCGGCTTGCGAATATACTTTTGCAACCTGGTTCGATAAGGCATGAAAAAGCACCCCGGCATACAAGGAATGACTTTCGGGGAACAGACCTTTGGCCATTGGAGTAAGTACTACCGGCAACTGAAACTTTTCGGCCAGTGCAATAAGTTGCTCACTTACCTGCGCATGCACTGCCGATAAACCAACGGCTAAAACAGGCTTTTTACATTTTTGAATGAGCTTTTCAACTTTGGCAATTTGATCGGCAACCAGGGGCGACCATCGTTTCTTCTCCAAACGCAGGTAATCCACATCCGCTTTCACTTTCTGCACCGGATTTCTGCCAATACCGGTCGGTATTCCGATATGCACGGCTCCCCGCAAATCATCAGTTGCGATTCCTGCACCTTTTAAAATAATTTCTTCAACATTATTCTGATTCAGTCGCGTAGTCCATTTCGTAATTGGAAAGAAAAGTTGCTGATGATTGATGTTCATCTGAACCGTACGCTTTAACTTTTCGTCGGGCATTTCGTCGGTAAAAGCCAGAAGCGGGAAGCGGTCGAGCTGTGCGCCACCAACACCTGTGCTTAAATTAGTTGCCCCCGGCCCAAAGGTTGCAAAACAAACGCCCGGCACTCCGGTAAACCGGCCACAAACTCCGGCCATAAAAGCCGCCGTAGCTTCGTGTCCTACCAAAATGAAATCAATGCCCTCCTCTTTTCGCAAAGTTTCCACATAGTCGATCATGTTTCCACTGGGCACCCCAAAAACATAACGTACCCCAATTTCTTTTAAAGTATGGGCAAAAACTTCTGCAACTGTTGACATGCTTCTTCTATTTTTTCAAGTAAAAAGGCAAAAGGCCCTACAAGCAACTTAAACTGCAGGATTATTATTTCCTGTAAATTGATATTGGACCTAAAACTTAGCTAATTTAAAGCCATTTTAAGGAGAATGCAAAAGCAAAATAAATTAAGGGGAAAGTACCAGCTTATTTACGAAATCATTTCCTGAATACGGTCCAGGCTTAAATCGGGTTCGGTAATTTCAAGTTGTGCCTGCGAATAAAATTGCTTCCGTTTTTTTAATGTTTCGTCAATAAAGGCAACCAATTCTTCGCGCGATTTTCCTTTTATCAGCGGTCGTTCGGTTTTCGAATTCATCAAACGGTCGGCAAGAATAGCCGGATCAATATTCAGAAATACGGTCTTCCCGGTTTTATTCATCAGGTCGATATTATCAAAAAAACAAGGAGCTCCTCCTCCGGTAGCAATTATAACGTCTGTGAATTCGGCCAGTTCTTCCAAAGCTTTGCGTTCCCTTTCACGAAAACCATCTTCGCCGTGGTCGGCAAAAATCTGCGGCACAGTTTTGCAATTTCTTTCTTCAATGTAATCATCCATGTCGATAAACTGTACGCCCATATGTTCCGACAAAAGGCGTCCCAGTCGCGACTTCCCGCATCCCATGTATCCTATCAAATATACTCGCATCTTTTTCTTCGGTTACTGGCTAAAACAAAGAGCCTTGTCCATCATCTTCCTTTTTGGGTCGGGTTACCTCAAACGGAATATCATCAACATCGTCCTTTTTCTCCGCTTTGCTTTCCTGTTCTTTTTCCGGTTCAACCTCTTCCTCTTCATGATGATCGTAATCATCTTTTATTACCGGCTCAATTTCTTTAATATTATCCACCTCGTAATTACTCAGTCGTTTACCTTTCGCCTTCCACGATTTTACGCCGATAAACTCAGCCACCTCGATAATCTCATTTTCACGCTCTGCATTCTTTCCTCCAAAAGTAAGCTCCAAACGCGGATAATGCACCCAGGTTAAACTAATCAGCTTATTATCGGTATTGTCGCCGATAAAACGTATCAGTTTTCCTTCCGGCTCATCAATTTCAAAACGTTTTACGTAGTAATATTTCTGGTCGGTATCGTAATAAACCGCCGACAAAATCTTACGTTGATCAAATTTCTCGATAACCAGAATATCCTGCTGGAAGTGGTTACTCAAATCGTAATTATACAACTGGAACTCGCCGTTTTTGTAAATAACCAGAATTTTGTCTTCACCCGAAAATTCTCCTAAGAAAGTTCCCCTGTTATCGGCATTCAGGCGCAATACATCCGAATCGAACCAGATTTTGCGACCTCCAAGCGTAGAAACTCCTCTTTCTTTAAGGGTAATTTTATGAATATCGTTTTTACTTAAAATATTTCCCATCGACTGACGGCCTTTAATGGCCAACTCACCCAGATCTTCTTCAAAAACAAGCTTTTTAATTCGTGGCTTTGGCTTCAGAACAATACGTAAAATTTCTGCTTCTCCATTCGGGTTAGCCGAGAAATAAACAATCCGCGAGCCTTTGGTTTCTTTTGTCAGGTTGTACTCTTTGTCGCGGGTTACACCTGTAACAAAAAAGCGTTTCATATAGAAATTGCCCGATTCGCCGTCTTTGTACACCACATTGTAAATGGTGCGTTTATCGTTTTTCTTAAAAACAGCCAGGTGCAAAATATTTTTGCCGATAAAAGCTTTATCCGAAACTTTGGTTATAAAATACGAACCATCGCGGCGGAAAACAATTATGTCGTCGATATCAGAACAGTCGCACACAAATTCTTCTTTCCGAAGCGATGTTCCCATAAATCCTTCCTTCCGGTCGACATACAGTTTTTCGTTTTTCACCACTACTTTCGAGGCCACAATATTTTCGAAACTGCGAATCTCTGTTTTGCGCTCTTTGCCTTTACCGTATTTTCGTTTCAGGTGTTTAAACCACTCAATGGTATAGTCAATAATATTTGCAATGTTCTGCTCAACCTCCGCAATTTCGTCTTCTATCGATTTTAGCAAATCGTTGGCCTTATCCTTGTTAAATTTCAGGATTCGTGCCATTCGAATTTCCATCAGTTTCAGAATATCTTCGCGGGTAATTTCGCGCTTCAGCTTGGGTTTCCATGGTTCCAAACGCTTGTCGATGTGCGCCACCGCCTGATCCATGTTTTCCGAATCCTCAAACTTTTTATCCTTGTAAATGCGCTCTTCGATAAATATTTTCTCCAACGAAGAAAAATGCCACTGCTCTTCCAGTTCTGATTTGCGGATCTCCAACTCAAGTTTCAGTAATGCTTTTGTTGAATCGGCCGAACGTTTCAGAATTTCGGAAACGCCAATAAAATGTGGTTTATCATTTTCGATGATACAGGCATTTGGCGACAACGAAACTTCGCAATCGGTAAATGCGTAAAGCGCATCGATCGTTTTATCCGACGAAACGCCTGCTGCCAAATGAACCAGTATTTCAACATGCTCAGCGGTGTTATCGTCAATCTTTTTTACTTTGATTTTTCCTTTGTCGTTGGCCTTAATAATCGATTCAATCAGCGTCGTGGTTGTTTTACCGTACGGCACCTCGTTTATTACCAGTGTTTTATTGTCGCGCTTTTCAATTTTTGCACGCACTTTTACCGAACCACCACGCAAACCATCATTGTATTTGCTAAAATCGGCCGATCCTCCGGTTGGGAAGTCGGGATACAATTCAAAATCTTTTCCCCGTAGGTAATTTATCGATGCATCGATGAGCTCGAGAAAGTTATGCGGAAACAATTTTGAAGCCAGTCCTACAGCGATACCGTCAACTCCCTGCGCCAACAGCAGCGGGAATTTTACCGGAAGTGTAACCGGTTCCTTTTTACGGCCATCGTATGAGAGTTTCCATTCCGTGGTTTTCGGATTAAAAAGCACCTCCAAAGCAAACTTGGTCAGTCGGGCTTCGATGTATCGAGGTGCTGCCGCTCCATCGCCGGTAAGAATGTTACCCCAGTTTCCCTGCGAGTCGATCAGTAATTCTTTCTGGCCAATCTGCACAATGGCATCACCAATCGATGCATCGCCATGGGGGTGATACTGCATGGTTTGCCCAATAATGTTTGCCACTTTGTTGTAGCGCCCGTCGTCCATTTCGCGCATGGCATGCATAATACGTCGCTGAACAGGTTTTAGCCCATCGTTAATGTACGGAACCGCCCGCTCCAGTATTACATACGAGGCATAATCCAAAAACCAGTCGCGGTACATGCCCGAAAGATAGATTACTTCGTCTTTTACACTATCGTCCTGAATTTCTTCCTGATTTAAATTCTCTTCTGACATTCTATTCTTTGAAATTTTCCGTGCTTCCTATTTGAAGATATTCCAATTACATTACTTCGTCTTTTTCAACATACAGGTTTTCGATGATGAACTCCTGTCTCTCGGGGGTATTTTTTCCCATGTAGTAGGATAACATTTCTGCCACCGATTCGTGTTTTTTCATTTGCACCGGATCGAGCCGGATATCTTTTCCAATGAAATGTTTGAATTCATCGGGCGATATTTCTCCCAGTCCTTTAAATCGGGTTATTTCGGGTTTGCCACGTAATTTATTTATGGCTTTCACCTTTTCTTCTTCTGAATAACAGTAGTAAGTTTTTTGCTTGTTGCGCACCCTGAAAAGTGGCGTTTGCAAAATATAAACGTGCCCCTTCTTGATTAACTCGGGGAAAAACTGCAGAAAGAACGTGATGAGCAACAAACGAATGTGCATTCCGTCAACGTCGGCATCGGTAGCAATAATTACCTTGTTGTAGCGCAGGTCTTCCATGCTTTCTTCAATATTCAAGGCTGCCTGCAAGAGGTTGAATTCCTCGTTTTCGTACACCACCTTTTTAGTGAGTCCAAAAGTGTTCAGCGGTTTTCCTTTCAAACTAAAAACAGCCTGTGTATTTACATTGCGCGATTTGGTGATCGATCCACTTGCCGAGTCTCCCTCGGTAATAAAAATGCTCGATTCTTCTTTCCGCTCATCTTTTTCGTTAAAATGAACACGGCAGTCGCGCAATTTTTTGTTATGCAGGTTGGCCTTTTTAGCGCGTTGCCGGGCCAGTTTTTTCACCCCCGAAATGGCTTTTCTTTCGCGCTCCGACTCCACAATGCGTCTCAACAGCACTTCGGCAACCTCATGGTTTTTGTGCAGAAAATTATCGAGTTCAGTCTGTAGGAAATTACCAACGTGCGCGCGCACCGACGGCCCGTTCGGGCCAATATCCCGTGATCCGAGTTTGGTTTTGGTTTGCGACTCAAATACAGGCTCTTCAACTTTAATGCTAACAGCCGCCACAATCGATGCCCGTATATCCGACGGGTCGAAATCCTTCTTGTAAAAATCCCTGATCGTTTTCACTAAAACTTCGCGAAAAGCCTGTAGATGAGTCCCTCCCTGGGTGGTGTGCTGACCGTTAACAAACGAATAATAATCCTCCCCGTATTGATTTCCATGTGTAATGGCAACTTCAATATCTTCGCCTCTGAGATGTATAATTGGGTAAATTGGGTCGTGATCCATATTTTCCTCGAGCAAATCACGCAATCCGTTGCGCGAGTAAAATTTTTCGCCGTTGTACTCAATGATTAAGCCAGCATTCAGGAAGGTGTAGTTTTTCATCATATTCACGATATAATCGTTCATATAACGATACTTTTTGAACACTTCCACATCGGGGACAAATCTCACCTCTGTTCCGTTTCCCTCATCGAGATTTTGATAATCTTTCTCGCCGGTTTTAATCCCCTGACTAAAATATACTTCTTTAGCCACGCCTTCGCGCACTGCTTTTATCGTAAAATCGGAAGACAGAGCATTTACGGCTTTTATACCAACACCGTTCAATCCTACCGATTTTTTGAAAACCTTGTTATCGTATTTTGCGCCGGTATTCATTTTGCTGACCACATCCACCAGCTTCCCCAGTGGAATTCCACGGCCATAATCGCGGATGGTAACCAAATCCTGATCGACGTTTACGAGGATCTTTTTACCATGTCCCATCATAAATTCGTCGACAGAGTTATCCATCACCTCTTTCAACAATACATAAATACCATCGTCGGCAGAAGTTCCGTCTCCGAGTTTACCAATATACATACCCGGACGTCGCCGGATGTGCTCCTGCCAGTCTAATGTTTTAATTGCACCTTCGTCGTAGTTTGCGCTCATACTTCAATCTCCAGAATCAACTTTCGAAATTTATATGAACCCTGTGTTTTCAACGGTTATGTGCTTACGGGACTTGGTTTTTAATTTAAGAAACACAGAATTCACCCAATTGTCACAAATATAATCAAATCATCCACTTTCCAAGGGGTTTCGCGCGGGCAATAACTAACAATCACCCGTTGAAAAAGTGTGGATAAAATTAGTGATACAAGCGGGCGAAGAACCGCAACTCTTTCTATTCTAACCTACGGATTCGCAAAACATTTTCAGAAGATCGTAACACCGATTTCCGGCCATCAAATATCAGGTTATTTATTAATCGATTAAAAATTCAGGGCCAATCCGGCTTAATTTGCAGCACATTGGCTACCCCTGCTAACAATAAAGGCCTGCGAGGGATTATTATTAATACGCGAGGGGTAAATATTCACTCGCGAGGTATTGATTTCTGTATTCGAGGGCCTATTATATACATGCGAGGTATATTAATTCATACGCGAGATTACCTCGCACGCTATTTTTAGTCACTCACACTACTTTATTAATACCTCGCACCGCTTTTTAAGCTACTCGCGCCTTATTATTTATACTTTGCAAGGCATTTTTAGCTACGGGGAGAATAAAATACAAGACAAAAAGGAATATCGGGGCCATACTGAAAATTCAGGTAGAAGCAAAAAATATCTCAATCCAGAAGTTCCAGTATTGAATTTAACAATCAATCATAAGCGAAATACTTTTCTGCTTCTTCTTTGCTTCAAGTTGGAGCAAAGCGGAAATCCCGACATTTCGTCGGGGGCAAAGATGAAGGCCGTCGGCAGACAAGAAATACCAGTCAATTTATAAATTTGCCCAAAGGATTTCACGGGTGATCCATATCGGGTACTACTTTAAACACCACACCGGGTAAATTTCGGGCAAGAATTAAATAATCCCCATTTTTTTCATCAGAAAAGTGGCATTCATAGTTTGTGTAACGCCATCCGAGAGTTTGTAATCAAAAATCAACTCGTTGTTCTCGATCCGTATTTCGAAACACTTGTTGAACACCTCCTGCGGAAGTTCTTTTTCCATATCGCTCAGCTTTAAGTCGTGCGTGGCAATCATTGCCGCACATGGCTGTTGCGCCAACTTGCGGACCAATTCTTTCGAGCCGTTCAGCTTATCAACCGAATTGGTTCCTTTCAGCATTTCATCGAGTATTACAAAGATCTGTTCACCTGCTGCCAAACGATCGAGCACTGCTTTTATCCGTTTTAACTCGGCAAAGAAATACGATTCATCTTTTAACAACGAGTCGGTTGTGCGCATATTGGTATACAAATTAACCGGTCTTATTTTCATTGATGTGGCACAAACCGGCGCGCCAATTCCGGCCAACAAAATATTCGTTCCCACGGTGCGCAGAAAAGTACTTTTACCGGCCATATTTGCCCCGGTAACGATCATTATTTTCGACCACCCCTCGATTTCAATATCATTATTTACCCGCTTGTCTTTTTTCAGCAGCGGATGGCCCAATTCGGTGGCATACAACGCAAAATCCTTATCTGTGATTTCCGGATACACAAACTCACCGTGATTATTGGCATAATTCGCCAGGCTGATTAAAGCATCCATTTGTGCGATTATTTCCAGCCACCCGGCCAGCCTGTCGTGATTTTCTTTGTGCCACACCCAGAGTTTGTATACGCAACGAATATCCCAGGTAAAAATCCCGTTTAACACCACACCAACCAGAATATTCTGCCGGTATTCAAATTCCTTTACCAGGCTTTTTAACTCGCCAAAGACTTTCCCGGCCGATGGCTCGGTAACCTTTTTCTTCAGTTCGCACAGATACGGAGATCGAAACTCTTTCTCTTCAATCCTTTTTAGCAACTGCATGTATTTGGCCAACAGGTCGGACTTACGGCCAAAAAATCCGAAGTAATAATTCACCTGTTTCGTGAAGGCAAACAAAAGCAGAAACTGAACAAACACCATTGCCACCAGATAAAAATTACTGAGTCCCATTATTGCGGGAATTGCAGCCAGCACAGTAATAGCCGGAACAATACGGATCAACCACCTCAACAGCTTTGAATGTTTCAGTCCGAGGTCCATTTCCGACCACGACCGAATTTCATTGTACTGCACTTCGGTTTCCTGAAACAAGTTTCCTTCGGTTAAAAAGTCGAGCCGCCACAAGGGCATTTCAGCCAATTCCTTAATGGCTTCCTGACGCTGTTCGATTTCTTCTTTTTCCCCTAGCGGTTTTTGCAACCAATCAGCCAGGCGCTGACGACCTTCGATTGTTGCCGTGCGGTTTAAATACTGAAACAACGAACCTTGGCCAAACAAATCCAAATCGTAGGCAAAGGGATGCTCCACGTTCAAAAACTGTTCGCCATTTTCAAAATGCAAAAAAGAATGATCCAATGCCTTTAGCTCATCTTCCAGCAATTTCGTTTTAACAACAAGGGTTTGCTTTATTTTATCGAGCTGAAGATTTCTTTTGATCAGCCAGAAAAAGAGCACAATTAGAGGAAGTGTACAATAGAGCGTGGCAATAACCCAACCAAGAATAATAAGCGGGAGAAATATGGCCACAAATGCTATAAAACGATACCAGGCAAAACGTTTAACTTTCGCCGATACGCGTTGTAATTCATCGGTATAAAACAAAAGTTTTTCGTAATAAAGCCGGGCTGTTTCGCTCATCTACAGAACTTTATGAAAATAGAGTTGACCAACCACAAGAAAGACGGTAAATACCGACACCAGAAACACTAAAGCAATCATTCCGGCATCTTTTCGCGACAGTACCGTTTTTTCAATTTTTGGCGAACGACCAAAAAAGAAATGATTCTCGACAAACATCATCAGCCGGTACAAAGCCCAACCAATAAACCAGCCAATAAGTCCTCCGCAAATCAGATCGAGCGGATAGTGCACACCAACATAAATGCGCGAGTAACAAAAAACTAACACCCACGCCAGCATAAAGGCATAATAAATACGGTTTTTGAAAATCCGTGATGTTAACACCAAAATAGCAACCGAGTTGGCAGCATGCGCCGATACGAAACCAAACTGCCCGCCTTTCCCGAAGAATATATGAACCAGGTACGAAATTGCCGGATCGTGTGTTGGACGCAAGCGCTGAACAGAATCTTTTATCACGTTGGAGAACTGATCAGTAGCTGCTATTAAAAGCCCTATCGCAATTAATATTAATATTGATTTGCTACGGTAATTCTTAAAAATATAAAACAAAATGCTGGCAAAAAACGGAATCCATGTTTCCTGTCGTGTTATCAGTATTATCATGGTATCCCAAAACTCAGTGTGGAATCCGTTCAGAAATAAAAACACATCTTTATCCAGCTCCAGTATTCGTTGCAATAATTCCATTAACTATTTAGAATATCCCAGATTCGGTCTTTTAATTGTTGAATATTAAATCCTGAAACGGCAGAAAAAAACAGGTGCGGAATATCGCCCAGTTCCCTGCTAATTTCCTTCATCAGCTCTTCATCCAGCATATCGGCTTTACTGATGGTTAAAAACCGTTGTTTGTCGAGCAGTTCAGGATTATATTTTTCCAGCTCGTTGAGCAAAACTTTGTATTCTTTCAGGTGGTCTTTACTATCGGCCGGTACCATAAACAACAGCATCGAGTTTCGTTCGATGTGCCTCAAAAAGCGCAGTCCCAAACCTTTACCTTCGTGTGCGCCTTCAATAATTCCGGGAATATCGGCCATTACAAACGATCGTTGTTCGCGATGCCCCACAATACCCAAATTGGGCACAAGCGTGGTAAACGGGTAGTCGGCAATTTTCGGTTTTGCTGCCGAAACCACCGACAACAATGTTGATTTTCCGGCACTCGGGAAACCAACCAAACCAACATCGGCCAATACTTTTAACTCCAGTATTTTCCAGCCTTCCTCTCCTTCTTCGCCGGGTTGTGCAAATCGAGGCGTTTGATGGGTAGCCGTTTTAAAATGATCGTTTCCCAAACCTCCACGGCCACCTTTTAGTAGAATCTGCTCTTCGCCGTGTTTAGTAATTTCAAACAGGAATTCGCCGGTTTCCACATCGCGGGCCACTGTTCCCAGCGGCACTTCCAGGTAGACATCCTCCCCATCGGCACCTGTACTACGCTGCTTTCCGCCCTGTTCTCCGTGTCCGGCCTTAATATGTTTCCGGAATTTCAGATGCAGCAATGTCCACATCTGCTCATTACCTACAAGGATAACATGGCCACCACGACCACCATCGCCGCCATCGGGGCCACCTTTGGCCACAAATTTCTCCCTGCGCAAGTGCGCGGAGCCGGAACCGCCGTTACCCGACTGACAATGAATTCTTACGTAATCAACAAAATTGGTCTCTGCCATCTGATTTTTTCCTGTTCGTTAACTGTACAAATATAAAAAAGGTGAGACACCTGTCCTATAACAAGCTTCTCACCCTTATAAGTCGATGTTATAATTTTTCTACAACTTCCTGCAATCTACCTGCAATTTCCTCAATGGTTCCCATTCCGTTTACATCGAAATGTTTACCCTGTGGTTCGTAGTATTCAATTAGAGGAAGTGTTTTTTCGGTGTAAACCGTAATGCGGTTTTCAATAATCGACTGGTTTTGATCGTCGGAACGGCCCGAAACTTTTCCGCGGCTCAACAAACGATCGATCAATTCCTGCTTTTCAACCTGCAGGCAAAGCATACCCGAGATTGGCGTACCATTTTCGTTCAACAAAACATCCAGTGCTTTTGCCTGGTCAACGGTACGTGGAAATCCGTCGAAAATAAAACCTTTCGCTTCTTTGTTCGCGTCAAGTTTACTTTTAATCATTCCGATCACCACCTCATCAGGAACCAGTTCTCCTTTATCCATGAAGCTTTTGGCTTCAATTCCAAGTGCTGTTCCACCAGCAATTTCGCTACGCAGCAAGTCGCCGGTCGACAAGTGGATCAATCCAAATGATTTAATAAGAAATTCGGCCTGGGTTCCTTTTCCTGCCCCCGGAGGGCCAAACAATACGAGATTCAACATAATTTTTGGTTATTTTTTATTTCACTACCGTGTAAATATCGATCAGATTTCTACCGTAGCCGTCGTAGTCAAGTCCGTAACCTACGATAAAATCATTCGGGATCTCTATTCCCACATATTTAAGATCTACTTCTTTCTGAAGTGCATCCGGTTTTAACAACAAGGTTGCCACCTGCACTTCTTTTGGATTCAATTTTTCCAGTTGCTCCAAAATATTGTTGATGGTAATACCGGTATCAACAATATCTTCCAGAATAACTACGGTTCGTCCTTCAATTTCTTCATTCAAACCTATCAGATGTTTCACTTTCCCGGTTGATGAATCACCATGATACGAAGCCAGTTTTACAAACGAAATCTCCGCTTCAACAAAGTCAATCCGCTTATAAATTTCGGCGGCAAACATAAACGAACCGTTTAAGATACAAAGAAAAAGCGGGTCTTTGCCAGCCAACTCACGATTCATAGTTTCAGCCATTTGTTCAACAACTGAACGAATCTTTTCATATGGAATAAATAACTCAAATTCTTTATCCAGAATTTTTACCTTCTTCATATGTGGATATGATTTTTATTAATTGCTAATTTGCTGTATTTTTGTGCTGAAAATAAAAAGATACAAAGTAACAAATAAATTATAAAACATGACTCCAAAAGTTAGTATTATTATGGGCAGCACGTCGGATTTAACGGTGATGGAAAAAGCTGCCAAATTGTTTGATGAGTTTGAAATTCCTTTCGAGATTAATGCGTTGTCTGCACACCGCACTCCGGAAGAAGTAGAACGCTTTGCCAAAGGAGCCAAAGACCGTGGTATTAAAGTTATAATTGCGGGTGCCGGAATGGCGGCTCACCTGCCAGGTGTTATTGCTGCAATGACCCCGGTTCCTGTAATTGGAGTTCCGATTAATGCCAGCCTGTCGGGGTTTGATTCTATTCTTGCTATTCTTCAAATGCCTCCGGGGATTCCGGTTGCAACTGTTGCTGTTAACGGCGCTATGAATGCGGCTATTTTAGCCACACAAATGATGGCTACCGGCGACGAAGAACTGATGAACAAACTGGTTGCATACAAAGAGAACCTGAAGGAGAAAATTGTAAAGGCCAACCAGGAGCTATCGGAGGTAAAGTACAGATTTAAAACAAATTAATTGTTGTTTAAAATATTTTACTTAATTTTAAAGAGGTATTAATCAATACCTCTTTTTTTATGTCTAAACCCTTGTACATACTGTTGGTATGCCTTACCATAATTTCTGCTACAGCCTCCTCGCAAAACTACACAGGAGGTGCACGTTCGACTGCCCTGTCAAATGCTTTTATTTCTGTTTCCGATACCTGGAGCACTTTTCATAACCAGGCAACTTTAGCACAGCTGAACCATTTTTCTGCCGGCGTTTATTACGAATCGAAATACGGAATTGACGAATTTGCGCTGGCAGCATCGAGTGTAGTTTTACCAACCCGTGCCGGAACATTTGGACTGAATTTTTACCAATTCGGAAAAGGAACATTCAAGGAACACAAAATCGGTTTTGCTTATGCCAAACAACTTTCCGAACGTTTTAATGCCGCCATTCAGTTCGACTACCTTTCACAGCGTATGCCTGAAAATGCAGATGCCTTTTCGTACGTGACTTTTGAGATCGGTGCAACTTATCAGCTGACAGAACAAATTACCATAGGTGCCCACACTTACAATCCGGTAAAAAACGGCTACAATTACCCCGAAGAAAAAATAAAACTTCCGGCAATTTACCGCCTGGGTGCTCATTATTCTTTCGACGAACATGTGCTGGTGAGTTTTGAAACACAAAAAGAATCAGACCGCGATGTTGTGGTTAGAACCGGACTGGAATTTATGCCACTCGGGAATCTGGCGCTACGTTTTGGGATTTCGGGCAGGCCGGTTCAGTATACTGCAGGACTGGGCTACAGATTTAAAAATATAAGCACCGACATTGCTTTTAGCTATCACGGGAATCTAGGATTTACACCATCAGTTTCTATTCAATACAATATCAAATGAGAAATCTGATCCGACATATCCTGCTCATCCTGTTTCAGCTGATTGTTTTGGCGGCATCGGCACAAAACGAATCGCCGGATCAATTGATTGAATCGATACTGGAATCGCATCTCGACAAAATTGAAGAAGGAACAGACGTAGCCTTGATTATTGAAGACCTTGAATATTTTTTGGAACATCCCGTAAATATCAACGCAACAAGTGCCACTGAATTGGCACGACTCTATTTGTTAAATGAAATACAAATTCAGAAATTGCTGGAATATATTACCACTTACGGGCCGGTATACTCCATCTTCGAACTAAAAACCATTGACGGATTTACGCCCAACCTGCTGCAAAAGCTACAATTTTTTATTGAGTTTGGCCCCGAAGAACAGGAAAAGCAAACATTAAAAGAACAGCTAAAATATGCCGATAATCAATTGTTGTTACGAACACTTGGAAATCTGCAAAAAGCTCGCGGCTATAAAGAAAAAGACGATGGCACAATTCCTTACGAAGGCAACCGTTTTCGCTACTACACCCGCTATAATTTCAGGGCCGGCGACAAACTTTCTGCAGGAATAACGACAGAGAAAGATCCGGGTGAAGCGTTTTTCAAGGGGTCCAACAAACATGGTTTCGATTATTACTCGGGGCACATCAGCTTTAAACTCAACGAAACTTTTCAAAATATTTCTGTTGGCGATTACCTTGTTCGATCCGGGCAAGGATTGGTGCTGTGGCAGGGTTACACCACCGGAAAATCAGAAAATGTTTTGGGAATCAGCAAAACCGGTCAGGGCTTGCGGGCTTACACTTCGGTGGATGAGAATTTCTATTTCAGAGGAGCTGCGGGAACAGTAAAATTGGGCAACTCGCGTTTCAGTTTATTCTACTCGCACAAAAATGCCGATGGAAATTTGGAATACAATGATTCTGTTGTTACTCATTTCACCAGCCTGCAAACATCAGGTTATCACCGAACTGAAAGTGAAATCGCCGATGAAAAAACCGTAAAATTCATTAATACAGGTGGTGTTTTCATACATCGTTTTAATCATCTGAAACTGGGAGCAACAGTGGTTTATCAGCAATTCGACAAACCGTTTATCCGCAGTAACCAGCTTTATAACCAATTCCGATTTAGTGGTACAGACAATTACACCGCCGGTGCTGATTATCTTTTTAGTAAAAACAACTATACACTGTTTGGCGAGGTGGCCATCTCCAAATCAAAAGGCAAAGCGGTAACACAAGGCGCAATTGTTCATGTAAACGACCAACTGGGATTTTCGGCTTTGTTTCGTCATTTCGATAAAAACTATCATGCTTTTTGGGCCAACACCATGGCCGAAGGCAGCAACATCAGCAACGAGTCGGGGCTTTATGTTGGAGTGCGGTTTTTACCGGCAAAGTTTGTAACACTTTCTGCCTATTCCGATGTTTATCAATCAGAATGGTTTAACTACTCCACTGCCGGCCCGGCACGCTCGTGGGATATATTCACACAGGCCGATTTCCAGATCAGTGAAAAACTGAGTGGATACCTGCGTTTTAAAAACGAGGAAAAAGATCAAAAATTCAAAAACGAAAATCGTTATATCAATCTTCCGGAACGCGTTCAAAAGTTGCGTTTTCATATTCAGTTTCAGGCTTCGGAAACAATCTTGCTAAAAACGCGTGCCGAGCATGTTTATTACAAAGGCGAGGAAAGTGAAAATGGGATTCTGCTCTTTCAGGATATCCAATTCAAACCCCGTGAATTTCCGTTGAATCTTGCTGCACGACTGGCCTGGTTTCATACCGAAAGTTATAACAGCCGCATTTACGCTTACGAAAATGATATACTTTATGCTTTTTCAATTCCAGCGTATTACGGCAACGGATTTAGAACTTATCTCAATTTAAAATACCAGCCGGCAAAAAAAATCGAGTGCTGGTTAAAACTGGCAAATACGTGGTGGACCGACCGTGAAACCATCAGTTCGGGTTATAATGAGATAGCCGGACAGCACAAAACAGAGTTAAAATTTCAGTTGAGGTTGAAATTTTGATTTTGAATACCTTACTTTGTCAGGTTAAAATTTAAATAATGCGAGACATTGATTTTGATGATATTCGCCCCTACACCGACAAAGAAGTTAAAGCAAAGATCAGAAAATTAGTTAAGGATAAAACCTTTGACGATGTTCTGCATCATTTGTTTAAAAACCGGCCAAAGGTTGAAATGGTCAAATTTCAGTTGCGCCGGGTAAGCAGTATCAAACAGCTACAAGGCGTATTTATTTACGACCTTTTGCACTGGTTGGTTGACAAAACTTCCGACGGACTAAAAGTTACAGGAATTGACAAGCTGGACAAAACCAAACCTTACCTGTTTATTTCGAACCACCGCGATATTATTCTGGATGCCGCTTTATTGAACTTCCTTATTTTCGAGCATGGCATGAACACCACCCAGATTGCTATTGGCGACAACCTGTTGCAATACGAGTGGATAGAACATACAGTTAAACTGAACCGTTCGTTTGTAATCAGGCGAAATTTGCCACCTCGCGAACTGATGATGGCCTCGAAAAAGGTTTCGCATTTTATTCGCAAATCAATTACCGAAGACAAACTATCGGTATGGATTGCACAACGCGAAGGCCGTACAAAAGACGGCAACGACAAAACACAGGAAAGTGTTTTAAAGATGCTGAATATGAGCAATAAAGGAGGAATTTCGGATGGATTTAACGAACTGAATATTGTTCCGGTATCCATTTCGTACGAGATTGAACCCTGTGGTTTGCCCAAACTTCGTGAACTGATAAAAAAAGAACATTACGGCCGGGCAAAACAAAGCAAAGACGATTTAAAAGCGATGTCGATGGGAATGTTTGCGCCAAAAGGGAGAATGCGTTTTGCTTTTGGAACACCGATTGAAACCCATTTTGAACTGGCGAAAAACAACGAACAGCGCAATGATTACATCCGTCGTTTGGCAGAAATGATTGACGACCAGATTTACAAAAACTATAAACTGTGGCCAAGTAATTTTGTGGCTTACGATATGTTGATGCAGGAGCACCGATTTAAAGACCGCTACACCGCCGAAGAACAAAAGAAATTCGAGATTATGGTGGAGCAGGCAATGGTGCATATCGATTTCCCGATAACCGATATCCAGGAACGCTTTTTAAAACTGTATGCATACCCTGTAATTAACAAATTCGACAGACCGAAAAAATAGTATGCAATCAATTATCTGGGACTGGAACGGAACGCTGTTAAACGATCTTGACTTTTGCATTTCAACGATAAATGTGTTGCTGAAAAAACGGCAACTTAATCTGCTTGATCATTATTCGTACAAAGAGGTATTCTCGTTTCCGGTAAAGGATTGTTATGAATCTATAGGTTTTGATTTTTCGAAAGAAGATTTTTCCGTTTCGGCACAGGAATATATGGACATTTACAATGCTGGAGTTTCCAACTGCAAATTACATTCCGGTGCTACCGATGTGCTGGAGCATTTCAGAAATATGGGCTTCCGGCAATTTGTGCTTTCGGCAATGCAGCAGGATATGCTGGAGTATACCTTAAAACACCAGAATATTTTTGACTATTTTGAAGGTATAGCCGGGCTGAATGATCACTATGCAGCTTCAAAAATTGAACGAGGTAAACAGTTTATCAGCGAAATGAATATCGACAAAGCACAGGCCACCATTATTGGCGATACCAACCACGATTTTGAGGTAGCACAACAATTGGAAGTTGATTGTATATTGGTAGCCGACGGACACCAGTCGAAAGAACGCTTAGAAGCAACTGGTGCCAAAGTAATTGACGAATTACAGCAGTTGATTACACTTCCGCTTTAATCCAGAAAATCGCGTTTTTTGATATCTCTTATAAACAGCTGAAGATTGGTTTTACCCCGGTATTCGTTTTCATTTATCGAATAACAAACATCAAAAGGCGAACCTGAAGTAATTACATCGTAAGCATCCGATTGATTAAATGCAATTCCCGGGAATATTCCTGAATTTACATCGGGCTCAACCAAATCGAGTTTTAGGTGCTCCTGATTCTTTCCAACCAGTCGGCTGGTACCGGCATCAAAAACATCTTCGGTAACAAAAACAGGAGTCATATTATGTGGACCAAACGGAGCAAATTGTTTCAGAATGCGGTAAAAACGCGGCGTAATTTCGCTGAGCGCGATTTTAGCATCCACCTCAATGGTTTGAATTTGCTGTTTATCGGTAATTTGTTTGGTTACGATCTCTTCAAAACGTTGTCTGAACTCAGGAATATTTTCAATTCTCATGGTCAATCCCGCAGCGTACATGTGCCCGCCATACGATTCCAGCAAATCGCTACACTGCCCGATGGCCTCGTATAAATCAAAATCGCGCACCGAACGTGCCGATCCGGTTGCCAAACCATTCGATTCGGTTAAAATTACCGTTGGGCGGTAATACTGCTCGGTAACCCGCGATGCCACAATTCCAACCACTCCTTTGTGCCAGTCGCGGTTATAAAGCACAGTACTATTCTTGCCTTTAAACTCCGGACTGTTCTCGATGGTATCAAGTGCATCCTGGGTAATATCGCGGTCAAGCGTTTTACGTATTTCGTTAAACGAGTCGATCTCCTCACCCAGCAGATCCGATTTATCTTCATCGGTTGAAACCAGTATCTGAACCGATTTTTTACCGTGTTCAATTCGGCCCGACGCATTTAATCGTGGTCCGATTTTAAACACAATATCGCTAATGGTAATTTCTGTTCCCGAGATTCCGGCAAAATTTATAATGGTTTGTAAACCAATTCCCGGATTCGAGTTCAGTTTCTTGAGACCATAATACGCCAGAACCCTGTTCTCTCCGGTTATCGGAACAATATCAGCAGCAATACTCACTGCAACCAAATCGAGCAGATCGTAAATTTCTTCGTAATCAATTTCGTGTCTTTTGCAGTAAGCCTGCAGCAGCTTGAATCCTACGCCACAACCCGAAAGTTCTTTGTAAGGATAATTGCAATCCGATTGTTTCGCATCCAGCACTGCAACAGCCGGCGGTACTTCAGCATCCGGATTATGGTGATCGCAGATAATAAAATCGATCCCGCGTTCCTTGGCTTTGGCAATCTTTTCAACGGCTTTAATTCCGCAGTCGAGTGCAACAATTAGCGTTACTCCTTTTTCAACGGCATAGTCAATACTTTTGGGCGAAATTCCATATCCTTCGCTGTAACGATCGGGTATGTAATATTCAATATCTTTTATACGCTCTTTTAAGAATGAATATACTAGTGCCACCGAAGTAGTTCCGTCAACATCGTAATCGCCGTAAACAATTACTTTTTCGTTATTTTCAATTGCCTGATCTAATCGTGCAACCGCTTTATCCATGTCTTTCATCAGAAAAGGATCGTGCAGGTCACTCAGCCGGGGGCGGAAAAAAGCTTTGGCTTCAGCGTAGGTTTTTATCCCCCGCTGTACCAGCAAGCGCGCTATCACCATATTCACATTTAACGCCGCTGAAAGGTGCTTTACCTCGTTTTGGTCGCCTTGTTTTTTTAAGTTCCAAATTCTATCCATGCTGCGTTATTGTGTTTTCAAGATGTGAATGGGCAAAGATACAAAATGCAACCGCATATGGAAATAAAACATTCACCCTCAACATTATTTTTTAATTGATTCAGTGTTACAACAACAATTACAACCGATCTGTTTTATTATCTTTGCCCAAATTTTTTTAAAGGGATTCGGGAAACTTTTCCCGGGCAATAAATTGTCATTTAAACAAAAGAGTGACAGCAAAATAAAAGTGAAGAAGAAATGAGTCATCAGGAATTAAGCGAACAAGAGATCATCAGACGAAATTCGTTGCAAAAAATGCGCGAGTTGGGGATCGACCCCTACCCGGCGGCACAGTACCACGTAAATACCAACACCAAAGAAATAAAACAGAACTTCAAGGAAGAGGAGAAGAATTTTCAGGATGTAGTGATTGCCGGCCGTTTGATGAGCCGCAGAATTATGGGAAAAGCTGCGTTTGCTGAGATCCAGGACCACGAAGGACGTATTCAGATTTACGTTAACCGCGACGAAATTTGCACGGGCGACGATAAAGTGATGTACAACGAAGTGTTCAAGAAATTGCTCGACATTGGCGATATCATTGGCGTAAAAGGACATGCTTTTATCACGCAAATGGGCGAATTAACCATTCATGTTACTGAATTTACAGTGCTGAATAAATCGTTGCGCCCCTTGCCGATTGTAAAAGAAAAAGATGGTAAAACCTTTGATGCTTTTACCGATCCGGAACAACGTTACCGCCAGCGTTACATCGATTTGATCGTTAACCCTGAAGTGAAAGAGACATTTAAAAAACGGACGATTATATACAATACCATGCGTCAGATGTTTAACGAGTATGGTTATCACGAGGTGGAGACACCAATCCTGCAGCCAATTCCGGGAGGAGCTGCTGCACGTCCGTTTATTACGCACCACAATGCGCTAAACATGCCGTTGTACATGCGTATTGCCAACGAACTTTACCTGAAACGACTGATTGTTGGGGGTTTTGAAGGCGTTTACGAGTTTGCCAAAGATTTCCGTAACGAAGGTATGGACCGTACCCACAACCCGGAGTTTACGGTGATGGAAATTTACGTGGCCTACAAAGACTACAAATGGATGATGAGCTTTACTGAAGAAATTTGTGAGCGTGTGGCCATGGCCTTGCATGGAACCACAAAAGTTCAGTTGGGCGACAACATTATCGATTACAAAGCACCTTACCCGCGTGTTACCATGGCCGAAGCTATTTTGGAGCACACCGGTTACGATATTAACGGCAAGTCGGAAGAAGAGCTGCGCGAGATCTGCAAAAAGCTCGATATTGAAATCGACGAAACCATGGGTAAAGGAAAGTTGATTGACGAAATATTTGGCGAAAAATGTGAGGGCAACTACATTCAGCCAACGTTTATTACTGATTACCCAAAAGAAATGTCGCCGCTTACAAAAATGCACCGCGACAACCCGGAGCTGACCGAACGTTTTGAGTTGATGGTTAATGGTAAAGAGCTGGCTAATGCCTACTCGGAACTAAACGACCCAATCGATCAGCGTGAACGTTTTGAAGATCAATTAAAATTATCGGAAAAAGGTGACGACGAGGCTATGTTTATCGACCAGGATTTCCTTCGTGCGCTGGAATACGGTATGCCACCTACATCGGGAATGGGAATTGGAATGGACCGCTTAACGATGTTTATGACCAACAGCCCTTCGATTCAGGATGTGTTGTTCTTCCCGCAAATGAAACCGGAGAAAAAAGCGGTGGAGTTGACCGAGGACGAAAAAGCAGTGTTCGAATTGCTGAAAGTGGAATCGCCGATTGAACTGGCCGCATTAAAAGAAAAAGCCGGCCTGAGCAACAAAAAATGGGACAAAGCCATTAAAGGCCTCACCAAAAAGAATGTGGCTAAAGTTGAGAATACTGATGCCGGTTTGATGGTTACAGCCTTGTAGGAATCAAGTAAAAAGTTGAGCGTAGCGAATTGAAAATCGGCTACAGCCAAATCCCGACCGTAGCGTCGGGAGCAAAAGATACAGGAGCCTCTTCGATTTTCGGAGGGGCTTTTTAATTGCAATCCTAACCCCTTTCTGTATGTTGGAATTACACTTGAGAGCTATCGCCGAAGCCTTCAGCACAAAGGAAACATAGAGATTCTCTTTGGAAGCGAGACAATTCCATAGAGAATACCTATTATTCCATATGGAATTACTATTCGGAAACGCAGAATTATTTTATAGCAAAGGAGAAATACATTTCAGAACAATGAATACAACATCTGCCAATATGCTCTAAACCATATTCATTTCTTTTGAAAGATTTCCTGTTTGGTGTAATTTTAATCAGGAAAAATCTTTTTAACCATTTTTGTGTTATAAGAATATGGAACAGCAGGATTTCAATAAAGAGTTTCATTTAAAATTAAGGGCCGAATTTGAGCGCATCGATCAGCTGTGGGAGCAATTTCAGCGCCATTTTATTCGCGAGCAGTTGTTTATAGCAAACGAACATCCGGGCTTAAACCTGCCAAAAGATGAATTAAACAAAGCGCTAAAACAATATGCCGCTCACCTGTTTAATTGTGCCGACTCGGTAGCTGATAAAGATGAAAATTACAACGAAATACGATTAGCACTGGAATTGGAATCCATCACTCGTGCAACGGATAAATATCCTTCGCGTTTCCGGGAATCGGAGCTTACCCGGCAAACACATAAAAAAGCCAAAGAGTTGTTGATTCAGTTTTTCCCGGAACTCATGGAGCTATCGGCCAATGGATTTCGCATATTGGAGAAGTATTGTCTGTTTTATAATCTCGATTTCACTTCTGCCCTCGAAGAGAACAAAACAGCTTTCGGGTAGCAGAAACTCTTTTCCTTACAATTAATAGCCACCGCTTTTCCTGATCCATTTTGTCATCCTGCATATTCATTATCAGCAAAAATCTTTAATATTGTAACAGGCATGCCTCTTTAGCTCAGTTGGCAGAGCAGCTCATTCGTAATGAGCAGGTCGCGGGTTCAAGTCCCGTGAGAGGCTCTTTCCTCTCTATCTATAACGGGTCGCGGGCCCTGACGTTTCAGTCAGGATACTGATCAAGGCATCAGCATTCAAGTCCCGTGAGAGGCTCTTTCCTCTCCAATATCTAATTATTCAAATTTTGTAGTAAAACATAAAAAACCGAAGACACTTGCCCTCGGTTTCTCCATTTTCCAATTTGATTATTTCTTTCTATTTCCTTTGGCCGTGATAGTCGTAAAGCACTTCCTCAAACTCTGCATTTACTGCTTCATCCGGATTATATTCCGGCGAATCTTTAATGGCTTCTTTTGTCATATCAACACGGGCTTCACGGTCCGAGAAGCTGATCTTATCAATCACTTCAATCGGCAGAATCACTTTTTTACTCCATGGGAATAAATTATTCGTATCTACCACAAAGAACAGAATTTGCCAGTCGGTATCGTCAATAATCAAATCGGAAATATGCCCGAATTTGTCATCGGTGGCGTTAATTCCATAACCTTTAATCTCGTTAAAACTACGCAAACTTGTATCAATGTCTTCTTCCTTAATTACTTTACGCGGCGCTCTGAATGCTACACCCGGATAAAAAATAACTTCATTTCCGGCAAAAGCAGCAGAGTCAACCATCCAATACGGATATTTAATTCCATAATAATCGGCCAGCTTTCGTTCGTAAATTCGCGATACCGGCATGTCAAAACTTAAGTTTGGCGACCGTTTAATATTGTCTACACTCAAGTTTATTTTAAAAGTCTTTTCTTCCCAATCCGGCTCCCCCAAAAAGTTATAAGGCACCAATACCCTGTCCGCTTTAAAGAAGTTACCCAGATCAACTTCCACATAACGTATTATCCAACTTTTTTCGTCGAATAAAAAGTCATTTACTTTCCCCTCTTCTCCATTTTTTGCTTTAATGGAATATCCTATTAATTCTCTTAAACTACGTTTCATAATACCTGATTTTATATTTTTTGTGCACTATTGCACGCTATTTTTCTGAGCATTCCTTTATTGCTTTAGTTTTTAATACCAAATCCAAAGATGTGCCACAATAAGCAGCACAACAAAGCGACACATCTAATAAACCCTGACCTTCTGACACTTATGCAAACAAAATCAGTTTTATCAGGCAATAAAGAAAATGGATTTATTGTGGAAAAAAAGTCACAACAACTGTGGAGAATTGTTACTGACCGATAAGAATATTAACGGAAAAACGCAAGCACCTGGCAACTTACATGATGCATTAATTGGAAGCGGTTTTAAGGAAGAGTTTTTTTGAAAAGGGGGCAGAAATCCATATAACGGATTTTCGCAAATCCGTTTCGGAACCAAGGATAGAATTTCAACGATTGATGAGTAAGCAGAAATTAATGATTCTGTTTCACATCAAGGTAGCTTCTGTATATCACAATAGAAATCGCCATCAAAAACAATATACCATAAATAATTACTGCCATAACTTGTCGTTTTAAAGTATAGTTACGTTTACGGCTTTCAACAGCACTTGTTTCGCTTTAAATGAGATAGTTATCAAATATGAATTGTTAATATGTAGCAGAATACTAATGATTAAGAGGTTCAAAAACAAAGTGGTCGACTATTTACAGACTTCCCCTCTTATGGTATTTACTCCATTCAATTAGTGGTATTTCGTGGGTGCAGCCCCATACCAAAATATTTTTAGCTATGTTTTACATCCCGATAGCATAAAATCAATACTGCAACGATTATAGCTATCACGACGCTTCCATATAGAAAAATTGCCATAATAACTGGTTTTTAAGTTATTAACTATTTCACTTGTTTGCCAAAGCAAAACAATCTGCCTTGAAAACAAATCTTCTTCCAACACTACTTCCATAATATTTCGTTTATGTCAAGTCAATTACTTATACGCAAAAAACGTGCAAAAAGATTACCTTTTCGTCTTTTTTAGAATATTATTATAGGACGTAAATAGAGCTATTTAAAATCTTGGCAAGAAATTTCAACCGTAAAAACGGATGTTGAACTTGATTTGAATGAATTAGCTGTTACTTAATTTGACTTCGTTTTACGTAGTGGATGCAGTAAGCATTAAAAAGTTATTGAAATATTGTATTGAATGAAGGGTGCACCCGGCACTCCGGGAGGCTATAATTCCGGCTTACTCAGTACGGTGAAGTTATCCACGAGAAGAATTACGTATTGCACAAAAACTTTCCTCAACATAAAAACTTGAGCCTTTTTCAGAGAATATCTCTGATAAGGCTCTTTTTTTGCACAAAAAAAGCCACCCGGTTTCCCGGATGGCTTCTAATATATTCTTTTTTGCTTTGTATTAAGCGTTCAAAGTATAACGGTCGAAAGCTGTTACACTCAACTCCGCATCTGCACCTTTCAGGTATTCTTTTACAGACATTTTTCCGTCTTTAACAAAAGCCTGATTGATAAGTGTTACATCCTTGTACCACTTGTTCAATGAACCCATAGCAATTTTTTCAAGCATTGCTTCAGGTTTACCTTCTTTGCGGTATTTTTCTTTAGCGAACTCTAATTCCTTATCGATTTCAGCTTGTGGAATTGAAGCTTCGTCAACAGAAACAGGTGCCATAGCAGCAACCTGCATTGCAACATCTTTTCCTACCTGTGTATCAACAGCTTTGTTGAAAGCAACAAGAGTTGATAATTTGTTACCCGGGTGGATGTAAGGAACTACAGCCTCGTCGGCTAAACATTTGTAATACGAAAGGTCAAGTTTTTCACCAGTTACACCGGTTTGCTCAGTAACTTGTGCTTCAATAGTAGAACCGTCAATCTCCAGCGCTTTTAATGCTTCCAAACTTTCAGGTTTGGCTTCCAATGCTTTTGCAAGAATTTTCTCAGCAAATGCAACAAAGCTTTCGTTTTTAGCAACAAAGTCAGTTTCGCAATTCAATACAATGATTGCTCCGAATTTTCCGTCTTCAGTCGCTTTTGCAAGAGCTACACCTTCAGCGGCGTCTCTGTCTGCACGTTTGTTAGCAATTAATTTTCCTTTTTCGCGGATGATTTCCAGTGCTTTCTCGAAGTCACCTTCGGCGTCTTTCAGGGCGTTTTTGCAATCCATCATCCCTGCGCCCGATACTTTACGCAATTTTACTACGTCTGCTGTTGTAAAAGACATAATTAAAATCTCTTTTAAATGGTTTATATATTACTTAACCTTTACTTACTCTTCAGAAGTTTCTTCTGCTTTTGCTGCCTTCTTTTTAGGAGCTTCTTCAGTTTCGTCTTCTTTATCTTTCTCAATTTTGCGCTCGCTCAAACCAGCTTTAACAGCGTCGCACATCTCACCCACAATAATGCGGATTGACTGAGAGGCGTCGTCGTTAGCAGGAATTACAAAGTCGATATCATCAGGATTTGAGTTAGTATCAACAATAGCAAATACAGGAATTCCTAATTTTTTTGCTTCGCGAACAGCAATTTTTTCTTTCAATACGTCAACAACAAATAATGCAGCCGGCAAACGGGTAAGGTCTGAGATAGAACCCAATACTTTATCCAGTTTCGCACGCTGACGAGTAATTTGTAGTTTTTCGCGTTTTGAAAGGTTATCCCAACTTGTGTCCTTCATCATTTTATCGATGGAGATCATTTTTTTAACCGCTTTACGGATTGTTGGGAAGTTGGTAAGCATACCTCCTGGCCAGCGCTCAGTTACGTAAGGCATTCCTACCTCTTTAACTTGCTCGGCAACCAGTTCTTTGGCTTGTTTTTTAGTGGCAACGAATAACACTTTACGACCTGATTTTGCAATTTGTTTGATGGCTGCAGCAGCTTCATCAATTTTTACAACTGTTTTTTGCAGATCGATAATGTGAATACCGTTTTTCTCCATGAAGATATAAGGCTCCATGTTTGGATTCCACTTTCTTTTCAGGTGACCGAAATGTGCACCTGCTTCCAATAATTCTTGAAAATTTGTTTTTGGCATCTTTTTACTTTTTCTATGCTCTAAAAGCAACCGCTGAGTAGTCCCGGTTCATCGGGAATCACAGCCGTTTTAGATCCATATAATTTGATAAATAATAATCTTAACGTTTTGAGAACTGGAAACGTTTTCTTGCTTTTGGTTGTCCAGGTTTTTTACGTTCCACCTCGCGTGGATCTCTGGTAACAAAACCTGCAGCTTTCAACTGTGGTCTTGACTCAGGATCGATTTCCATTAATGCACGGGTAACTGCCAAACGGAAGGCTTCTGCCTGACCTTTTGGGCCACCACCATCAAGGTTTGCTTTAATATCATATTTTTCAGCAACCGCCAGAAGATTTAGTGGCTGCATTGCAATATATTGCAACGTTTCTGCAGGAAAGTACTCTTTAAGTTCCCTTTTATTAATGGTAATATTTCCTTTACCTTCGCTTACGTAAATACGAGCAACAGCTGTTTTTCTACGTCCGATTGTGTTTATTACTTCCATTATTTAATCGTATTTAAATCAACAACTTTTGGTTTTTGAGCCTCATATTTGTGCTCTGCACCAACTACTACATGCAAATTTCGGTATAAGGCACTACCCAATTTGTTTTTAGGGAGCATACCTTTTACAGCTTTCTCAACCAAACGCTCAGGATATTTAGCTAAAATATCTTGAGGATTCTGAGTACGCTGTCCACCCGGGTAACCAGTGTGACGAACATAAACTTTGTCCGACATTTTTTTACCGGTTAATGCAACTTTTTCAGCATTGATAACAATTACGTTATCACCACAATCTACGTGAGGTGTGAAACCTGGCTTGTATTTACCTCTTAACATTTTGGCAACTACACTTGCCAAACGTCCCAATACCATATTTTCGGCATCAACAACTACCCATTCTTTATTAACGGTAGCTTTGTTAGCCGAAACAGTTTTATAACTAAGTGTGTCCACTTTTCTAATTTTTTATTGTTTAAAACACTTCTGATTTTACTTTTCGCCGCATTTTTTGTCTCAACGGAATTTTTCGACAAACTGCTTTACTCCAAGAAAATCAACTATTTACACTCCTTATTTCTAAGGATAATAATCGGGACTGCAAAAGTATTCTCTTTTTTTGGATTTCCAAAGAAATAACAGTCAAAATTTCAATTAGTTAAATGATTTCCTGACCGTTTTGAAATCCTTTCCTGAAAACGGCTCAAATGTACCATTCCACTCAGGATTCGCGACAATTGCTTCAGATGAAATTAATGTTAACACACTGTTGTAAAAAAGAAGCCGAAGCGAAATTATTGTCGCTCACAAAATTATATACATTTGTAAGAAGTAGATATTTGTAGCAGCATGAGCAAAAAACCTAAAAAGTTTAAAAAGCGTTTTTTCAATTCCTGGATTACTTCGTTAACCAGTATTACGCTTGTGCTTATTTTGCTGGGCATGCTAAGTTTTATTCTTATCAACAGCAAAAAGCTATCGGATTATGTGCGCGAAAAAATCGGATTCACCCTCGTTCTGGCCGACGACTTACGAGAAACAGAAATCATTCGCCTGCAAAAAATATTAAGTGCCGGCGATTTTGTGAAGTCGGTTAATTACATCGATAAAGAATCGGCTGCCAAAGAACTGACAAAAGAATTGGGCGAAGATTTCCAGGGATTTCTGGGCTACAACCCGCTTTTTGCTTCGCTCGACATAAAACTAAATGCAGCCTACACTCACACTGACAGTCTTCAGGTTTTGGAACAGAGATTTTTGGAATACCCTCAGGTTACCAAGGTTTATTATCAGAAAAACCTGGTTACACTGATTAACGAAAACGTAAAAAGAATAAGCCTTGCATTGCTGATATTAAGCGGACTGCTTACTTTCATATTCTTTGGACTGATTAACAATACCGTTCGCCTGTTGATTTATTCGCAGCGTTTTACCATAAACACCATGCAAATGGTTGGTGCCAGTAAAGGTTTTATTCGCAGACCATTTTTAATTAAAAGTTTATTTCTTGGTGCGCTTGGCGGACTTTTCGCAAATACCATTCTTATTGGCAGCATATATTTCTACAAACAAGAACTTTACGGCTTGATAAATTTTGCCGATCTGCAAACGATTATGCTTATTGCCGGCATTGTATTTTTATTGGGCTTTACCATCTCATTTTTATCAACGTGGTTGGCACTGGGTAAATTCCTTCGCATGAAATTTGATGAATTATTTTATTAATTATCTTTACACCACAATTTCAGAAAATAATGGCTAAAAAAAGTAAAGAAGTAAAGGAAACTGCAGGCTTTGCACTGGGCAAAGAAAACTATAAACTTATGGCAATTGGTTTTGCCGTAATCGTTGTTGGATTTATATTAATGGCCGGCGGAGGAAGCGACGATCCCAATGTATTTAGTGAAGACATTTTTAGCTTTCGCCGAATTACATTAGCTCCTATCCTGTTACTTCTGGGCTTTGGATTCGAGATTTACGCCATTATGAAAAAACCAAAAGACGATTAAGCTTATCTTTTTATGACTGAACTCCAGGCATTACTTCTCGGTATCATCCAGGGACTTACCGAATTTCTTCCCGTTAGCTCAAGCGGACATCTTGAAATTGGACACGCGCTTCTGGGTATTGAAGATGAAAACAGTTTACTTTTTGTTTTAACCGTTCATGTGGCAACGGTACTTAGTACCATTCTTGTATTCAGAAAGGATATTTTACTGTTGTGTAAAGATCTTTTTGCATTTCAATGGAACGAATCAACCGAATATATCAGCAAACTTCTTTTTTCGTCTATTCCAATAGTGATTGTTGGCTTTCTGTTTCGCGATAAACTGGAATCCCTTTTTACGGGCAATTTATTTTTTGTGGGCTGCATGCTGCTTTTTACTGCCTGCTTACTAACACTTACTCAATTTGTTAAAAAAAGCGATGGGAAGATCACATTTGGCAAAGCATTGCTAATTGGAATTGCTCAAACAATGGCAGTTTTGCCGGGAATATCACGAAGCGGATCGACCATTGCGACAGGTTTACTTTTAAAAGGAAAAAAGGAAGATGTTGCCCGTTTTTCGTTCCTGATGGTTTTAATTCCGATTTTAGGAGCTGCCTTTGTCGACATCGTAACAGGCGAGTTAAATTCAACCAAAGTTGAACTACTTCCATTACTGATCGGATTTGTAAGTGCTTTTATTTCAGGATGGCTGGCCTGTTCGTGGATGATAAAAATCGTAAAACGTGGTAAATTAATTTATTTCGCAATTTATTGCGCTCTTATTGGGCTAATTGCTATCTTTGCAGCCTGATTTTTCAAAACAGGCTTAATTTACTGGAAGATAGATTCTTAATGCCCGATTTCAAAAAAACATACGATTTCCCTGGCGGGGAAATTTTGCTTTTCGACAAAGAACTGGAATGGACATCGTTTGATGTGGTTAACAAGATAAGGTATAACCTGTGCCAGATGATGGGAATAAAAAAGTTGAAAGTTGGCCATGCCGGAACGCTTGATCCGCTGGCAACAGGGCTGGTACTTTTGTGCACAGGCAAAGCCACAAAAAAAATTGAGGAACTGCAACTGGGCGAAAAAGAGTACATTGCAACGTTAAAGATTGGAGCAACTACTCCATCGTTCGATTTGGAAACAGAGGAAGACAGTCAGGCCGATTTTTCGCATGTTACTCGCGAAAGTTTTGAAAAAGTACTACCGCAGTTTATCGGAAATATCGACCAGGTACCACCGGTATTTTCGGCTGTAAAAGTAAAGGGGAAACGCGCATTCGATTATGCCCGAAATGGTGAGGATGTAAAACTTAAAGCAAAAACAATTGTTATAAGAAGCATTGAAATTGAATCGTTTAATCTTCCGGAAGTAAAACTAAAGGTTGTTTGCGGCAAGGGAACTTACATCCGATCGTTGGCCCGCGACATTGGCGAGGCATTAAATTGCGGTGCCTACTTAACCGGATTAATAAGAACAAGAATTGGTGATTATAAACTAGAAGATGCGTTTAAAGTGGATTTTTTTCTGGAAAACTTAAATTTAGATGAAACCAATTGAAAATATCACCGTATAAGGTGATTCTGAATTTAAAAACCAACTGACTGTATTATCTTTGCAGATCGCATAAAAATGACTATTAATAAATAAATTACAATATGAAGTTATCAAAATTCAAGTACAATTTAGAACAGGAAAAGATTGCTTTGCACCCAGCCGATAACCGTGACGAATCAAAATTAATGGTGCTAAACAGAGCAACACGAACAATTGAACACAAATTGTTTAAAGACCTGCTTGATTATTTTGATGATAGAGATGTGATGGTTTTTAACGATACCAAAGTGTTTCCTGCACGTTTGTATGGTAACAAAGAAAAAACCGGAGCAGAAATCGAAGTTTTTCTACTTCGTGAGTTAAACCGCGAGCAGCGCTTGTGGGATGTTTTGGTTGATCCGGCACGTAAAATACGTATTGGGAACAAGCTGTATTTTGGCGACGACGATTTATTGGTTGCCGAAGTAATTGATAACACCACATCGCGCGGTCGTACTTTGCGCTTCTTGTTTGATGGTCCGTACGACGAATTCAAACAAACACTATACAGCCTGGGAGAAACACCGCTTCCAAGATTTATAAACCGCCCGGTACAACCCGAAGATAAAGACCGCTACCAGACTATTTTTGCAAAACACGAAGGCGCCGTTGCAGCACCAACAGCAGGTTTGCACTTTAGCCGCGAGTTGTTAAAACGTTTGGAGATTAAAGGTGTTGATTTTTCGTATGTTACTTTGCATGTTGGTTTAGGAAACTTCCGCAGTGTAGATGTTGAAGACCTTACGAAACACAAAATGGACTCGGAGCAGATTTGGATAAAAAACGAAGCCTGCGAGATGGTAAACAATGCAAAGCAAGAGAAACGTAACGTTTGCGCCGTGGGAACCACGGTAATGCGAACTCTTGAAAGCTCGGTTTCAACACAAGGATTTTTAAAACCATTTGAAGGATGGACCAATAAATTTATTTTCCCTCCGTACGAGTTTAGTGTTGCAAACAGCATGATCACAAACTTCCACCTGCCTTACTCAACATTGCTGATGATGGTAGCCGCATTTGGCGGATACGATTTTGTGATGGAAGCTTATGATGTTGCCACTAAAAACGATTACCGTTTTGGTACTTATGGCGATGCCATGCTGATTATTTGATCGATAACTTACACAACTATATGGAAACCACGGAATTTATTTCGTGGTTTTTTTATTCCAAATCGTAGCACAACAGGTTACCATCTTCATCGCCAACTACCAGGCTCAGCGCACCTCCGTTTTGTAATTTCCCAATTGCAAATTCGCTGTTGCCACTCAACGGAAATCCGTCGTATTGTTTTCCAGCTGCATCAAATAAGTAAATCTCGTTTTCATCAGCATCGGTTGTACCAATCATTTTTTTGGTTGCTGTAAAAGCATACAGATTTACCGCCAACAAGTTATTGTCGAATTCTTCCTCAAAAAGCTTATCCCCATCTTCGTCGAAAACAAACAGCCCGTCTTCGTCAATAAATACAAACTCCGGCTTACCGTCTCCGTTAATGTCATCCACTTCAAACTGGTGATCTGATGAAAATTTACCGGTTTTCTTTTGCGCAAATTTGCCGTCGAAAAACAGGTAGAAAACATCTCCATCGAGGCTAGTGGCAACCATTTTGGGCACTCCTTGTGTATTTAAAACTATTTCGTTTGTGGATGGCGAAAATTTTGCCGATGAATTTACACGTGTTTCTCCCCTTCTGTCCTGGATATAAACCTGGTTTTCGTCGCTAAAAACAATATAATCTTTATTGCTTACCCTGAAAAACTGAATCGGGGCGGTTACCGTTCCGCTGGTTTTATCGAATATCCAACCATTGAGAATTGCCCCGTCGTGGCTGTAAGCATAAACCTTTTTATCCCTGCAAGCCACAAAATAACGGTATTGGTTATTGTTGTTGTAATCAAACACATTTACTCCGTTGGTAGCCGGTGATTTTAAAACAATTGGAAATTTTGCAACGCTGGTTCCGTTTCGGTCGATCAGGTAGATTTTTTCGTTGGTATTAAACAGGTACTGCAATTTGCCATTATTGTAATAATCCACCTGGTGAACCTTTCCCAGAATCTTCCCGCCAACCGGTGCGCTCCAAATAACCTTCCCGTCTGCGTCAATCAAATGAAGCTGATTATTTACATCCTGAACAATTATTTCCTTCTTCGATTTATTTGTATGATTGATTACGATTTGCGGCTTAATGGCCACTTCGGCTCCCAACCTGCACTGCCATTTTGCACGAACATCCTTTTTCGGCTTTTGCTGATAAGCCAGATTCAATGCGTTAAAATAAATGTTATTCTCGCAAACCACCTGCCAGCTAATGGCATTAAATTTCCTAAAAATCTCTTCGTTCTTTTCCAGTCCTTTGTTTATTTCGGAATTAAACAAATCGTGACGAAGTGCATAAAGATTATTTACATTGCCATATACATTCAGGTTAGCCTTGCTCTCGGCCGCCCTGCTAATCGTTTCATAATCGGCATCAGTTCGCAAAGTTTCTCCCGAATCCATATCGTCGAGGTATTTTTCCAGCCCTTTTTCCGAACTGGCAAAAATCAGTTGATCATTGCGAAAGGCGGCAAACCGTGCGTGGACAAAATCAAAAGCCCCGCCCAACCAAATACCCGGCAACGTTGGATAAGGGAATGCGTAAATTCGATAGTTCTGCTCATCAGAAGAAAGAAACGTGCTCACCAAACTTTCGAATTCAATATCTTTTCGTTTGGCATAATTCGTTAACAGACCTTCAAAAAGCTCCTGGCTTTCTTTCCTCGACTGACCATCTAAAATAAAAAGCGAGCCCATTTCTGCTTCTGTTGGAACAGAGGTGATGGCTGCCAGTACCCGGTCTTTCACCAGGCTTCTTAATTTCTCACGACTATCGGTGCGGAAATTCTGTTCCATCATTTTAATTTTCTCTTCCCGGTCGTAATACGCATTGGAGTGCACAAAATAGTTTTCCAGGTTATTAAAAAACAAGTCCCTGTCCGAGAACGAAAATCCAACATAAAACGATGTTGATTTGGGCAACAAACGGTCTGCATTACAACTCACCGCTTCCTGCCCCTGTAAAACCGAAAGAAAATGATTCAACGAATCGTCGGCTGCCGTAATTCCGTTTAGCGTTAACCGATTGTTGTGAAAACTTAAATCGAGCTCACTCCAGCTGGCATAATCTGCTATTTTTAGTACATCGCGTTTTAGGTTGATGCGGTCTGTTTCGCCAAATTCGTTTTCTTGCTTTTTTGTTGTGGAATTCAGAAAATTGGACCAAAGCTCAGGGAAACGCCTGTGGTTAATATACCACGCCACCTCCGATTGATTGGCAACTGTCCGGTTTACTAAATTAAAGTATCGGTTATCGGTAATTCCCGGCGCATTTAATTGCCTGATACATTTCTCCACCAAAATAACTTCGGGGCTAATAATTACCAGGTTTCCGGCCACACTATAACTAAGTTTATTATTTCCTGCCGAATCAAAAACATCAATTATAGCATAGCCGTTATAGTTTCGTTTCTGAAAAGAAGTTCTTGAAATTCCGGTTAGTTTCTCGAGTAACAATTCAAGTCCCTCGCGCTCTTTTGCACTTTTTAAATTACCGATGATTACCGGATGTAATACGTTTTTACCAACAAAATCGAGTGCCAGCACCACGGGCCGTTTACCAAGCTGCTTCTGAATTTCAGGTTCACTTTCAATAACGTTCTGAATGTTCGACACATAGTTTAACAACTTATTAAACTCTGGAATTCCGGCTAACTCCTGCACTACAGGATTATCTGCAGGAATGGCCCTTAATCCATCGGCTTCCAGAAATAATGGCGCCGTTAAAGGTACAGCCTTGTATAACGGTGACTCCCTGGTGAAAGCCACCTCATCTTTTGCAAAGTACAGAAATCCGGCCACTGCCGCGACCAAAACAAGAAGTATGATTATGAGGAACCTTTTCATTTTTCTATCTTTTTGTCAAAAGTAATAATTAGAGAACGCCCGGAGCTACCTTTTTCGTTTATGAAATTAAACATTGAGTGTTAATAAATTAGGGGTAACAAAAAAGGCCGGGTTTCCCCAGCCTTCTCATTATATAGAAGAATCGTTTTTATAATGTCTTCGCTACCTCAACTTCATGGTAAGCTTCAACGTGGTCGCCAACCTTTATGTCGTTGAATTTTTCGATATTCAAACCGCACTCGTAGCCGTTTTTCACTTCTTTCACGTCTTCTTTAAAACGTTTGAGCGAACCTAACAACCCGTCGTAGATTACAATTCCATCGCGAATTACACGAACTTTCGAGTTACGCGTCACTTTTCCATCACGAACGATACAACCGGCAACAGCTCCCACTTTCGTAATTTTAAATACTTCCAGCACCTCAACAGTTCCGGTAATTTCCTCCTTAATTTCTGGAGAAAGCATACCTTCCATCGCTGCCTTGATCTCGTTAATCGCATCGTAAATAATCGAGTACAAACGAATATCGATTTGTTCTCTTTCTGCCATTTTACGGGCATTCAACGACGGACGCACCTGGAAACCAACTACAATAGCCTCTGACGCTGCAGCCAGCGAAATATCAGATTCGGAGATCTGACCAACTGCTTTATGAATGATATTGATTTGAATTTCTTCAGTTGATAACTTAATCAATGAATCAGCCAGTGCTTCGATAGATCCATCAACGTCACCTTTAACAATCAGGTTCAACTCCTGGAAGTTACCAATTGCTATACGACGGCCAATCTCATCAAGTGTAATGTGTTTCTGCGTACGCAATCCCTGCTCGCGGGCCAGCTGCTCGCGCTTATTGGTAATGCTACGTGCTTCACGCTCGCTTTCCATTACATTGAACTTGTCACCAGCTTGCGGTGCACCGTTCAATCCAAGAATAATTGCAGGCTGCGCAGGTCCAACATCCTTAATGTTTTGGTTACGCTCGTTGAACATTGCTTTTACGTGACCGTAATACTGACCGGCAATAATAATATCGCCAACATGAAGTGTTCCGCTTTGAACCAATAACGTTGAAACGTAACCTCTACCGCGGTCAAGCTCCGATTCAATAATTGTTCCCTGCGCCTTTTTGTCGGCATTTGCTTTCAACTCAAGCATTTCTGCTTCAAGCAATACTTTTTCAAGAAGTTCTTCGATACCAATTCCGTTTTTGGCTGAAATATCGTGCGACTGGTATTTACCACCCCACTCTTCAACCAGGTAATTCATATTAGCCAGTTCTTCTTTTATCTTTTCCGGATTTGCGCCCGGTTTATCGATCTTGTTAATTGCAAAAACAATTGGTACTCCCGCAGCTGATGCGTGATTGATCGCCTCAATGGTTTGTGGCATCACATTGTCGTCGGCAGCTACAATAATAATTGCAATATCGGTTACCTGTGCACCACGCGCACGCATAGCGGTAAACGCCTCGTGACCAGGAGTATCAAGGAAAGTAATAATTCTGCCATCTTCCAGACTTACGTGATAGGCTCCAATGTGCTGGGTAATACCACCGGCCTCACCGGCAATTACGTTTGTACTACGGATATGGTCGAGCAGCGATGTTTTACCGTGGTCAACGTGTCCCATAACAGTTACAATTGGCGGACGAGGTTTTAAATCTTCCGGATTGTCTTCTTCTTCCTCAATAGCTTCTGCAATTTCAACACTAACAAACTCTACTTTGTAACCAAATTCCTCGGCAACAACAGCAAGAGTTTCAGCATCGAGACGCTGGTTGATAGAAACAAACAAACCTAACGACATACATGACGAAATAATTTCGTTTACACCAACGTCCATCATGGTTGCCAGTTCGGCAACGGTAACAAACTCTGTTACTTTCAGGATGTTTTGATCCAGCATTTGCTGTTCCATGTCTGCCTGCATTCTTTCGCTGGCAGCGGCACGTTTGTCGCGACGGTGTTTTGCACCTTTTTTGGTTTTGCCCTTTGTTGTTAAACGGGCAAGCGTATCTTTAATTTGCTTTTGTACGTCCTCTTCGTTAACCTCTTTTTTAAGGGGTCGTTTTTTCTTTCCTGGCACTTGTTTGTTTGCCTGGAATTTTCCTCTCGGACGATCGCCTGGTTTTTGCGGCTGTTGTTGTCTGTCAACGCTAACTTTTCCGTTATCTTTCGTAATACGCTTTCTGCGTTTTTTCCTGTTAGCCTGATCGCCTCCGTCTTGTTTCTTTTCAGGTAAATCGATTTTCCCAAGAATGGTAGGGCCATTCAGCTTGTTAGCCTTAGCTTTTATAACGGTTGGGCCTTCGCCCTTTTCTCTATCTTGCCCCTGGCGCTGCTCGGCAATTTGTTGCTTTTTGCGCTCCTGGCGTTCTTTTTCACGCTCTTCCTTTGATTTTTTTGCCGGGCGTGTTTTCTGATTCATATTGCTCAGATCAATCTTGCCCACCACTTTTATTTTATCATCCGATTTTGGCGTTGTTGCTCTAATAACGTCTTCCACTTTTTCTTTAGGTGTGATTTCGGCTTTTGGTGCTGCTTCCTTTTTTTCAGCTTTCGGTGCAGCTTCTTGTTTTATTTCGGCTGCCGGTGCCTCTTTCACTTCTTCTTTGGCTGGAACCTCTTTGGCAGCAACCTCTTTGGCAGGAACCTCTTTTTCAGGTTGCTTCTCTTCGGCTTTTACTTCAGCTTTAACTTCAACGGGTTTCTCTTCAACAGGTTTTTCAACCTTCTTCTTCGGCTTGTTCACCTCGTCGAGATCGATCTTGTCGAGCACCTTAACTTTTACCTCAGGTTTTTTAATAACTTCTTCTGCCGGTTTCTCTTCAACCTTTTTCTCAGCAGCAGGCTCTTCAAGCTTTGGTTCCTTTTTCTCCTGATCTTCAGCTTCGGGCTCCATCGAAATCACTTCTTTCTTTGGACGCTGACTCTTCAGGTTCATTTTTTCCGACTCTTTCTTGATGGTAATATCTATTTTATATTCCTTTTCAAGAAGTTGCACGGCGTCTTCTGCAACTTTAGTATTAGGGTTTGAATCGATTTCGTACCCTTTCTTATGCAAAAACTCAACAATGGTATGAATACCTACGTTGAACTGCCTTGCAAGTTTACTAAGTCTTGTTGTTTTGCCTGCTACCATATACTTCTTTATTTACTTTTCTAATTTGTATGAATAAAACCAATCTGCATTGATGGTTACTATTCAAATTCTGAACTAAGAATTTTCAGAACCTCATCAATAGTTTCGTCTTCGAGGTCGGTTCTTTTAATCAATTCAGCACGCGGGATGTTTAATACGTTCTTGGCAGTATCGCAACCGATTCCTTTTAACGCATCAATTACCCAGCTTTCAATTTCATCTGCAAACTCATCCAGGTTCACATCTTCGTCGTCTTCTTCCATCTCACGATAAACATCGATCTCGTATCCGGTTAACTGGCTGGCCAAACGAATATTTAATCCGCCTTTACCAATTGCCAGCGAAACTTCTTCCGGCTTCAGATATACTTCAGCTTTTTTATCTTCTTCCAGAATTTTAATCGAATTAATTTTCGCAGGATTCAGCGATCGTTTAATGAACAACTGAAGGTTCGATGAATAATTGATAACATCGATGTTTTCGTTACGTAACTCACGAACGATTCCGTGGATTCTCGATCCTTTCATTCCTACACATGCTCCAACCGGATCGATACGTTCGTCGTACGATTCAACCGCTACTTTAGCACGCTCGCCCGGTACACGAACAATTTTCTTGATGGTGATTAATCCATCGAAAATTTCAGGGATCTCCAACTCGAACAAACGCTCGAGGAAAGCCGGTGCTGTGCGCGACAAAATAATAAGCGGGTTGTTATTTCGTAATTCTACTTTATATACAATGGCGCGAACGTTATCTCCTTTACGGAAATAATCGGATGGAATTTGCTCTGATTTTGGAAGGATCAATTCGTTTCCTTCGTCATCAAGAATCAGAATTTCTTTTTTCCAAACCTGGTAAACTTCACCTGTAACGATGTCGCCAATTTTGTTTTTGTACTTTCCGTAAATATGGTCTTTCTCCAGTTCCAGAATTTTACTGGCCAGATTCTGACGCAAATTTAAAATTGCACGGCGACCAAAATCGGCTAATTTAACCTCGTCGGTAACTTCTTCGCCTACTTCGTAATCGTCGTCAATTTTCAGCGCATCGCTTAAAGTTATTTGCAAATTCGGATCTTCGATCTCGTCGTCTGCTACAACTTCGCGGTTTCTCCAAATCTCAAAGTCGCCCTTATCAATATTGATAATAACATCAAAGTTTTCATCAGTACCATACTGACGGATAAGCACACTGCGGAAAACGTCTTCCAGCACGCTCATCATTGTAACCCTGTCAATGTTTTTTAGCTCCTTAAATTCGGCAAAAGTATCTATCAGGTTAATATTTTCCATCTTTCATCGCTTTATTTAAATGAAATAACCGCTTTCGCACTTTTTATTTCGTCGTATTTTAAAATATGTTTTTTTACTACCAATTGCTTTTTCTTGTGACCCTCCACTTTTTCGCGTTTCGAGGTCTCAAGTACTATGCCATCCTCACTATTTTCCAAAAGCAGCCCATTCAATTTCTCATTGTCGGCTGTTAAAACCTCGATTTCTTTACCGGTATTTTTTTCGTATTGCTGCCTTACTTTAAAGCTTTCGGTTAGCCCCGGAGACGAAACCTGCAACGAAAAATCCTCTTCATCCCTATCGAGATTGTGCTCTACATTACGACTGACAGCAATACATTGTTCGATAGTGATGCCATTAAATCCATCAACGTACACATTTATGTCGTTGGCCGAACTTATCGTCACATCAACAATAAACATCTGATCATCAAGACGTTCATTTACCAAATCTATTACTTTCTGTTTTGCTATCATTTCTCTATATGTAACAAAATAGGGAACCAACGGTCCCCTAAAAATTTCGCTTTTTAGAAAATTCTCGGCAAAAATAGTAATATTATCCAACATTAACAAATATCCGCTCTTACTTAAAATGCTGATTTTAAAGTAAAAAATCATTAACCGCATTCTGTGCATAACAAATTCATTTTTACCTGACTTTGCGTTTTATTTTATAAAAAAAACATTGTCATTTGCATATACAAACAGAATTACATGGTTTATTCCGTAATAATACGGTATTAGAGAAAGTTTTGTAGTTTTAAACCAACCGAAAAACAGCTTTGTGCATCAGGTCCAGCTCAATAAAAAGAAAATAATAAACGATCCCGTTTTCGGGTTTATTAACCTGCAGTCCGATATTATATTCGATCTGTTGGAACATCCAATATTTCAACGACTTCGTCATATCAAACAATTAGGGCTGTCGTACCTGGTATTCCCAGGAGCCAATCACACGCGTTTTGAGCACGCCATCGGCACTGTACATTTAATGCGACAGGCCATTTCAGTTCTAAAAATTAAAGGGCATGAAATAACCGACGAAGAAGCTGAGGCTGTTACCATTGCCATTTTATTGCACGATATTGGGCACGCTCCTTTTTCGCACGTCCTGGAAAATACGCTCGTAAATATTTCGCACGAAGAAATTTCGCTGATGCTGATGGAGGAGCTGAACCAGCAGTTTAAAGGGAAATTGGATTTAGCCATTAAAGTATTTACCAATAGTTACAAGAAGCAGTTTTTGCACCAGCTTGTTGCCAGCCAACTGGATATGGACCGCCTCGACTACCTCAGCCGCGACAGTTTTTTTACCGGAGTAGTAGAAGGCACAATTGGTATCGACCGCATTATTAAAATGCTAAACATACACAACGACCAGTTGGTGGTTGATGTAAAAGGAATTTACTCGATTGAAAAATTCCTGATTTCACGACGACTGATGTACTGGCAGGTTTATCTGCACAAAACAGTTGTTGCTGCCGAGTTTCTATTAATAAATGTATTAAAACGTGCCCGGGAAATTATTACAAACGGCGGAGAACTGTTTGCAACACCTACCTTAAAGGTTTTCTTAACAAACAACTTTACTCCTGAAGATTTTCATTCAAACATTAAAATACAGGAGAAAAATGTACTGCAGTGGTATACGCTGCTCGACGACAACGACATTTTAATCTCGATAAAAGAATGGCAAAATCATCCTGATCCGGTTTTATCGGAAATGGCAAAAAGTATAACCAACCGAAAATTACCCCGAACAAAATTCAGCGACAAACCTATTTCGCCCACAAAAGAACAGAAGTATTTAAAACAAATCGAGAAACAGATGATTTCCAACCCCGAACTGGCCAAATACTTCCTGATGACGGGCGTTATAACCAACAACGCTTACAACAAACACAACGAGAATATTTCGGTTTTGTACAAGGATGGAACAGTAAAAGAAATCAACGATGCATCGGATATAAACCTGTCTGCACTCTCTAAAACAGTGAAGAAGTATTTTGTGTGTTATCCTAAAGAATTGGACATTTACTAGTTAAAACCTATATTTGCATCGCCAAAAAAACAGATAATGGATTTTAAAGCTACGGATATCGCCTCTTTTTTGAATGGAGAAATTGTTGGTGATGGTGATGCAAATGTATCAAATGTTTCAAAGATAGAGGACGGAAAACCAGGCACTTTGGCTTTCCTTGCCAATCCGAAATACGAGCACTTCATTTATGAAACCAAAGCCTCGGTGGTGTTGGTTAATAAAAGTTTTTCTCCAAAGGAAAATATTTCAGCGACACTGATAAAAGTTGACGATGCCTATCAGGCTTTTGCGTCGTTACTCGATTTGTATGTACAGGCAAAAGCCAGTATGAAACAAGGAATTGAGCAACCTTGCTACATTGCCGAGAGTGCAACACGCGGCGAAGACGGTTACGTTGGAGCTTTTGCCTACATTGGCAACAATGCAAAAATCGGGAATAACGTAAAAATATACCCGCAGGTACATGTTGGCGACAATGTTATAATTGGCGATGACTGTATTCTTTACCCGGGCGCAAAAATTTACGACGATTGTGTTATCGGAAACCGTTGCATCATTCACTCAGGAGCAGTTATTGGAGCCGATGGTTTTGGTTTTGCACCTCAGAAGGATGGAACTTACAAAAAGATCCACCAAATTGGTAATGCCGTTTTGGAAGACGATGTTGAAATTGGCGCCAACACCACTATCGACTGTGGCACAATGGAATCAACCATTATCAGAAAAGGTGTTAAACTCGACAACCTCATTCAAATTGCACATAACGTTGAGGTTGGCGACAACACTGTTATGGCTGCACAAACCGGCGTTTCGGGCTCGGCCAAAGTAGGTAAAAACTGTATGTTTGGCGGCCAGGTTGGTTTAGGCGGCCACATTACAATTGGCGACAATGTTACGCTTGGTGCTCAATCGGGCGTTGTTTCAAACCTTAAAAGCAATCAAACACTTCTTGGGTCACCGGCCATCGAAATCAAAACGGCCATGCGCGCCTATGTTCTTCTGAAAGACCTTCCGGAAATTCGCCGCGATGTGCTTCAATTGAAAAAATCCTACAATACAGACAAAAAAAATTAAGAAATATTTCACTTTTCAATGGTTGTAAAACAAAAAACATTAGAAAACTCATTTAAAATTGAGGGGAAAGGATTGCACACCGGTGTTAATGTAACAATGAATTTTTTGCCGGCGCCGGAGAACCATGGTTTTAAATTTAAACGTGTTGACCTGGAACACCAACCAATTATCGATGCTGATGTAGACCTGGTAATCGACACATCGCGCGGAACACTGCTTGAAAAAGACGGTGCGCGCATAGGAACAATCGAACATGCACTTGCCGCATTGGTAGGAATGGATCTCGACAATGTTCTAATTGAAGTAAATAACGAAGAAGCTCCGATTATCGACGGAAGCTCGAAATATTTTGTTGAAGCCATTGAGAAAGCTGGCGTTGTTGAACAGGAAGCTGAGCGCGATTATTTCGAGATCACCGAAAAAATTGAAATGTTCGACGAAAAGTCGGGCTCGCATATAATTGCGTTACCCGACAACGATTACAGTTTAAATGTAATGATTTCGTTTCCGTCGGCAGTGCTGAACAATCAATATGCTACACTTGAGTCGATCAAGGATTTCAAAACCGAGATTGCCGAATGCAGAACGTTTGTTTTCCTTCGCGAAATTGAGTTTTTGCTAAGCCACAACCTAATAAAAGGTGGCGACCTGAATAATGCAATTGTAATTATCGATAAAGAAATCAGCCAGGAAGAACTCGACCATTTGGCCGATCTTACAAATCATCCTCGTGTAGAAGTAAAACCTCAGGGTATTCTAAATAACCTCGATCTTCATTTCGACAACGAATGTGCCCGCCACAAATTATTGGATGTAATTGGTGATCTGGCTCTGCTGGGCAAGCGCATAAAAGGAAGGATTATTGCTTCGAAACCGGGACACGGACCGAACACGATGTTTGCCGCAACCCTGAAAAAGCAATTGCGCAAGGAAGCTGATGCAGCTCCAAAATGTAATCCGAACGACGAACCATTAATGGACGTTAACCGAATAAAAGAACTGCTTCCACACCGTTACCCGTTCTTACTGGTCGACAAAGTGGTTTGCATTCACGAAGACGAAATCGTTGGTGTTAAAAACGTTACGGTAAACGAGCCCTTCTTTCAGGGACATTTCCCCGACGAACCGGTAATGCCGGGAGTTTTACTGGTTGAAGCCATGGCTCAATGCGGCGGATTATTGGTACTCAATAAACAGGAAGGACAATTTGCGACCTACTTTATTCGAATTGATAATGTTAAATTCAGAAAAAAAGTTATTCCGGGCGACACCCTGATTTTCAAATTAAAATTAACTTCGCCGATTAGAAGAGGAATAGCCAACATGAAAGGCACAACCTATGTTGGCGATAAAATTGTTGCCGAAGGTGAATTTATGGCACAGATTGTAAAAAAGTAGATAATTAAAGACAGTTAAAAAGTATAAAATGAAACAACCATTAGCTTATGTCCATCCCGATGCAAAAGTTGCCGATAATGTGGTTATCGAGCCTTTTGTTTCAATTGATCATGATGTTGTAATCGGTGAAGGGACAAGAATTGGTTCAAGCGTAACTATTTTACCAGGAACGCGCATTGGAAAAAATTGCAAAATTTTTCCGGGTGCTGTAATTGGTGCTGCACCACAAGATTTAAAGTTCCAGGGAGAATATTCAACCGTTGAAATTGGCGATAACAACACCATTCGCGAATTTGTGACTATTAACAGAGGTACTTCGGCAAAAGGAAAAACTGTAATTGGCAACAACAACCTTTTAATGGCATACGTACACGTTGCTCACGATTGTAAAGTTGGCAACAACATTATTCTTGTGAACAATGTACAGCTTGCCGGCGAGGTTCAGGTTGACGATTGGGCCATCCTTGGTGGTATGTCTGCCGTTCACCAGTTTGTAAGAATCGGATCGCACGTTATGATTTCGGGTGGATCGTTGGTTCGTAAAGATGTTCCTCCTTTTATTAAAGCAGGTCGTGAACCACTTTCGTACGTTGGTATTAACTCAATTGGCTTACGTCGCCGTCAGTACAACAACGACAAAATTCGTGAAGTACAGGACATTTACCGTTACATCTACCAAAAAGGGTTGAACACTGCACAGGCTGTTGAGATTATTGAAGCAGAAATGCCTGCAACTCCTGAGCGGGATGAAGTTTTACTTTTTGTAAAAGACTCAAAACGTGGTATAATCCGTGGTTATTTCCCGGATTAATTACCAACAAAAAATATAAAAAAATGCCATCCGTCAGCCGACGGATGGCATTTTTTGTTTGTGCTAATTTCAAATTATTTCCCATGATTCCATCCCTGCGCCTCCAGCGGAATAGATGAGCCTCCTGTTGTTTGCAGATTAACACCTTCTCCCGCCTCTGTCATATGACCGATAACCGTAAAATCAGGATCATTTTTTATTTTCTCATAATCTTCAAGCGGCAGAGTAAACAACAACTCGTAATCTTCGCCACCGTTTAAAGCTGCCACCAGAGGATTAATATTGAACTCCTCTGCCATTTGTTTGGTTTGGTAATCCATCGGCACTTTATCTTCAAACAAACTACAACCAACACCCGAGTTTTTGCACAAATGCATAATTTCCGACGATAAACCATCTGAAATATCAATCATCGAAGTAGGCTTTATTCCCAGTCGTTTAAAGGCGGCAATAATATCTCCCCTGGCCTCCGGTTTTAACTGGCGCTCCAGAATATAATCGTAACCATCCAGCTTTGGCTGCATGTTCTCGTTCACTTTAAAAACTTCATTTTCGCGCTCAAGCAACTGAAGTCCCATGTAGGCGCCACCCAAATCGCCCGACACACATAAAATGTCGTTGGGTTTTGCACCGCTGCGCATTACAATATCGTCTTTTTCAGCTTCTCCAATGGCGGTAATACTAAGTGTTAATCCGGTTAACGAGCTGGTTGTATCGCCCCCCACCAAATCAACATTGTACTGCTCACAAGCCAGGTGAATTCCTTCGTACAAATCTTCCAAAGCTTCTACCGAAAATTTACCGGATACGGCCATACTTACCGTAACCTGTTTCGGTATGGCATTCATGGCATAAATGTCCGACAAATTTACAACCACCGCCTTGTACCCAAGGTGTTTCAGCGGCACATACATCAGGTTAAAATGAATTCCTTCGGTTAACAGATCTGAAGATACAACCACTTGTTTTTCCTTAAAATCAAGAATCGCAGCATCGTCGCCAACTCCCTTAACCGTACTCTCGTTTTTTATATTTATAGCCTTAGTTAATCGGTCGATTAAACCAAACTCTCCCAGCTCTGAAATATTCGTTTGTTTTCTTTCTTTATTCATTGTTAATAAAAGACTCTTTAGTCTGTTTTTATATACTTTTCACCTGCAAAAGTACCTATAGTTTTATATCTTTGCAATTTATGCGTGAACAGGAACAAAAAAGTGTTGTTATTTAATCGAAATTACTGTTATTTATGGTATTAAGCTCCGGAAACCATTGGGTAGAAATGCCCGAGAAAAGATTCCGGAACTAAAAATGAGATTAGTAACAAGCTTTAAAAGAGACGCAAATTTTTTAATCATTCAAGAGAGAGAAAGAGAGTCAGAAAATGGAAGAACAAGATAAAATATTGAATGACGTAACGCAAGGCGAATACAAATACGGTTTTGTTACCGATATTGAAACTGATATTATCGACAAAGGCCTTAACGAAGACGTAATTCGTTTGATATCTGCCAAAAAGGAAGAACCGGAATTCATGTTGAATTTCAGGCTGGAAGCTTACCGAAAATGGCTGAAGATGAAAATGCCGAATTGGGCTTATTTAAAAGTTCCGCCCATCGATTTTCAGGCAATAAGTTATTACGCGGCCCCTAAAAAAGGCCCAAAATATGAAAGCCTTGACGAGGTGGATCCGGAATTGATTGACACCTTTAACAAACTGGGTATTCCGCTGGAAGAGCAAAAACATTTGGCAGGAGTTGCCGTTGACGCAGTAATCGACTCGGTTTCTGTAAAAACAACCTTTAAAGAAACTTTAGCGGAAAAAGGAATTATATTCTGTTCGTTCTCGGAAGCAGTAAAAGAACACCCTGATTTGGTAAAAAAATACCTGGGACAGGCCGTACCTGTTGCCGACAACTATTTTGCAGCACTGAATTCAGCGGTGTTTAGCGATGGTTCGTTCTGTTACATCCCGAAAGGTGTTCGTTGCCCGATGGAATTATCTACTTATTTCAGGATAAACGCAGCCAACACAGGGCAGTTTGAGCGTACACTTATTGTGGCCGACGACGATAGTTACGTAAGTTACCTGGAAGGATGTACTGCACCGATGCGCGATGAAAACCAGCTGCACGCAGCAGTTGTAGAAATTATTGCACTCGATCGGGCTGAAGTAAAATATTCAACGGTTCAAAACTGGTACCCCGGCGATAAAAACGGTAAAGGTGGTATTTACAACTTTGTAACAAAACGTGGTATTTGCCGCGGCGAATCGTCAAAAATTAGCTGGACACAGGTGGAAACCGGCTCAGCAATTACCTGGAAATACCCAAGCTGTATTTTAATGGGCGACAATTCGGTAGGAGAATTTAACTCAGTGGCTGTTACCAACAATCATCAACAGGCCGATACCGGATCGAAAATGATCCACATTGGTAGAAACACCAAATCAACAATTATATCAAAAGGTATTTCGGCCGGGAAAAGTGATAACTCGTACCGTGGTTTGGTAAAAGTAATGCCAAAGGCTACAAACTCGCGAAACTTCTCGCAGTGTGATTCCCTGCTGTTGAACGACACGTGCGGTGCGCATACTTTCCCGTACATCGAAGTTGGAAACAAATCGTCGGTTGTTGAGCACGAGGCAACAACATCGAAAATTGGTGAAGACCAGATTTTCTATTGCAACCAACGCGGAATCGATACCGAAACCGCAATTGGAATGATTGTTAACGGTTACGCCAAAGAAGTACTGAATAAACTTCCGATGGAATTTGCCGTAGAAGCCCAGAAGTTGCTTCAAATCAGTCTTGAAGGTAGTGTAGGATAAACAAATTTTAAATAACTCAGGGCAAGAGTTCAAGCTCTTTCCCGCAACAGTATAGGATTAAAGATGTTAAAAATTAAAGATTTATATGCTTCCGTTGAAGGAATGGAAATCCTGAAAGGAATCAATCTTGAAGTTAAACCCGGCGAAGTTCACGCTATTATGGGACCTAACGGTTCAGGGAAAAGTACCCTTGCAAACGTGCTTGCCGGAAAAGAAGAATATGAAGTTACACGCGGAGAAGTTATTTACGAAGGAGAAGATCTTCTTGACAAATCTCCTGAAGAACGTGCTAAAGATGGTATCTTTTTAAGTTTCCAGTATCCCGTTGAAATTCCGGGCGTACCAATGGTGAACTTCCTGAAAACTTCAGTAAACGAACACCGGAAGCACAAAGGATTAAAAGAACTTACTGCAGGCGAATTCCTGAAATTGATGCGTGAGAAAATGGATTTGGTTGACATGCATACCAAATTAACCAACCGCATGGTTAACGAAGGATTCTCGGGTGGTGAGAAAAAGAAAAACGAGATTTTCCAGATGGCACTACTTGAGCCGAAATTGGCAATTCTTGACGAAACCGATTCGGGACTTGATATTGACGCATTAAAGACAGTAGCCAACGGAGTTAACGCGCTAAAATCGCCCGAAAGGTCGACAATTGTAGTAACACACTACCAGCGCCTGCTCGATTATATTGTACCCGATTTTGTACATATTCTTTACCAGGGAAAAATTGTAAAAACTGCCGGAAAAGAACTGGCGTTACAACTGGAAGAAAAAGGGTACGACTGGATTAAATCAGAAAACGGAAATTAACATGAGCGTTTTAGTTGACAAAGCAGATTTATCGCTAAAATATACCGCGCATTACAACGAAGTAAAAGACGAGCTTTTCGCAAACTCGTCCGATATTTTGAACGCTCAACGAAAAAAGGCGTTTCAGAACTTTGTTTTGCAGGGTATACCAACGCGAAAAAATGAAAATTATAAATACACCAACCTAAATCCGGCATTTGTGCCCGATTTTAAATTCATCCATACAAGGGAGGAAAAGAAAGCCGATATGGGCGAGGTTTTTCGTTGCGATGTTCCGCAACTGAACACCAACCTGGCACTGGTTTTTAATGGTTGGTTCTACAAAAACGAAACAGAAAAAGGAGATCTTCCGGAAGGTGTTATTCTCGACAGCCTCGACAGTATTTCGAAAGAAAGACCTGAGCTGCTGGAAAAATATGCCAGCCTGGCCAATGTTGAAGAAGACCCAATGGTAGCTTTGAACACTGCCTTTGCCAAAGATGGTTTTTTCCTTTATGTTCCGAAAAACGTAGTAGTTGAAAGTCCTATCCAGATTATTAATCTGTTGCAAGGCGAAAAAGATACATTCTCTACTCAACGGAATTTTATTCTTGTTGAGGATGGGGCTAAAGTTCAGGTGCTGTTATGCGATCATACGATGAACCTGAACCAATACGTAAATAACTCGGTAACCGAAATTTTTGCCGGCAACAATTCAGAGGTTGAGTTTTATACGCTGCAAAACCAGCACAACAAAGCCACCAATATCAACTCGGTATTTATCGATCAACAGCGCGATTCGCGTGCTACAACGCACACCGTATCGTTACACGGCGGTTTGATTCGTAACAACCTGCAATTTGCATTGAACGGAGAAAATGCCGAGGCTCACATGTTTGGAATGGCCTTTATGGACAAGAAACAACATGTGGATAATTTCACACAGGTGATTCATGCAGCACCTCATTGCGAAAGTAATCAGATTTATAAAAACGTGCTCGACGAAAAATCAACGGGTGCCTTCTCAGGAAGAATACACGTGGTTCGCGATGCACAAAAGACAAATGCTTTCCAGCGAAACAACAACTTGCTGCTGACCGACGAGGCAACCATGCAAACAAAACCTCAGCTCATTATTGATGCTGACGATGTAAAATGTAGTCACGGTGCAACAGTTGGCCAGATTGATGAAGAAGCGTTGTTCTACCTGCGCGCCAGGGGAATTAACGAAGATCAGGCACGTTTGATGATGATGAATGCATTTGCCCACGAGGTTGTAAAAGAAATCAAACTGGAACCATTGCGCGACCGTATCGACGAACTGGTTGACAAACGCCTGCGAGGCGAAGTTGCCCGTTGTCACGATTGTGCTTACCAGTGCGATTGTTAATATTTCTTTGCGAAACTTTGTAGGCCCGGAATAAGAACATAGTTTTAAACTCCTGGCATGTACAGAGTTTCGCAAAGCTTCTTTTCTTTCTTATCGCTATCTTCGCCTTATGAATTACGATATCGAAAAAATCAGATCATATTTCCCCATTCTCCAGCAAAAGGTATATAATAAACCGCTTGTTTATCTCGACACGGCCGCATCGGCGCAAAAGCCGGTTCAGGTGCTTTTAAAATTGGAGCAGCTGCACAACGATTACTATGGCAACATCCACCGTGGTGCGCACTACATGGCCGACAAAGCAACGGTAGAGTACGAAGAGGTACGCGATAAGGTGCAGCAATTTATTAATGCTGCTTCGCGAAAAGAAATAATTTTCACAAAAGGAACCACCGAAAGTATTAACCTGGTGGCCAGTAGCTTTTGTGAGAGATATGTTTCGGAAGGCGATGAGATCATCGTTTCTGAAATGGAGCATCACTCAAACATTGTTCCGTGGCAGATTGCCGCCGAAAGACAAAATGCCAAAATTGTAAAACTTCCGTTTAACGACACCGGCTTACTTGAAATGGAAAAGTTGCCGGAATTGATCACTCCGAAGACAAAACTTATCGCTGTTAATCACATTTCCAATGTATTGGGAACAATAAACCCGATTGCAGAGATTATTGAAATCGCCCACAAACACAATGTGGCTGTTTTGGTTGACGGAGCACAGGCATCGGCACACATGAAGATTGATGTACAAAAACTCGATGTTGACTTTTACGCATTCTCGGCGCACAAAATATACGGACCAAACGGAGTTGGTGTTTTATACGGCAAAGAAAAGTGGCTGGAAGAAATTCCTCCTTACCAGGGAGGTGGACAAATGATTTCGGAGGTATCGTTTGACGGCACCACGTTTAACGAATTACCCTACAAATTTGAAGCAGGCACGCCTAACATTTCGGGTTTGGCAGCTTTTGGTGCGGCAATTGATCTGGTAAACGAAATTGGCGTTGAAAACATTGGCCGTTACGAACACGAGTTACTGGAGTATGCCACCGAAAAACTAAAAGCCATTAATGGTTTGAAGATTTACGGTGAAGCGCCTCACAAATCGGGAGTGATCTGTTTTAATATCGACGGAATTCATTCGTACGATCTGGGAATACTGATCGATAAAATGGGTATTGCCATTCGCACCGGACATCATTGTGCTCATCCAATTATGCAGCATTTTGAAATATCGGCCTGTGCACGCATTTCATTTGGGATGTACAATACAAAAGAAGAGATTGATATATTTATGGAGGCTCTGAATAGAGCAATTATGATGCTCTGATTTCAGAACTCAGCTAAAAGAAAATGCCATCCGGATTGAACAAGCAATCGGATGGCATTTTTTATATTGGAAATTCCACTAAAAGTATTTCTAATAATTCGATTCCTTAATTTCGAAATAAGACTGTGGGTGCTGACAAGCCGGGCACAATTTCGGTGCTGCAGTTCCTTCGTGAATGAAACCACAATTACGGCATTTCCACACCACTTTATCGCCACGTTTAAACACTTTTCCTTCTTCAAGATTGTTATACAAGGTACGGTAGCGGTTTTCATGTGCTTCCTCAACGCGGGCAATTAATTTAAAAGCCATGGCGATATCTCTAAAACCTTCCTCTTCTGCTACTTTAGCAAACTCAGGATAAAGTTCTGTCCACTCTTCGTTTTCACCATCGGCTGATGCTTTCAGGTTTTCCATAGTAGTACCAATTTTACCGGCAGGGTAAGTTGCGGTGATTTCAACCATGTTGCCTTCTAAAAATTTAAAGAAACGTTTGGCATGCTCTTTTTCGTTCAATGCGGTTTCTTCAAAAATGGCAGCTATTTGTTCCAATCCTTCTTTTTTGGCTTGTTTTGCAAAATAATCGTAACGCATGCGCGCCTGAGACTCACCCGCAAATGCTTTTAATAAATTCTGTTCGGTTTTTGTACCTGCTAACTTTGTCATTTTTCTCCTGATTTTTAGTTTTTCTGTTCGGAAGTTTAAAGATAATGATTTCGACATTTGTAAACTATACAAAAATATAGTTTTGAATTAGTCTGAATAAACGGGTCCCGTCATTGTCATAAACAAGAAATTTACGATCTTTGCTAACTCTTAAAATGATATTTATGAGCATGGAAGAAATTCAGCAGGAGATAATTGAAGAGTTTTCGATGTACGAAGACTGGATGGACAAATATGGCTACCTGATTGAATTGGGGAACGATTTGGAAGAGCTTGACGCCAAAGATAAAAACGACCAGAACATTATTAAAGGATGCCAGTCGCGCGTGTGGTTGGTAGCCGAATTGAAAGATGGTAAAATATACTTTAAAGGCGAGAGCGATGCCGTTATCGTTAAAGGTTTGGTGGCACTGCTGCTACGCGTTGTTTCGGGCCGTACACCACAAGAGCTGCTTGAAACAGAGCTGCACTTTATCGACGATCTGGGGCTGAAACAACACCTGTCGCCTACCCGTTCAAATGGTCTGCTTGCCATGGTAAAACAAATTCGTTTATACGCTGTTGCATATAGCAAGATTGCAGGATAAGGAGGAACGAAATGGATAAAAGAATAGATTTAATTATAAATAACCTGAAAGAGGTTTACGACCCGGAGATTCCGGTAAACGTATACGACCTGGGCCTGATTTACAATGTTGATGTTGACGAAAACAACCAGGCTAATATTTTAATGACACTTACCGCCCCGGGCTGTCCGGTGGTTGATGTGTTGGTTGATGATATAACCCAGGCCGCCCAATCGGTTGATGGTGTAGAAAAAGTTGATGTAGAATTAACGTTCGAACCACCGTGGGATAAATCAATGATGAGCGAAGAAGCCCGACTCGAACTGGGATTCTTTTAACGATAAAGAAAAGGGCTGCTATTATAAAATGGCAGCCCTTTTTTATTACTCGTTAACTTTTCCTATTCAATTTTCATCGGTTTATCCACTTTAGCCTTTAACAGTGCTATATCCAGCACATCCATAATGGTATTTACAAAGTGGAATTTTAATCCTTTTATGTAAGCCTCTTTTATATCCTCAAGGTTTTTCTTGTTCTGCTCCGAAAGAATGATCTCAGTAATTCCGGCACGTTTGGCAGCCAGAATTTTCTCTTTAATACCTCCAACCGGAAGAACCTTACCTCGTAAAGTGATCTCACCTGTCATTGCCAGGTTTTTCTTCACTTTGCGCTGTGTAAATGCCGATGCCAGCGATGTTACCATTGTAACCCCTGCCGACGGACCATCTTTAGGAATAGCGCCTTCAGGAACGTGAACGTGTACATTCCATTTTTCAAATACTTCAGGATTCAGATCCAGCTCATCAGCATGCGATTTCAGGTATTCGTGCGCCAGCATTGCCGACTCTTTCATTACATCACCCAGGTTTCCGGTAAGTGTTAAAGCACCTTTCCCTTTGCTCAGGCTGGTTTCTACAAAAAGAATCTCGCCACCAACAGCTGTCCAGGCCAAACCGGTTACCACACCGGCAAATTCGTTACCCTGGTATTTTTCTTTTGAATACTCGGTAACACCCAGATATTCGCGCACATCAACTTTGGTTAGTTTTTTATTGTAGGATTCCTCAAAAGCTATTTTCTTGGCAACACGACGAATCAGTTTTGCCAGCTTTTTATCCAGCTCTCGCACTCCACTCTCGCGGGTATAACCATCGATAATCAGCTCGATAATATCTTTCGGGAAAGTAATATCCGATTTCTTCAAACCATGGTTTTCCAATTGCTTTGGAATCAGGTGACGTTTTGCAATCTCTACCTTTTCCTCTAAAAGGTAACCGCTTACTTCAATCAGTTCCAAACGGTCGCGCAAAGGTGGCGCAATTGTGCTCAGCGAATTGGCTGTGGCAACAAACATAACTTTCGACAAATCGTAATCATGCTCAACGTAGTTATCATGGAACTCGCTGTTTTGCTCCGGGTCAAGCACTTCAAGTAATGCCGAGGCCGGGTCGCCATGAAAATGTTTCGACACTTTATCGATCTCATCCAGAATAAATACCGGATTCGATGATTTTGACTTTTTAATATTCTGAATGATACGTCCCGGCATAGCACCGATATAAGTTTTTCGGTGTCCGCGAATCTCCGACTCATCGTGTAAACCACCCAAACTCATTCGTGCATATTTACGGCCCAAAGCGCGCGCTACCGATTTTCCCAACGATGTTTTTCCAACTCCCGGAGGACCGTACAAACAAAGGATCGGCGCTTTCATATCGTTTTTCAATTTCAACACGGCCAGGTGCTCCAGCATACGTTCTTTCACTTTCTCCAATCCGTAGTGGTCCTCATCCAATACTTTGCTGGCGTGTTTCAAATCGAAATTATCTTCGGTATATTCATTCCAGGGCAAATCAAGCAAAGTCTGACAGAACGTAAACTGCACTGAATATTCGCCGGCTGCCGGGTTTAAACGGCCCAGTTTTTCCACCTCGCGATGGAAAAATTCATCCACATCTTTGTTCCACTTTTTCTCTTTCGCCTTTTCTTTTAGCGCATTAATTTCCTGCTCTACCGGATTTCCACCCAGCTCATCCTGAATGGTTTTCATTTGCTGGTTTAACATGAACTCGCGCTGTTGTTTGTCCATGTCGGTTTTCACCTTTTTCTGAATATCGTGTTTCAGCTCCAGCATCTGAACTTCTTTCACCAAAAAACTAATGGCCTGCACACCACGGTCTTTCAGGCTTTCAATTTCCAGCAGCTTTTGTTTGTCGTCAACATTAATATCAGTGTTCGAGCAAATAAAGTTGATCAGGAAAGTTGAGTTCTCGATATTTTTAACGGCAAAAGTGGCTTCGGGCGGCACATTGGCCGAGAACTGTGCAACCTTGATCGACAGGTCTTTCAGCGAACCAACAATGGCATTAAACTCATTGTCATCTTTCGAAGTAATATCAGTTAACGGTTCAACCGATGCTTTAAAATAAGGCTCTTCGCTAACGATCTCGTTTATTCTAAAACGGCGTTTCCCCTGAATGATTACAGAAGTTGATCCGTCGGGCATTTCCAGCACCTTCATAATTTCGGCTACTGTACCAATTTCGTACAAGTCGCCTGCTTCGGGTTTGTCAACCGTATAATCCTTTTGCGCCACAGTACCCAGCAATTTGCTTCCCTGGTTTACATCGCGAATGAGCTTCAACGATCGCTCGCGGCCAACCGTAATTGGCAATACCACACCCGGAAACAAAACCGTGTTACGCAGCGGCAAAATCGGAAGAACCGATGGCACTTCCACATTCTTTAAATCCTTGTCATCGCCATCGGCAATAATTGGAAGAAAGTCTGATTCGTTATCCATCATTCCCGATCCGAACATTGTTTGAAAAGCTGTATTTTTATACTTACCCATATTTCTTATTTATTATAATGACATTCTGTCGCTAAACAGACAGATCAGGCAAAACATTGCCCGTTTTATGTGCAGGCTACAATAACGCAATTGCCATGCCATTTAAACAGACTGTATACATTGTCGGATTGTTCACCGGAATTCGGGAAATAACCCGACAAAATTGCATTAAAACGTTTTGGGGAACGATATTTCTGAACTTTTAGAAATAAAAAAAGCATTCATCAAAACGACGAATGCTCTTCTCTATATCGGTAAGAAATATTATTTCTTTCTGTTTTCCATGTGTTTACCGTAACGGCTCATGAATTTATCTACACGACCTGCAGTATCCACAAGTTTAGTTTTACCAGTGTAAAACGGGTGCGAAGTGTTAGAAATTTCCAGTTTGTAAATAGGGTATTCAACACCGTCGATAGTCTCAGTCTCTTTTGTATCAACAGTAGAGCGGGTAATAAAAGTATGTCCGTTCGACATATCTTTAAATGCTACCAATCTGTATTCCGTTGGATGAATGTCTTTTTTCATTTTGCTTTATTTTTTTATTGAATGGTTACACTCTCTTGTGCAATCCATTCGAAAATTTATATTTCTACTCTAAATTTCGGGCTGCAAAGATATATATTGTTTGCAACTTTCCAAAAACTTATTCTATTTATTTGCTTATTAAACAAGTTGTTGAACCTAACTAATCAGCGGCGCTTTTGTTACCCTTTTGCTCCGGTCGAACATATACCGCATGGTGTAATGCGTTTTGGCCTTTTTAGCGCCTGTTGCTTCGTAAATTGAAATAATTTTCGGATTAAAATCACCGGCCCACGACAACTCGACTTCGGTGTAATGTTGGTGCGATTTCTTTTTCATAATCTGCTCCTGGTGCCAGAAAATTCCGGATTCGATACCTGCACGCTGGAATTTTGGATCAACCCCCATCAGGAAGATCCGGGTTCGATTCATCACCCTTTTCTTTTTGTAATAAAAGAACTTTAAAATACCGGGCAAATCCAGTTTGCCGTTTAGTTTTATCAACAGCTGATTAATGTCCGGAATCATCACAAACATGGCAATCGGCTTGTCTTCGGCATACGCAAACCAGATCATTTCCGGATCAAGAATTGCTTTCGACTCGGTAAGAAAATCATACAAATCGTCCGGATCGAGCGGTTTATAATGCTCGTGGAACGACCACGCCGCATCATAGATCTCGCAGAAATCTTTTACAAACTTATCGGTTTGTTTAAAATCGAAATGTTTGAACTGATATTGTGGTTTTTTAGCCACCCAGCCGGCAATTTTCCAAAAACGTTCGGGAAACGGCACAGTGTAATCGAGGTGGAAACAATACTGCTCGAAATACACTTCGAAACCAAATCCGCGAAACAGCTTTTCGTAATACTTTGGATTGTAAGGCATACCAAAACCCTGAGGCATAAAACCATCAACCAGCAATCCCCAGTTTACGTAATTCTCGCCAAAATTTATCGGACCATCCATGGCTTCCATGCCATTTTCTTTGTTCCAGTCGGCAGCCACTTTAAAAAGTTTATTGGCCGCCTCCTGATCGTCGATGCACTCAAAAAAACCACAGCCACCTGTTGGTTGCTCGTATGTTTTTGCCAGGTTGAAATTTATAAATGCAGCAATCCGGCCAATCAGCTTGCCACTATCGTCTAACAAAATCCAGCGAATAGCTTTTCCATTCCGAAAAGTTTTGTTCTTTTTCGGATCAAAAATTCCCTCAGTCATCCCCTGTAAAGGAGCGGCCCAATTCGGATCATTCTTATAAATTATGTGTGGTACCTGGTGAAATTGTTTCTTCGTTTTTTTGTCTACGACTTCTAGTAACTGCATTCCTCAAATTTGTCGCAATAATAGTTTAAAAAAAGACAATATGCGCCAATTTTATTCAATAATCGGAGCTCGTACAAATTCTTTCTCACGGTCGAATAAATAACGCAGAGTACAATGAGTTTGCGTGCGATCTGCTCCGAATGATTTGAACATGGCATTCATCTTTGGATTAAAATCTCCTATCCAGCTCATTTCCATATCGTCGTACCACGATTTTCGCAACATTACTTTTTTGAGATGATGGAAAATTGCCGATTCAATTCCTTTGCCCTGGTAGCCGGGAACTACACCCAATACAATAACCCGGCACCGCGTAATCGTTTTGCGTTTTTTCAAATACAGCAATTTTAAGCCCTGCCAAAAACTCAGTTTCCCCGTTCTTAATTTTTGTATAATTTGATTCAAATCCAGTATCTGCATAAAAAAGGCAATGGGCTTTCCGTTGTGATAGGCATACCAAATAAATTCCTCATCGAGAATAATTTTTGCACCCGACAAAAGATCTTTGAGCAGCTCAAATTTAATCGGTTTATAATTCCCGTGACTTCCCCAGGCTTTTTCATGGATCTCGATAAAATCACGGATGTGTTTATCCTGATTTTTCATGGAAAAGTGCTCAAAAGAGTATCCCGGTTTTTTGGCCACCCATTCTGCTATTTTCCAAAATCGATCGGGCAAATCGGGATTAGTTATGTCCAACGAATAACTGTATTGTTCGTAATAGGTTTTAAAACCATAAGCCGCAAATAAATCGTTGTAATACGGCGGATTGTAGTTCATTCCAAAAGTTTGCGGCCGGAATCCATCCTTTAGCAATCCCCAAAAAAAGAAATTCTCATCGAAATTTACCGGGCCATCCATGGCTTCCATGCCTTTTTCTTTCAACCACTCGCGAGCTGTATCAAACAATGTAAAAGCTGCATCTTCATCATTTACACACTCAAAGAAACCAAAACATCCTGTTGGTTGATCGTAGCCCGAAGAATAATCATCGTCGTAAAATGCGGCAATCCGACCAACAAGTTTTCCATCTTTTTTTAATACCCAACGCCGTGCATCGCCTTTTTTGAAACGCCCGTTTTTTGCCGGATCAAAAGTATTTTCGAGCATCATACGAAGCTGGGGAATCCAATTACGATCCTTCTTGTAAATTATTTCCGGTACTTTATGAAAATCATCTACCAGGTAATTGCCGGTAACCTGAATAACCTCCATCGTCTTTCTGGTTAATGGTTGAACAATATTCGAAAATAATACTTCGCCGTTAAAAATAAAAAAGGACTTACCCTTTCACTCAGGATAAGTCCTCTTTTAAAATTGAATTGAGGTATTTAATTTCTACTTGCCAATTTCGATAACAAACGTAAAATTTCAAGATACAACCAAATAAGTGTTACCATTAATCCAAAAGCTCCGTACCATTCCATATATTTTGGAGCCCCCGACTCTGCTGCCCGCTCGATAAACGAAAAGTCGAGTACCAAATTTAAAGCAGCAACGGCAACAACAACCAGACTAATCCCGATGCTGAGATTTGAATTGCCGTACAAAAACGACATTTCGGCACCAAACATTCCGGCAATAAAACTGACAAAATACACCAGCGCAATACCGGCTGTGGCAGCAAAAACGCCCATCATAAATTTTTGTGTCACCTTAATAATTCCCGAGCGATACAAAAACAGCATCACCATAAAAACGGCCAGCGTAAGCATTACAGCACGCATTACAACTCCTGAATATTGCATCTCGAATATGGCTGATATTCCGCCAAGAAACAGTCCTTCGAAAACAGCATAAATTGGTGCCGAAATACCAGAACTCTGCGGGCGGAAAACAGTTACCAAAACGGTTATAAAACCACCAATTCCTCCAATTGCCAACCACGGCCCCACTGCCGCTAAACCGGCTTCCGGGTTTGTGGCAACAGCTTCAAAAAACTTATTCCAGGTAAATACTGCACCGGCAATTACCAACAGCAACATTAATGCTGTTTTATTTACGGTTCCGTTTACAGTCATTACATCCGACTGTGTTGTATAATCTCTGCTAAAAGCTTTTTCTTTTAAAACAGGATTTGAAGATTTTGTAAGATTCATCATTTTATTCCTATTAAACGTTCAATGCCCGGTTTTTTATTTTTACCGGGACGTGACAAAAATAACAAACAACCTGCCACGAAGTTTCGGCATGACAGCTTTGCAGTTAAAGAAAGTTAATTGTACAAGATGCGAGACCTGAGTTACGAGTTGCGAGAATCCGGTATCGAGAATCCAGCATCCAGGATGCCTTCAGGGCTATTCCTTAAATTGTTCCTGAAAATAATCACTGGTTAACTCCTCTAACAAACTCTCGCCAAGCTTCACGGCATTTTCCGATCCGCTCAACTGAAATTCTTTTGCCAGTTCTATACACTGTTCATTCAGCATTTTAGAACGGCTTCCCATTCCAATTACCGAACGATAGATTGGTGTATACAACTTTTTATCTTTTGCCAGAGTTGTCAGTTCCTCGAAAAAAGGTTCAAACATTTCGTCGATGGCATTTTTGTCAGTAATTGCGAGTCGCCCAATCAGGTGAACTCCGGTAAAACGCACCAGGTGCTTTTTGCCTCGGCACCACTCCAGCGCTTTTACAAAAGCGAACTTACTTTTTACCCACAAATTAGTTGAGGCTTGCTCGGCAATCTCATTATTCTCGAAACTTTTTGTCCAGAAATCCATCTGTTCTTCGGTCACTTCCTCTGGATTATCAATCAGCGTAGCCAAAATCATGGTTTCGCGCCACTGTTTGTTCCAAAGTTTAAGCGCCAGCAAATGATCGGCTTCGTACGATTGGGCAATTTCGCGCAAATCGAGCAACGAAACGCCCCAGTTCATTTTATAAGAAATACCACTTTCGTTCATCGCCGCGGCAACTTCACCGCTCTGGCGCAAGCGAATTACTTTTATCAGCTGCTGAAATTTCTTTTCCGTTTCCTGGTTATCGAGAATAAAATCCATTATTGCTTCTTTGCGTTTTACTGTTCAACGAACAAAAATATAAAAAGCACCAGTATTTCTTTGTTTTCGTGAAAAAGCTTAATCAAAGCAATTATTTTTATGATATTTACATAAAATGAGATACCTGTTTTAGTGCATGAACTTTTCCAGCCATTTCAGAAATAGATTACAACGGTTTAACCAAAGCGAGTTTTATAGAAACATCGCTTCGCTTTTTACCGGAATGGTACTGGCCCGCGCTGTTCCATTTGTTTTTGCCCTGGCAATTGCACGTTTGTATGCCCCCGAACAGTTTGGCGATTTTGTGCTTTACCTTACCATTGCATCGGTACTTTCAATCATCTCCACCGGCAAATACGAAAAAGCAATTATACTGGTTGAAACCTCAGATGAACGAAAGCTGATCGGGAGTTTTGCGCAGAAAATAAATGCTGGAGTAAATTTAGTTGCGCTGGCAATAGTTGGTCTTATTATTTTGGTTTGGCAGCCCGGCACCAGCCAAAAACTACATTTTCTACTGCTTCCATTCTACTCCTTCTTTTTTAGTGCTATTCAACTGATTCGAAATATTTATATCGCCAAAAAGCAGTTTAACCGGCTATCGGTTTTGGAAATTACAAGGGCGGTTTTAACAGGAGTGCTGCAATGCGCATTCTTTTTATTTCCGGCAACAGGATTGTTTCTGGGAGCTGTAGTTGCACAGCTTTTTACCTTTATTGTTTTCTCATTCCGGGTTGATGAAGCAAGTTTGTTTCGCCTCGGGAAATTTAATTCGGAAGAAAAAGCATTGGCGCAGCGTTACATTAAATTCCCCAAATTTTCGATCGTTTCAGAGGTAATGAATTTTATTAGCAGTCAGCTTCCTGTCTTTCTTTTTAAACCATTTTTTGGCGATAAAATGCTGGGCTTGTATTCTTTTTCGCACCGTTATATCAGTGTGCCGGTTCAATTGTTAAGCATTTCTATTTCCAGTGTTTATATTCAGAATGCAAAAACGCTCGAACAAACACCGACCAGACTAAAAGAGCTGACTTACTCACTCTTCCGAAAACAGGTTCTTCTAGGCATCATCCCTTTTGCTGTACTTGGTTTTTGGGGGCAACAAATTTTTACCATTTTATTTGGTGCCGAATGGGCATTTTCTGGTTATCTGGCACAATTTATTGCACCCTGGCTTTATTTTGTAATGCTGGGGTCGCCACTTTCGGCAATATTGATCGTTAAGGAAAAACAAAACGTATCGATGTGGTACAACATTTTTTTACTGATTGCCCGAATTGCCAGTTTGCTGGTTGGCGGTTTAATTCTTAAAGATGTTGTTATAACCGTGATTTTGTATAGTCTGTCGGGTGTGGTATTTTTTGCCTTTTTAACGATTTACTCTTTGTTTTTGGCAGGCGTAAATTTAAAACAGGCTGGTATTTACTTTTTGAAAATGATACTTTTGATTATTCCAATTGCGCTGCTTAAAATTTGGTTGTAAGAATGTTGTATCTGGAAAAATATAAATGGTCGACAGAAAAAAATGTCAGTGTTACCGGCTTTGCCTGGCTGGGAGAAGAATATTTCTGCGGACACGATTTTGTAGCGCAAATACAGAAACACACTTCTGATTTTGGGCAATTTAAAGCTTTTGTTTCGCGCCTAAACGGACAATTCTCCATCGTTGTAAAAAACGAAGAAGCAACGTGGGCAACTTGTTGTCACACCTGGAGTTTTCCACTTTTCTATAAAACTGAAAGAGGTACATTTTCCATTAGCGACCAGCCCGAAAAACTGCAGCAAACCAACGCAGACAAAGAAATTGACACATTTGCATCCTCGTATTTTTTACAATTTGGGGTAACACCTTTTCAGCAAACTTTAAATGCAACTATCGCACAAATTCAACCTGGCGAGATTGTTTGTTTCAAAAATAATTCGGCAGAAGTAACGTCTGATTTTGTTCTTCAACTTCACCGCAAACCAAGTGCAGAACAAACTCCCAAAGCTATTGCAACTCGCTTCCGCAACGTTTTTAAAAAGTACTTCAAGCAGCTTAAAAACAAACAAATATTACTTCCGCTTACCCGTGGTTACGACTCGCGGCTACTGGCCTGTTTGTTAGCAGAGTCCGGACATAAAAATGTTCTTTGTGCCACTTGGGGGAGAAAAAATAACAGCGAAAAACAAACAGCGCAAAAGGTGGCCGAGAAACTTGGATTTCAATACCGGTTTATTGAATACAACGAAGAACTGATCGATAATTTTAAAACCAATCAGACATTCATCGATTATGCAAATTACTCCGGACACTGGTCGTCGATGCCGTATTTACAGGATTATTTTGCGGTAAAGTTGCTGAAAGAAAAGAAACTCATCAACGAAAATACGGTTGCGCTTCCCGGTCATCCCGGCGACTTTTTAAGAGGCGCACACCTCAACAATTCAATCCTTGAGCTTAAAGCTTCAGAGTTGGGACCAGCTCTTATAAAAACATTGGGAACTTCACTTCCGGCAAAGCCTGATTTTAAAATAGCCTTGCAAAAATATCTCGAAGTAAATCTTTTAAAACAAAAAAGTCCTTCCGCGCCTGAAGCATACGAGATTTGGGATTTACAGGAGCGACAATGTAAATTTATAGGCAACTCGAACCAGGTTTATTCCTTTTTCGGAATTGATGTTGTAATGCCGTTATTCGATAAACAAAGCCTTCAGTTTTTTACCGGAATAAATGCCCAAAACAAAAATCGGGAGCAACTTTACAACCGTTCGCTCGAAGATTATTTTTTCACAAAACACGGGGTTGATTTTGATTTGAAGCAGGTTTCCGATCAGGTAAATTCGAAAAAGGAAAACCTAAAAAACCGGCTGATAGAAGCAGCTCCTCATCAATTAAAAACCTTGTACTACCCCATGAACGACGGAATATTTTACCGCGAAATAACCGACCAATTGCGGCAAAATATAAAAATGAAACATCCGGTTAAACCGCATTCGTTTAATGCCTACATTGTTCAGTGGTATTTGCAATTTTTGGCTTCTCAATCTAAATGACAAACTATTCCGTTCATTCCAAATTTGGTTATATTTGTTAAAAACAAACAAAAATGATTCAACTTAAAGGCTGGACACGCAATACACTTTTTATTGTCGGACTTCTTTTTATCATTTTTCTGTTGTGGTATTTCAGTGCCATTGTCACCTATATTCTTATTTCGGTGGTGCTCTCGTTTATTGGCCGCCCGCTAACCCGCTGGCTGGTAAAAATCCGATACAAACGATTTAAAATCCCCAAAGGGCTGGCAGCTTTTGCAACCCTTGTTTCCTTATGGATCGTTTTTATTTCCTTTTTCAGATTCATTATTCCGCTCTTGCTCAGCGAAGTAGAAACTCTGTCACAAATTGACTTTACACTCGTTCTCGATTCCATTGAAGATCCTTTGCTGAATCTCATGCACTTTTTTAGTAAAGATACCGTGAGCATCGAATCGAAAAATTTTATGGATATTGTTACAGAGAGTCTGGGGGCTGAAATTGATTTTTCGCAGGTGTCGAATTGGTTCGGAGTGGTTGCCGGAACTATTGGAGAATTGTTAATCGGTTTCTTTTCTGTTTCGTTTATCACCTTTTTCTTTTTGAAAGAAGAAACCATGTTTAGCACCTTCATCATACTACTGGTTCCTACTCATTTAGAAGAAAAAGTTGCCCATATTCTCAATTCTATTTCCTACCTGTTACGACGCTATTTCATCGGCCTTCTGTTAGAGGTTTTTATGGTAATGCTACTCGACACCATCGGCCTCACCATTGTGGGTATCGAATTCAACCACGCGGTTGTAATTGGGTTATTCTGCGGAATGTTCAACGTTATTCCATATCTGGGGCCGTGGATGGGGGCAGCCCTCGGCTTACTTATCGGGGCAGCTTTACATATTAATCTCGATTTTATGAACGAAGTTTTACCCACTTTAGGATGGATGACGGTGGTTTTTATTTCTGTTCAGGTAATCGACAACGTTCTTTTTCAGCCACTTATTTATTCCAGCAGTGTAAAGGCACACCCACTTGAAATTTTCCTTGTAATTATCGCCGCCGGAAGTATGGCCGGAATTATCGGAATGATCCTGGCTATTCCTGTTTATACCATTCTCAGGGTAATTGCCGCCGAATTTTTCGAGAATATGAAACTGGTAAGAAAGCTTACCGAACACCTCGAAAAAGAAAAAACTGAAGGTTGAAAATTTCAGTCCTAATCGATATTGGAAATCGAAAAATCATTTCTCATAAATGTAACCAATCGCATTTTTCAAACCTTCTCAGCTATTTAACGTAAAAATTTTAATTCTTTCAGAACCTTAAGGTCTTTTTATTGTTAATAGGTTAAGTCTGGATAAAAAGGCCTTTAATTTAATACTAAACTTAACAGAATGAGAGAACACTTCTTTTGGGGAGGTTTCATGAAAAAAACGCAAATTTTCATATCCCTGTTCGCATTTGTTACCTGTATTTTGCTATCCAATAATTTGTATGCTGATTCATCCGAATCTGTTGTAAACGAAGGGCATTCGCACGAAGATGTAAAACGTGGAGAACGTTTTTTCAAAGGATTATTACCCTTCGACCGTGAGTATTCGTCATGTGTATCCTGTCATAATTTAAATCGTGTCGACACGCTAAACTGGAATCCCTCGGCAATGGATATTGCAATAAAATATGTAGACAAGGATTTTGAATCGTTTCAAGCCTCGGTAATGAATCCGGTTGGCATAAAAATGGAAGCTTCGCATGTTAATTTCGATATCTCGGAAGAAGATCTGAAAACAGTAAAAGTTTATTTGGACAATTTAGCACACACCGGAGTTCCTCCGGCTAAACCAACACATTATAACCTCATTCTGTTTCTGTTCTTAGGGTTGCTGATTACCTGGGCAGTTGTTGAACTGATCTTTATCCGAAAAATTAAACTGAAATTTATTCCACTGATAATCCTGCTTGGCGCTTTTGGCTGGCAGGTAAAAATGATAGTTACCGATGCCATTAAATTAGGGCGCCAGGAAAACTATGCACCTGATCAACCCATAAAATTCTCACATAAAGTACATGCCGGCGAAAACGGAATTGATTGTATGTATTGCCATACAACGGTCGAGCAAAGTAAATCGGCAGGAATACCAGCCACTAACCTTTGTATGAACTGCCATATTTTAATCCGAGAAGGAACAAACAGTGGCAAGTTTGAAATTGCCAAAGTGGTGGATGCCGCAGAAAACGGGCACTCGATTGAATGGAAACGGATTCACAACCTTCCAGACCATGTTTATTTCAGCCATGCCGTGCACGTTGGTTCGGGAAAACTCGACTGTATGCAATGCCATGGCCCGGTTGAGGAAATGGATATTATGGAGCAACACAGCGATTTGTCGATGGGATGGTGTGTAAACTGCCATCGCGATACCGAAGTGGATTTTGGAAATAATGGCTATTACGAACATTACGTGAAACTGCACGAAGAAATGAAATCCGGAGCGATCGACTCGGTAAAAGCAGTTGATATTGGCGCCAATGATTGTATGCGCTGCCACTATTAATCATTCAAGTTTAAAGCAGAATCAAACAAACTATGACAAAATATTGGAGAAGTTTAGACGAGTTGAATAATCCGGTTGAGTTCAAGCAAAACGAAATTAAATTGGAACTGGATGCTAAGCGTGCCGTAATGAAAAAGGCGTCAGGCTCATCAAGGCGCGATTTTCTTAAGACTTTTGGATTTAGCGTTGCAGCAGCGGCAGTTGTGGCCAGCTGTAAAAGACCTGTCGACAAAGCCATTCCCTACCTGGTAAAACCGGAAGAAGTAACTCCGGGAATGGCCAACTATTACGCCTCAAGCTATTTTGAAGCCAACGAATACTGCAGCGTTTTAGTGAAAGTGCGTGACGGACGCCCAATAAAAATTGAGGGCAACGACCTGTCACCAATTTCGCAAAAAGGAACTTCTGCGCGGGTTCAGGCATCAGTGCTTGATTTGTATGATGATGCCCGTTTCAAAACACCACTAAAAAGAGGCGAGGCTACCAACTGGGAAGAAGTTGACGGCTACATAATCAGAAAATTGGAGCAGCTAAATAACGACAACAAGAAAGTTGTTCTGCTCACGTCGAGTATAATTTCTCCAACAACAAAAAAAGTAATTACACGCTTTCAGGAAAAATACCCCAATGTTGAGTGGGTAAAATACGATGCGGTTTCGGCAAGTGGAATTTTGGAGGCCAACCAACAAAGTTTTGAAACGCCATTGATTCCTGACTACCGGTTCGAACGCGCAAAAGTAATTGCAAGCTTTGGTGCCGACTTTTTGGGCACATGGCTTTCTTCAACTGAATATACAAAAGGCTACGCAGCCGGAAGAAAAGTGCTGGACAAAGGCGATGAAATGAGTCGTCATTATCAATTCGAGTCGGGAATGACTTTGACCGGATCAAATGCCGATGTTCGCGTTCCGATAAAACCATCGGAAGAAAAGACGATTTTAACAGCGCTGTATTATCAGTTATTGCAGGCAAAAGGATTTATGACTATTGCGGCTCCCGGAAGCCCGGTTGATGTAACAGGATTGGCCGAAGACTTGCTGGCCAACGAAGGAAAGTCGCTGGTGATTTCGGGAAGCAACGATGTGAACATCCAACTGATTGTAAATGCGATCAACAATCTTCTGGGAAATTACGGATCAACGATTTTATTCGATCGACCACTAAATACGCACCAGGCAATTGATGCCGATTTTGAGAAAGTGATTACTGGATTAAAGAACAAAGAAATTGCCGGAATACTTTGTTGGGGTGTAAACCCGGTTTATAATCATCCAAAAGGCGAGGAAATAAAAGAATTGATCGCAGGCGCTGAACTCTCGGTTTCGTTTTCCGACAGAAAAGACGAAACAACAGCCGCCTGTCATTGGGTGTGCCCTGCGCCGCACTATCTTGAAGCATGGAACGACGCCGAACCGAAAAAAGGGCTTTTTAGTTTGTCGCAACCTACTATTTCAAAACTGTTCGACAGCCGGCAAGTACAGGAAACACTGCTAAAATGGACCGGCGAAGAGCAGCCCAACTATTACGAGATTTTACAAGCAAACTGGGAAGAGAACTTCTCAGGTTTGCAATCAAAATATTCTAATTCGCGATTATTCTGGAACGATACTTTGCAGAAAGGAGTGTTCGAAACGGAGATAACCGCCGAGACACCTCATTATAGCGAGAATGGATTAGCAAATGCTTTACAACTAGGCGACCAACAATCGCAGGGATGGGAAATTGTTTTCTACCAGAGTGTGGCATTGAAAGACGGAAGTGCGTCCAACAACCCGTGGTTACAGGAATTGCCCGATCCCGTTGCAAAAATCAGCTGGGATAATTTTGCTGCAGTTCCTGTAAAATGGGCCGAAGAAAATGGGGTACAGAATGAATCGGTGATTACCATAAACGGTATTGAAATGCCGGTTTTCGTGCAGCCAGGACAAGCACCTGGGACTATCTCAATAGCATTGGGTTACGGCCGCGAAATTGCCGGTAAAGTTGGCGACGGAGTTGGAAAAAATATGTATGCGCTGACATCGATACAAAATAATACCAAACAACTTTGGTTTAGTGGTGTTGATGTGCAGACCACAGACAAAACCTACGAACTGGCGCTGTCGCAAACGCACCATTCAATGGAAGGCCGGCCAATTGTTCGCGAAACCAATTTCGACAAATGGCAACTCGATCCGGCTTCGGGAAATGAGATCCGCAAGGAGCATTTGGAACATGATGTTTCGATGTATCCTGAACAGGAATTCAAAGGGCATCATTGGGCGATGGCTGTCGATTTGGGAAGTTGTGTTGGATGTGGAAACTGTTCCATCTCATGCCAGGCCGAAAACAATGTGCAGGTCATCGGGAAAGAACAGGTGCGCAACCGCCGGATCATGCACTGGATTCGCGTTGACCGCTATTTCTCGAACGATGCAGAAAACCCGGATGTATATCACCAGCCGGTAATGTGCCAGCACTGCGATAATGCGCCGTGCGAAAATGTTTGCCCGGTTTCGGCAACACCACACAGCGAAGAGGGCTTGAATCAAATGGCCTACAACCGTTGCGTGGGAACCAAATATTGTGTGAACAACTGCCCGTACAAAGTGCGTCGTTTTAACTGGTTCCAGTATGTACAAAACCCGGAGTTCGATTACGCATCAAACAGCGATTTGGGACGTATGGTCCTTAATCCCGATGTTACCGTTCGCTCACGAGGTGTTGTTGAAAAATGCTCGTTCTGTGTGCAACGTATTCAGGAGAAAAAAGCAGAAGCAAAAGTTGCCGGTAGAATGTTAAAAGACGGAGAAGTTCAACCGGCATGTGTTCAATCGTGCCCGGCCGATGCGCTGGTATTTGGCGATCTGAATGATGAGAACAGCAAAATCAACAAGCTCTTTAAAAACGAGCGCAATTACCATTTGCTGGAAGAATTACACACGCTGCCATCGGTAGGATATTTAACGAAGGTTAGGAATAAGAAGAGTTAAAAAATATTGAGATACGATTGATCAACATCAAAAACTGAGGACGTCATTCCGAACTTGTTTCGGAATCTGTTTTAAAAGATGCTGAAACAAGTTCAGCATGACGGGAGCCACTTTACGAAGTTGACAATTTAGTAAGAAACAAAAAAGCATAAACGCCTATGTTTAATTCAGCCGTAAGGGGAAAGCTAATTGATGGAGACAAGTCTTTCAGTCAGATATCGAAGGAGATATTAGCGCCCATCCACGCCAAAACGCCGCTTTGGTGGTATGCAGCCATGCTGGTGAGTTTAGGCATGTTCGGATTTGGTTTGTATTGCAAATACATCACCGTTTCAACCGGAATTGGTACCTGGGGAGTAAACAACTCGGTAGCCTGGGGTTGGGCCATCATCAACTTTGTTTGGTGGATTGGTATCGGACATGCCGGAACCGCATTTTCCATTTTCCTGCTCATTTTACGGCAGAAATGGAGAACTGCCATTAACCGCGCCGCCGAAGCAATGACCGTTGTTGCCGTATTTTGTGCCAGCCTTTTCCCGCTGTTGCACATGGGGCGCCCGTGGTTGTTTTTCTTTATTTTCCCATATCCGAATACGCGAGGTCCGCTTTGGGTGAATTTTAACTCACCCCTTTTCTGGGACTTTGTGGCCATTTCAGCCTACCTGCTTATTTCAGCAAGTTTCTGGTATTTTGGTATGGTGCCTGATTTTGCGACCATTCGCGACACGGCAAAATCTAAAATTAAAAAGGCAGTTTACGGATTTTTTGCTTTCGGCTGGACCGGATCGAGCCGCGAGTGGCTGCGTTTTGAAGGACTGAGTTTTGTGCTTGGCGGAATTGCTGCAGTATTGGTAGTTTCGGTGCACTCGATTGTATCGACCGACTTTGCCGTTTCGGTGCAAGCCGGATGGCACACTACCATCTTCCCTCCTTACTTTGTTATCGGAGCAATCTTCTCAGGATTTGCCATGGTACTTACCCTTGTAATTACCATGCGGGGTTTATATAATATGACTGATTTTATTACCGACCGGCACGTTGATGCGGTTTGCCGGATTCTGATATTTATTTCGCTGATTATGGGAACGGCCTATATGACCGAGATCTTTATCGCCTGGTATTCGGCTTCGGAATACGAAACTTATATGTTCTTCAAAAACCGATTATTTGGTGATTATGCCTTCCAGTTTTGGGCCATGTTTACGGCCAATGCTGTAATTCCGCAATTGTTCTGGTTTAAGGCGGTGCGCAAACGGATGTGGATCGTGTTCATTATTTCCATCATCATCAATATCGGTATGTGGTTCGAGCGTTTTAACATTGTGGTTACCACGCTTAGCCGCGATTACCTGCCGGCTGCCTGGGCCAACTACTCGCCCACTTATGTTGAAATAGGATTTTTTATCGGTACACTCGGAATGTTTTTGGCCGGCGTACTGTTGTTCTTCCGCTATATTCCAATGATTGCCATTTCGGAATTAAAAAGTGTGGCAAAATTCGATAAACCAAATAACGGACAACTAAAAGCAAAGAGTCATGAGTAAAAAATATATCCTTGGCGTTTTTGACGACGAAGCTACTTTGGTTGACGCTTTTGAGAAATTAAAAGACAAAGGAGTAATGCCGGTTGAAGTTTACACGCCCTACCCTGTGCACGAAATATTGGAGGGAATGCCCATAAAAACGCGAATTACGCATGCAGCTTTCTTTTACGGATTGTTTGCTGCACTGGGAATTCTCGGATTTCTGACCTATGCAGCCTCCATTAGCTGGCCTTTACACTACGGAGGAAAACCATTTAATGCCTTCCCATCGTTTATTGTGGTAACCATTGTGGCCACCATTCTTTCTATAACGCTGCTTACGCTCTTTACTTTTTCCGTACGGGCGAAAGTTTTTCCCGGCAAAAAAGCAGAGATCTTTCATGAGCGGGCCACCGACGATAAGTTTGTTATGGTGTTCGATGAAGAAGGAATTGCAAACGATAGCGAGTCAGTAAAATCGATCCTCACAGAACATGGTAAAATTGAATAAATAGATTTTGAGCTATGAGCAATAAAATCAAAAAACATAAAAAGATTTCAGGAAGTCAAATGAAAGGCCTTAGCATTTTTGCCTTTTGCCTTTTGCTTTTTGCCTTTTCCTCTTGCGATTACAACCGCCGAACCACCGGATGGCAGTATTTCGATGATATGGTTAACTCACCGGCTTACGAGAGCTATACACCCAATCCGAATTTTGCAGATGGAAAAACCATGCAACCGCCTGTTCCGGGAACAATTCCGAGAGGTACAGTTCCTTACGCTTACCAAAAAACCGATGAAGACCGGGCACTGGCTGCTGCTACACTGGTAAACGAGTTGGATCCAAGTAAAGAGAACCTGCAACGGGGAGAACGAATGTACGGCATTTACTGTATACAATGCCACGGCGAAAAAGGTGATGGACAAGGATCGTTATACGTAAGCAAAAAATACACCTATCCGCCGGCAAATTTGTTAAGCGAAAAAATGATGGCCAATCCTGAAGCCGATATTTACCATGTGATAACTGTAGGCTTTGGAATTATGGGCGAACATGGTTCGATGATTAAGCCGGACGACCGCTGGAAAATAGCGATGTACGTAAAAGAGGTATTACAAAATTGAGAATTTTATGATGAGAGTTCACCTAAAATATCATGAGTATAAAAATTAGGAAACAGAATATAAAAGCTGTCATTTCGACGAAGAATGAGGAGAAATCTGTCTCATGAATAAGATTTCTCAGTCGTACCTCCTTCGAAATGACAACTATTAATGATTTGAACGATAAACAAAGAAGAACAAAAGCAACAGATATGGAAGACCGATTAACACTTTCCAATAAGTTTAAAATGCTTACCTACGCGCTAATGGCCGTCGGTGTGGTTTCGTTTGCACTGGGTTTTGTTTTCGATGCCGAGCGCACATGGGCAAACTACCTTTTAAACAACTACTATTTTGTGTCGCTGTCCATTGGCGCAGCTTTTTTTGCCGCCATTCAGTATATTACACAATCGGGCTGGTCGGCCATGTTTAAACGCGTGCCCGAAGCAATGGTTGCTTATCTTCCGTTTGCGGCGGTATTCTTCCTGATCCTCTATTTTGGTATGCATTCGGTTTTCGAGTGGACTCACCACGAAGTTGTATCGCACGACCACATTTTGCAGCATAAATCGCCCTACCTGAATGTACCGTTCTTTTTTGCACGGGTAGTTGTATTTTTTGCGGTGTGGATCATTCTGACAAAAGTTCTGCGTAAATTTTCGTTAAAGGAAGATGAAGTTGGCGGTATGCTTTATTTCGAAAAATCGGAGTTCTATTCCAAGATCCTGATTTTTGTATTGGCGCTTTCATTCAGTCTGTTTTCGGTTGATATGCTGATGTCGCTCGAACCCCACTGGTTCAGCACTATGTTTGCCGGAAGGAGTTTTATGGCAGGTGTTCTGCACGCCTCATCAATAATTGCACTGATTGTAATTATTTTATCAAAGCAAGGAAAATTTCCTTTGCTAAACCACAGTCACCTGCACGATTTTACCCGCTACATTTTTATGTCGAGCATTGTTTGGGGCTACTTCAATTTTGCCGAATTCATGTTGATCTGGTATGGTAACATTCCTGAAGAAACATCATATTTCGTACACCGTTGGCACGGCGTTTACGAAATCCTGTTCTTTGCCAATATCGTTATCAACTGGGGAATTCCGTTTCTGGTACTCATGCCGCGTAAAAGTTCACGAAGCAAACTTTTTATGATACCGGTGATCCTTCTGCTGATGATTGGACAATACACCGAACTGTATTACATCATCTGGCCGGCAACGGTTCACGAAGCGAAGTTTGGCCTGCTCGAAATCGGAACTTTCCTCGGTTATGCCGGATTATTTTCGTGGGTAGTTGGCACAACGCTTACCAAAGCCAGTCTGGTTCCGAAGAATCATCCTTATCTGGAAGAAAGTATTCAGCACCATTTCTAAATATGTTTTTATACGGTCACATATAGAAATCGTCATTTTGCCTATAAAATTCCCCCAGTGCCCAAAATATTAACTTGGAATAATTGAGTTTATGTTTACTTTTAAACAGAAAACCAATAATTATTCCCATGTTATTAAATTCAATTCTCCCTAATTGGTCGGAAATCAGCGTATTCGAACAAGCTTTCTGGATCATTGCCATTCCGGCTACCGTTTTTTTTCTGCTGCTACTAGTTTTAACCATCTTCGGTGGAGATGCCGATGCAGACGTTGATGTTGACACGGATGTTGACGGTGACATAGCTGGCGATTCAATTCCATTCCAATTTATTTCATTAAAAAACATTGTTGCTTTTTTTACCGTATTCGGCTGGTCGGGTATTGGCTTTATCAGTATGGGATTAAGCCCCGGGCAAGTGATCCTTTTCTCCACCTTATGTGGCCTGACGATGATGTTCTTAATGGCATCGCTGTTCTATTTCATGTCGAAACTGGCTGAAAATGGAACATTACGAATGGGAAATGCCATTGGCAAATTAGGTGAGGTTTACCTGGTAATCCCGGCCAAACGCGGAGGAATGGGTAAAGTTCAACTGAATGTTCAGGGATCGATGCGTACTCTCGATGCCATTACCGACGATGAAGAAACCATCCCAACGTCTTCAATAGTTCAGGTAATAAATGTAATTGATGATCATATACTCCTTGTTCAAAAGCAAGGCAATTAATAACCCTTTTAATTAAAATTTATGAACGATTATTTTGTTATTCTTCTAAGCATTGCAGCTCTTTTTGTATTCATCATCATTGTAGCAATGATGCGACGTTACAAACGTTGTCCTTCCGACCGGATTTTGGTTGTTTATGGTAAAGTTGGCAAAGGGGCAAACAGCGAAAGCCGCTCTGCCAAGTGTATTCACGGTGGTGCAGCCTTTATCTGGCCGATTATCCATTCTTATGCGTTTTTGGATTTAACGCCAATTTCTATTGAAATTAATCTGAGAAATGCGCTAAGTAAGCAAAACATCCGTGTTGATGTGCCCTCTCGTTTTACAGTAGGTATTTCTACCGAACCAAACATTATGAACAATGCCGCTGAACGACTACTCGGACTTACTCAAGAGTCGATAAGCAACCTGGCGAAGGACATTATTTTTGGTCAGTTGCGTTTGGTTGTTGCCACCATGGACATTGAGGAAATTAACAGCAACCGCGACAAGTTCCTTGCAGCTGTTTCATCGAATGTTGAGGCAGAACTCAAGAAAATTGGTTTGAAACTGATTAACGTGAATGTTACCGACATCAACGATGAATCGGGATACATTGAAGCGCTGGGTAAAGAAGCTGCAGCAAAAGCCATCAACGATGCAAAAAAGAGCGTAGCCGAGAAAAACCGCGATGGAGAGATCGGTCAGGCAGAAGCTCTGCAAGACCAGCGTGTACAAGTAGCAAGTGCTGATGCGACTGCTGTTGAAGGAGAAAACATTGCAAAAGTTACCATTGCAAATTCAGATGCCGACAGACGTGAAAAAGAGGCTGAGGCAAACCGACGGGCCGTAGCAGCTGAAAAAGTAACAGACGCGAAAGCTCTGGAAGAAGCTTATGCTGCGGAAAAACTGGCGGAACAAGTTCGTGCAGAAAGGGACAAAGCAACCCAAATTGCAAATATTGTAATTCCTGCTGAGATTGATAAAGAAAAAGTTCAGATCGAAGCTGAAGCAGTGGCTGAACAAACGCGCAGAATTGCAAAAGGTGAAGCCGATGCCATTTATATGAAGATGGCTGCTGAAGGTAAAGGTATCTTTGAAATTCTTAGTAAACAAGCCGAAGGTTTCGATCAACTTGTGAAAGCTGCGGGTAACGATGCGCAAAAAGCAGTACTCATGATGATTGCTGACAAATTACCGGAATTAGTTGCAACCCAGGTTGAAGCCATTAAGAACATTAAAATTGACAAAGTTACTGTTTGGGAAACCGGAAACGGCAAAGACGGTAAAACATCAACGGCTAACTTTATGCAAGGAATGCTGGGTTCCATTCCTCCTCTCGACGATATTTTTAAATCGGCAGGGATGGAACTTCCCAACTATTTAAAAGGTGATAGTAAAACCGAGGAACCGGTTACCGGGGAATCCGAAGTTTCTGCAAACAACGACTCAGATTTCGACGAACCAGAAGTAATCGACCCTGAAAAATAGACATTCATACAAAGAATAGTTTGATTCGCCGGTTTTCTTTGGGAAACCGGTTTTTTTATGCCTTTATTTATTATTTAAAACCAAACCCGTAATTTGCACGGGTTAAATCTTACTATTCAATAAAAACAATATGGAATTATTTGAAGCGCGCAATGTAAACAAGGTTTTTGCCAGCACTCAGGCTTTAACCGATGTTAGCATTTCGGTGAAAGAACAAAGCATTTTTGGCTTACTCGGCCCCAACGGAGCAGGCAAAACCACCCTCATCCGCATTATTAACCAGATTACCGCCCCCGACAGCGGTGAGCTATTTCTGAACGGAAGAAAAATGAATCGGGCAGACATTTCACAAATTGGCTACCTGCCTGAAGAACGCGGACTGTACAAAAAAATGAAGATTGGTGAGCAGGCCATCTATCTGGCTCAACTGAAAGGCATGTCTTACCGCGATGCATCGAACAATCTGAAAAAGTGGTTTGAGAAATTTGATATCATGCCCTGGTGGAACAAAAAAGTGGAAGAGCTGTCGAAAGGAATGCAGCAAAAAGTACAGTTTATTACCACAGTGGTTCATCAGCCTAAACTGCTGATATTTGATGAGCCTTTTAGCGGTTTCGATCCCATTAATGCCAACCTGCTGAAGAAGGAAATTCTGAACCTGAAAGCGGAAGGTGCAACCATTATTTTTTCTACACACAACATGGGATCGGTAGAAGAATTATGCGACCACATTGCACTGATCAACAAATCGAAAAAGATTGAAGACGGGCCAACTGACGAGATTCGGATGAAATATAAAACGAACCTATTCGACATAAAATACAGGGGTGAATTCAGAGCTATTGACCTGGCTTTGGGAACCGATTACAAAATTATCAGTCACGATGAGTCGGAAAAGTCAAGCACCCTGAAAGTGCAATACATGAATGGAAAATCGAATAACGAGTTGTTGTCGGCCATTATGCCGGCTGCCGAAATTCTGGCATTCGAAGAGCTTATTCCGAGCATGAACGACGTATTTATTAAAGCCGTTGAAGAGTCGAACAAAAACTAAACAAACCGTCATGAACAACACATTACTGATATTAAAACAAGAGTACCTGAAACGGGTAAAAAAGAAATCGTTCATCATATTAACCATCCTGATGCCATTTTTAATAGCCGGCGTTTACGGATTGGTAATTTATTTCTCGATAAAAGACGATACCGAAGAGCGCACTATTGCAGTGTACGACTCCACCAATTTATTTCTTGGCGAATTCAGCGAAGAAGGAACAACGAGTTATCATTTTATCCCGAAAGAAGAATATGAAACATTAAAAACCAACCTGAAAGGGAGTGGTTACTACGGCCTTCTTTTTATTCCATCCGATATTTATTCAAACAACCAGGCGCAGCTTTTCTCTGAGAAACAGTTGCCGTTTGAATTAACCGAACAAATTGAGCGCAAACTCAGTCGTTTTATCGAAAATGATAAGCGCCAAAAAGTAATCGAGGAATCGGGCATCCCCGATTTGGAGGAAAGACTGAGCAAAACACGAACCAGCGTAAACCTGAGTACACTAAAGGTATCGCAATCAGGCGAAACCAAAAAAAGTTCGTCGGTGGTGGCTTTTATTGCCAGCTACGCGATGGGGCTTCTCATTTATTTCTTTGTTTTTATGTACGGCGCCATGGTAATGCGTAGTGTAATGGAAGAAAAGAAAAGCCGCATTATCGAGGTGATCATCTCATCGGTGAAGCCCAGCCAGCTGATGGCCGGTAAAATTATCGGAACCGCTTTGGTTGGCCTCACGCAGGTTGCCATTTGGGTTGGTTTGGGCGGCATTGGTCTGGTAGTAGTACAAAGTTTCTTTTTAAATCCAGATACTGCACAGCAAATGGGGCAAAGTATTATGGAATCACAAGGGCAAATGAATCCGGCTGCGATGCAGGCTGCTGCACCTAACCAGGTAACAGAAGTAATGGAAATGATTGGCAATCTAAATCTACCGCTAATCCTGTTCTCGTTTGTGTTCTATTTCCTGGCAGGTTATTTACTTTACAGTGCTTTACTGGGTGCTGTTGGTGCCGCGGTCGATAACGACGAAGATTCGCAGCAGATGGTATTCCCGGTAACTTTCCCGTTGATCCTTTCCATTATGCTGCTTTTCCCCATTGCGAAAAATCCCGAAGGCCCGCTGGCATTTTGGTGTTCGATAATACCATTCACCTCACCTGTTGCAATGATGGCACGTGTACCTTACGATCTGCCCATTTGGGAGCTGTTACTATCGATGGGACTACTTATACTTACAACCATTGTATGCATTATGGCAGCGGCCAAAATCTACCGCATTGGGTTACTGATGTATGGCAAAAAGGTAAATATTAAAGAGTTGATTAAATGGCTTCGGTATAAAGGCTAGTAACATAAATAATGAGTCTTGCTGAAAAGTTTGCAACAACGTCATTCTGAATTTATTTCAGAATCTATAGAACCTGGTTTCTAATTCTTAAATGATCCTGAAACAAGTTCAGGATGACGAAACAAAATCTTTTTTGAGAGCCTTACAAATACCCGGTTTTCTTAACAAAGAAGTGAAAAACATGACTTTTTTCATATTTATTATTTAGAATAAATAAAAATTGCATATATTGCACCCACAATGAAAAAGAAAAACACCGGTAACAATATGATGATGTGTTGTTGTTTCCTTAAAAAAGGGAAAGGTGTTGTAGTGTTTTAACATTGAGCTTAATTGCATGATTATACAAGGCCTTTCCGTGAACGGAAAGGCCTTTTTTTTGTTTAAAGGAATATTACCGAAATAACTCATAAATTAAAAAGAATGAAAGCGAAGAACATTTTAGAGACCATTGGCAACACGCCGCATGTAAAAATTAATCGCCTCTATCCGGAGGATTACGAAGTTTGGGTGAAAGTAGAAAAAACAAACCCGGGAGGAAGCATAAAAGACCGTATTGCACTCGCAATGGTTGAGGATGCCGAGAAAAAAGGACTGCTGAAAGAAGGTTCGGTAATAATTGAACCTACATCGGGAAATACCGGGATCGGTTTGGCATTGGTGGCAGCCGTAAAAGGTTATCGTTTAATTCTTACTATGCCGGAGTCAATGTCGCTGGAAAGAAGAAGAGCATTAAAAGCATTTGGTGCCGAGCTGGAATTAACACCAAAAGAAAAAGGAATGAAAGGTGCCATTGCCAAAGCCGAAGAACTGGCCAGTGAACTGGGAAATGCATGGATTCCACAACAGTTTAACAATCCGGCAAACGTTGCCGTACACCGCGATTTTACTGCACAGGAAATTTTAAAAGATTTCCCCGAAGGTTTTGATTACCTGATTACCGGTGTTGGTACCGGGGGCCACATAAGCGGAGTTGCCGAAGTTTTAAAAGCAAAATTTCCGAACCTGAAAGTTTTTGCTGTTGAACCGGATTCAAGCCCGGTTATTGGTGGAAAAGATCCCGGTCCACACGGAATTCAGGGAATTGGTGCCGGATTTATTCCGAACAACCTGAATACTGATCTTCTTGATGGAACAGTAGAAATCAGTAAAGAGGAAGCTTTTGAATATGCTCAGAAAGCGGCAAGAGAAGAAGGTTTGTTTGTTGGTATTTCATCGGGAGCATCGTTGGCAGCCGTTGCCAAAAAGATAAAAGAACTTCCGAAAGGATCGCGGATTCTTACATTCTCGTACGACCACGGCGAGCGCTACTTATCGATAGAAGGATTGTATTAAAACTAACGTCAATATACAGGAAGGGAATTATTCGAATGAGTGGTTCCCTTTTTTATTCTCCTGGCTTCTAAGCACCATCAAGCAAATCTATCAAACAAAAGTTTACTCGTGTTGTTTCTTTGTGTAAATTGACACAACTAAAAATGAAACGAGCAAACTCAAAAGTCTTCCTAAAACACGGAAGCACAATTTTGCGAGTTCCATGAGTTACCTTAAAAGATAAACGATTATAAACAAATGAAAGGATTAACTATGTTTTTAACCGGACTTATTGTTGGAATACTTTTAACCGTAATTGTATTGATTGTTGTAATGCCCAAACAAATGTTTGTGGTAAACGAAAGTAAAGTGGGTTTTGACGAAACAGTTGCAGCCATTGAACAATCGGCAAAAGACAACAACTGGAGCATGCCACATTTATACGATCTGCAGGCAACCATGAAAAAACATGGTTTTGATGTAAAACCTGTGAAAGTATTTTCGCTGTGTAAGCCCGATCATGCTTACCAGATTTTGAGCAGCGATCAGGAACGTGTAGTTTCGGCACTAATGCCTTGCCGCGTTGCGGTTTACGAGCGAAACGGCAAAACCTATGTTTCGATGCTAAATTCCGGCTTGTTCTCGAGATTTATGGGAAACAAGGTTAAAACCGTTATGGGGGCAGCCAGCGAAGAAAACAAACAGATACTGGCCCCCGTTATCAAGTAAGTAAAAACTAAAAACAATAAAAACTACCATGAAAAGACTATTGTATTTATTCATCCTGATTGGATTTGTTGCCTGTAACTCAGGAACTCAAAAAAACACTCAAGTAGCTCAACCGGAACAAATTGTTGAAGCCACTATTGATATTGGCGGATTGCACTGCGATGCCTGTGTAGCCTCGGTCGAAAAAGGAGTAAATTCCCTGAGCGGGATTGAATCGGTAAAAGTGACACTTGCTGATTCAACTGCCATTGTTACATACAACGCATCGGCTGTGTCAATCGATGAAATTGAAAAGAGTATTGAAAAGCGCGGATACACTATAAAAGCCGTGAATTAAGCCCCTGAAGTGGTTAAACAACTACTGTTCACAATGTTCTGGTGATAACTACCAGGGGTTTTCGGCATAATATTTGTAAAATTCCGTACATTGCAGAAAAGCCATATATACAATGAAAGACAATTTTAAAAACGGAAAACCGGAATTAAAGGAAACAGGGCCAGTATGGAGCGTTAAAGTTGACATTCCAACTGCCGTTTCTGAAGATTCCATCAGGCTTTACAAAAAAGCCCGGGAATTGAAACTGAAAGTAATTTTGAATTAAATAAAAAGCTTTGACCGATACTGGATCAAAGCTTTTTTTTATTCTATTTTATTACTTCAACTTTCACTTTCTTATTTTCCTAACATACAGCCGAATATAGAAATATACAATTGTCAGAAAGGCATAACTTCCTGCCTGAAAATATAATTTTAGCACCTCTGATTTTACCTCAGTAATTCCAACGCCCATTGTGCGTAAACGCAAATAGGCAGGAACGGCTGTAGTTCCGGGCAAAATTTTGGATAAGCCCACCAACCAGTCGGGCATAGCAGACACCGGCCAGGAAATACCGCTTAAGAATAAGGCAATCGGCGATAAAAACATCATAAATACAATGGCCGACTCGCGATGTTTAAATAACGTTGACAGACCAATTCCGAAAAATATTACCGACAATAAGAAGGGGAATAATAACATCAGCACATCAAACATATTCCCTTTGTCGGGATAGTTAAACCAGTCGTGAATAAGGATCAATGCAAGGCAAATATTAAATGCTGAGATAAGCAAATAAGCACCTACTCTACCAAAGACTAATGGAATAATTTCGCGCCTGCGTTTGTTTTCCGGTAATCTGAACGGGGACGCTTTTGATTCGGAGAAAGTCCCCCCCATAATGCCAATACCAATAAGCAAGGTTTGCTGAATGATGATAATGATTAATCCGGGCATGATAAAACTACCATATGAACCAGAAGGAATGTAAAGCATGTGCGTTTGAATACTCAAGGGACTGGCCGAAGCTTTTGCCTGTCGTAAGGATTTTCCTTCGGCAAGGTAATGTTGCACGCCAACACCTGCCCCAAAATAAGCATTAACGGTTTGTGCCGCCGTGTAGAATGTTTTGTATTTTAACAGGTAACTACCATCGGCATAAACGGCAATATTGGCCTGTTTTGTCGACAGCACATTTTTCTGAAATCCTTTTGGAATAAGTAAAACACCATCAATTTTATTTTCCAGAAAAAGCTGTTCAGCCTCTTTTAAACTTTGTGGATTGTATGTAACCTGCGCTTCACGCGAGGCATCAAGCATACTGGTGTATTTTCGGCTGGTAGCTGTTTGATCTAAATCAACAACACCAACCGGTAAGTTGGTAAGCACCTCGTTAAAATATCCGAACGAGTATAACAGCGGATATATCATTAGCGCTCCCACCAAAATCAACACAGCACCGCTATCTGTAAAAATTGCTTTCAATTCATTCTTAAAATGAAAAGCCATTAACTCGAAGCTGTTTATTTTATTCTTGTCTTTCATCATAGTTCCTATTGTTTCCCCCAGTGTTTCGGATCGCTCAAACTCTTTTTATACATTTTAAATGCAGCCATACCCGACAGCATAAACAGGATGATGTAACACAAATATGGCAACGCTTCTTTTATTGGTGCACCACGTAATGATTGTGAAATAAAAAGTTTCTCCCACCAGGTAAATGGGAAGATTGCTGTTAGTCCTTTTACAAATGGCATCATTCCTTCTACCGGAAAAGTTAATCCTGAAAATGTTATTCCCATCATTATATATGCACTTCCAACGGACAGCGATAAACGCAGGTTTTTGGTTAAGGAAACGAATATTAATCCCAGCATTTGGTAGGCAAGAATTGTAATAAACTGACCGCAAAAAATGATTACAAAACTGCCATTTAAAGGCATTCCTTCAACCACATAAAGCAAATAGGCGATTAACATTGCAAAACCAGAATAAATAACGGTGTAAGGAAAAAGTTTTCCAACAATTGCCATTCGCACGCTGTTGTTTCCGGCTTTCAAAAGACTTAGCCCTGTTCCTCGTTTCAGTTCATTTCCGAAAGTGTAAACCGAACTCATAAAGGCAAACAAAAATAAGGTAAAATAAAGCATTGCCGAGTTGAGGAAGTAGGCATAATTTGTATACGGATTGAACAAGACATGCTTTTGAATTTTCACAGGAACAACACGAGCCATGGCCTTTTGTGCATTGTTACCGTTAAGTGCCAGTTTTTTTAGCTGAATTCCGGCAGACAAGGTATTTAGTGTGGTTAAAACCGAACGTTGTACAACTCCGGCAACCGTTACATTTGTTCCGTTTATATAAACCGGGACAGGTGCTTCAACTCCCTGAAATACTTTTTTCTCCAAATCGTTGGGCAATACAACAATTGCCTGAACAACACCTTGTTTTAACCACTCCTGTGCCTGAAATAAATCCGGTGAACCGATCACAATTTGCACATCGGGTGAGGCGTTTAAAGCATTTCCTACTTTTACGGAAAGTGATGAATTATCCTGATCGACCAAAGCAATGGGTAATCGTTTTGCCGCTCCTTGCTGAAAGATAAAAAAGAATAGCAATATACCAGTAATCGGCCCAATTAAAAGCAAAAACCGATAAGCAGGATTTTGCTGAATCCGCCTGGCCTCACGAATCATTACTTCAAAAATAGGATGTCTCTTTTTCCCGTCCATTTTATTTCATTTCGGGTAAGTTAACAACGGCAGTCATTCCCGGACGCAAACCTCCTATTTTATTCACCGGACGCGCCTCAACTTCAAACGATTTTAAATCGAACTCACCCGAAGTTTTTGTTGCATTCCAACGGGCAAAATCAGCTGAAGGGCTAATGTATTTTACTTTAAAATCGAACTCCTGACCACCAAGGCCGGGGATTACAGCTTTGAAAACACTTCCCATTTTAAAATGAGTCATATAATCTTCGCGAATGTAAAGTGTAACCCAAATATCGTTTAAATCGAGTAGGGTTACCACCGGAAAACCAGTTGAAACCAATTCGCCTTCCTCCACATTTACTCCAGACACTTCTCCATCGGCAATGGCATTAATTGATGTCTCTTCGAGGTAAGCTTCCACCTCGGCAATGGCGGCATCGGCGCGTTTTACCATTGCGGCAGCAGCGGTTTTATCTTCTTCGCGTGCTCCCTTTTCGGCTTTCTGCCAAATGGCTTTGGCGGCATTTGCCGTTTCGCGTGCAGCTTTCATTTGCGTTTCAACCTCATCGCGTTTTTGTGCCGGCACCACTCCTTCATCATATAAATTCTGAATTCGTGCAAATGTCTTTTCAGCAAACTGAGCAGCTGCTTCAGCTTTTACATAGGTACTGTAGGCAGCTGTAATATCTTCTTGTTGCGCTCCGTTTTGAGCCTTTCGGCTTTGTGCACTTGCGGCAGTACGCGCGGCATTTGCGTTGGCCAGTTTTGCATTAATTTCGGGGCTGTCAATAGAAAAAATAAAGTCACCTCTTTTTACCATCTGTCCTTTGTCAACAGCTACTTTCTGTATCCTTCCCGGGACTTTTGAGGCAATGTTGTATTGCTGAGCCTCAACTTCTCCTTGCAGAATTACGGGCTCGGGTTTTGTTATAACAATAAATGTGTACACTATAAATGCTACGATAGCTACAAGTACAACTATTGAGCTTAACGTCTTCTTATTCATATTCTATGTTTTTTGCTTTTGGTTTTCTTAAAGTGATTCGGTTACAGTATTCTCTCCACTCGAAAAATGGATGTATTGTTCGGGAACACCCGCTGTTTGGAGGAAATTTGCCAATCCGACATCGTAATTATATAAAACACTAAGGCGCAATGTTTTTACCTGCAGCACTTTTGTATTCGCCTCCACCACATCGGTAGAGGTTGCCAATCCTTCGTTAAATGCTTTCTCGGTACTCTGGCGGTATTCGTTTGCCAACTCAAGCGTTGTTTCTAATTCGGTTTTTTGCTCCATTTGCATTTGTAATTCGTTATAGAGCTTTACCAGGTAGGCTTCCAAATCGTTGTTGGCTTTTTGTTCGGCGTATTCAACCTGGTTGTGTAAAGTTTCACTGGCCAGTATATTGTTCTTCCGGCTCATTCCCTGAAACAAGTTCCACTTCATTCCAATTCCCAGTTCCCATTCGGGCATGTATGGCGAAAAATTTTTATCGGCAATGTTGTAATTACCCATTGCTGCAATCGTTGGTAAATATTCGTTTTTTTCTACCCGGTGTTTTATCTCAACAAGCTCCTTTTTCCCCTGAATTTGTTTCAATTGAGGATTTAATTCTTTGGCGCGATCTAACCACACAGCCAAACCTGTTAACTCGCTATTTATAAATAAATTATTGGCTGGAATAACATGCCCCAACGAATCAGCAGCCAGTGTTGCTCTTAAACCGGTTCGCAATATCTCAACATTACGCACGGCTTGCTTCACTTCTCGTTCGGCCTCATTTTTTTCCACCTCGGCATGAAGCAATTCAAGTTTTGCAATCATTCCGTTATCGTATAGTTTTTTTGCATCGTTGTAATGGTTCTCCATACTTTTTAGCATTTCTTTACGAAGTTTTTCCACTTGCAACCCGAGAGCAAGACCATAATAACGAGTAACCAGCTCGGTAAGCAAAACGCCTTCAGTATGACGTAATTCCTGCTGGCTAATATCCAGATTTACTACGGCAGCCTGGTTGGCACCGTTTATTTTGCTTCCGGCATAAATTGGCATCGCGAAACTCGCTGTCAGTAAGGCAAAATTCTTGTCCTGAATAATCTCATCCCAGTCGTGTGCTTCAATGGCTTCGCCTCCTTCAAGTAATTGCTGACGTACAACTTGGGTACTCATTTCGTCGCTTAAATAAGGATAAAGTGCATTGGTTGCCGGATCGGGATTTGGAACGCCGCTAAAAACACCGTAAGTTCCCAGTGTTTCGTATAACGGACTGATGGCTTCGCCCACCGGAGTTAAATCGAGATGCAAAGGATCGGACATGGCCATTGCTGTTGCATTTAGCGAAACCTGTGGCAAACGCAAGCCTTTCTTCGATTTGATCTCGTATTCTTTCTGCCTGATCTCTTCTTTTTGGCGCAACAGTGCCGGATTTTGTTCCAACATTATTTGCATCGCCTGGTCGAATGACAACAATTGGTCCTGCGACTGCCCGTGAACCGTTATTCCCACTGCCAAAAGCAAAAGGAACAATAAGACTGCTTTCTGTTGTTTAATTGTTTTCATTTCTATTATTGTAAGCTGTATTCTTTTGTATTCACAAAAATTCAAATCTGTTGTTTTTGCCTATTTCAAAAACTTAAAAATCAGTTTTAGTAAATGCTTAATATCCTCTTCGTCAATGATATCCCGATCGTTGTTTCTGTATTTTTGATTGATAAACTGAATGGTGGTTATTATCAATATCAGGTACAAATCACTAACGATGAGTGTCTTGTCCAAATCGTTGCCTGATCGTCCCAGCTCCATCAATTTTTCAAGCAGCATCTGTGTATTTTCCTGAATATGTTTATCGATTACGAAATTATAATCGTTGGTAAGCACGTATAAAAATTTCACCCGGATTGGCTCCTTGTTTGCCAATTCAACAAAATGGCGGATTATATTTTCAATGGTTTCATGAAAGGGTTTACATTGTTCTATTAGTTTTTCGAACATGCCGAACACTTCGCTGTAAACCTCTTGTAAAATGGTGTTTACAAGCTCGTATTTACCTTTGTAATGCATGTAGAAATAGCCCGAAGCCACTTGTGCATCTTTTGAAATCAATGCCACCGAAGCTCCTCCAAAACCATTTTCAACCACCATTTTCATTGTCGACTGTTTTAGCCTTTCAATTTTTGTCTGATCTGTAGTCCGTGCCATATTCCTGAATTAATAAATGAACGTTCATTCATTTATACAAATGTAGTTGCTTTTCAGAAATGGCAGATGGTTCTTTTACCGAAATGACATAATTTTAGGATGAAATAACATAAAACCTGTGTTCAACTTTAAAATGAAGCACCGATCTAGCTATTATTAGCCAAAAACTTTCATTGGCTTTTTCTGGTATTAAAGAGGTAATACAAAATATTGGGGAAGTTTGTAAAAAAGGGCAACGCCTAAAAGAAACTCAGGTTTAGAGGCACAAAAAAACCGGATTCAATTTGAACCCGGTTTTCAGTTAAGCTATTGTTGATTAAACTAAAATCTTCGCATTAAGATTATCGATACTTGCTTTCACACCTTCAAAAGGTTTTCCGTTCCCCTGATTGTCGTCTTCCACAAAGAAGTATTTCATGCCGGCAGTTTCGCGTGCATCCATAATACTTTTGTAATCAGCAACACCGGCGCCAACAGATACAATATCGTCTTTGTCAACGGTATAAAATGGTTCAACAACCTCGTCGCCCATACCTTTAAAGTGAAGCAACTGGAAACGTCCGGGATATTTGTTGAACATTTCAACAGGATCCTGACCGGCTTTCAATGCCCAGTAACAATCCAATTCCATGGTAATCAAGTCGGCATCCATTTCTTTCAGGAATACATCATAGTAAGGTACGATTCCGTCGGTTGGTTTAAACTCGAAGTTATGGTTGTGGTAACCAAACTGAATCCCTACATTTTTCATGATCTCGCCAACTTTATTCCACTCGGCAATCATTCTTTTGTAAGTTTCTATATTTCTGTCTTTCTCTTCAATCCACGGCTGAACACAATATTCAACACCAATTTCGGCGTGTGCATCTGCCATTATCTGGGCACTTGAAGTAGTAATTCCTTCGGCTTCAACACTGGTATGGCTACTAACTACTTTCATTCCATTGTCCTCAACCATCTTCTGGAATTCTTTAGGGGCTACGCCATAAAATTTACCATCGGCATACGAGGCCATTTCAACAAACTTATAGCCCATGTCGGCAATTCTTTTTAACGAACCGGCCGCATCGGCTGCCATGGCATCGCGGATACTGTACAATTGCAGGCCAACTCCCATTCCGGTTGCAGCCTTAACCGCTTCTGCCGCCTGTTCAACCGGTTTTTTGCCGCCCGAGCCACAGGCATAGGTTCCCAGTGCCAAAACACCTACTGTACCTGCCGTAGAAATTCTCAGAAATTCTCTTCTGTTCTTCATGATTCTTCCTTTAGTTAGTTATACTGTTAAAATTTATTTTGCTTAAAAACTCTAAAAATAACTAGTTATTTTTTTGAGAGGGACTAAAATTATAAAGATTTTGCAGAAAATACCAATAACGGTTGACTATGTCGCTTTAACACAAAATCAATTTAATACTGATTGCGTAACTGTACTGCACTTATATTTTAGATAAAGATGTTGAGGAATTAGAACGGAAATCCAAGACTAAAATGAAAACGCGACTCGTTATCCAGGTTGTTACCCGATATTAATAACTGCATCGGCCCCATTAGCGAATCGTACTTAAATCCGAAACTATATCCCCAGATATTATCACCAAATGGCTGTGTTGTCAGATGATCGAACAAGTCCTCGTAAGTTTTGGCAGTGGCAGCCACATTAACGCTTGTAGTTACATATAATCCCGAAGCGATTTCCCAACTTAATGATGATTTTGCAAGCGCGTAGTTGTAGGTGTAAATTTCGGCAAAATTAAAACCTGCCAGGTCTTTAAACTGTAGTTTGCCTGGGCCAAATTGCGATCCACCCAACATATAAATCCCGTTGGCACCGGAATCTTCGGTGCTAAAACCTGCCCCTACCCCGAATTTATAAGTAAGTTTGCGGGCAAAAGTTTTATACCAGTTATGATCGATCGTTAAAGTTGCATAAGGATCATTAATCTCCCCGATTAAATAATCTCTCGGTTCTGAAGTATTTAAGCTCATTTTGCTGTTGGCCGACAAAATATGTTGAAATCCAATATTTAGTTTTATTCCTCTTTTCGGAAAATAAAGATCGTCGGTGGTATTTACCTTGTAATACAACTGATACCCCCAGTCGTGCGATTTCAGGTTATCGAAATCAGTTTCCGGATAAATCGATTGCAGATCGGCTCGCGGTGTTAAACGGTTGTATTTATAAAATGCATTGCCGCCTAATTGATGATTAAGGCCAAACAAATACTCCAGTCCGTACCCCCCGGCGAAATAACCCTTTTTGTAGTTGCCAAGTCGATTGCCACCATCGTAAAACGGAAGTTTATAATTGTAGGTATCCATAAAGAAATAGTCGGACAGGCGTTGTTTCTTTCCAACGAACTTATTTAACTTGATTTCCATGCCCGGATTTTCGGCGATATTTAACGAGATTAACATACGTGTTGCCGGGGCAACCATATTCCGTAATGTAAAGTTGGTGGTTATCCCAACTCCCAGATCATCATCGTAGCGCGGAGCCAGCTTTAGCATAGCCCTGGGCCTTTCTTTTACATGGAAAACAAGGATATACCCTTCGCTGTTCCAATCTTTTTTTAACGAATAAGTCAGTTTCGCGAAATGCATGGAGCCATACATAAAATCGATGGCTTCCTTAATATCTTCAGCGCTAATCCTATCGCCAATTTCTATTCCCGATTTCGACAAAACAAAGTTCCTGTTCAAATAATTCAGGCCCGTTACTTCCATTCCTGTAATCCTGACCTTTTCAGGTTGCGGAATTCGATTTACAGCTTCGAATTTTAAATCGTATTTATCGGCAAGTGCTTTTATTTCGCTCCATTTTCCCCGGGCGGCATCTTCGCCAATCTGCTGAATTTCGTTTCCTTTCACAAAATCGGCTGCTGAATAATCATGCAGATCCGGAATGATCAATACATCGCATTTTGAAAACTGTGCTTTGGCGTCAACAATTCCACCAAGAGCTATCGACCGCTGCAGAATATCGGTCATCGATTGAATGTCGCCAACAGTTATATCTTCCTGAAAGCCGACATAAACACCAATAATTACATCGGCCCCCATGTTTATAGCTTCCTGAACCGGAAAATTGCGGGTAACACCTCCGTCAACCAAAAGCATTGAGTCCATTTGAACGGGTGAAAAAACAGTTGGAATAGACATACTGGCACGAATTGATTTCACCAGATCTCCCGAGCTGTGTTCAACGGTTTCTCCCGATATCATATCGACCGACATACAATGAAATGGGATTGGCAGCTGATTAAAATCTTCTTCTTCAGTAAGGGGCCAGAGTAGTTCGGAAAAATAAGCTTCAAGATGTTGCCCGTCAATAACACCGGCCGGCAGGTTAATCCTTTTTTCACGTATCGGAATGTCGAAAAGGTATTTCTTGGTTTCATCCTTTTCGTCCATAGCTACACTTAACAGCCTTTCTTTATCGGTTAACAACACATCCCAGTTGGCGTTTTTATTAATATCAGAAAGTTCATCCGCTGTATAACCAACAGCGTATAAACTGCCCATAATACTTCCCATGCTGGTTCCGGTAATAATATCGGGTCGTATTCCGGCTTCTTCAAGCACTTTAAGCACACCGATATGCGCCAAACCTTTTGCACCTCCACCGCTTAAAACCAAAGCGACTTTGGGCTTTTCAACATTATTTTCTTCTTGAGAATAAACAGGAAAAACAGCCAGTAGAAAAAATACAATGGCCACTAATTGATTAGTTGTGAGGATAAAATTTTTCATGCCCTAATGGCTTATTTAATTTCATTTTTTCCTGCGCAAAAATAAATTCAGGCCCCGAAAACAATTCAATAAAATCCGGACCCGGTTTATATTAATCGCATGAATTTAAGAAATTAACCAATTCGTGCACATCTTTTTTCGACGAAAATGGATAACCACCTTTGGTTTGCAAAGAGTAAATATTGTGATATAAAATACTCTCTTTTTGGGGTGTCGCATCTTCAATCATTGCAATCGCTTCCTGGTATAACTGGTCTCTGTATTTCATTCTAATTTGTGTTTAACTGACAAATATATTATAATCTTATAGATAGCACCGGTAGTTCACTTATTTCCCCACCCATTCCTTGAATTCGGTTGCCTTTAAACGGCTAATTGTAATAGGCTCATCAAAGGGTGGAATGAGTCTCAAAATCAACTTTCCTCCAAAATGATTTTCAAATTTCCGGATGGCATCGATGTGCACAATCGAACTCCTGTTGGTACGAAAAAATAAATCCGGGTCGAGCTGTTCTTCCAGTTTTTCAATGGTTAAATCAATTACATGCTCTTTCCCCTTGAAAGTTACGGCTGTTGTTACCCGGTTTTCGGTGTAAAACCAGGCCACATCTTCCACATCGAGTTTAAAATACGATGTTGCACCGCTTATGAGAAAACGTTTACGGTATTTCTTGTCACCTGAAGAAATTGCCTGCAGCAGCTCTTTATAATCGGGAGCAACGTCCGACTTTTCGTTTGATGCCGAAACCATGTGCTCAAATTTTTCGATAGCCAAACGCAGCTTCTCTTCCTTTATCGGTTTGAGCAAATAGTCGATACTGTTTACCTGAAAAGCGCGCAAAGCATATTCGTCGTACGCCGTGGTAAAAATTACCATGCTGGTTACATCTACCTGTTCGAATATGGAGAAACTGATACCATCGGTTAGTTGAATATCCATAAAGATCAGGTCGGGTGCCGGAGTACTTTGCAGCCAGGCAACCGTACTCTTAACACTTTCAAACCATTCGACAATTTGCCATTCGGGCCGCAGTTTTTCAACCATTCCCCTTAGCAAACGATAGTTATGCAATTCATCTTCAACAATAATAACTCTCACATTCTGCGTTTTTTATTATTCAATTAGCTTCGTATACTATATTTTGCGCGCAATATCTGAGTTATAATTCACTTTTTATGTAACTCATATCTCATTCACAATAACGGTACTTTCACTTCAAAACATTTTTCGTCGTACTGAACGACAATTTCCTTTTCTGTTAATATCTCGTAACGTTTCACCAGGTTCTTTAATCCTGTTTTTGTGGAATATGAAGCGTCTCTTAGATTTAAACTATTTGATACCACCAAATTATCATCCTCAACAAAAACTTTAATTACCAAAGGAGTTTCACGACTTGTGATGTTGTGTTTAATGGCATTTTCAATCAACAGTTGTCCTGTTAACGGAGCAATTTCCTTATCTAAAATAGTGCCCGGCACTTGGTTTTCAATATTAATTCCTTCACCCAGCCGTTCTTTGTGCAGCGCGAAGTAGGCTTTCATAAAATCAAGTTCATCGGCTAATTTCACCAGCCGTTTGTCTTTACTTTGCAACACATATCGGTACACATCGGTAAAGTTTTCTGTAAACTCCACTGCCACTTCCGGATTGTAAATTATTAATGATTTTAGCACACTAAGGTTGTTGAACAGAAAGTGTGGATTTAGCTGGTCTTGCAACGAATTATAATCCATACGTAACTTTTCGCGCTTCATTTCAGCGATCTGTTCCTGCGAATCGAACCACTTTTGTGCAAAACGGGCAATAGTTAGCGAATTGGCCACCATCTGTACAAAAACCAAACCGGTAATCATTCCCATAATCACACCTGATCTGGACTCACCAATACCCAGTTTCGGATCGATGAAATACATGATTATCCGATGTGCAAAAATCAGGAACAATATCCCGACACTGATCTGCAGAAAGAGCCTCAGCTTTATCTTTTTTGGAACAGGCAGAAAGCGCTCCAGAATATTATCGAGAACGATTTGTATCTCGGCTGCAAAATTAAAGGCCAATATTACAACCACATAAATTACGAGTGGAATTTTAACATCTTCTTCTTCCGGAATATGCGTTACATACGAAATAAAATGCAGCACCAGCACAGCAATAATGCTAATGATAATAAAGCGCCCCAGAATGCTAACCGGTTCGTAGCTGGGCAACCGGGTAGCAAGGGTTGGCTTTTTTTTGCTATGTAGTTCTAAACACTTCATTTTTTTAACGATACTAATTTTCTTCTTCAGGCATGTAGAGGTTTCCGGTTACACTTTGCCACCTGGTTTTAAGCACCTCGAAACCGGCAATAGTTTGTGTTAACTGCGCTTTAGCCTGAACCCACTGCGCCTGTGCATTCAACAAATCAGTGGTTGTATTTAAACCTACCTCAAAACTGGCCTCGGTTTCGTTCATGCTTTCCTCCGCCTCGGCAACACTTTTTTGCGCCAAAAGAATGGATTCGTAAGCTTCTTCAACCTGCACTTTTACCTGCATTACCTCAAGATTAATCAAATCATTTGTATGTTGCAAATCTGTTTCGGCTTGTTGCACTTTTAATTGTGCTGCACGTTGTTTCTTTTTTCCCTGTCCCCACTGGAAAATCGGGATAGAAACCTGCGCCGCCAGCATAGGTTGAAAATCGATTTCCTCGTATAAATCTTTTACCCAGTAACTGGTATATTGTGCGCTTACGCCAATGGTTGGCAAATAATCGGCACGGGTAATTTTAGCATCCAGTTCCGAGATTTCTTTCTGTTTTTCCAGAATTTTAAGCTCGTTTCGTTTATTGCCGGCCTGCTCCAATCCATCTTCCAGGTTAAACAATTTTACGTTGGAACCAGCCTCGTGGCTAATTTGAATCTCCGTATCCAGTGGCTGACCCAGAATCTGGTTCAAATACATTTTGGCCACTTTTAAACCGTTTCGTGCCTTGATCAGATTTAAATCGGCTTCATTTTTCTGTACCGTTACCCGTAATTTTTCGCTTGCCGGTTGTAATCCAACTTCGTACATCGCCGTCATTTGCTCTTCCAGCTCGGTAAGCATCTTAATGTATTCTTCGGCAATTATAATATTCTCTTCAACGGTTGCCACCTGCCAAAACGCCTTGTCAGTATGCTCAATAACTTCTGAATACTTCATATTCAACGCCATATCGGCAATAGAAACACCGGCATCGGCCTGCTGGTTAGCGTAGCGTATTTTCCCTCCGGCATAAATTGCCTGGTTCACTTCAAAACCACTGTTTATAAGCGTTAAACTCCCCAAATCAATATTAATTCCGGGGCTCCATACATCGCTGGTTCCTGAAAAGTCACCATTCAAAGCGGCCTCTTCACTATCGGCCGTAGGTAAAAAATGCCCCGGCATGTTTATCGCATCCATTCCGGGACGGTGCATTAACGACGAAGAGAAGCCAACCGAAGGCAAATAAGCCGTTCTGGCCACTTCCTGGTTTACCTGAGCTTCGCGGTTTTGTAAGGCTGCATTTTTTAATTCTTTGTTGAATTTAACAGCCTGCTCGCGACAATCTTCCAGTGTCATTACTTTTTGTGCGAAGGTGTTACCAAACACCGTTAGTAAAACGATAATTGTGCCGGCTATATATTTTATTAATTGATTCATCTTTTAATCTTTTTAGATTGAATTCACTCTTTAGATTTTTAGAAAAGTTAAGCCCGATTTTTATCTAACCACAAGGATTAAAAACTATCGTTCCCCATCGACATGTAAAAAACGGGGCAACTTTTTCAACGCTATCTACATTGTAAAATCACAATTAAACTTTTGTCTTTATTTCGTTTAATTTACTTCCGTCAACACGGTACAAAACAGTGTAAAGTACCGGAACAACTACCAGCGTAATTATGGAACCAACGGCCAAACCAAACATGATTACGATAGCTGTTGAGTTAAACATCGAGTCGGTGACAAGCGGCGCCATCCCTAAAATTGTTGTTAGCGAGGCCATCATTACCGGACGCAAACGCGATAACGCAGCGTCGATCGTTGCTTTCAAGCGATCTTTTCCTCCCTTGATGTTCTGGTTTATTTCATCGAGCAGAACCACAGCGTTTTTAATCATCATACCAATCAGTCCTAAAGCACCGATAATCCCGGCAAACGTGAGGTAAACACCCGTTGTTGCCAGCCCCAATACGATACCTACAAATGCAAATGGCACCACAAGGAAAATGATTATTGGCTGTTTCAGGTTATTAAATAAACCGATGATAATTATCGCCATCAGCCCAATTGCCAGCGGCAGAAACATAAACAGCGCCGAGTTGGCTTCACCCGAACGGGCAGTAGCTCCTTCCCAGTGCAATTCGTAACCTTCGGGCAAATCAATTGCTTCAACTTTTTCCTGAAATTTCGCCTGCACTTCGGCGGCTGTGTAACCGTCGGCAGCATCGCATTGTGCTTTAATAGCCCGCTTATTATCCAAACGGTGAATTAATTCGTAATCCCATGTTACTTTCATGGTATCAACAATTTGCGACAGCGGCACACTTGCACGACTTTGTTGTCCCCACACCGGAATATTCAGTAGTTGTTCTATATTTTCAGCAACCTTGTTATCGGTGCGCAACACGATAGGTAACATTTTATCGCCTTCGTAAATGGCTCCAATTGGCCGTCCGTTGGTGGCGACTAAAATGGAGTTCCCCATATCAGCACGAGATAATCCCAGCGGCTGTGCACGTTCAACCGAGTAGACGGGAACAATTTTTTTAGTCTGATTTTTCCAGTCGTCCGTAACATTTACAGCCGATGGCTCTTCTAAAAAGATACGTTTTGCCTGGTTGGCCAAATCCTTTAATATGGCAGGATCGGGACCAATAAACTGCGCCTCAATGTCGGCATCGGCAAAAGCTGCTCCGTATTCCATTACCCGGACAAATGCATTCGGATAATTTTTATTCAGGTAGTTTTCAATCTCAGGAATAAGTGTTTCTACCCGGTCGGTATTGTTTGTTTCAACAATAAAATCGGCATAGTTTGCACCACCTGTTTGCATGTGACGCATTAACAGGTAACGCGCCGGCGGGCGGCCAACAGAACCGGTAACCGCATGCACGCCATCCATGGCCAAAATATCTTCCTGAATTTGTTTTACATCGGCTTCAACCGCATCAATATCGGCTCCCTGCGGAAGGAAGTACTCGATAAAAAACTGGTCGTAATCGATTTTCGACATAAAGTCGACTTTTACAAAACGGAACGACCAGAATGCAAAAATTAAAATCGCAAAAGAACTTAGCGCAAACATGTATTTATTGCGAACTGCCCATTTCAGGAACTTTCCGAATATTTTGTACAAACCTTTATCGTAAGTTTCGGCATGTTCGCCTTTCGGACGTTCTTTACGGTAGAAATATTTTGCATTAAATGGTGTCTGTATCATCGCAAATACCCAGCTTAAGGTAAGCGAGATAATCAGCACGGTAAACAGCGACGAAAGGAACTCACCGGCCTCGTTTGGCGACATACGCAATGGCAGGAACGCCAGAATTGCAACAGCCGTGGCACCCAACAATGGCAGCGCGGTTTTCTGTGCGGTATTTACAAATGCTTTGCTTCGGTCCATCCCCGATTTCAGGTCGACCAGAATTCCATCGGCAACAACAATAGCGTTGTCGACCAACATTCCCATGGCCAAAATAATGGCGGCAAGCGTAACACGGTGCAATGGCAGGCCTATGGCCAACATTATAATCAAAGTTCCCATGATAGTGAAGATCAAACCGCTTGAAATCAGCAGCCCTGATCGGTATCCCATGGCAAACATCAGCACCACAATTACAATCCCTACCGACATGGCAAGGTTCAGCATAAAGTCTTTTACCGCATCATCAACACGGTCGGGCTGGTAATACACCTGGTTAATTTCGAAGCCAACCGGTAATTCGTTTTGTAATTCGGCCAGTTTTTTATCCAGTCGCTCACCCAGTTTTACCACGTTAATTCCACTCTCGTTCGATAAACCCAGTGTTAAACCGGCTTTGTCGTTGTAGAAAAGCGCCGTGTTTTGGGGCTCAAGGTACGATCTTTCTATTGTTGCAATATCGCCCAAACGGAAGTTACCTCCGCCGGGAACCTGTATCAAAAGATTTTCAATTTCTTCAATTGAAGTTATTTTTTGGCCTACTCCAACACGAATCGATTCGTCGCCGGTAACAATTGATCCCGGGTTGATAATCGCCGTTTCGTTTTGAATGGCCGCCGCAATGTACATGGGGTTTACACTTAAGCCTGCCAGCTTTTCAGGTGAAAAAACAATGTCGATGGTTTCGGTTTGTTCACCATAAATCTGCGAGCGGCGAACACCGTTTACGCTTAAAAGCTCGCGTTCGATGTACTCGGTGTATTTTACCAACTCGTGATGCGAATATCCATCGGCAGTAATGGCATACAAAATTCCGTACACATCGGCAAAATCATCATTCACAATGGGATCCATTGCACCCGATGGTAACGAACCTTTTGCATCGTTCACCTTTCGCCGCAAATGATCCCAAAGCTGGGGCAGCTGTGGTGTTTTTACCGTTGGCTGAATGTAGATGGTAATGATCGACAAACCGGGACGCGAAACGGATTGAATCTCATCGATATTTTCCAGTTTCTGAATGGCTTTTTCCAGCGGGTCGGTCACCTCCAGCTCAACTTCGTGTGCGGTGGCTCCCTGGTAAACGGTAATTACTGTGGCTGCCTTAATCGGAATTTCGGCATCCTCCAGCTTCCCAATATTATTGTAAGCAATTATACCTCCCAACAATACTGCAACCAGTATGGTGGAGATCATTGCTTTTTGATTCAGTAACTTTTCCAGCATTACAATAATCCTCCAATATTAGTTACCGATGGTGTTTTAATGGCTTGAACTTTTTGACCTTCCACCAGGTAATGCACTCCTGCAGTAACAATCTGTTCGCCGTTGTTTACCCCCGACACAATATTTACGCGTCCCTGACTTCCATCGAGTGCGATCTTAACTTCGCGTTTCTCCACTTTGCTTGTTGAAGGATTGAATACCCAAACATAAGTGCTTGTTTTTTCGTGGAAAATTGCCGAAGCCGCTATTGAGAGTTGATTTTGTTTGGCCGTATTATAAACGGTAACTTCCGCTGTCATTCCAGGAGCTACTTTCAAATTATTTTTATTCCCGAACGAAAATTTAACTTCATACAAACCATCGTGCATCGCTTTTTCGCTAACGCTAAACAATTTTACCGGTAAGTTGCGAATGCCTGCATTGGCTACCGTCAGATAACTTTCTTTATCGTTTTTTACATGCTGCAGCTGACTTTCGGAAACCGACACCACAGCTTCAAGATGCGAATTGTCGATAATTGAAACGATGGGTGTTCCGGCACCAACTGTTTGAAAATTCTCTACAAACTTTTCGTAGATATACCCTGAAAAAGGTGCTTTCAGCTCGGTGTCGCGCAATTGGTTTTGTGCATTTTCGTAAGCTGTTTTTGTCATCAGGTACCCCGACTTGATCTTTTCAAAAGTGTTTTCCGGGATTTTGTTTTGCTCAATCAATTGTTTGTAACGCTGGTACTCACTTTCGGTCTGCTCAAACTGAGCTTTTGTGGTTTCCAGCTGCAATTTGTAATCGCGCTTGTCGATCTCGGCAATAACCTGGCCTTGTTTTACATAATCACCTTGTTTTACATTTAGTTTTAATAACGGGCCGCCAACACGAAAAGAAAGTGAGGTAAGGCTTTTCTCCTTTATCTTTCCGTTTAATGTAATCGAATTCTGTGTTACCCCATCGGTAACGGTTTCGATCTTTACATTTTTAATTGTTTCGGCCACAGTCTCTTCTCCGGTGCTGCTTTTGCACCCGGTAAAAGCAACCACGGCAGCTGCTAATACGAACACAATGTTTTTGAATTTCATATGATGTTTTTTGTTTTATAACCTTATCGCGCAACAAAATTAATTTGGCTGATTTTTAAAGGCTTATATTTTTGTCCCGACTGACAAAATGCCTCCCTGAAATGCACTTAAACCGGTTCCACACTTGTGATGCGTTCTCTAAGGTGCTTCATGTACTTGTTCAACTGCAACTGAACACTTGAAATGGTTGATTGGGTGTAATTTTGTGATTTCTGGATGTTGTTCTGCACACGCTTTATCATCAGGTCGAAATTGGAGATCATTGCATTGGCAATTTCTTTATCGCCCTCGTGCCTCTCCTTTACTTTTCGACTGTCCGATTTACGCACTGCCCACTCCAGATCGTTTAGCGCCTGATAGCTAACCCTTTTACCCAAAGCCTGGTAATAAATGGTAAAAAATGCATCAACCCCAAAAAAGATTTCTTTTACGTCTTTTAAAATGGGAAGTAAATCGGCTCGCAGCATGGCTTTTTCGCCCATGGCCGTTTCATACGGATCGGCACCATAATTAATGGTAAAACTGGCGGGATTGCCAATAACCATGTCAGCCTCTTGATTTTGAATCGGGGCTAACATGGCTAAGAAATGATCTTTTCGTAAATGAACCAGGTTGGCATTGATGAACAGCACAATTTCGTTGCTGGCAAACTCAACGCCACAGGCCATTGCGTAACTCTTTCCATGGTTTTCAGGCAGCTTTAAATACTCGAAGTGATAATGAGGAACCAGGGTTTTCAGCACATTCTCGGTTCCGTCTGTCGACCCGTCGTCAACCACAATCACCTCGGCTTCAGGGTTGTGTTTGCAACACGAAGCAACCACATTAAAAATGGTTTCCGCTTCGTTGTAGGTACAAACAATAATGCTTGTTTTCATTTGTTTCTGTTTTCAGAAGCGAATATAAACCGCAATGGGGAGCTTCTGCGAAAGGAAATTCGTGAAATGCTAAAACTAAGGTCTGGAATGAAAACAACTTAGTTTTCAGCTTTATATACTTCGTAGATTTTTATGGAGTTTTTCTTGCCAAAAAACTTGATCAGGTCAACGTATTCAATTTTATATGCTTTGGTGTTTTTTATCAGTTTTACCGCAAATTCGCTGGTTACCAATATCTTTTTCTTGTAGCGTTTACACTGTTTTTGAATGCGCGCTGCAGTGTTTAACACATCGCCGTGAAAAGCCAGCTCGCGTTTGATCTCGCCCACTTCAGCCGCCATTACTTTCCCAACGTTTAACGATGCGGTAAAAACAGGCATCATTCCGTATTGTTTCTCAAAATACCCGCGGCGTTTACGCAACGCTTTTTCGTACAGGTAATAAAAATCAACCGCACTTTTATACGCCGACTCCCGTTTGGTAGTCCACGAAACCACCACCTCGTCGCCAACAAACTGATAAACACGCCCACGGGTCGCCAACAACGAATTGGAGACACATTTAAAACAATCCTGGATAAAATAGCTGTATTTTTTGTGCCCCAGTCTTTCGGCTACTGCAGTAGACGACTGCAAATCGAGAAACATAAAGATCAACTCCTCTTCGCGGGGTTTCTGGTAGTATCCCATCATAATTTTCCCGAGCGGCGCATAACCGACCTGCTGCAAAAGTGTGTTGATCAATTGATAAACATAACCTCCAACAAACAATACTATAAGAAAAAAGAGAATGGTTGAGTTAAATAAAAACCGTGGCAAATGAGATACTGACTCGATAAAACTCAGATCTTCGGATACACTGTAATGCACAATTCCCAACAGGATACTTATGATTAAAAAGATAAAGATGTCGAGAAAAACAACCCCGACTGCCAGCTTGCGCATTTTGAAGTTTCTAACCAGGTTCGGGTAAACCATATTAAGCGTAAACCAACTTAATGTGGCAAAGAGCGAAATCACTGCCGATGACCACAAAATCTCATCAACCAAAAAGCTCATTCCTTTTGATAACATATCGCCCATATGGTCGTCGCGGGCACCCAGCATGCGCATAAAAATGGCAAAACGGATGACCACATTCCAGTAAATTAAAGTAAAAATCAACAGTTGAAACTGATGCCGGCGTACCGAGCCTTTATATGTTCTTTCCAATTTTGGCATTAAGCAGTATTTACATGATTTTTGAGAGATACTGCACTAAAAATGTAAGCACTGCCACCACAAAACTCACCATAAAAACGCGGTAGGAATACCTCAACAGTTTATATTTTTTAGCCAACACTTTTCCCAGGTTATATTGGTCTTTGGTTAGTGTTCCGTACAAATAATCGTAATCGCTCATCATTTCTTTTACGCCCTTCTGATATTTCTCGTAAGGCATATTTACAAAGTTGCCAAAAAACAACAGGTTAAGTTTTCGCTTTTTCAGATCTTCATCGTTGTAGTGCCCCGTTCCATACTTTGGAATAACCGAAAGAATGGCAAATACCAGCGATATTAAACAGCCTACAATCAATATTATTCCGGGTATAAGAAAGTTATGCTCGCTGGTGCGCAAAGTCAGGGCACTTGTACTCATCAGCACCGAAACCAGCACAGCGTTAATCGTCAGCATAATATTGGCTTTATTATCGGCTATCGAGCTCAAATTGATTTGGTTGCGGGCAGTAAGCCGGAACATGGTTTCGATTCCACGCGCCGTACTTTTTTGGGTGTGTTGTGGCAAATCCGGAGTTTTGTCGGCAGACAACTTTTGGATGCGTTTTTCTACTTTCCTGATATTCTTTAACCGAACCGGCTCGAAGGTATTTTTGGCGTAGTCGGTATGAAAATTTATACCCAGAATAAAATCAAGGGTTTGTTTCCAGTATTCCAGTTTCGAGCATTCGCGTTCAACAAAATTGCACATCTCTTTTCGCAGCAAATTCGAGATTTCCATAAAATTCTCCATTCCTGCGTGTGCATGATCGGCGTCGCCAATAATTTCTTCAAGCAATGAGTTTTTGGGCGCTCCCATTTTTGTTGCCTCAATGCACTTTTCCACTTCAACAATAAACGCCTCATCCATGCCTTTTTCAGCAAGAAATTGTCGGGCAATTTTACAACCTTCAGCCTCGTGGTCTTTTAACGAAACCGCATGACCAATATCGTGAAACCAGGCTGCCACCACTACAATGTCTTTGTCTCTTTCGCTCAAACCTTCAGCATCGGCAATGGTTTCCGACACCTTTGCAACCAGCCGGGTATGCTCAATAGAATGGTAATTCAACAAAGCCGAAACTTTCTCTTCGTAATATCTGGTAGCAAATTCCTTAACCTCTTCAACAATTTTCATTCGTTACAATTTTTTTTTTGATTCCTGAAAATGCAGAACCCGCCACGCGGCAAACAGTGGCTCTTAACTAACTTTACTGAAGTTAAAAATAACTACTTTTGAATCAAAGTAAACAAGAATACGGGAACTTTTATTTATTAAACTATTTCTTAGCCAACATAATTGTTCGATATTGCAACTATCGACTAATCTGTTTATTGCAAAATACTAACAACCTTGTTCTGATGAAAAAAGACCAGATAAAAATTAGCTTCGTTTTATTTGTACTTATTGCAAGTTGTTACTCTTCTGTTTTTGCGCAAGACAACATAAATTACAGTGTATTTTTGGCCGGAAATACAAGCCCCGAGGAAGCTGTTGATCTCAATGATTTTATTACTGAATTAACAAATATCCCACAGCCACATGCGTTTGTTTACCTCGGGAATTACTCCGCTTACAGTACTCATGATGATGAAAGTGAGTTTAGTTTTTACCCGCAAATAAAAAATAAGAATACGCCATTACTTTTTACAAACGGAATTAAGGAGTGGCACAACGGGAAAAAACAAACAAAAAGGGTAGGCAAAGCCATTCGCAACTATTTCCCCGACAACGAAGTGTACACAAATGATTGGGGTTGCCCCGGCCCAACCGAAGTTGAGCTAAACGAGCAACTAACCGTGATTCTGGTTGACACCTACTGGTGGCTTACTGCGCTCGACACGCGCTATGGGAAATGTGGGATCGAAAAAGACGAGGATGTTTTTATCTGGTTGCAGGATGCGCTGCGCAGAAATAAGAACAAAACGGTTATCGTTGCGGGATTTCACCCGATAGAATCGCTTGGCCCGCACGGTGGTAATTTTTCAACGGCCGCAAGCATTTTAGGATTTCCGTATGTCCTTTACAAAAATACGCTTGGCGGTAGAAGCGATTTGGTTCACCCTGATTACAGGAACCTGCGCCAGCAACTGCATGCTGTTTTTCACGAATTCCCGAATGTAATTTATGCATCGGCACTCGAAAACAGTTTGCAGTACATTAAAACCGACAATATTCACCAGGTGATCAGCGGTTCGTTGGTTAAACAATCCTATACCAACGGCAATAAAGCAGATTTTGCAAGCAGCAGTGCCGGTATCTCACGCATCGATATTTATGAAAACGGTGATGTTACACTCAACTTTTTTACGCTTGAAAATGGTACACAAGCACCGGTTTTTAGCCGCTTGTTATACACTCTGACAACAGAAAAAGAGGAAGACCTCACTGCAAAACGACAGGAACTTTTTAAAGACTCCACACACACTACTTTCGCCAGCCTTCAATATCAGGCTACAAAAAGTTACGAGAAATGGATGGGCACTAACTACCGCCAGGTATGGGAAACGCCTGTTGAAGCCCGTGTTTTTGATATCAGCAAAGAAAAAGGCGGACTTTCTGTATTAAAACGGGGAGGCGGTCAGCAAACCAAATCGCTTCGTATGGAAACGGATGAAGGCCATCAATATGTACTGCGTTCGCTGGAAAAATTTGCTGAAGGTGCACTCCCCAACGAAATGAAGCCAACTTTCGCTAAAGACATTGTGCAGGATCAGATTTCAGCCTCGAATCCCTACTCGGCAATGCCGGCAGCTGTTTTAGCCGAACATGCAGGCGTTTTTCACACCAACCCCGAAGTGGTTTATGTGCCGCAGGATCCACTTCTAAAACAGTACAAAGAAGACATGAAAAGCGGCTTGTTTTTGTTTGAAGAACGACCGGCAAACGACAGAAGTGATTTAGCAAGTTTTGGCTATTCGAAAGACATTGTCGGCACCGACGATGTGCTTGAAAAAATTATAGAAAGTGAAGACTACCAGGTAGATCAAAAAGCCGTGTTGCGTGCCCGTTTGCTCGACATTTTTATTAACGACTGGGACCGTCACGATGACCAGTGGCGTTGGGCTTCGTTTGAAGAAGGCAGTAAAACCATTTACAAACCCATTCCACGTGACCGCGATCAAACGTTTTTTGTAAACCAGGGAATTTTACCCGGAATTGCATCGCTGCCCTTTATTTTGCCTAAGCTTCAGAACTTTCAGCCACGTACAAAAAATGTGGTTGGACTGGGATTTAACGCTCGTTATTTCGACCGTACTTTCCTGAATCATATGGAGTGGGAAGACTGGCAGGAAGCCAACACCGAACTGATGAACCGAATGACACCGGAAGCAATAAACGAAGCTATGGCAACTTTTCCTGAGGAGGTGCAGCCATTGGTTGCCGATTCTACCGCAAAAATTCTGCTCGAACGAAAAAAATACATGGAGGAGATGGCGCAAGAACTTTATCTCTACCTGGCTAAACGTATAAATATTCCGGGCACCGACAGGAAAGACCTTTTCGAAATTAAACGTAAAAACGACAACGAAACGGAAATACGCGTTTATCACATAAAAAAAGACGACAGCAAAGGCAAACTTATTTATCAGCGTACGATTAAAACCAACGAAACCCACGAAGTAGTTTGCTACGGACTTGACGACGAGGATCGTTTTGAGATCAGTGGAGAGGTAAAAAAAGGTCCCATCATAAGGATTGTTGGAGGGCAGGATAAGGATGTGGTGGTGAACAACTCAAAAGTAGGCGGTATTAGAACGAAAACGCTGGTTTACGACCTGCTAAAAAGTACCGAAATTGAAGGAAGCGGCACAACGAATGCCAAACTCACCAACAACAAAATTATTCATGAATACGACCGGAAATATTTTAAACGCGATGTGGGAATGCCGCTTGCCAGCGGAGGTTACAATGCCGACGATGGTGTTTATATTGGCTATGGCCGGTCGTGGTATAAACAGCGTTTCCGGCGCGACACCAAAACATCTCTTCTGGGCGAGTATTCCATCGAAAATTCATCATTTAATATCAATGCGCAATACGAATCGCTGTCGACAAACAATGGTTTGGATGCTATTTTTGGCGTGGATGCAAGCACCGAAAATTATACCACTAACTTTTTTGGTTTCGGGAACAACTCTAACTACAAAAACAGCGGCTACGACGATGATTACTATAAAGTAAAACAACGACGAATAGTGGCTCAGCTGGCTGTTCAAAAACGATTTGGCGAGTCGGTTTGGGCGCGCTACGACGAGGATGAAGAACATAAAGACCACCCGATAAACGAGCACAAATTAGGACTAACGGCACAGTGGCAACTAAACGACACCAAAGAAGAGGAATATAAATTTATTACCAACTTTGATGAAAATGGTCTTTCTCCTGAAAATCTGGCCCAGATACATTATGCTGTTTTGGGCGGTTATTATGGTTATCAAAACCTGAACAAAGATTTCAGGCCAACACGTGGTTTTGTTGTAGATGCATCGGTCAATCACTATCTGAATTTGAAGGGAGAAGAGCCCGATTTCACCAAGATTAGCGGGTCGGCTGCTACCTTACTGAGTTTTACCAAATATCCGCGCACTGTTTTTGCGTTCCGGGTTGGTGGCGAAAAAATATTTGGTGATTACTTTTTTCACGACGCCGCAATTTTAGATGGTAAAACAAATCTTCGCGGATACCGAAAAACCCGGTTTTACGGCGATGCAAGCGCCTATTTTAACTCTGAGCTGCGTTTTAAAGTCATCGATTTTAAAAACTACCTGCTTACCGGCGAACTGGGTGTACTTTTATTCGACGATGTTGGCCGCGTGTGGTTTGATGGCGAAGAATCCTCGAAATGGCACAACGGTTATGGCGGAGGAATCTGGTTGTCGCCGTTTAAAATGGCCATTGTAACGGCCACTCTAAACAAAAGCCATGAAGAAACGTTGGTTCAATTTAACTTTAGCTTTTTATTTTGAAGACACTTTCTCAATTCATAATCGTTCTGGTAATCCTTTTATGTGTGCAACATTTGGCTGCACAAGAAGTGATTTTGATTCGGCATGCTTCAGTAAAACTGGAACGACATGGCTGGATGGGTGCAAAAAAAGCTTCAAAAATGCGCGCTGCATACGACACTGCCCCGATAAGTCAGTTCGATCCGGATACCGTATTAAGCAAAATCCCAAAACGAATTACCGACACCGTTTACGTTAGTGGCCTGTCGCGTTCAATCGCAACGGGATTAAAACTTTTTGGCGATTCGGCAACAATTGTGTCTTTGCAGGAACTCAACGAATTTGAAATGCACATGGTTTGGCTCCCCCTGTATTTGCCCTTTAACGCATGGACTTCCATATCGAGGACATCGTGGCTAATGGGGCTGGAAAAACCGGGAACAGAATCGTTTCAGGAAGCCCGTGAGCGTGTAGATGATGTTTGTTCTTTTATTGAAAGAAAGGCGGAACAAAATAAACAGGTAATTATGGTAACACATGGTTTTATAAACCGGAACATTTCCAAAGAACTGGAAAAACGCGGGTGGCGGGTAGTACAAAACAACGGCAAAAAAAACCTGGGAGCCACCGTTTTAAGAAAATAATTGAATCAATTGTACGTTAATAGGCTTGTGAAATATTTTTTAGCATTCATACTCATTTTTATTTCGATGGCAGGATTTGCGCAGGACACCATTTCGCGCGAAGATTGGACGCCCTATTTTGAAAACAATTTGCCTACACGTTTTTTGTATTTAAAAATGGAAGGCCCTTTTCAATACAATATTTCATCCACATCGGAGCTGCCTGAAATAGGCGACGGATCGGCAGAAATTACAGGTAACAGGACGGTTACTGCGCGTTTAAAATTCCCCATTCTGAATAAACAACGGGTAAAACTAACCGGAGGATTCCGCTATGTAAACGAGCAGTTTTATTTTGAAGATATAAAACCCGGCGACTACCCCATGTACGTGGGACTTAATGACAGAGGCTTGCGGCGTCTGGGGCTTGATATGAAAGGGATGTTTCATTTGTACGATAATCACTCTCTTGTGGTGCAAACCGACTGGAGTCTGGCGGGTGATTTTCATATTCACAACAACAAATACTTTTCTTTTGGCGACTTGCTAAAATCCTCACTGGCTGTTGGTTATGCCACCAGAAAAGACCTAAACACCTATTATGCATTTGGGGCCTATTTTGGGTACACTTTTGGAGATCCTGCAATTTACCCGGTTTTTAACTACTCAAAACGATTTGCGAATGGAATTGGTTTGGATTTACTTTTGCCGCAGGGTTTTAAAGCCTGGAAACAGATCACTAATAGATTTTATGTAATTTGCGATGCGGAGATTTCGGGAACCAGTTACACCGTACGCGTTGACGATACCATATTAAATGAAGCCGAAAGTATTCAGCTACGCCAATCCACCATTGATGCCACGGTTGGAGTTATTATGCAAGTAAATAAATGGGTTGGATTTGAAGCCAAATTTGGCTATTCGAACAATATCAATTTCAATGTTTCCGAATCGAACTTTAAACCGGGAAGCACTTTACCCCGGCCGGACACTGACTACCTTATTAAATCAACAGTTTCGGGAGCTCCTTATGCCAGCCTTTCACTGTTTTTGTCGGTTCCGAAAGATTTAATGGAACGCTGTATTGAATAAACTTTCGCCGGCTTTTAAAAAGATTCATCCAATTTCCTGACAGCATCTTCCATTACTTTTAGGGCAGAATCGCCAATTTCAGCAGCACCATCAATTATTTTGTCCAAATCCTCGTCAAAGTCTTCATCAATGTATTGCTGTATTTTATCGCCAATTTTATTTACGTCGTCTTTAAACAAGTCGTGTAGCATATCGCCAACACTCTCTTTATTTTTCAGCGCGTAGTATTTAATGATCAGTCCCTTAATTTTTATCTGATCTTCAACCGTAAAATCGTCGCGGTATTCGAGGTACCACTCCGAGTTGTACTTTTCAAATTTCTCATCGGCCCACTCCCAGTCCTTCCGTCCATATTTTTTATGGTTATTATCTACCCGCTCAACAAAACGTTCAAACCTGTCGAGATAATCTTCCTTCGTTGTTGGAGTAGAACATGCAAGCAACCAAACCAAACAACACACTATCAAATATTTTGAATACTTCATTTCGAATTCCTGTTTCAGCTAATTATGGTTTCCAGGGCCATTTTACACAATCTTTAATTTCGGGAAACAGCACATAGTCAGCTCTTCCTTTCATGGCGCAGGTTTTTACATGTAAACCTTTTAACTGTTCAAGTGCAGCCTCCATGGTTTTACCCGACACCGATACATCATCGACCAATAAAATACGTTTCCCTTCCAAATCCCAGTTGGCTTTTTCCAATACTTTGGGCTCGTTGTAGCGTGGATTATTTTCGTCATCGCGGTAATTCAGTGTCATCACCAACAGTTCAGCATCAAGATGATATGCCACCATCGTTGCCGCCGGAACACCGCCTGTGCCAATGCCAATTACCACATCAATTTGGGGAAACTCAATTATTTTAAGTCGTTCTGTTATTTCTTTAAACGATAATGGTACCATCTTTCTTTGTTTTCTAATTTTTCAATGTTTCCTCGTACACCGGTATTTCAAGAAAGAACGTTGTGCCTTTTCCCATCTCGGTTTCGAACCAGATTCTGCCGGCAAAATTTTCAACGATATTCTTTACAATCGAAAGTCCTAATCCCATTCCACTGGTTTTGGTGGTAAAACTCGGACTAAACAACTTATCGCGCAACTCGGTATCAATACCTGAACCGTTATCTTCCACCGAAATTACTGCCATGTGATGGCGTCGGTCGAGCCTGATTTTAATCCTGCCTTTACGGCCCTCGGGAATGGCCTGAATGGCATTTCGAATCAGGTTTATAATTGCCCGCGACAACTGTTCCCTATCCGCATTTACTTCAAGATTTTCGTAGCCGTTCGAATCAAATTTAATGTCGATTTCACTGTGTGTTCCGTACAAATCGATCGATTTTTTCAGCTGCTCGGATAAACAGAATACCTGGTTACGGGCCGTTGGAATTTTTGCAAAGTTCGAGAATTCGGTAGCAATATTCGAAAGGTTGTCGATTTGCTCGATAAGTGTTGAGGTCACCCGATCAACAAATTCGTTGTATTCTTCGTTTTTCCCTTTGGCGCGTTGCAAATACTGGATGTTCAGCTTCATCGGCGTAAGCGGGTTTTTAATCTCGTGTGCAATTTGTTTTGCCATTTCGCGCCATGCCGATTCCCTTTCCGATCGTGCCAGCAAATCGGCACTCACTGCCAACTCATCAACCTTTTTATTGTATTCCCGAACCAGGCTTCCAATTTCATCTTTCCGGTTATATTGAATAGGTTCGTTACGTTTACCCAACTGCATTTTTCGCAGGTTTTCCTGGATAACAACCAATGGGCGGGTAATTTGATTAGCAATAAAAACTGCAGCAATAATACTGGCTAAAAACAGTAGTACATACAAATTAATAAAAGCCACAATAAAGGTGGAAATCTCCTGGCTGTAATTATCCTGCCGGATAAAATAAGGCAGATTGATAACCCCCAGGTAATCGCCAAAATTATTGATAATTGGACGATACGCCGACAGGTACGACAACTTCCCGATATTCTCGGGCTGGAAATAACTGATAGAGTAATTCTGATACACTTCGTAGTTGGCACGGGCATTTATGCGCGACGATACAAGTCCGCGCTCAAAAATCTCGAAACGCGAAGAAGCGATAAGTGCCCCGTCAATTCCGTAAATATTAATATCAGTTCTGAAAATGTTGGAGAGTTTTGCCAGCTCTTCACGCATCCATTCTTCCAGTTCCGGCGTTATCTCGTGTTTGTCGGTCAGGCGCATATCAATTTCTTCCGAAATCGACTTCATTTTCTCATTCAAATCGTCCTGATGTTTCTGCCGGTATTCTTTCACGTTGTAGAAAAGCGTAGCACCGGCGACAACCATTAACGAAACAAAAACAATGGAGATAATGGCTGCCTGTATCTTAAATTTCAGATCGAAAAATACTTTTCTTCCCCGAATCGAGCGATTAACGATCATTAAAACAACAAGCAGAGTTAGAAAGTAGAATACAAACAAATACGGGAAAGAAATCAGGTAATCGATAGGTGTTAGCAACTCCCTGGAAACAACCACATAATTCTGCTGGCTGGTACGATAAACCAGGTGTTCGTATTTTCCCTGACGAAGAAATGAAAACTCATCATCCGATTTCAGGTAAACATGCCCGTTGTAATTGTAATTGTAATCGCCATACTTATCGGCAAGTTCTCCGGCATAATATTTTGCATAATTGAATTTACGATATTTTTCCGGACGAGTCATCGATTTATCAATCAGCAACTCGGGAAAACCAATGCCTTCGAACAATAAGTCAGAATCCAAATCAATATAAATGGTTATCCCTTCTCCTCCATCAACCAAGGGATAGTGCAAACGGCCGGTGTATGAAATCCTTCCGTTCATATTATCCATAAAATAAAAATTCGTGCCGGGGATTTGAATTCCTTCCGATTCTATTTTGTCATTCAGGTAGGGCATGCACGATACTTCATAATTATCGGGAGGGATAAGCAAATTACTTTCCTCGCGACACACCAGAATATTTAAGAGGTACTTTCTGAAATAGGAATTAAAATACGATTGCCTGATGTGTTCAATGGCATCCTCATCTCTGTTTTGAAGTAACAACGTAGGTATATCCGGATCTTTTGTAATCCGCTGTTGTATCTCGGTCATAAAAACTTCAGCAGCCGGATCGCGCTCAGCAACCAGCGTTACAGCCAGTAGTTTCTGCTGTCCTTTATCCATTTTGCTGATAGTACGGTTAATTACTACCAGGGAGTAAACCGAAACCACTGCCACATAAATAATCAGATAACTTAAGGTAAAGGTTTGCAGATAATGCCGTGTAATCAGCGAAGAAAGGATTACACAAATAATAAAGAGCAACAGTGCGTAAATAGATACATTTTGTACAGCGATGTACTGTACTCCGGCAAAGAATAAACTAATAGCCAGCGTTAATAAAACCAGTTGGTAGAGTTTAAAATTTTTAAGCGTTTTTTCGTTTACCCTGATAGTAAAAAATACAACTCCCAAAAGCAACAAACTTATCGAAAAAATCCCCAAAACACTTTGTGGCGAGATATCGATAATTTTATTCAGCGCAAACGAAACGGTTGAATTATAGATGAGTTCTTTTATCAAATTATCGACCAATAAATACAGGCTGGCATTAAAAATTAAGAGCAGGATTATGATTATTTTTCGGGGTAAAACCGAGTTCTTCTGCAAATCACGAATATTCAGGTCGATGGCAAAATTGTATATCCAGAAAAGGAAGAATATGGCCAGAAGAAAATAATCGCCCAGCGATGGCAACCAGTCGTTTATGGCAAAATAATCGGGGCTAAAAAATCTCAGGTGGAAGAATACCTTGGGCACCTGAAAAATGAGGTGAATCCAATACACCACAAACAACGCTACTCCCAGCGAAACCAGTTTCAGGAAAAAAGGTGCGTCGTTGTCGACAAATTCCTTCCGGAAATAAAACAGCAGTAAAATAAGCCCGATAAAATAAATGGCCCCGGGAAAATACAGCTGATTGGTGGTACACAAATAATTTCCGTAAGGCAAAAGTGTAAACAGGTAATCGCCTTTCAGGTCGACAATATCGTAACCGTGATTAAATTTTTCTGTTCGTATAATATAATCGCCGGGCAGCTTGTAACTTTTAAAGAAATTATTTTGCAGGTATTTGTTTTCGTAAGTATAGTTGCGTTTTACTAAATGAAAAACAGCTGCCGTATACTCACCAACATTCATGGTATCAACCAGGTAATATCCATTGGGCAATTTGACCAGGCCACTGGTTTTTGGCAGATCTTCCAGGCGGTCGTAGAAAGTAATTCCGCGGTCGGACCAAAAAAACAGTTCATTATTTTTAAAAACCATTGCACCAAACCCGGTTTCGCGGATAAGCGTTTCATCCTGGCTAAAAAATTCGCTAATATCCTCATCCAGTTCGTCTTCAATCAGCACCTGTTTAATTTCCAGCAGCTTATTTTGAAGCTCAGCTTCGTTTGCCAGTAGCTGAGACTGAAAATCGTCGATAAGTTTGGTTTCAGGATTTCGCCGTAACAAACCATTTTCGAGAATGGCTGCCACAACCAAAATACCGATGGCTAAAATGAGATAAGTATATTTATTGAATTTAACCGACATTAGCTATTCATGATGATACGGTTCGCCTTTCAAAATTGTCATTGCTCTGTATATTTGCTCTACGCACAACAATCGCACCATTTGATGCGAAAATGTTAATCGCGACAGTGAAATTTTTGAACTGGCATGTTTATACACTTCTTCAGAGAAACCGTATGGGCCGCCCACTACAAGTATCAGCTCTTTGGGGCCGCTTATCATTTTCTTCTCTAAAAACTGCGAAAACTCCACCGACGAAAACATCTTCCCTTTTTCATCGAACAAATGCAACTCCTTGCCAGCAGCCAGTTTTGAAAGAATAATTTCGCCTTCTTTATTTTTTTGTATCTCCGGGTTAGTATTCTTTCCCTTTTTAATATCCGGAATAACTTCCATCTCGAAACTGATGTAATGTTTCAGGCGTTTCAAGTATTCGTTCATCCCATCGCGTAAATAGGCCGCATCAGTTTTACCAACAACCAGTAATGTAATCTTCATTTCACAAAAATCGTTTATGTACAGAAGTTATGTGTAGCACGTCAGATTTTATCCGATTCTCAAACTTTCGGATAGACAAAATGGCACCAACACATAATCCTCTGAAGGCGAATTAAATATAATTATGTTTCTACAACAATCGCCCAATTGATTTTTAATTTTATAAATTTACAGTAAAAATAAGCGTATAAAAGTGTTTTTGCATAGTTTTTGCTTATTATGCAACACATATACTGAATTAAAATATGATGAGAAATTTTAAACATATATTTTCAATTATTCTGATATTTTGTAGTTTCCTGGCAGGGGCTGCTCATATCCCTCAGGATAAAAAGGTTCCGAACGAAATTAATGTTGGTTTGGCAACCGGAGATGCAAAAGTACTCTCCTCTTATTTTAACCAAAACGTAGAACTGGTAGTGCTTGATAACGACAATGTTTACAGCAAAGCCCAGGCCCAACAAATTGTAACCAACTTTTTCAGTAAATTCCCACCGATAGAAAATAATGCTTTTAGCATTATTCACGACAGTGGAAAAGAGAATGCCCAATACGTAATCGGGAAATTAAAAACAGAAAAAGGCGATTTCAGGGTTTACTTTTTGCTGAAACAAAACGATGGCAAACAATACATTCACCAACTACGAATTGAACAACAATAATGGCCGGCATGGCATTGGAAAAAATCACTTTTAAGCGAATTAAAAAGCTGAGCGAAAGAGCCGTTGAACACGCCAAACGTATTTCGCTCCCCCTTTTTGATGGGGTTCCTTTGTACGATGTTTTGTTGTTTTTCTGGAGAAGTATCGTCGACGGATCAATAACAACGCGTGCATCAGGAATTGCTTTTTCCTTTTTTATTGCCTTGTTTCCCGGTATCATTTTCCTTTTCACTCTGATTCCTCTCAGTGGATTTCAGGATGAGCTATTTGTAATTATTCAGGAGATAGTTCCAGTAAGTGTCTGGCCAACAATAGAAGAAACCATTACTGAAATTGTGATGCGCCCCCGCGGTGATTTGCTGTCGCTGAACTTTGTTATGGCACTCATTTTTGCCACCAACGGTTTTGTTTCGATGATGAGCGCTTTTGATGCAACTGTACACAATATCAATCGCCGAAAATGGTGGAGCCAGTATATTGCAGCAGCTCTTATGCTCGTAGTTTTTACCGTTGCCCTTACCGTTGCGATCGCCCTGCTAACCGGAGGCCAGATGTTAATCAATTACCTCGACCGTATTGATATTATACAAGACAATTTTCTGGTGTATCTGTTAATCGCGGGCAAGTGGATTATAACGATTACGATCTTCTTTTTTGCCTTCTCATTTCTGTATTATATGGCGCCGGCAAAAAAAACAAAATGGCGTTTTATCTCGGCAGGAGGTACTTTGGCAACCGTACTCAGCATTGTTGGTTTTGCAGCCATGTCGTATTACCTCAATAATTTTAGCCAATACAACAAACTTTACGGCTCTATCGGAACGCTGTTGGCCATCCTTTTTCTGATGTATGTAATGTCGTTGATTTTGCTGATCGGATTTGAGCTGAATGCCAGTATTTACCAGGCACACACCTACCAGGAAGATGACTAGGGAAGGATTACTGATTAAGGATTATTGATTAATTTGATCTGATAACTGAGACTGGAGACTGAGACTGTAAACTACTTCTTCCCTTGTTTAAAAAGCAACTCCTTTTCTTTTTTGGTTAAACTCTCGTAACCTGATTTTGCAATTTTATCCAGAATACGATTGATCTCGTCTTGCTGTTTATGTTTCAGGCGGTTGTATTCATGATCGTCGCGCGGAGGTTTTCGGTAAGTAACTTTCATTTTACTTTTATGCTTAAAAAGTCCGCCTAAAAACTCGCCAATTTTATTCACTAAATTTACCAGTCCCGCACCCATATCTTTTCCTTTTCGCAATTGATAAATATAAAACCATCCCCAAAAAGCACCTCCCAAATGCGCAATATTACCACCGGGATTTGTTGAAGAAATACCGATTACGGATAATAAAACGTAAAAAGCAGCTACATATTTCAATGGAAAACGACCGATAAAAAACAGGTGTATCTCGCGGTTGGGATCGTAAAAAGCAATGGCCACCAGAACTGCAAATATGGATGCAGAAGCCCCTAACAGCAAAGCGTTATCAGAACTGAATACAGGAAGAAGATTGTAGGCAATAACATATAAAAAAGCGCCCCAGAGTCCGCCCATAAGATAAACGCCCAACAGCTTGCCTCCTTCAAAATGATAAAGAAACAATTGCCCGAACCAGTACAGGCCAAGCATATTAAACAGGAGATGAATAAAGCCCTGGTGTAAAAACATGTAGGTTATCGGGGTCCACGGGCGTTGTGCTAACACATCAGCAACCGAAGGCACTGACAACCATTGGTACACAGGAAAACTTTGGCCGCTCAGGTAAAAGAATACACCGATTATTTTCAGCAAAAGAAATACTCCAATGTTTATGTAGATCAAGCGGGTTAAAGCCGATCCTTCTTTAAACGTTCTTTTTATATCGCCTGCAATATCCACAGCTATTCCATCTTGTATTTAGTAAAAACGATTCGAGTGTTTGTTCCAGTATTTGATCATAAAATACCCAAACAACATGCCGCCAAGGTGGGCAAAGTGAGCAACACTTCCCTGAATTCCGGATACACCAAAGAACAATTCCAAAGCACCGTAACCAATTACAAAATACTTGGCTTTAATGGGTATTGGAGGAAAGAGCAACATCAGCTCGGTATTTGGGAACAACATTCCGAAACCTAATAAAATGCCAAAAACCGCCCCCGAAGCACCTACCGTTGGCGTATTCATAAATGTTGTAATCTTTTCGGAAACCGTACCGGGAATATATTTTCCCTGCGCTGCAATCTCTTTGAAATAAGCCAGCTGATCGGGTGCAACATGTGCAACAGCAACTTTATACTCAACATAAGTAACCAGCAGTTGAATAAGTGCCGCTCCTACCCCTGTAACCAAATAAAAAGTAAGAAAACGTTTTGGGCCCCAAACACCTTCCAACACACGTCCAAACATATACAACGCAAACATATTGAAGAAGATATGCCCAAATCCCGGTGTACTGTGCATAAACATGTAAGTAAAAACCTGGTATAACCTGAATTTTTCAGAAAGCGGGAAATACAAACCCAGAATGGAATACAGATCAGTTCCGGTTTGCTTTAAAACAATGGTGGCAATAAAAAACAACACGTTGGCAAGAATCAGGTTCTTAACCACAGGCGGCATATTTAAGGCTGGACGATAATTCATTCGTATATTTTTTAATTTTTCAAAAGTAACTGATGAAAGCCGGCACCCAAAAGTCCGAACCTTATACTGTTACTTTCTGAATTCAACATTCTTCGTTTGTTTATTGTTTTAAGGCAAGTGAGTTACAATGACCACGCCAATATTTTAAAACCTCAAATTAACGACAATCTGTCACTTTGAAAAACTTTTTTCGATATCATCTGTCGAAATAATGGTCAACACCTTTTTCCCGTCGGGCGAAAAATTGGGTGTGGCACAGGCAAACAGATTATCAATTAAGTGATCTACCTCTTCCTGTTTCAGGTCGGTGCCATAATCCATTGCCGAAGCTTTTGCCAGCGACGCCGCAATTTGCTCCCTTGCTTTTGAGCGCGCATCTACAGGTGATGTTTTATATTCTTCCAATAACCTTTCTACCACCAGCTCTGGCGAAGAAACATCCAAAACGCCCGGAGTCCCGTTGATAATGAAGGTATCTTTCCCAAACTCGCGAATATCAAATCCTAATGCCAGCAAGTCTTCCAGAATTGATTTTAACAAAGCAGCATCGGCAGGATTGAGTTCGATCGTTTGCGGAAAAAGCTGCTGCTGACTGGCTACCGAATCCGTTTTTAGCACCTCCATAAATTTTTCGTACAGAATGCGTTCGTGTGCGCGTTTCTGGTCGATAACCATCAAACCCGATTTTACGGGTGTTAATACATAACGCTGTTTCAGCTGCAAAACCTTTTTACCACTAAATTGCCCAGGTGCATCGGCATACAAATCATCAGTTTTCAATGCACTTTCGCGGTATTCCGGCTCGGGTTTTAATTTCAATTGTGCTCCCTGGTAAAGATCTTCCCAGTTCTCCAGGTTTTTCTTTTCTCTTCCTGCGCCGGGTGAAGAACTTCTTCCCTGGCCGGCCGAATCCTTATCGAACGGCGAGTATCCACGTTCGGCAAACTGTTTTTCGTTGTCAAAAGGATTGTAATCGGGATTGATCTGAATCTCCGGAAAACGCACCCCTTCACCATCTTTTTTCGGAACAGGAATATCGATGCTTCCGCTTTGGTCGAAATCGATTGACGGCACCACATTGTGTTTGCCTAACGATTCGCGTATCGACGCATGAATAATCGGCCAGATATCGCGTTCGTTTTCAAATTTTATCTCAGTTTTTGTAGGATGCACGTTGATATCGATCGCTTCCGGATCGAGCTCCAGAAACAGGAAATACGACGGATAAGTATCTGGCGGTAACAACTGCTCGTAAGCCTGCGTAATCGCCTTATGAAAATACGGATGACGCATAAAACGACCGTTTACAAAAAAGAACTGTTCGCCCAATGTTTTGCGGGCGTATTTTGGCTGCCCAATGTAACCGAAAACCTTTACAATACTGGTATCTTCATCTACATTTATCAGGCTTTGGTTCAGGCTCCTTCCAAACACGTCGACCAAACGTTTCCGGTAGTTGGCCGGTGGCAGATCATAAACCGGTGAGCCGTTATGAATCAACGATAATTTAATGTCGGGATTGGGCAGTGCCACCCGCTGAATTTCCCAGATAATATGTTTTAATTCGGTTGAATTTGCTTTCAGGAATTTACGACGTGCCGGCACATTAAAAAACAGGTTTTTAATCATAAAATTGGTGCCGTTATTACATCCGGCAGGCTCCTGTGTTTTTACTTCGGAACCGATAATATGAATAAAAGTCCCCACCTCATCGTCGGCTTTTTTGGTGCGCAGTTCCACATCGGCAATGGCAGCGATGGATGCCAGCGCCTCGCCACGGAAACCCATGGTACGAATGGCAAACAAATCGTTGGCCGAACGTATTTTTGAAGTGGCATGGCGCTCGAAAGCCATGCGTGCGTCGGTTGGCGACATTCCGCTTCCGTTATCTGAAATCTGAATGAGCGTCTTCCCTGCGTCTTTTATATTGATGGTAATTTCAGTTGCGCCCGCATCGAGAGCATTTTCCACAAGCTCTTTCACCACCGATGCCGGTCGCTGAATAACTTCTCCGGCAGCAATCTGATTGGCTACTGCATCGGGTAATAACTGAATAATATCGCTCAAGATTAAATCTTTAGAAATTTGTACTTCGAGTTTTGCTTTTTAGGCAAAAAAGTCGGAAAAGAAGAAAAGATATAGCACCAGGGCAAGCACGATAACAATCCATACCAAGCGGCGGTTTTGTGCTCTTCTGGCCGATTCAGATGACCGGGCCCAGCCATCTCCCGACCGAAACTGACCTTTTATGTTCGGGCGATATGGACGATTGCTGTCTTTCTTTTCATCAACAATCCCCAACTCCTCCTTTATTCGGCGTTCCCGCTCGTCTCTTTCGTCCTTGTCGGGATCCCAAAAACGTGGGGTAATTCTAAACTTTTTTGTTCCCGGTGTATGAAAAAAATTGCCAATCATCGCGTTCTGTTTATTGTACAAAGATAGTTTTATTCTACAAAAATTGTTCCGATACCGGATTGTCATTTACAACGACCGCTCCAAAATGCGAAACAACTGCTCATCTGTCAGTTCTACCGGATTCCCCTTCATACTGCTTGCCACTTTTGCTTTTTCAACCAGTACCGGAAAATCTTCTTTTCTCAATCCATATTCCGACAATGGCGGGATCTGCAATTCGGCCACCAATTCCGCTGCCCAAATAACAGCATCGTTTGCCATGGCTTTTTCGTTTCCTGTAAGGATTTTTGCCAGCTCATCAAATTTCGAGCTATCGAGTTTACGATCTCTTAAAGCCTGAATATTCTCTTCAGTCACTGCCGACATCAGGCAGGCGCAAACGGCTCCGTGCGGAATAGGAAACATCCCTCCCATTGGTCCTGCAAAACCATGCACCGCCCCCAGTTTTACATTGGCAAGAGCCATGCCGCCCAAAAGGCTGGCCATAGCCATATCTTCGCGTGCCTGTTTATCGCTCCCGTTTTTATATGCTTTTCGTAAGGACCGTGAGATGCGTGTTAAACCCTCGCGACAAACCATATCAATAAACCGGTTCGCCTGGTTCGACACAAAGGTTTCCAAAAGATGCGTTAAGGCATCAACGCCCGTGCTGGCGGTTAATGCCGGTGGCATCGACCAGGTAAGTACCGGATCAACCACCGCCACATCAGGGTACATTTGGTTATTGCGCAAACTAACCTTCACATTATTTTCGGGCGACTTTATTACCGAGTTTTTGGTTACCTCTGCACCGGTTCCGGCCGTTGTTGGAATAGCAAGACAGGGCAAAGGTTTTTCTGTTAATGGTTTTCCGCGCCCGATCACTTCCAGGTAATCAAACAATTCACCTTTGTTGGTTACCAGGGCAGCAATTGCTTTTGCACTGTCGATAACACTTCCTCCGCCCAAGCCCACAACTACATCACTAAGATGCTCGCGTGCCAGTTGAACACCGGCTTCAATTAAACCGGTGGTTGGCTCTCCGGGTACATTAAAAATTACGGTGTCGGTTCCCGGGCTAAATTTCGCCAACAATTCTTTGGCTCGCGACGAATTTTTTCCGGTCACCAAAACAACTTTCTGCCCAAAACCGGCAACAAGGCCGGGAACTTTCTCCAGCGAATGATCTCCAAAAATGATTTGCCCCGCCGTCGCAAATGAAAAATTAACTGCCATAAATTCTGTCTCTTAATCCCAACCTTCTTCGTCGGGATGTACATTATAAAACTTTAGTGCCGATCGTGGTTCGGCCATCATATCGGCAACGGTATCGCGCCACTTTTGGTAGTGCACGGTTTCTTTGTGTTTTGCCGGATCGTCGGCCGTACGATACACCTCTACCAATACAAAACGTGTAGGGTCGTCTTGTTGTTCTACAAAATCAAAACGGGCAATTCCCGGTTCTTTAATACTGTTTTTTGCATTCTCGATGGTGGCCGCTTTAAACGCGTCGATACAATCTTCTTTTACATGAATAAATACGTGAACGATAAACATGGTGTAAGATTTTAAGTGGTTCTCCTACAAATTTGAAAAATATTTTTGTACCATTCCAACCTTTTCAGAATATCTTCGTCTTAAAGGCAAAGATCGGGGTTCGACTTTGATGAAAAACTGCCTGGCAGCATTAAGAAAAACAATTTGGAAATAAACCACAACGATAACGAAGTTAGCTTGATTAGGCTTTGTAAAAAAGGCGATGCGAAAGCTCAGTACAGACTCTATAAACTTTATTGTAAGGGAATGTACAATGTTGCCATTCGCTTGACCAATGATAAAAGCCTGGCAGAAGATATACTGCAGGATGCGTTTGTAAAAGCTTTCTCTGAAATCGACAAGTTAAAAAACGAAAAGGCCTTTGGCGGCTGGCTAAAACGAATTGTAGTTAACAAAAGTATTGATGTTACCCGAAAGGAAAAAACGTTTTATGCCGAGGTTGAAAATCTGGGCAACGGAGATCATGAAATAGCCTTTGAAATTGATAGCGAATTTAGCCCGGAAAGGATTCACCATTATATAAAACAACTGCCGGATGGCGCCCGCGAGATATTGATACTTCGTGCTTTAGAAGGCTACAAACATGCTGAAATAGGAGAAAAACTGGGAATTTCGGAGTCGACAGCAAAAACACAGTTTTTCAGGGCGAAACAATTACTGGTAAAAATGATGCAAGATGAAACAGAATCTGGAAAAATATTTGAAAGAGCAACGGCTAAAGCTTGATGTGGAAGATCCCGAACACGACATTGTTTGGGAAGGAATACGAAACCAGCTTCAGCAAAACAAAAAACAAAACCTGCCGCATTGGTTTTGGAAAGTGGCAGCCATATTTCTGTTTGTTGTTTCGGCCACTTATTTTGTGGTGAACGAAACTTCGGAGAAACAGATAGTAGTTGTCCAATTGTCAGATATTTCGGAAGAATTAGGCAATAAGGAAGCCTCTCTTCAAAAGGTGGTAAATGCCAAATGGGAACTAGTGGAGCAAGAACTACCGGGCGACAATTCGGAAATTCAATTCTTACTCAACGAGTTGAATAACCTTGACCAAATTTATGCCACCTACCAAAAAGATCTCAACAATACTATCGATAATGAGCCGGTTATACACGTTCTGCTCGATTATTACGAGAAAAAAATCAAAGTATTAAACCGAATTCTACTGGAAATTGAAAAACAAAAACATGATGAAACGAACATGAATTTTCATGAATTATAATCTTCAAATTGATGAAAATTCATCGAGAGTTACATCGAATACCAATGAAATTTTAAATACTGATAAGATGAAAACACGATTACACTCTAAATTATTAATTACAGTTGCAGTCCTTTTTATGGGCAGCCAATTGGCATGGGCTCAGAGCTACGAGGCTTCAAAAAAGTTAAATAAGTCGGCTGCAGTGCCGGCCGATGTAAGCATCAATTTATCGAACCATGCAGCCGACATAAAAATTAATACAACCAACGATAAAACGGTAAGTATCAGCACCGAAATAAAAGTGGATGCCCACAGCCGGGAAGATGCCGAAAAGCTAATAGCCGCCATTGAAGCGTTCGAATTCAACCTGAAAGGAAACCGGATGAACATTGATACGCGTTTTTACAAAAGCATGAACTCGATTAACGGACGCAGCACCATCACCCTGTTAAATGGCGATAAAATTAAAATTAAAGATTTTGAGATCAGGCATGAAATGAACATCCCGAAATCGGCCAGCCTGAATCTTGAAAACAAGTACAGTTCTGTTTTTATTGGTGAAATTGAAGGAGAAAACAAACTGAACCTTTATAACAGCGAACTTCGCGCTGAAGGTTTTCAATCAACTGTTGAGCTGGAAGCAAAATACTCGAAATTGCACGTGGAGAAATTCAACGACGAAGCCACCTTTAACCTGTACGATACAGATATTGATTTTAAAACGGCCGGCGATATTACCATCGAGAGTAAATACTCGAAAATTGAAGGAAGCAAAGCCGGGAATTTGAAGATTAATTCGTACGACGACAAAGTACTTATTAATGCTTTTAACAACCTGAAAATGGAGGCCAAATACACCGACCTGGTTTCAGAAGCTGAGCTCGACAAACTTTCACTCGAATTATACGACTGCAACCTGAAAATACAATCTGCAAAATCAGCAGAGTTTACAGGAAAATATTCCGACCTGGAATTAGGGAAAGTAAAAACACTTACCATCCCGGATTCGTACGACAACAATATCTATCTCGACAAAACTATCTCGATCGATATTGCGCAAAGTAAATACAGTAAATACGAAATTGAGTCGACAACAAAATTCTCGATTATAAGCTACGACGATGATATTGACATTGACCAGCTGAACACCGATTTTGAAGGCATTTCGTTTGACGGAAAATACGGCAAACTGATTATCGGTGCCGGTGCGGTACCTTTTAAAATTGATGCCCAAATGAAGTATGGAAAAGTTGATTTCCCAAAATCATTGTCGCCCACCCGCCAAATTGAAAAAAGCGGCGAACTGGAATTGCTTGCAGGCGATAAAGGAAATACAATTTTGATAAGAGGCTACGACAACACCGTTGCTATAGACTAGACTTGATCAGTATAAAAAAGGATTCGATAAAGACAGTGAAAACCTTCTTCATCGAATCTTTTTTTGTAAAAAACTAAACCTTCTTTTTCAGTTGAAATAAATCCTGCCGACGGTCTTTCAGGTTTCTTACGCTACCAAACTGATTCAACTCGCGTAACAAGCCAATATCCACATCAGCAATCAAAATCATTTCGGTATTTGGAGTAGCTTCGGCTTTTATTCCATTTACCGGGAAGGCAAAATCGCAGGGTGTAAATACCATCGATTGCGCATACTGAATATCCATATTATGCACTTTTGGCAAGTTACCAACACTTCCGGCAATAGCCACGTAACATTCGTTTTCGATGGCACGTGCCTGTGAGCAGTTTCGCACCCGCGAAAAACCGTTTTGGGTGTCGGTTAAAAAGGGTACAAACAAAATATCCACTCCTTCATCTGCCAGCAAACGGCTCAATTCCGGGAATTCCGAATCGTAACAAATCAACACCCCGATCTTTCCACAATCGGTATCCAGCGCCTTTAAGGTTTGGCCTCCCTGCATTCCCCAAATTTTTACCTCATCGGGTGTAACGTGTAGTTTTTCATAGCGCTCGGTACTCCCGTCGCGGCGACACAGGTAACCCGCATTAAACAACTTGTCGTCCACGAGCTCGGGCATACTGCCCGTAATAATATTAATGTTGTAACTAATGGCCAGCTCCGAAAACTTTGCGGTAATAGAATCGGTGTGTTTTGCCAGATCGCGAATGGCTTCCGGCTCTGTTAAGTGGTTATTTTCGGCCATTAACGGCGCATTAAAAAACTCGGGAAACAAAGCAAAATCGCAACGATACCCCGAAACGGCATCGATAAAAAACTCTGCCTGTAACATCAGGTCTTCCAGCGTTTTATAAGGCCGCATTTGCCATTGTACCAATCCTAAACGAACCACGGTTTTTGTAATCTCCGGCTTTTTCCGTGGTTTCTCGTAGTAGATATTATCCCACTCCAGCAATACAGCATATTCATTCGAGTCGGTGTCGCCTTCCAGATAACCTTTTATAATTTTTGCCGGGTGAAAATCGTTCGATATCTGAAAATTCAACACCGGATCGTGAATCTCTTTCGTACGCACTTTTTGAATGTACTCTTTTGGCGACAGTTCATCCTGGTAGAGGTGATAATTCGGAATCCGTCCACCAAAGGCAATTCCCTTTAAATTGAGCCGTTCGCACAACTCTTTTCGGTAGTCGTACAAGCGGCGTCCCAAGCGCAATCCGCGAAATTCGGGTTTAATAAAAACATCAATTCCGTATAACATATCACCATCGGGCGAGTGTGTATCAAACTTATAATTCCCGGTAATTTCTTTGTAAGTGTGGTTATCTTCAAATTTGTCGTAATCAACCACAATGGCAAGCGCGCAACCGGCAATCTGTCCGTTCACTTTCAGCACTACCTGCCCCTCGGGGAACCGATCGATAAGCGATTTTATATGATGTTCTTTCCAGTAGGCATCGGGCATGCTGGTGTACACCTCAATCATTGCCTGTTTGAGTTCCTGGTAATCGTCGAATTTTAAATACTCCAGTTCTATATTGTCAATGTCCTGCATATCTGTTTTAGTTAAAATTTTTTTACAACCATTTTTTTCGTTTGAAATAAATCATCAATCCGCCTCCAAGAATTAAAATCATTACCCAGAAAACCAGATAACTGTACTTCAATTTTAGCTCGGGCATGTATTCGAAGTTCATTCCGTAAATGCCGGCAATAAAGGTTAGCGGAATAAAAATTGAGGCGAAAATGGTGAGCGTTTTCATCACCTCGTTCATCCGGTTGCTCATGTTCGAATTATAAATATTCAGCTGATCAGAAGTCATGCTGTTATACATTTCAACCGCTTCTGTGCATTGAATTACCATATCATTCAGGTCTTTCAAATAAGCAATATTCTTTTCCTGAAAAAAAGTATCCTCAGTTCGTAACAACGAAGCCATAAACTCGCGCATAGGACGAACTGCTTTCCGAATGTAATTCAGCTCGGTTTTAAACTGGTAAATCTCTTCTACTATTTTGGAGTCCATTTGCTTAAAGAGCCGTTCTTCAATATCTTCCACCTGCCGGCCAATATCTTCAATCAGAATTGAATAATTATCCACCAGCGCATCCATTAACGCATAGGCCAGGTAGTCGTTCCCCCTTGTTCTTACCCGTCCCTTACTTTTACGAATACGTTCGCGAACCACTTCAAAAACATCACCCTTTCGTTCCTGCAGTGTTAACACATAATTCTCGCCAAGAACCAGCGTAATCTGCTCGGCATGTATCCGTTTTGAACCTTCCTCCGGATGAAGGATTTTTATGATAAAAGCATCGTAACTCTCCCCATTTTCATACTTCGGCGACTGGTCGGTATTCAATATATCTTCGAGCAAAAGCGACGGAAGTTTAAATTCTTCACCAATCTGTTTTATCGTTTCCAGATCGTGCAACCCATAAATATTGATCCAGTTAACCTGCTGGGGCTGGCATTTTTCTTTTACTACGTCGAATGAATCAACAGTTTCTTCCAGTAAATCATCCTTATTGTACCGTATCAATTGAACAATCGGGTTATCCATCTTCTGCCGGCCAATAAGTACCAAAGAGCCGGGAACCATCCCTTTTGCTTTCGAACGATCTTTTAAAAAACGTGCCATATGCTTTAATTTATGCTTCGGGATCTAATAATATACAGCTAAACAATCCCAAAGAATTTTAGCCAATTTAATAAATTAAATCCTCTTATACACATAACTTCCGGGGCACATATTATGTTTTTATACAGAACAGGTTTTGCTCCTGATTCAAAAAAAATAAAACAATGAATACTGCCAGATTTCAGCTATATCTTCTGAATTTGCCTAACACTTTGGTAGCGCAACAAAACGCAGTTTTCGGGGACATCAAACAAGCCACGACTTCCCGGAAACAAAAAATTCCATCTGCAAATCATACAAATGGAATTTTTCGGCTTCAAACTTCGGCCTTCCGGTTCCTTCTATTTCTGTCTGAAATAAATTTGAATCGGAACGCCGGTAAGATTAAAGTTATCGCGCAACTGGTTTTCGATATACCTTTTATACGGTTCTTTAATGTATTGCGGCAAATTGGCAAATAATGCAAACGCCGGTGTTGGCGATGGCAACTGCGTACAATACTTAATTTTTATGTATTTACCTTTAACAGATGGAGGTCCGTAATTTTCGATGGCTTCCAACAGAATTTCGTTTAACTCCGATGTTTTAATTCGTTGCTTACGGTTTTCATGCACTTCCATAGCAACTTCCAGCGCTTTGTGTACACGTTGTTTTGTTAATGCCGAAATAAAAATGATCGGCACATCGGTAAAAGGAGCCAAACGATCATGGATTTCATCCGTCATTTTTTTGGTGGTCATGGTATCCTTGTCGATCAAATCCCATTTATTCACCAAAATAACCACTCCCTTTTTATTTTTTATGATCAGGTTCAGGATGTTCATGTCCTGTGCTTCCACTCCGCGAGTAGCATCAATCAGCAACAAACAAACATCCGAATTTTCAATGGTTCGCACCGAGCGTAAAACAGAGTAAAACTCCAGGTCTTCGCTAACTTTTCCTTTTTTGCGTAGTCCGGCTGTGTCGACGATCATAAAATCGTGGCCAAACTTATTATATCGTGTATGAATGGAATCGCGCGTAGTTCCGGCAACATCGGTTACAATGTTACGGTCTTCGCCAATCAAAGCATTAATAAACGACGATTTACCAACATTCGGGCGGCCAACAACCGACAGGTGTGGCAATTCATGCTCTTCTTCCAGCGACTCACGATTCGGGAATTTGGCAACCAGGGCATCCAACATATCGCCGGTCCCACTTCCTGTCATCGACGAAACACAATAAATTTCGCCCAATCCCAAGCCGTAAAACTCCTGTGCATCCAGAATTCGATTATGGTTATCTACTTTGTTTACAACCAGGATAATCTCCTTTTTACTGCGTCGTAAAATATTGGCGATGGCATCATCCAGATCGGTAATTCCCAATTCCACATCAACTACAAACATAATTACATCGGCCTCATCAATGGCCAAATGCACTTGTTTGTTGATCTCTGCTTCAAAAATATCTTCCGAATTTACCACATAACCACCGGTATCAATCACCGAATATTCAACGCCAATCCACTCGCCTTTTCCGTAATTACGGTCGCGGGTAACGCCGGCTGTTTCGTCAACAATGGCTTTACGCTGTTCAATCAAACGATTAAACAAAGTTGATTTACCCACATTCGGGCGTCCTACTATAGCTACTATTCTGCTGCTCATTTTTTGTTCCTTTTTGTTAAGGGCTAAAGCCCATTGTTTTCCAGAGGGTTCAATCTCTCCCGACTTAAATATCGGGGCTAAGGACAGTTCTTTTAAACCTTCCTACTCCGGTCTTCTGACTTCTGACTTTTTAAAATTTATCGTATCCAAATTGTTTCAACTGACCGTCTTTTTCGCGCCAGTCCTTGGCTACTTTCACATACAACTCCAGAAAAATCTTCTTGTCGAAAAATTCCTCTGCATCAGCACGTGCTTCTGTTCCCACACGTTTTATCATTTTACCCTGATGGCCAATAATAATGCCTTTCTGGCTTTCGCGCGAAACATAAATTACCGTACGGATATTGATAATCTTCTCCTCTTCTTTGAACTCTTCTACCTCAACTTCAACCGAATAAGGAATTTCTTTTTGGTAATGCAAAAGTATCTTCTCACGAATAATTTCCTGCATAAAAAAACGCTCGTTTCGGTCGGTTAATTGATCTTTCGAGAAAAAGGCCGGACCTTCGGGCAAGTGTTCCAAAATACGATCGAAAATAGGTTCGATATTAAATCTTTCGAGTGCCGAAATCGGGAAAACATCTGCTCCCGGGAAAGTGTTCGACCAGTGATCGTAAAGTTTTAATACCTCTTCCTGGTTCGACAGATCGATCTTGTTGAGCAATACGATAACCGGCATGTTCGACTTACGTACTTTCTCGATGTACTCCGGATTTTTGTCTACCTTTTCTTTAACATCGGTGACAAAAAGAATCACGTCGGCATCGATTAAAGCTGTATCAACAAACTTCATCATCGATTCCTGAAGCTTGTAACTGGGCTTCAGAATACCGGGAGTATCGGAATAAACAATCTGGAAATCTTCGCCACTTACAATGCCTTTAATGCGGTGGCGTGTGGTTTGCATCTTTTGGGTGATGATAGACAGTTTTTCGCCTACCAGTGCATTCATAATTGTTGATTTACCCACATTCGGGTTGCCAACAATGTTCACAAATCCTGCTTTATGTGCCATTATTTCAAACTATTAGGTGTTCCTTCCCTTTCGGGATTTCTCTGTTATTTTTTAAAAATCGGCACAAAGATAATCGAATTCAACAAATTGCGCTCACAACGGCATAATATTTTGATTTTCAACGCAAAAGTTTCATATTAACGTTAGTCGCCACAACCGACGGCCCTTTGATTTCAGGCCGATTTTTCGTAACTTAATTGATCCGACTACTTTACTTAAAAAAGTTCGCCATGGATTCAATTGCTTTCTGGGACAATGTTGGAATCTCCATACGCGCACGAAAAATTCTCCAAAAATTACTGGCTGAAAATCCGGTCCTTGAAAAAATCATTAGAAACGCCAACAATGTCGTTGAAATTCATGAAGCTTTGCGCAACTGGGTTTTGCCAATTTTGAAACGTAATCCGATTGCTGAAAGTTATTACCTGGGCACCTCAGACGATGAAGAACTGGCCGAAAAACTTAGCTGGCAGGATTTGGCGGCCATTCGTATTCTGGATTATATCGACAATGCAGGCAGGGAATTTCCCGATCAGAATATTGGCGGCCAACTGGCACAAACCAATCCGTTTAAAATGCTTTGGCTGGCTACTCATAAAGGAAGCAGTGGTGCAGAAGCTGCGTTTTTCGAGGACATGTTGCAATTGTTTCGCCAGTTAAACGATACGCAAATCCGAACGCATCCCACAAAAAGCCGGGTAGAAAACTGGATGAAAAAATATCCTTCGGGACTTGATCCGGTGGTGGAAGAACTTCGTCAAGAAAATAAAAAGCGAATCATCCGGATTTTGATCGAAAAAATCGATAGTGGTGATATTTCCAGCCAGAGGTATTCTTTTGAATCGGGCTTAAGTTTTACCGAAAAAGAAAAGCTGATGAACGAGTGGTGGTTAGATAGTAATTTTCACTTACGCTTTGCCATTCGTTCTCCGGAATTGCTGAACGAAATGCTCGACCATACACTTACTGAGGAAACAATGAAAGTGCTGAAAAAGGCACGCAGAAAAGGCATTCCGTTTTTTGTAAATCCTTATTACCTCTCGCTGTTGAATTCGTACATCCCCGATTATGTGGTGGGTGCCGACATGGCCATTCGTTCTTATGTAATTTACAGTAAACAACTGGTTGAGGAGTTCGGAAATATTGTAGCCTGGGAAAAGGAAGACAAAGTAAAACCCGGCGAACCAAATGCTGCGGGCTGGCTTCTACCTTCGCACAATATTCACCGGCGCTACCCCAAAGTTGCCATTTTTATCCCCGACACGGTTGGCCGTGCCTGTGGCGGGTTATGTGCCAGCTGCCAGCGAATGTACGATTTTCAGAGTGGGCGCTACAATTTTAATCTCGACAAACTGAAGCCTGAAAAATCGTGGAAAGAGCGCCTGCCCGAATTACTTGACTATTTCAGAAACGACGCCCAACTTCGTGATATTCTAATAACCGGTGGTGATGCTTTAATGAGCAGTAATAATAGTCTGAAACAAATTCTAGAGGCCATATACAACATGGCTTTGGCAAAAATCGAGGACAATAAATCGCGCGCTGAGGGAGAAAAATATGCCGAAATTGTTCGAATCCGGATCGGAACGCGTTTGCCGGCATATTTACCACAACGAATCTCTCCCAATCTCTGCAAAGTCCTGTTTGATTTTAAGAAGAAGGCCCTGAAGGCAGGCATAAAACAATTTGTTATTCAAGCGCACTTTCAGTCGCCAATGGAAATAACTGCCGAATCAAAACAAGCTGTTCTGTTGTTGCTTGATTCGGGCTGGGCAGTTACCAACCAGGAAGTTTTTACTACGGCAGCCTCACGGCGCGGACATAGTGTAAAACTCCGCCATGTACTGAATGAAATCGGCGTGCTTTCCTATTACACCTTTACCGTCAAAGGATTTAAAGAGAATAAAAGCAACTTTACACCCAACTCGCGCCTGATGCAGGAACGAATGGAAGAAAAGATATTCGGAACAATTCCGGCAAAAGACATGGATTTTGCCCAGCATCTATTGGTTCACCCGGCTAAAATTGTGGAGAATATAAAATTACTGCACAAAGAAACTGAACTGCCGTTTTTATCTACCGACCGAAGTATCCTGAATTTACCGGGAGTGGGAAAAAGTATGACCTTCAGAACTATTGGTATTACACGATACGGCCGACGGATTCTGGAATTCGACCACGACCCGACACGTGCTCACAGCCCCATAATCCATAAAATGGGAAAGGTAATTGTCATCGAATCAAAATCGTTGGACGAATACCTGGAACAGCTGGAAGAAATGGGTGAAAACCGGGAAGATTACAACGGTGTTTATGGTTACACCATTGGCCACACCGAACCACGAATGGCCATGTACGAATACCCGGAATATGACTTCCAGGTAACCAAAGAGATTACAAATCTGGAAATCTGATCACTGATTTTCCTTCACGTACTTCATTACATTTATAAAGGAGTCGCTGTAAAGATCATCACTGTTTTCGCTTACATATTGCAGCAGTTGTTTATGTACATCTGCTGCGGTATTCAGGTAACCACCACCCACATTGTGAAACATAAACACCACAATTGTCCCTTTTGCTTTGGCTTCCTCAACCTGAGCGATCAAATCCTCAATCGCCGGATCAACAGACATATAACTTGGTGTTTTCCATGTTTTATAATCGTCCATCGTTTCCGGGATGGGGCCGTCGCAACGGGCAGCCACAAAAATATTTTTTATCGAATCGGTAAAATCCACACCGTTGGCCACAAAATGGCTGCAGGTATATCCGTACGATCGTTCAGTATTTCCATCGACTGCCTTTAACAAAGTGTTGGCTGTTTTTAACTCAGCAACAATCTGTTCGGGAGTATAAGTTCTCAGGTCGTATTCGGGTTTAACCCAATCCTGCCCGGTTCCGTCGCAGGGGTGAAATAATGTGTGGTTTCCCAGCTCGTGCCCTCGTTTTGTAATGGCACGCCACTCTTCGGTTCGGTTATATAAGCTTGGTGAATTGCCGGTACAGAAAAATGTTCCTTTCAAACCAAACTCATCCAGTTGCGGAACAACAACATCTAAATCGCAATCCAAACCATCGTCGTAGGTAAAAACTACAGCCGCTTTGGCGCCATTTGGCCACTTAAACTGTGCGTTTGCGCTGAATGCAAAAACAGTCAGCATAAAAATCAGTAGTGTTCTCATAGTTCAAGATCGTTTATTAATTCGGCACCCAATGTTCCCGATCCAATTTCGCGTACTTCACCGGTCATGCGGATTTCCCAGTCTTCATCAATTTCGATGGCCAGATTTCCACCCGGCATTTTTATGGTAAGGTTTCGTTCGGTCAATCCGCGTTTAACAACCGTACACGCCACTGCACACGAGGAACTTCCTGATGCCAGGGTCCAGCCGGCGCCGCGCTCCCAAATCATCACTTCCACTTCGTTTGGCGAAACCACTTTTGCAAACTGTACATTTATGCGGTTCGGAAACATCGGATTAGTCTCAATTTGCGGCCCGAAAGTTTTTATTTCCTTCTCATCCAGTTCGTCTTTTAAAACCACACAATGCGGATTGCCAACCGACACGCAATTAATTTCGTATCCGCGGTATTCCAGTTCAAGTGGTTCTCCAATACATTCCTCCTTTTCGCAATTAACAGGAATTCGTTTCGATTCGAAAATCGCTTTTCCCATATCTACTTTTATGGTGAAAGCCTTGTTGTTTTTCTCCTCAATTACCTCGGCTTTCACCAGTCCTCCTGGCGTTTCAATGCTGAATGATTTTGATTGAGCAAAACCATAATCGTACAAATACTTGGCAAAAATACGCAGGCCATTTCCGCTTTTTTCTGCTTCTGAACCATCAGGATTCAGAATACGTAAACCAAAATCGGCCTTCTCGCTCGACACTTTCAGAAGAATGCCGTCGGAGCCAATGCCGAAATGAACATCGCAAATGCGAATTATAGCTTTTTCTGTTAATTCAAAAGTTATCTCATCCTGGTTTAGAACGATATAATCGTTACCCAGACCGTGTGATTTTACAAAGAAGTTTTGCATAATTGTGTTATTGTTTGGGCAAATGTATCAAACCCGAGGCAATTCTGGAATTATCCTACACTTTTTTCATTCTTACAAAACAATTGAGCTCTGTTTTGAAACGAAAGTCGTATTTCAATTCACCCCTAAATCCCCTATAGGGGACTTGCCCTGCTCCCCTTTAGGGGCCAGGGGTAAAACAAAAGGCAAGATTACCCCAACTACTTGAATCGTATTTCGTGATTTTACGACACGTTATTTTATGAAGTCACCTTAAAACAACCATGCATTAAATTAATCTAAATAACCACAAACGAATTCGTCTCAAAAATACTTGCCGATAGTTTTTTTTATCTTTACGCTCCAATTTGGAAAACATTATAAAATAGACAGATATGGCAAAAATTAACGAAAATTACCTGAAACTTCAGGCCGGGTATCTTTTCCCGGAAATTGGGCGTAGAGTGAGTGAATTCATCGATGCCAATCCCGATAAAAAAGTAATTAAAATGGGTATTGGCGACGTTACCCAACCATTGGTTCCCAGTGTGGTAAAAGCTTTTCACGAAGGCGTTGACGAAATGGCCAAAGGTGAAACGTTTAAAGGCTACGGACCGGAACAAGGATATGCTTTCCTGCGCGAAGCCATTGCAAAACATTCTTACCAGGAGAAAGGTATCGATATTTCTGCGGATGAAATTTTTGTTTCTGACGGCTCGAAATGCGACACCGGAAATATTCAGGAGATTTTTGGCAACGACAATAAAATTGCGATTTGCGACCCGGTTTACCCGGTTTATGCCGACACAACGGTAATGAGCGGAAAAACAGGCACTTGCCAGGAAAACGGTCATTACGAAGGAATAATTTATATGCCTTGTACAAAAGAAAACGGCTTTATTCCTGAGCTTCCGACTGAAACTCCTGATCTGATTTTCCTTTGTTACCCGAACAACCCAACAGGAACGGTAGCTTCAAAAGAAGAACTGAAAAAGTGGGTTGATTATGCCATCGAAAAAAATGCGATAATTCTTTACGATGCTGCTTACGAAGCTTTTATTACTGAAGATGGAATTCCACGTTCGATCTACGAAATTGAAGGCGCAAAGAAAGTTGCCATCGAATTCCGCAGCTTCTCAAAAACAGCAGGTTTTACCGGAACACGTTGCGCCATTACTGTTATTCCAAACGAGTTGGTAGCTTACGATTCAGAAGGCCAGGCACACCAGGTAAAAAAATTGTGGAACCGTCGTCAATCGACCAAGTTCAACGGTGTTTCTTACCCGGTTCAGAAAGCGGCTGCTGCCATTTACACCGAAGAAGGTAAAAAAGAGGTAGAAGAAGTAATTGCCTACTACCTGGAAAATGCCAAAATAATGCGTGAAAGTCTGGCCGAAATTGGCTACGAAGTTTACGGTGGTGTTAATGCTCCTTATGTATGGGTGAAAACCAAAAACAATATGACATCGTGGGACTTTTTCGATAAAGTTTTAAACGAAGCGAACCTGGTTGGAACTCCGGGATCCGGTTTTGGCCCTGCAGGTGAAGGTTACTTCCGCTTTTCAGCTTTTGCCGACCGCGAAAATGTACTGGAAGCGATGGAGCGTGTAAAGAACTTATCGTAACAAATAAACAGATAAAGAAAAACCGGGCTGCTTACAGTCCGGTTTTTTTATGTTTTAACAGTTCTATTTTTAAAAGCTAGCGTTCCTTTCTTCCGGGATAGACTTTTAGTGCTTCAGCCAGAATCTTCAAACAAACGCCCAAATCCGCTTTGTTTAGTACATACGCAATTCGCACTTCATCCTGCCCTTTATCCGAACCGGTGTAAAAACCCGAAGCCGGTGCTAAAAACACGGTCTGTTTTTCGTACTCAAAATCGGATAATAACCACGCGCAAAATTTATCGGCATTGTCAACCGGTAAACGCGCAACGGTATAAAAGGCTCCCATCGGGATTGGCGAATACACACCATCGATGCGGTTCAGTCCGTCGATCAAAAACTTTCTTCGCTGAACATACTCGTTGTAGTTATTCAGCATGTATTCCGGATCGGCATCCAACGAAGCTTCGGCAGCAATTTGCCCGATAAGTGGTGGGCTCAAACGTGCCTGGCAAAACTTCATCACATTCTTTTTCACCTCTTTGTTTTTGGTGATCAGTGCACCAATGCGCAAACCACATTCGCTGTAACGTTTCGAAACAGAATCAACCAAAACAACATTCTGCTCAATTCCTTCTAAATGAAATGCTGAAATATAAGGAGCGCCGGTATAACAAAACTCACGGTAAACCTCATCGGAAAATAGATACAGGTCGTATTTTTTCACCAGGTCGCGAATGGCATTCATTTCCTGCTGCGTATACAAATAGCCGGTTGGGTTATTCGGGTTGCAAATCATTATCCCCTTGGTTTTTGGGGTTATCAGCTTCTCGAATTCCTCTATTGGAGGTAATACAAATCCTTCCTCAATATCGCCCGGAATCGATTTAATCTTAGCTCCGGCCACAATTGCAAAGGCTTCGTAGTTGGCATAAGCCGGTTCGGGCACAATAATTTCGTCGCCCGGGTCGAGACAACTCATAAAAGCAAAGGTTACCGCCTCGCTACCTCCCGAGGTAACAATGATATCATCAGCCGTAACATCAATATCAAATTTGTGATAATATTTCGCCAGTTTCTGTCGAAACGATAAAATTCCCTCGCTGGGTGTATATTCCAGAATTTCCCGGTCGATCGACCGGATTGCCGCCAGTGCTTCAGGAGGTGTTGGCAAATCGGGCTGACCGATGTTTAAATGGAACACTTTAACCCCTCTCTCTTTAGCTTCATGAGCTAACGGAGCTAATTTCCTGATTGGGGAATCAGGCATTATCCTTCCTCTGTCTGATACTGTCGGCATGTTATATAATATTTTTTAAAAGCAAGCAAAGATAAGATTATCAAACTGAAAACAATAATGTAAAATTTCAGACAAATTAATATCTTATTGCAAACTTAACTTGCAATTTTAAAGTATATGATGTCATACATGTTACTTTTACAATAATTTGTTGCAAATCCTGAGTATTTATCATGTTTTAGTCACAAATAGTGGTCTATTTTTGAACTCAGAAAAAACTCAAATATTTACTGTAATGATAATTGGAGTACCAAAGGAAATTAAAAATAACGAAAACCGTATTGCACTTACACCTGCCGGTGCAGCGGAATTGGTTAAACATGGTCATGAAGTTTATGTTCAGGCCGGAGGTGGCATGGGCAGTGGTTTCCCGGACGAGGACTATATTGGAGCCGGAGCCAAAATGCTTCCAACTATTGAAGATGTTTACGGCATTGCCGAAATGATCATCAAAGTAAAAGAGCCCATCGAAGAGGAATACAAGCTGATTAAAGAAGGACAAATTCTTTACACGTACTTCCACTTTGCATCGTGCGAGCCTTTAACACATGCCATGATCGCAAACAAATCGATTTGTTTGGCTTACGAAACAGTTGAACTACCTGATCGTTCGCTACCGTTGCTTGTACCTATGAGCGAGGTTGCCGGTCGTATGTCAATTCAGGAAGGTGCTAAATACCTTGAAAAAACTTATGGTGGTTACGGTGTGCTTCTTGGCGGAGTTGCCGGAGTTCTTCCTGCTAAAGTTTTGATTATTGGTGGTGGTATTGTAGGTACCGAAGCAGCTAAAATGGCTGCCGGACTAGGTGCCGATGTTACCATTATGGATGTATCGTTGAAACGCCTGCGTTACCTCGACGATATTATGCCTGCCAACGTAAAAACAATGATGAGTAACGAGTTTAACATTCGCGAGATGGTCAAATCGCACGATGTTATTATCGGTGCTGTTCTTATTCCTGGTGCAAAAGCGCCACATTTGGTAACACGCGATATGCTGAGCACAATGAAACCGGGTACTGTTTTGGTTGACGTTGCTGTTGACCAGGGTGGATGTTTCGAGACTACAAAAGCTACAACGCATGCCGATCCAACTTTTGTTATCGACCATGTATTGCATTATTGTGTGGCCAATATGCCGGGTGCTGTTCCACGTACTTCAACAATTGCGCTTACCAATGCTACACTTCCTTATGCCATTGAAATTGCAGGCAAAGGATGGAAACAGGCATGTATCGACAACGAGCCATTACGCAAAGGACTGAATGTTGTTGATGGCAAAGTGGTTTACAAAGGAGTTGCTGAAGCTTTCGACCTACCATACGAAAGTGTTGAAACTGTTCTCTAAAAACCAATACAGAATAATTTCAAAAAGCCTTTCCCTTATTATTTGGGAAGGGCTTTTTTATTTTAACGACAAAACATATTTACAGCATATTTGTATATTTAATCCCGAATATTGCTGGGCATGGACAAAACCAAAGAGAAAATTTACGAGATTATTTTTGAAGCCGATACGCCGGGGGGCAAACTTTTCGATGTTGTTTTGCTGGTCGTAATTATTATAAGTGTTGCACTGGTGCTACTGGAAAGTGTTCCTGCTATACGCGATACTCATTATCAATTACTGCGCATTCTGGAATGGTGTATAACCATCATTTTCTCGATTGAATACATCCTGCGTGTTGTTATTGTAAAAAAGCCCTTACGTTACATTTTTAGTTTTTATGGCATTATCGACCTCTTATCGGTTTTACCTACGTACATCGGACTTGTGGTTGTCGGCTCGCACAGTTTAGTGGTAATTCGAATTCTCCGCTTACTCCGTGTTTTCCGTATTTTAAAACTTACACGATATACCCAGGCAGGCCGTTCACTGGCAAAAGCTTTATGGAACAGCCGCGAAAAAATAAGTGTTTTTATCTTTTTTGTAACTATGCTGGTCATCATCATCGGAACGGTGATGTACCTCGTTGAAGGCCCGCAACATGGTTTCACCAGCATTCCGCGCGGAATCTATTGGGCAATCGTTACTCTTACCACAGTTGGTTATGGTGATATTAGTCCGGGAACGCCACTGGGGCAATTTATTGCCAGCATCGTTATGATAATGGGTTACGCCATTATTGCCGTTCCAACGGGTATTGTTACTGCCGAGATCATCAATCCAACCAGCGAAAAAAACACCCAGGTTTGCCCGCAGTGCCTGCATCCATCGCACGATGATGATGCTGTTTTCTGTAAGAAATGCGGGGCCCGGCTTAATCCTGAGGTTTAGATTTAGTGATAGCATTTAATGATAGCATCACACAAAGTGATACTATCATTATAACTGTGTCCGTTAACAATCTAAGTGTAATTGTGAATATTTAAACTGCTGAAATCGGAAGCAGTTCTTTTTGAACGATTATTTTTGTGGGAAATATTTGAAAAATGAGGCAGTATTTAGATCTATTGGAAACCATTTTAGAAAAGGGAGCGGTTAAAGAAGACCGCACGGGAACAGGAACGATCAGCCGCTTTGGGCACCAAATGCGTTTTGATTTGAGCGAAGGTTTTCCGATGGTAACAACAAAAAAACTGCACCTGAAATCGATCATTTATGAATTGCTTTGGTTTTTGCAAGGCGATACCAATGTAAAATATTTGCAGGATAACGGGGTGCGTATTTGGAACGAGTGGGCCGACGACGACGGCAACCTCGGACACATTTACGGTTACCAGTGGCGCAGTTGGCCAACACCCGATGGCGGCCACATCGACCAGATTTCGCAGGTAATTGATGCCATTAAAAACAATCCCGACTCGCGACGCCACCTGGTTAGCGCCTGGAATGTTGGTGAGCTTGACAAAATGAACTTGCCACCGTGCCACATACTTTTCCAGTTTTATGTTGCCGACGGAAAATTGTCGTGCCAGCTGTACCAGCGCAGTGCCGATGTATTTTTGGGTGTACCTTTTAACATTGCATCATATGCTTTACTTACCATGATGGTGGCGCAGGTTTGCGATCTTGAACCAGGCGATTTTGTACATACTTTTGGCGACGTTCATATTTATTCCAATCATATTGAGCAGGTAAAATTGCAGCTATCGCGCGAACCCTATCCGCTGCCGCAAATGAAGATCAATCCGGATGTAAAAAGTATTTTCGACTTTAAATTCGAAGACTTTGAACTGGTTGGTTACCAGTCGCACCCACACATTAAAGGAGCTGTTGCCATTTAAAACAATCTTAAAATGACAAATAAAATTCAAAAAAATATCTCGATAATCGTTGCTATTGCCGAGAACTTTGCCATTGGCAAAAACAACGATCTGCTGTTTCATTTACCAAACGATTTGAAACGTTTTAAGGAAATAACCAGCGGCCACACCATAATAATGGGGCGTAATACTTTGTTGTCGTTGCCAAAATGGCCCTTGCCAAACCGCCGGCACATTGTGATTACCGATAAACAAGACGATGTTTTCCCGGGTTGCGAAACGGTTTTTTCCATCGATGAAGCCATTGAAAAAGTGAAAGAAGAAAAAGAAGCTTTTATTATTGGCGGCGGAATGATCTACAAACAGTTTTTCCCAGTGGCGGGCAAACTTTACCTCACGCTGGTACACAAATCTTTTGATGCCGACACCTATTTCCCCGAAGTAAATTATGATGAATGGGAAGAGGTAAAACGTGAAGATCTGCACGACGAAAAGAACAATTTTGACTATTCTTACCTTGATTTGGAACGAAAATAATTTTGCGCATGTAGCTTAGCTACTCAAATTTTAGAACATGAGAAAAAAAACTGCCTTGGTTGTAGCGCTTTGCGTTATCAGCCTGTTTTTGTTTGCCCAAGAACCACTGTTAAACCTGAAGTACGAGCAAAATTACACGCCAACTTACGACGAAGTAATTGAACTATTTAAGCTGCTCGACTCGAAGTACGAAAATGCAACACTCGTTGAAAATGGTTTTACCGACATAGGTAAACCATTGCATACCTTCATCATTAACAGTGAACCGGAATTTAATCCTGAAACTATTAAAGCACAGGGAAAATCAGTTTTGCTCATTAATAACGGCATTCACCCGGGCGAGCCGGAGGGAATTGATGCCAGTCTGCAATTTGCCGACGATATTCTGCGAAATAAAAACGGAATGAAAAAGTGGCTCGACAACACAGTGATTGTAATCATTCCGGTATACAACATTGGCGGACACCTGAACCGCGGAAAATACAACCGCGCCAACCAGGCTACACCATACGAAACCGGTTTTCGCGGAAATGCAAAAAACCTTGATCTGAACCGTGACTTCGCCAAGTGCGATTCGGAAAATGCCCGATCGATAAACAAGATTTTTAATGAATGGGATCCCGATGTTTTTCTGGATACGCACACCACAAATGGATCTGATCACCAGTACAGCGTTACCTGGATTACGCCATTCCCTGACTATTTTCCACCTGTACAGGAGCAATTTCTGCGTAGCCAGATGATCCCGGATATTTTTGAGAAAATGGATAAAGGTGAATATAAACTGATTCCATATGTAAACTGGCTTAACTATGAGCCACTGTCCGGCATTCTGCTTTGGCAGGATTCACCAAGGTATTCGTCGGGTTATGCAAGTCTGTTTAACTGCTACGGAATGATGACTGAAAACCACGTGTACAAAGACTTTGCCGATCGTGTAAAATCGTGCTACCAGTTTATTGTTGCATTAAGCGAGTTCACTTCCGAAAATTCGAAAGAAATTATTTCGAGCCGCAAACAAGGGACCGAAGAATTGTTAAAGATGCTTACCTACCCGATCACCTATCAGGTAGACACCACCCAATACAGCACAATAACTTTCGACGGTTATGAAACAAGCAACGAAATAATTGACAAAGTTACCGGCCTGCCACGTTTTGGCTACGACCGCTCGAAACCATTTTCGAAAGAAATCCGCTATTACGACACGTACAATACGGTTGAAGAAATTACCATTCCGGAATACTATGTTCTTCCACAATGCTGGGCAGAAGTAATTGAAAGGCTGGAGCTAAACGGGGTAAAACTGGTTCCGCTAAAAAATGATACGGTTATGGAAGTTACAGTTGATTATATCGATGAGTACTCAAGTCCGAAACAACCGTTTAACGGTCATTATTTTCATAACGAAGTGACTACCAGAAGTGAGGTTCAACAAATAAAGTATTTTGCCGGCGACCTGTTGATTCCGGTTCGCCAGAATAAAATGAAATACATTCTGGAAATGCTGGAACCAAAAGCGATGGATTCATTCTTCCGCTGGAACTTTTTTGATTCAATTCTCGACCAGCGTGAATATTTCTCGTCGTATGGATTTGAAGAAAATGCGCTAAAATATTTAAACGAGCATCCGGAATTCAGAAAGCAGCTGGAAGAAAAACGTAAAGCAGATCCGGAATTTGCAAAGGATCACCGGGCACAGTTAAACTATATTTACAACAACACTGAATGGGCTGAAAAAACCTACAAGCGTTACCCGGCAGCAAAAATCTATTAAAACTAAGCTACTAGTGTATAGGTTTAAGTCTGAATAAAATTCAAAAAAAATAATGAACAAAGTAGACATGAGTATTCAGTAATGAGTAGAGAGAAAAAGCAGTATGATTCTCAATACTCAAATCTCTGTACTCAAATCTTCTTCATTTTAAAATGGAAATTTATTGAAACTAAAGTAGCTGCAGAGATTGCAGGGTTTTATCCATTAACAAGAAAAAAGGCTTGATTTCTAAGAAATCAAGCCTTTTTCCCTATGAAAGCAGTTTGCCTAAATTCGCAAACTTGTTGTTGTAATCTTCAACCGAAAGTCTGATCACCTCAAGCGCCTCGTCATGCCCGTAAGTTGCCGCAATTTCGGTGTTTGAATCAACACCCGGCATATCTTTGTAAGTAAGGAAATAATGCTCCAAACGCTGGATTACAATTTCAGGTACTTGTGCCACATCGGTAAAATGACCATAAACGGTATCGTTATCCAGAACGGCAATAATTTTATCATCGGCCTGATCGCCGTCAATCATACGGAAACCACCAATCGGACGAGCAGTTACCAGCAAGTCGCCATGCGCCAGATCCTTTTCGGTAAGCACACAAATATCAATCGGGTCGCCATCGCCTTTAATGCCTTTCCGGTTAACTTTTTCCGAACAATATTCACCCACTTTGGTACCGCAATAAGTTTGCGGAATAAAACCATATAAAGCCGGAACTACGTTCGAAAATTTTTGTGGCCGGTCAACACGCAGATAACCGCTATCCTTGTCAATTTCGTATTTTACCGTATCGGTTGAAACCACTTCGATAAAAGCGGTTAATTCTTCAGGGGCATTATCGCCAATTGAAACACCGTGCCAGGGGTGCGATTTATAACGCAATCCCATCAATCGTCCAATGGGATCGGAAAGTCTGTCTACCATCTTACTTCGTTAAATTATGTTTTACTATCTCAAACCAATAGTACGACTTTTAGTTCATACTAATCGGCACAAAGGTCATTAAATTTTTGTTACGCCACAACTGTTTCAGCTCTATTTCCAGCTTTATCAACAGTAACCAGCGTAACATCTCCAGGCTTGTCAAGAATTATACTAAACGGCTGGCTTTTTAACAACTGAGGTTTGTGTTCCACCTTACCCAGCAACTCCCCGTTCTGTATAACTTCGTAATGCGATATGGGTTCCTCATCTGCCAAAGCGGTGTTCCAGATTAATTTACCATCAACGAATTTTACATCGCGCGGAGCTGAAAGTTGCTCTTTCTCAATAACCTGAAAATAGTTACTTCCCGGCTTCACGTTTTTGGCCTGCTCCTCAATTCGTTTTCGCTCTTCAGCGCTCATTCCGTCAGGCTCTATCTGTGCCGCATAAAAGTTCTGTACCAACTGGCATTTCATCGGATCGTCATCGATTTGCCCAATTCCGATTATCAGCGTATGTACACCCGGTGTGGTCAACGAATATTCGATAAGCGGTTTACTCGGCAGCTCGTCGGTTCCCACTTTGCGGAATACATCAGCGGGTGTTTGCGACCAACGCGGCTCTTTATGGTACATGGCAGCATCGGCAAAAACTTTCATGCCAATTATTCCCATTCCTTTGGCTTCGGCAATCGGGATGACGTTATTTTGCATATTCATTTTTGTTTTGTCGTTGGCATTTATGGCAATCAGCATACCATCTAGAATGCCGTATTCATCGCGCTGAATCATATCCATCATGGCCGGCGGATTGGCATGACCCGAGAAACCAATATGTTTGATCAGCTTTTCATTTTTTTGGTTCATTCCCGTCAGGTTGGTTCCGTCGCGCAAATCGCGAAGTGCGACCAAAGCACCAAAATTGCCATCGGGATCGAGCGGTGTTTCCAATCCTTCGTAAAGCACATCAACCTCATCGGTGTTATGCAAGGTATGGCACAATACCATATCCAGGTATGCGCCATCCGGGTAATAACCTTCTCCATCCCCAAAAATCTGGGTGAGTGAGCGTTTTACATCATCGACCGCACATTGTACATTTTCGCCATTCGACCAGTTATTGACATTCTCCCGTTCGGGCCAGCCAGGTTTACCCCAGCGCATTGCAGTTTTGCTGGTTAACCAAATTGATTTTCGCAGCGCTTCGTTATACCCATCTTCCCCCGGAATCAGATTCAAGTGCTTAAAGGCCTTTTGGTAATTCAGCTGGCTGTCGGCGTATAGGTTTGAGGTATCGAAATAGTTAACGCCCAGTTCAAAAGCCTTTAAAATAATAGGAACCGGATCAACATCATCAGGAGTCCACTGAATAGATGCCTGACCACCTAGTCCAAGTGTAGTTACACTAAAACCAAGCTTGCCAAAAGGACGTTTCATCGGCTCCGGTAATTTTTCGGTATTACAGGCCCCAAACGACATGGCAGAAACCGCAGCTGTTGTTGCAGCCGAAACTTTGATAAAATCTCTTCGGGTTACGGGATATTTTTTTGATTTAGTCATAACAGGTAGGTTTTTGATTTCTATAAAATTAAAGGAAATCTATTGAACTACCTAGAATACAGTGCCAAAACACTTAAGAATACCTCATTGATCTCCGGGGAAATATTAAGATTGCTTCGCGATACTCGCCAGTGGCAGATTATTATAGCACCGTTATCAATCAAAAATGTATTTAATTTTCCCTACCCCTCACCCTGCCGGGAGCTCCCCTGGACAAAGGAGCAAGCGCTGATCAAATTTAGTTTTACTTCAAAATCTCCAACCAAGCCTTTCTGGTGTTTCCTCTTAAAAGAGGAAATGGCTACAGCCAAAGGGGTAAAGACAAAAACGTTCTCCCGAAATATAGCATATTGACATTAAAAACTTACAAAGCCGGCAAGGGCATAAACCAGTGCGGCCTGCCAGTTTATGGCAATTTCGTTGTGGCTGTACGATTCCTGCTTGTCCACCCAATCGGTTGCTGAGTGGCCACCGCCAACCAGGTAACCCGGCCACGGAGCTTTTATATCATCTGCTCCCGAACGACGGTCGTGCGGAAACATTGGTGGATTGATTCCCAAACCGGTAACATACGATCGGTTATAGTAATTCTTTCCGAAAATATGATCGACAATACCAATGGCCGCTTGTTTGTATTTTGGGTTAGGCTGAATAAGATTGGCAACCTGAAGGTTTACGGTTTGTCGGGCAACAGTTCCGTTGCAGCCCCAGTAATACCTGCCGCCAAGGGCACGCGAATACACATCGGCTTCTCCCTTTTCCACCAAAGCATCAGCGTTGGCAATGATGTTCTTTTTTATTGTAGCTTCTGCTTCAGCATTTTTTCCATTGCGAGTAGAAAGTGCATAGGTATACATGCCCAGATTAGACACATTTTGCCAGTCCCAGTTTTCCTGAATTTTATAATCGATGTCTGCTGCACGTTTTTCAAAATCGCGCAAACAGCTTTCGTCGCCGGTAGTTGCCCATAGCTCGGCAGCCGCCCACAACCTATCGTCATTATCTCTTGTCTGGTATCCACCGGTTTTAAAATCCCCCTGAACAAAATGTTTATACTCCGGGTTTTCCTGCAGAAATCGATAGCTTACCCACGCAGCATCCAAACATTTTTTGGCGTAAGTAGCATCGTAGGGTTTAAAATAGCGGGCCGCCATGGCCATTATTCCCACAAAATCGGCCGTTGCTGCCGAGCTCCAATCCGTAAAATAGCGTTTTTCATGATCGTCGCTGGCCATAATAAAACCCGAGAAGTTGGTGCGTGTTAATTTGTGCGAAACCCTTCCTGAACCATCGGGATATTGCATTTTTAATATCCAGTCGGTTTCCCATTTCAGTTCTTTTAGAAAATCGGGAAATCCGGGTGCTGTTTCGGGAATATCCAAATCCATTTTTTCTAACTGTGGTTGAAAATGTTCCCAGGCGTAAAACAAAACGCCCAGTGAAATACCTGCATTCACCACATATTTTCCATGGTCGCCGGCATCGTGCCAACCGCCAGTTCCATCGCGTTTCGAGCCTTTCCCGCCAATATAATCTTCGTAAGCATCATCCAAATGACAGGCATCCTGGTGATAATGATTGCCTGCAAATTCGCCGTCAACCGCCATTCCGCAACGCCATAAATAGAACGCGCGCATACTTGTTTTTGCCGCAAAATTGAAAGCATCGTTTGCTATTTTAAACTCATCCGAGCGACCTACTCCGGGTACTTCTAAGTAATAATCTCCCGGTTTTTGGAAGTCTGTGAAATCAATTTTCCAAACCTCCTGGTCTACATCCTTCTGATAGTTGGAGCCTGAAGCTTCTCCTTCAAAAACAATGTCTCCGGAAGAAACCGAAACAAGCTTAAAAGAAGTGCAGGATTGTGGAATAACTGCTGTTTTGGGGCCATCAGTTAGAAAACCCAGCGAGTTTAAATGAATGTTTTGTGCGAACAGCGATGGGATAATGCTCAGCAGAATAAGCATTAAAAGAACAGGCTTTTTCATTTTGTGGTTTTATTGATTTAGGCTACTAAGATATAAAATTAGCTTATTGTTTAAACGACAATATTTTCAGCATCAACGGTTTTTATCGGAACAATAATCGATTTAATTCAAACAATGCCTGCTTTAACTCAAACAACGAGCACTTTCAGGCAAACAATGAATGCTTCAATTCAAACAATAAGTACTTCGGGTTAAACAATAAGCTCTTCAACTCAAGCAATAAGTACTTCATATCAAACAATAAGTGCTTCCGGTGGAGAAATGACCACTTCAACTCAAACAATGCCTACTTTGGATTAAACAATAAGCATTTTAATTTACCAAATTACGGTCTTATGTTGAATAACACAAGGCGCTTGAAAGCACACAGACACTAAAGCCCGGAAAAACCAGCCACATAAAACACTGATAACTAGCCATTATATTTGCTTTTTAGACAATAAAACCTTAACTAGCATAATAATTCTTAGATTCTCAAACGATGAATAAAAATCAAATCAACAAAAAAGAAATGTACGATGCTGTGTCGTCGTACCTCGACCGTAAGTCGGCCCTTTGGGCATCCATTCCTAAAGTTGGCGAGTTTAAAAATGAGTTTACATTGGCAGTTGCCCAAATCGACGAGGTGCAGTACGCCCAACAACAGGCGCAGGTGTTTTTGGGTAAAACCAAAACACAAATTAAAAGCGTAGTGTCTGAAAAGGCCGATATCCTGAACGACAGTCTGGAAGCTTTTGCTTTGGTTACTGCTAACGAAAAACTCAGGGTTCAAATGGATGCAACGTATACTGACCTGAACCGCTTGCGTAATGCTGAATTTAGTCCGGCAGTGCAGGCAATAATAGCGGCTGCCGAAGACAATATGGAGGTCTTGACTGCGGAATATGGTGTTACGGCCGAACAAGTGGAGGGTTTAAAAACCGATTTAAATGAGTTTTTGGCTATTAACGGCCAGCCACGAGCCTACAAGATTGCATCGGTAGAGGCTACCAAAAGCCTGGAACAGCTTATTGATGAAGCCGACGAAATTTTGAATAACAAACTGGACAAAGTAATGAGCCTGTTTAAGCGACGCGATCCGGGGTTTTACAACGGATACATTGCTGCACGCGTTATTGTGGACAGTTAATTGTTATATTGTTTAAAAGGTTTATAATTGAAAGTGGGCCCGGTTTGCCGGGCCTTTTTGTTTGTATAACTTTTAAAAAGTTCGGAAGAATAATATTAGCTTCTGAATAGTATATTGATCGCCAATCCACACAAGTGATGATTTGTGTTTTTTGAGAAATTAACGTAACTTGCTGTATGAAGTTACTTTAGAAGGTAGCTTCCCCCTATTAGGTTATGAAAAAGAGAGCTGTTGGACGCAGCTCTTTTTTTATAAAAAGATAAATTGTTGTAGAGAACAAAAAACGTAATAAAAAAAGGTGGTGCTTTTCAGACCACCTTCTTTTATGCATTTAAGTTTCATACTTGAGGTCGGCATTTAAGTCCTCACCTGAATATAGATAAGCAATAAATCCCGTATTTTTTATTTCTCCTTACATTCATCGAATGCCACTGTACAAACACACCTTTAAAAATACCATTTCTCAAACAATATTCATAAAACTGAGAACTAAAACTTTAATTATATTCCAATTGAATAAAATTAGTCTATTTTTATATTCATATCTGTTATTTTGAGTGATGTGGTAATAAAATCAGAACATATTCATATAATCGAGGGATTAAAATTAGTTCTTGTATCTCATAATAGTTTATTAGATCAGCAAAGTGTTGGGAATGTTATTTCCGAACTGAAAAACAATCCATTTTTTCATGAGGAATATGTTGTATTGATAGATATTAGGAATGCAAATACGAAACTAAGTTTAGAAGAAATCGAGAAACTAAGTGATTTTGTATTCCAAAATCTAGCTGAAACAGGCGTAAAAAAATTTGCAATTCTTGCAACTATATCACAAATCAATAAAACCGTACATTTTGTTAGAAACTACAGGCAATCGTATAAATATCAGGTTTTTTCCTCGATTGAAGCTGCACTACACTGGCTACAAGTTCCAATACAACGTAAAACCCAAATTGAAATAAGATTGCGTTATATGTACTGTTAATTACCTCCTAAGCCAGACACATAGAAACTAAAGTCGTAACTTAATCCATCACTCTCAGGTTTGCATTGACTACTCCAACCATAGCAATCCACTTGTCCTCCTTCTGAGAATGGTATATTTTCAACTCTTTTCCGTTACATATTTGAACACAATCATAAATATCACAAGCGTGTCGAATGCCACTCACTAGCTTGTATGGTTGTTCGAATTCAAAAAATGGCTTTCCATTAATGATAACATTCAAATGCCCATCATTGCTTATAAATCTATACTCTTTCCCGTCATCATCAATGAAACTATTTTGAAAGAGATCTTCAGCTTCCATAATGTTTTGCGTTGGTTTGAATTCTCAAATATAAATATTTTGAATTTTATAACAATTGTTTCCCCTGCTGGTGTGAATTTATACCCTAGTGATCACTTGGAGTGATACCATCACCAAACTGAATTCCTAATCCCATAAATATTTCTGCGCAAATCACCGAAATCTGCGAGCCATTTCTTTTCAGCGAAAATCAAAAGAATCAGTGTTATCAGCGTTCCAAAACTTTCACAAGTGATAGCCTCACGCAAAGTGAGACCATCACCAAACTGAATTCCTAATCCCGAAAATCATTCTGCGAAAATCACCGAAATCTGCGAGCAATTTCTTTTCAGCGAGAATCAAAAGAATCAGTGTTGTCAGCGTTCCAAAACTTTCACAAGTGATAGCCTCACTCAAAGTGAGACCATCACCAAACTGAATTCCTAATACCATAAATATTTCTGCGCAAATCACCGAAATCTGCGTGCAATTTCTTTTCAGCGAAAATCAAAAGAATCAGTGTTATCAGCGTTCCAAAACACTTCCGACTACACTGATGATTTGTATCTGTTTTAAATATTTACCTTTAAGCCATATTGTTAACAAGAATAAAGATGAATCGGCTCTATTTTATCATTTTAATTTTACTACCATTAGTAAACTTCGGACAAGAAGAGAAAGAGGTCTCAAAAAAAATCGCTAACGATTTCGAGCGTTTATATAACGCTGATAAATACAATGAACTGTTTGACCTCTTTTCTCCTGAAATGAAAAAAGATTTACCAATTGAGAAAACTATTGATTTTTTAAAAGGACTAAAAAAACAGGCAGGAAATATTGAAAACAGAGAGTTTATCCGATATGAAAACAAAACCTATGCCTCTTACAAAACCAGGTTTGAACGTGCAGTATTTTCGCTAAATATATCGGTTGACAAGGATGATAAAATAAACGGTTTATTGGTAAAACCTTTTAAGGATGAAAACCTCCCAAAACCTGACAGAAATAAAACAAAACTCGATTTGCCATTTCGTGGAGAATGGACTGTTGTGTGGGGAGGAGACACCAAAGAATTAAACTATCATGTTGAGAATGAAGCACAAAAAAACGCATTCGATTTTATTATTACCGACAAAACAGGAAAATCATACAAAACAGACGGAAAAACAAACGCAGACTATTATGCTTTTGGCAAAGAGATAATTGCACCTTGTAACGCCGAGGTAGTTTGTGTAATAGATGGTATTGCGGATAATACTCCCGGAGAATTTGACCTTTTTTATATCCCGGGGAACACGGTTATTATTAAAACAGCCAATAATGAATATTTATTCTTTGCGCATTTCAAACAAAACTCAATCGTTGTAAAACAAGGACAAAAAATAAATAAAGGAGATGTACTGGGGCTTTGCGGCAACTCGGGAAACTCTTCAGAAGCACATCTTCATTTTCACATTCAGAATATTCAGGATATCAATAAAGCAACAGGAGTTAAATGCTTTTTTGACAACATTAAGGTAAATGGATATTTGAAAAACGATTACTCACCTTTAAAAGGTGAACGAATTCAAAACAATTAAAGACTAGGGCCAACCCCGTAGGACCTAAGTGATAGGTTCACCCGGAGTGAGACCATCACCAAACAGTAGCACGAATCCCGAAAATCATTCTGCGCGAATCTGCGAAATCTGCAAGCAATTTTTTTCGGCGAAAATCAAAATAATCAGTGTCATCTGCGTTCCAAGCACAGATCTTACCCACCCCAGTTCTCGCGATCCAGACTGCGGTAATGAATGGCTTCCGAAAGATGATCGGCCTGCACATGCTCTTGTCCGTCGAGATCGGCAATGGTACGCGAAACCTTTAAAATACGGTCGTATGCACGGGCAGAGAGCCCAAGCCGGTCCATGGCATTTTTAATCAGGTTATTACTTTCATTGTCAAGCACCACATATTCGCGTATCAGTTTCGAACTCATTTGTGCGTTAGCATAAACACCCTGATGATTCTCAAAACGTTTCTCCTGAATTTGACGGGCTTCCAGCACCCGTTCCCGAACAGCTTCACTATTCTCCGACGATTCCATTTCCGACAATTTTTTGAATGGCACAGGCACCACTTCCAGGTGAATATCGATGCGGTCGAGCAGCGGCCCCGAGATTTTGTTGAGGTATTTCTGCACCACTCCCGGCGCACAGACACACTCTTTTGTGGGGTGATTGTAATAACCACACGGACACGGATTCATGGAAGCCACCAGCATAAAACTTGCCGGGTACTCCACCGAAAATTTGGCCCGCGAAATGGTAATATTCCGGTCTTCCAACGGCTGACGCATAACTTCCAAAACGGTGCGTTTAAACTCGGGCAGCTCATCCAAAAACAAAACGCCGTTATGCGCAAGGCTAATTTCCCCCGGCTGTGGATAATTTCCGCCGCCAACTAGCGCGACGTCCGAAATGGTGTGATGGGGCGAACGGAACGGGCGGCGCGTCATCAACGAAGTTTCTTTATCGATCTTCCCCACAACCGAATGAATCTTGGTGGTTTCCAGTGCTTCTTTTAACGAAAACGGAGGTAATACTGTAGGAATTCGTTTTGCCAGCATTGTCTTTCCGGATCCCGGAGGCCCTACTAAAATTATATTATGACTTCCTGCTGCTGCGATCTCCAAAGCCCGTTTTACATTCTCCTGGCCTTTTACATCCGAAAAATCCAACGGATTATTATTGACCTGTGCATAAAACTCGGCACGGGTATCGATTACGGTTTGTTCAAGGCTTCCTTCATCATTTAAAAAGTCGATCACTTCTGTAATATTCTCGGCACCATAAACTTTTAACCGATCGACAACAGCAGCTTCGCGTGCATTTTGTTTGGGCAGAATAAAACCTTCAAAATCCTCGGCACGGGCATTGATGGCAATGGGTAAAACGCCTTTTATGGGTTGTAAAGTTCCGTCGAGCGAGAGTTCGCCCATTAACACATACTTTGATAATTTATTGTGGTTTATCTGCCCCGATGCGGCCAAAACAGCAGCTGCCAGTGGCAAATCGTAGGCCGACCCTTCTTTGCGGATATCGGCCGGAGCCATGTTAATGATGATTTTCTTTTTGGGCCATTTGTAGCCATTTAAACGCAGGGCAGATTCAATACGTTGCTGACTTTCTTTTACCGCACTGTCGGGCAGCCCCACAAGCAGGAATTTAATTCCGGTGGTTACATCAACTTCAATGGTAATTGTAGTGGCATCAATGCCGAAGACTGCGCTTCCGAAGGTTTTAACTAACATAAACGGGGATTTTATTGATAATCAGTTAAATTTAATGATTTTACCCGAAATTAAAAATTGAATTGTTTACTGAATATTACTTTCATTTCCCTCATCGAGATAATTTCCGGCAAGTTGCAAGAATGAACTACTTTTGCATTTATTCAATTTAATTTTGAATTAGCAGCATGAAAGATTCAGTAGCAGATGCACAATCTGCAGGAAATACGCTTTTAGAGATTGGCGCGTTATTAATGAGCTCAGGAGCCAGTACACACCGCACCAGAATTACCATTAAACGGATTGCAAAAAGCCTTGGATATGGAATTGATCTGCTTATTACGCAAAGAGCTTTAATGCTAACGATTATTGAAAAAGATCAGCAGTATTTTTTTAGCCGCCTGAAACGTATCTCTCCGCTTCACCCAAATTTTAAAATGGTTAGCGGAATCAGCCATTTAAGCTGGAATGTAAAGGAACAAAGCTGGTCAGTTGAAAAAATAAAGGAAGAATTAGAGCGACTAAAGTCGTTACCCAAATATCCGCGCTGGTTATTGTTAACGATGGTAGGCGCTGCCGGTGCCGGCTTCTGTAATCTTTTCGGTGGCGATGCATTAAACATGGGAGTTTCGTTTATTGCGACAATAGCCGGGCTTTTTGTCCGCCAAGAAGCTGTACGCAAAAATTTCAATCCCTACCTCTGCGTGTTTTTTGCTGCTCTGGTGGCATCGTTTATTGCCGGGCTCTCTGAACAATTCGAAATTGGTAGCGATCCAGAAAAGGCGGTTGCAACCTCTGTTCTTTTTCTTGTTCCCGGAATACCACTGATAAACTCGGTAACTGATATAATCGATGGCAATATTCAAAATGGTCTTGTTCGGGCTATCAACGGATTAATGATTGCTTTTGCAATTGCATTTGGCCTTTTTACATCCAGAATGATATTAAATTTTTGATATGATATTACTCGGAATACTTATAAAAGCTTTTTGGTCGGGAATTGCAGCCATAGGGTTTGCCATACTTTTTAATGTACCAAAACGTACGCTTTTCGCCATTGGAGCAATGGGTGCCGTCGGTGGATTTATCAAATTTGGCGGTATGTTTTTGGGAATTGAAATTGTTTTAGCATCGTTTATCGGAGCTACAATCATAGGAATTATCAGTATACAAATGGCTCACATAAAGAAAAGTCCGCCACTGATTTTTTCCATACCAGGAGTGATTCCGATGGTTCCTGGAGCATTTGCTTACCGAATGATGTTAGGATTTATTGCGCTAATTGATCTTGAAGATAAAGACACTTATATTCAAACGCTAATCGACACGGTTAATAACGGTGCCAAAATGATTTTCATACTAATCTCGTTGGCCATAGGTGTATCAATACCAATGCTAATTACCAGAAAAGAATCGATAAAGAAATTGAAGGAGCCTACGAATTAATGTGTCGAAGTTCGAGAAGTAAAAAACAATTTCAACTAGTACAGTTTTTTACGTTTTACTAAATACGAAAACAAAACTTCCTTAAAATCTTTGTTGATGTCGGCTTCGGCCAAATCAATCTGGTATTGCCCGCACCTTACTTTCAGGTCTTCGAAATACTCGCTAACTGTATTGGTGTAATGCTGTTTTACTTCCGATGGATTAAACTTAACCACCTGCCCGCTCTCCAAATCAACAAACTTGTGCGGACGGTTACTAAATTCAAACTCACGCTCTAAAGAATGGTCGGTTACATGAAAAAGAATAACCTCGTGTTTGTTATAGCGAAGGTGTTGCAGGGCCGAAAATAACTCCTCGTTTTTCGAGCTGTCGAGCATGTCGCTGAAAATAATTACCAGCGAACGTTTATGGATATTCTCGGCAATTTGATGTAATACCTGTGTGGTATTGGTGTTTTTTCGTAAGGCGGCATTTTCGGGCTGAATGAGCTCCGACAGTTTTCCGTACATCACCTCGGCATTTACCGATGAAATTCGTGGCGACGAATGAAACTCTATTTCGTCGGAAAAGAGTGTGAGACCAACGGCATCGCGTTGTTTACGCATCAGGTAAATAAGTGCAGCAGCCGTGTACACCGAAAAAGCCAGTTTGTTGTGTAAATGCTTTTTCCCTTTTGTATAAGGAAACAACATGGATGAAGAAGTATCGACAACGAGTTGGCAACGCAGGTTGGTTTCCTCTTCGTATTGTTTTACGAAAAGTTTGTCGGTGCGTGCAAACAATTTCCAGTCGACGTGTTTGGTCGACTCGCCCTGGTTGTATAAGCGGTGTTCGGCAAATTCAACCGAAAATCCATGAAACGGACTTCGGTGCAAACCGGTTATAAACCCTTCAACAACCTCGTGAGCCACCAGCCCCAGGTTATCAAAACGGTGAAATTGTTCTATGTCGATCAGGTTCTTCAAAATGATAAAAAGAAAAGCAATGTTGTTGTATTGAACACCCTTCGACCTCGTTCAGTGTGAATGCCGGACAAGGCTGAGTCGAAGTCTTGTAATAAAAAAAGAAAGCTGTCATTTCGGAGATGGGAAAAGTTCACTCTTTTAACCAAGAGATTTCTCCTCGCTTACTCGTCGAAATGACAGCTCAAATAAATGCTATTACAGCAGCGCGTTAAGCTTGTCGATGAAAGCTTGTTTTGGAGCAGCTCCAACTTGTTTGTCAACAACTTCGCCGTTTTTCACAAACAATACTGTAGGAATGTTTCTGATTCCGTACTTCATTGCGACATCCTGGTTGTTGTCGACATCAACTTTTCCGATTACTGCTTTGCCTTCGTACTCAGCAGACATTTCTTCAACAATTGGTGCAATCATTCGGCAAGGGCCACACCAAACTGCCCAAAAATCGATCATCACCGGTTTGTCTGAACTCATTACCAATTCTTCAAAATTGGCATCTGTAATTTCTAAAGCCATATTATTATCTTTTTATTGTTGTATATCGTTTCTCGGTAACACAAAATTAATTAATTCTGTAACTCATTTCCGGTTGTTCATCAAAAAACTTCAGAAAACCATCCAAAGGAATTACCCTTGTAGTTCTTGAAAACATTTCAATGTACATATTGTTCTCGGTATCAAAAACATTAAATTTCAGCAGGGCTTTTCCTTTGTATTCTCCGGCGATCTGATCGACGTGTTTTACAAAGTCTTCGGTTAATGCTTTTAGCGGCACATTAATGGTTAAACTTTTAATGTATTTTTCGCGCACATCGTCGAGAAGCTCAATGCTGTTCACTTTATACTCGTAAAAATCGCTGTTAAAACGCTGCTTCACCGAACCTTTCACCATGATAAACAGCCCCACTTTACAAAACTTACTAAAGTTTACATAGTCGTTCCCAAAGAAGAAAAGTTCTTTTGAATCGGTATAATCAGTCAAGGTCATAACGGCATACATATTTCCGTTTTTCGACTGTCCTTCGCGCGCTGCAGTAACCATTCCTCCAAAAGTAAAGTCTTTACCCTGGTATTTCGAGATATCGTTATTCAGGTCTTTCAGCGCCACCTCTCTCGAGCAGAAGTTGGTGATCTCTAAACGGTAATCATCAAGCGGGTGAGCTGTTAGATAAATACCAATCAGGTTCTTCTCCTTCTCCAGCATAATCAGTTTTGCCCACTCATCAACTTTCGGGATAGGCGGCTTTTGAATGTCCTGTCCGCCTCCCATTCCTCCGAATAAACTTTGCTGTGCACTCTGCGCTTCCAGCTGAACGCGGTTACCATAGCGAATCAGTTTTTCGATAAAATTGGTGTCGTCGTTTTCATTTTCGCCGGCAAAAAAGCAACTGCGGTTTACGCCCTCCAGGTTGGTAAAAGCTCCGGCCATAGCCAGCGCTTCGAGGTTCTTTTTATTCACGGACTGAAGGTTCACATGCTCCACCAAATCGTAAATAGTTTTAAAATGACCGCGCTCGTTACGCACATCGATAATATGCTGAACAGCTCCGGCACCAACCCCTTTAATGGCGCCCATTCCAAAACGGATATCGCCTTCAGGGTTAGCAGTAAATTTGATAAAACTTTCGTTAACATCCGGGCCAAGCACATTTAAGTTCATGCGTTTGCACTCGTTCATTAACTTGGTAATATCAACAATATTATTCAGGTTTCGGCTAAGGTTGGCCGCCATAAACTCTGCCGGGTAATGCGCTTTCAGGAAACCTGTCTGATACGCAATGTAAGCGTAACAAACCGAGTGCGATTTGTTAAACGCGTACGAAGCAAAGGCCTCCCAGTCTTTCCAGATTTTATTAATTACTTCGTCGGTCTGTTTCCCTTTGTTTTTGCATTCGTCAACAAACTGCCGGTTGGCTTTACAACCATCAACAAACTTAACTTTAAGTTTTTCCATCACCGACATAATCTTCTTACCCATCGCCTTACGCAGCGTATCCGAGTCGCCACGGGTAAAGCCCGCCAGCAAACGCGAGAGTAACATCACTTGCTCCTGGAAAACGGTAATACCGTAAGTATCACTCAGGTATTCTTCCATCATCGGCACATCGTAATCCACTTTCTGTTTACCGTGTTTACGTGCAATATAATCGGGGATATATTCCATTGGTCCCGGACGATAAAGCGCGTTCATGGCCACCAGGTCTTCAAAGCGGTTAGGCTTCAAATCGCGTAGGTGTTTTTTCATTCCGTCCGATTCAAACTGGAAGATAGCTGTGGTTTCGCCGTGACTAAAAAGCTCGAATGTCTTTTCATCATTGAGTGGAATTTCATTTATCGAAACTTCAATTCCTTTCGACAGCTTGATGTTTTCCAAACACTCTTTTATAATCGACAGGGTTTTCAGTCCGAGGAAGTCCATTTTCAGCAAACCGATGTCTTCCACAAAACGACCATCGTACTGTGTTGTCAGCAGATGCTCCTCATCTTTGGTAGGCATCAACGGAATATGATCTGTCAGCGGATCGCGGCTGATCAGGATTCCGCAGGCGTGCACCCCGGTATTTCGCACCGAACCTTCAAGTTTTTCAGCAAAATTCAGCGTATCAACAACCAGAGGAATAGGCGAATCCTTTTCTCTTGCCAGATCGGGACTTTCTTTAAAAGCCTTTTTGAAACTCATTTTCGGAGCCTCGGGCACCAACTTGGCCAAACGATCGGCTTCGGGTAAGGGCAATTTTAGCACACGGGCCACATCCCTGATCGAAGACTTGGTAGCCATAGTACCGAAAGTACAAATGTGAGCCACCTTATCTTTCCCGTATTTATTGGTTACATATTCCAGTACCAGCTGTCGTCCGTCATCATCAAAGTCGATATCGACATCGGGAAGCGATATACGATCGGGATTCAGGAAACGCTCGAAAAGCAGGTCGTATTTAATCGGGTCGATGTTGGTAATTCCCGCACAATACGATACGGCCGCACCGGCAGCCGATCCACGTCCCGGACCAACGATCACACCGTTATCTTTTGCCCAGTTAATAAAGTCCTGCGTAATAAGGAAGTAACCGGGGTAACCCATTGTCTTAATGGTATTCAGCTCGAAAATAAGGCGTTCTTCCACACTTTTCTCCAGCGGATCGCCATACCGTTCTTTGGCCCCTTCGAATGTAAGGTGTTCCAAAAATGCCGACTCCAGTTTTACACGAATAACTTTATCGTATCCACCCAAACGTTCAAAAGCCGAATCGCCAAATTCCTGGCGCAAATCAGCCTCTGAATATTTCTCCTTAAAACCTTCTTCCGTTCCAATTTCTTCAGGAATGGGGAACACCGGCATAATAGGCGATGTATTCAGTTCGAAAGCCTCAACCTTTTCGGCAATTTCGTTGGTATTGGCCAATGCATCCGGAAGGTCTTTAAAAAGCTCATTCATTTCGGACTGCGTTTTAAACCACTCCTGCTTGGTGTAACGCATCCGGTTCGGGTCGTCAAAATCTTTCCCGGTATTCAGGCAGATCAACAAATCATGCGCTTCCGCATCCGATTCGTTGGTGAAGTGAATATCGTTGGTGGCAATTAATTTCACACCCAGCTTTTTGGCCAACGGAACCAATTGCTTATTAACTTTTACCTGCCAGTCGTAAACTTCTTCACGCTCGCGTTGCGATTGTGCCGGGTGTCGCATCAACTCCAGGTAGTAATCTTCGCCAAACAGTTTTTTATACCACAAAATGGCTTCCTCGGCAGCTTTCAGGTTATTGGCCATTATATGCTGTGCAATCTCGCCTCCCAAACAGGCCGATGATGCGACCAAACCTTCGTGATGTTTCTCGAGCAGTTCTTTATCAATACGTGGTTTGTAATAAAAACCGGTTGTGCTGGCTGTCGAGATCAGCTTGATCAGATTAATATAACCGACCTTGTTTTTTGCCAACAAAATAAGGTGATGCCCCGAGCGGTCGATTTTATCGCTTTTATCATTGATTGTGCGGGAAGCCACATAAGTTTCACATCCCAAAATGGGTTTGATTTCAGCCTTTGAACAGGCCGCATGGAACTCTTTAATGCCAAACATTGTTCCGTGATCGGTTAAAGCCAAAGCCGGCATATTGTCGCTTTTTGCTTTGCCTACCAAATCGCCAATGCTGGCAGCGCCATCGAGAATAGAGTATTGCGAGTGTACGTGTAAATGCGTAAATGGAACCATAAAAACTTTGCTAAAAAAGTTTTTAAAGATACCAATTCTCTCCCCCTTATGCAGGGGATGTTAATAATTTTTGATGGAATTTTTGGAGCAAAAAAAGCCCCGATGCTTTGATCGGGACTGTTAGTCAATATTTTCAGCGATGAGCTTTCCCAGTTGCTCCATTTCCCCGGGAGGGAATTTTGTTTTGTCGGCAAAGTTCAGCAAATCGTGTTCGCTTTGCATGGGCACCAAATGAATGTGTGCATGTGGCACTTCGAGCCCCAAAACCATTACCCCAACTTTTTTGCAGGGAACAGCTTTTTCCAGACCTTTGGCCACTTTTTTGGCAAACATTTGCAAACCTGCGTAGGTTTCATCATCCAAATCAAAAAGGTAGTCTACCTCTTTCTTCGGAATTACCAAAGTGTGTCCTTTTGCAGTTGGGAAAATGTCGAGAAAAGCAAAATAATTCTCGTCCTCAGCTACCTTGTATGAAGGAATCTCACCATTGATAATTTTTGTAAAAATGCTTGCCATGATTCTTAAATTGAAATTTCTACAATCTCAAAAGGTATTACTCCTGACGGAACTTTAATTTCTACCACATCGCCAACTTTTTTGCCCATCAATCCTTTGGCAATTGGCGTTTGTACCGAGATCTTTCCTTCTTTCAGATTCGCTTCACTTTCAGGAACCAAAGTATATTGCATCGTAGCGCCATTCTTTTTGTTCTTGATGGTTACTTTATTCAGAATCTGAACTTTCGATGTATCAATTTTTGATTCATCGAGAATTCGGGCATTGGCCACTATGTTTTTTATCTGTGCTATTTTAGCCTCAAGCATACCCTGGGCATCTTTTGCTGCATCATACTCGGCATTTTCCGAGATATCACCCTTCTCAATGGCCTCGCCAATCTGCTTCGAAATTTTTGGGCGCTCAACAGTCATCAAGTGCTCCAACTCTTTCTTCAGTTTTTCTAATCCGTCTTTCGTTAAATATGTTACTTCGGACATTTTGTATCCTCCTTATTATTTAATTGTTTCGCCTCAACGTAGGCATAAAAAAATAGAAAGAATCCCGATTTGCCCGGAACTCTTCCTAATGCAAAATTATATAATTTCTTGAATATTAAAATATTCTATGCAAAAAAATATCGAAAACAGGTGATATTTACACAGTTAGATATATTTCCTATTGATAATCTCGCTATATATCACGGCTTTCTTCAACGAAAAACTCTCACCCAGTATCAATGACTTCTTTTTCGTTTTTTTTGGTTGTTCCACTTTTCGTTTCAGCGGCACCGATTTTCTTGCTTCAGCACTATATTGGAATGCCGGATGAACTTCCTGCACAGGCTCTTCTTCCACCACTTCTTCCTGCACTACCTGTGGTTGTGATTGACCCGGCACATCTTTATTGTCATCCATCAGCATTTCCCAAAAATCCTGTGTACTGTCTGTTGCGGGAGCTGACTCTCCGGGCGCAGCGTTCTTTTTACGTGTTTTATTGAGAATGCCAAACACGGCAACTATCAATGTCAATATAATAACTACAATATCATCCATAATTTTCTATCAGCAATAAATTGTATTTTAGCTGTTCAATTTATAAAAGTACGAAACGCGTACGGAAATAAAAATTTTCGCGTTAAAGAATAATAAAACAAAGTGAGCATCATGCAAAAAAAGAGCTACAACAGGAAGTCGGGTTATTCGGGGATGAAGTATTTGTTTTTTATTGCATTTACTTTTTTGATGTATTCGTCGTGCAACGAAATTGATTCTGAAATTCCGGATGTCCCTGTACTAATTGAACTCAATCTAGATCTTCCATTATATAATGACTTGGCTTTCCCTAACAATTCAATTCTTCTCAAAAACGTGGGATTTGGAGGAATCATTGTCTCTTGCTTAACCGAAGGTGAACATTTTGCTTACGACGCAGCATGCACCCACGAAATCATTCCATCATGTCGGGTTGAACCAACAGGCCTTATAGGGAAATGCTCCTGTTGTGATTCAGAGTTTCAACTTTTTTATTCTGCCGTTCCTGCCCATGGACCGGCTGCTGCTCCTCTAAAACAATATAACACTTCGCTTGTAGGAAATATACTAAGGATCTACAACTAAAAAATGGGCTCCACTAAGTGAAACCCATTTTCTATCATATATATTTTTCTTCTTAATATCTGTAGTGCTCCGGCTTAAAAGGTCCTTCTTTCGACACACCCAGATAAGCGGCCTGTTTTTCGGTAAGCTCAGTCAATTTTACACCAATTTGCGCCAGGTGTAAACGCGCAACTTCCTCATCCAGTTTTTTCGATAAAGTATAAACACCTACCTCGTAGTCGTTTTCCCACAAATCAATTTGTGCCAGCGACTGGTTGGTAAACGAGTTACTCATCACAAACGAAGGGTGTCCGGTTGCACATCCAAGATTTACCAAACGACCTTCGGCCAACAGGTAAATACAATGGCCATCTTCGTAAGTATATTTATCAACCTGTGGTTTGATATTCATTTTTTCGATACCCGGCCATTTTTCCATACGGGCAACCTGAATTTCATTGTCGAAGTGGCCAATATTACAAACGATCGATTGATCTTTCATATTTGCCATGTGCTCGGCTGTAATTACATCGCAGTTTCCGGTTGTGGTTACATAAATGTTTCCTTCGGCCAATGCATCTTCCATTGTTTTTACCTCGAAACCTTCCATGGCTGCCTGCAGCGCACAAATCGGGTCGATTTCGGTAACAATTACACGAGCGCCATAACTACGCATCGAGTGGGCACAACCTTTACCAACATCGCCATAACCGGCAACCACCACCACTTTACCGGCAATCATTACATCGGTGGCACGTTTAATACCATCGGCCAGCGACTCGCGACATCCGTACAAGTTATCAAATTTCGACTTGGTTACCGAATCGTTAACATTAATCGCCGGTACCAGCAACTCGCCTTTATCGGCCATCTGGTACAAACGATGCACCCCGGTAGTTGTTTCTTCTGAAACGCCTTTCCATTCGGCTACCGTACGATGCCATTTCCGGTTATCTTCTTTTAATGTAGTTTTCAGCAAATCAAGAATCACTTCTTCTTCTTCGCTTGACGCGTCAACATCCAAAACGCCGGCGTCTTTTTCGGCAGCATATCCTTTATGAATTAACAAGGTAGCATCGCCACCATCGTCAACAATCAGCTGCGGGCCTTTTCCATCCGGGAAACTCATTGCCTCGCGGGTACACCACCAGTACTCTTCCAGTGTTTCACCTTTCCAGGCAAATACCGGAACCCCGGCTTTCGCAATAGCGGCCGCCGCATGATCCTGTGTTGAAAATATATTACAGCTTGCCCAGCGAACATCTGCTCCAAGAGCAACCAGTGTCTCAATTAAAACAGCAGTTTGTACGGTCATGTGCAAACTTCCCATTACACGCACGCCGTTAAGCGGTTTGCGTGGGCCAAACTTTTCTCTGATGGCCATTAATCCCGGCATTTCCTTCTCCGCGATCTCAATTTCTTTTCTTCCGAATTCTGCCAATGAAATATCGGCTACTTTGTAATCTAGTTTTTCCTGAACTGACACGGTCATATCTATTATTTAATTTTTCCAAATAAAAAAGTGTTCAAAAATAACAATTTCTGCCACAAAAAAGTTGAAAATCAATGATAAGGATTAGTTACCCAGGTCGGAGAAGAACTTCACACGCATTAAACGAATGTCATCTTCCGAGTATTCCTCTTCGCCTAATTCTTCCAGAGCATCCTCTATAGAGTCGGTTTCAGCCTCGCGGAAATACTCAAAAATATCCTCCTGATGATCTTCGTCAATCACATCATCAATGTAGTAATCGATATTTAATTTAGTTCCCGAATTTACAATCGCCTCCACTTCGCCAATCACATCGCTCACTTCAATTCCTTTTGAGTCGGCAATATCTTCAAACGACAATTTGCGGTCGATACTCTGAATAATAAACACCTTCATTTTCGACTTGTTGGCCACAGTGCGCACCACCAAATCTTCAGGGCGTTCAATCTCATTTTCTTCTACATACGATTTTATCAGCGCCAAAAACTCTTTTCCATACCGACGGGCTTTACCCTGTCCAACTCCCTGAATATTTTGTAACTCCTCGGTAGTTACCGGGTATTGAATAGACATGTCGGCCAACGACGGATCCTGAAAAATTACAAACGGTGGCAGATTGTGCTTTTTGGCTATCTTTTTTCGCAGATCTTTCAACATGGCAAACAACTGCGGATCGCCACTGGCACCTCCTGATGGAGCGCCTCCTGCACCTGAGGAATCATCTTCTTCTTCGTATTCGTGGTTTTTCACCAACATAAAACTATGTGGTTTCTCCAGAAACTCGTGTCCTTTTTCGGTGACTTTCAGCAAGCCATAATTCTCAATATCTTTATTAATGATGCCGGCTACCATCGACTGTCGGAACACGGCATTCCAAAAACGCTCGTCGTGTTCTTTCCCTGTACCAAACGATTTTAGCGTGTAATGTTTAAACGATTTAATAGCAGCCGTGCTGTTTCCAATCAGGATGTTGGCAATATGGTCGCCTTTGTATTTTTCGTTTACCTCAAGAATGGCTTTCAGTGCGGTAACAATATCGTCTTTGGCCTCAATTTGCTCCTTCGGATTCAGGCAGTTATCGCAGTTTCCACAATTATCAGTTCGGTAGTGCTCGCCAAAATAATGCAACAATATTATGCGGCGGCAAATGGCCGACTCGGCATACGAAACGGTATCCAATAAAAGTTGTTTCCCGATTTCCTGCTCAGCCACCGGTTTCCCATGCATAAATTTCTCCAGTTTCTGAATGTCTTTATAACTGTAAAAAGTAATGCATTGTCCTTCGCCACCATCACGGCCGGCCCGCCCGGTTTCCTGGTAATAACCTTCCAGGCTTTTGGGTATATCGTAGTGAATCACAAATCGCACATCAGGTTTATCGATGCCCATACCAAAAGCAATGGTAGCCACAATTACATCCACCTCTTCCATCAGAAATTTATCCTGATTGCCGGAGCGGGTTGTAGCATCCATCCCTGCATGATAAGCAAGTGCTTTTATTCCGTTCACCTGCAGGGTTTCGGCCAGTTCTTCTACCTTCTTTCGGCTCAAACAATAGATAATGCCCGATTTCCCTTCGTTTTGTTTTATGAATTTTATGATCTGCGTTTCGGTTTTAACCTTTGGCCGCACTTCGTAATAAAGATTCTCGCGGTTAAATGATGCTTTAAAAACTTTTGCGTCTAAAATGCTAAGGTTTTTTTGAATATCGTGCTGAACCTTTGCCGTTGCCGTGGCGGTTAACGCAACAATTGGCGACTTCCCGATTTCTTCAACAATCGGTTTTATACGTCTGTACTCCGGTCTGAAATCGTGTCCCCACTCCGAAATACAGTGTGCCTCATCAATGGCGTAAAACGATATCTTTATTTGTTTAAGGAATTCAATGTTCTCTTCTTTTGTCAACGACTCAGGAGCAACATAAAGCAATTTTGTTTTTCCCGCCAACACATCTTCCTTAACTTGTGTTATAGCTGCTTTTGACAGCGATGAATTTAAGAAATGAGCAACACTGTCTTCGGCATGCGTACCTCGTATTGCATCTACCTGGTTTTTCATCAGCGCAATTAACGGGGAAATCACAATGGCAGTGCCATCAAGAATTAAGGCCGGCAACTGATAAATTAACGACTTTCCTCCCCCTGTTGGCATCAACACAAAGGTGTCTTTTCCATCCATCACACTTTTAATCGCTTCTTCCTGTTGCCCTTTAAAACGGTCGAAACCAAAAAAACGCTGCAACTCTTCTGCTAATACAACTTTTTTACTCATATGTCCAATCTCCCAATATCTGTAGCATAAGCAAATTCTAAATTATTAAAAGTAAGCAAAATGGCAATACAATTTAATAAATTTTATACTTTAAAATTTGATGTATTTAATAGAGACTAACATTATGTGAAAAGTTTGAGCCCTGCAATATATAAGTAATATTTGAGATTTTAAATGCGAAAAATTCGTGTACATTTGTGAAGTTTTTTTTTTGAAAACCAGAATTCATGAGCGAAGAACGTACTACAAAAAAACAAGGGGAAGAAAGTTCAAAGGGAGAAATGTCCTTTCTTGAACACCTGGAGATACTTCGTTGGCACATTATCCGGTCATCAGCGGCCATAGTTCTTTTTGCCATCGTTGCATTTGTTATGAAATCATTTATTTTCGATGTGGTTATCCTCAGTCCGAGAATGCCCGACTTTTGGACCAACCGCATGTTGGCCAGGCTGGGAGACATTGTAGGATCGGAGGCATTAAAAATTAACCAGGTACCATTAAAAATGCAAAGTATAAAAATTGCCGGGCAGTTTTCTACGCATATTATGGTATCGATAATTGCCGGATTAATTATTGCTTCGCCTGTTGTTTTCTACGAATTCTGGCGATTTATAAAACCCGCATTGTACGAGAATGAACGCAAACATGCTGGTGGTGCCGTGTTCTTTACCTCCATTTTATTTTTAATGGGCGTACTGTTTGGCTACTTTTTAATTGTGCCTTTATCCATTCACTTTTTAGGCACCTACCAGGTAAGTAGCGAAGTTGAAAATACCATTAATCTTCGTTCATATATTGGATCGGTAACATCCATCTCATTGGCGGGCGGAGTTGTTTTCCTTCTACCGATTTTCTCTTACTTTTTGAGCAAAGTAGGACTGCTTACGCCGGAATTTATGAAAACGTATCGTCGACATGCTTATGTTGTAATGCTGCTACTATCGGCAATTATTACACCTCCCGATATTTTTAGCCAGATTATGGTTTGTTTCCCGTTGGTTTTCCTTTACGAAATTGGTATTGTTATTTCGCGTCGTGTAGTTAAAAATCGTGAAAAAGCAATGGAGGCCATGTAATTCAGTCAAAAATTGACGTTATTTGAACCATTATGATTCTTCGAGCAGAAAATATCGTTAAAAAATACCGAAAAAGAACCGTAGTAAAAGGAGTTAGTTTTCAGGTTGAGCAAGGCGAAATTGTGGGATTATTAGGTCCAAACGGAGCCGGGAAAACCACATCATTTTATATGATTGTTGGATTGATTCAACCATTTTCAGGAAAAATATTTCTCGACGAAAAGGAGATTACAAAACTTCCGGTTTACAAAAGAGCACAGCGTGGCATTGGCTATCTGGCTCAGGAAGCATCTGTTTTCAGAAAATTAAGCATTGAAGACAACATCAGGGCTGTTCTGGAAATGACCGATTATTCGAAAGAGTACCAGAAGGAAAAACTGGAAACATTGCTTGATGAATTCAGTTTACAACACATTCGAAAGAGTAAAGGTATTCAGCTTTCGGGTGGTGAGCGACGCCGTACAGAAATTGCACGGGCACTGGCCATCGACCCGAAATTTATCTTGCTTGATGAGCCGTTTGCCGGGGTTGACCCGATTGCGGTGGAAGACATCCAGCAAATTGTAATGCAGCTGAAAGAAAAAAACATTGGCGTATTAATTACCGACCACAACGTACACGAAACACTTCGAATTACAGACCGCTCTTATCTCCTGTTTGAAGGGAATATCCTTAAAGCAGGAACAGCTGATGAGTTGGCTGCCGATGAGGATGTGCGCCGTGTTTATCTCGGTCAGAACTTCGAATTACGTTAGGAAAAACATTTTTACATTTTTTTTTATTTTTTTGTTTGCAGATTAAAAAATGTTTCTTTCCTTTGCAGCGCTAAAATAAAAACGGCGCTTTAAACGAAAAGCCAACCGATTTTAGCTGAGAAAAAAATCCTGAAAAAATTTGGCCGATTACAAAAATGATGTATTTTTGCAGTCCCAAAATTAAGGGAGTTAAATAGGAAGGCCCGTTCGTCTAGGGGTTAGGACGCCAGGTTTTCATCCTGGTAGCAGGGGTTCGAATCCCCTACGGGCTACTAATTTTTAAAAAGAGAGAAAGAAAGAAAATGGCACATCATAAGTCAGCATTAAAAAGAATTCGTCAAGACGAAAAAAAGAGAGTACACAACAAGTACTACGCAAAAACTACACGTAATGCAATTAAAGCTTTGCGTAATGCTACTGATAAAGCTGAAGCAGAGAAAATGTATCCTTCAGTTGTTGCTATGATTGATAAATTAGCAAAACGCAATATCATTCATAAAAACAAAGCTGCAAACTTAAAATCGAAATTAACTACTCAGGTTAATTCATTGTAAGAAGAGAAAAACCACATTATATAAAAAAACCTCTCCGAGTTTCGGAGAGGTTTTTTTGTGTTTCAAAATCCCGTATGTTCTGTAACTATAATTTAGTATTTCCGAAATAACTAATTATAATTAATTTTAGGATAGAACTCCGGGACAAATGGGAGAATACAAAAAACTAAATATAAAAGACTGGGCTGTTGAAGATCGTCCGCGCGAAAAATTACTGAGCAAAGGACCTCGATCGCTAACCGATGCCGAACTCATTGCCATTTTAATTGGCTCGGGAAATATTGAAGAAACAGCCGTAGAACTCTCCAGACGCATTTTAGCATCAGCCGACAATAACTTAAATGAACTGGGCCGAAAAAACATTGATTTTCTTACAAAATTTCAGGGAATTGGAGAAGCAAAAGCCGTTACCATTGCAGCTGCACTGGAGTTGGGCAAACGCCGGAAAGAGGCTGATGTATTCAATAAAAAGCAAATTAGCGGCAGTAAAGACGCAGCTGAATATTTCCAGCCCATGCTTGGCGATCTGAATCACGAAGAGTTCTGGATTCTGCTGCTTAACCGCGGCAACCGGATAATCGATTCGTTTATGGTGAGCCAGGGCGGAATTTCAGGAACCGTAATCGATGTGCGGCTGATATTAAAAAATGCCTTGGATAAAATGGCCAGTGCCATTATTCTCTGCCACAACCATCCTTCAGGAACTATGCAGGCATCAAATGCCGATCTGAATATTACCCGCAAAATTAAAAGTGCGGCTGAAATTATGGATATAACGGTGCTCGACCATATTATTGTTGGGCAGAACAATTACCTGAGTTTAGCCGACGAAGGAATGTTAAACTAATAAATCGAACGAAAATGATACTTTTTTATTCCGACGAAGTTAACCCACGGATTGAGTACATTGCAAAACTGATCTTCGCGAACATTTTGCAAACGGAAATTGCGTTTACTCAAAATTCTGCGGAATTTCGAAAGTCGGGATTGCCAAAGATCAACTATTCGCATGATAAATTTGACGATGAATTTTATATCAAACCACACAAACTCATTTTTCAGAATGCACTTATAAAACCCACAATTAATTCGGTTTGGTACGAGGGAGAAAAATATTTCTGCGAAACATCAAAAGACTCCGATCTGCCTTTCGATCCCTTTGCAGCTTCATTTTATCTGGTTACCCGCCACGAAGAATATGTAGATAAAAACCGCGATAAACTGGGGCGTTATCCTTCCCAAAACAGTATTCTTACCAAATACAATCTACTGCAAAAACCGGTAGTAAATATCTGGGCAAAACTGCTGGCAAAACTGCTGAAAGAGAAATACCCGGAATTCAACTACATCGATTCGAAATTTAAGTTTATCTCCACCATCGATGTCGATAATGCATACGCCTACCAAAACAAAGGATTTCTGCGCACTACAGCAGCCTGGGCAAAATCGTTGATAAAAGGCAACCGGCAAGATACCATAAAGCGTAAACGGGTTTTGGGCGGTGAAGAATCCGATCCATACGACACCTACGCCTACCTCGACAGCGTATTTGCAGGGAATGAGGATAAAGTAAAATTTTTCTTTTTGCTGGGCGATTACGGGAAGTACGACAAAAACATTGCCCACACCAATAAAGAATACCGCGAACTAATAAAAAAGACAGCCGAAAAATACGACGTTGGTATTCATCCATCGTTTGCCAGCAGTAAGAAAAAAGGTAAAAAGAAAGTTAGATTAGAAAAACAACGCCTGGAAGAAATTATTGGCAAAAGTATTTCTAAAAGTCGCCAGCATTATTTACGACTGAAATTTCCGAAAACATACACCCGCTTAATAAAAGCCGGAATTGAAGAAGACTACACACTTGGCTATTCTGCTCAACCGGGATTCAGAGGTGGCATTTGCACACCGTATTGTTTCTACGACCTGAAACATGAATCGGTAACCAACCTGAAAATCATACCGTTCAATATTATGGACGGAACACTGCGTTACTACCTTCAACTTCCTCCGGAAAAAGCTTTTGAAGAAATAAAGAAGATTATGCAGGAAGTTAAAAATGTTGGCGGTACATTTGTAAGTGTCTGGCACAATGAAACCGTAAACGACCTGGGAACATGGAAGGGTTTCAGAGAGGTGTTTGAGCAAATGAATAAACTGGGGTTTGAATGGGCAAATGAGTAGCCTAATGTTTTAAATGAGCGGTGTAAAACAAATTCACTATATAAAACATGCGCAAATCGATTCCGACAAGTGGAATAGATGTATTGATGGTGCGCTAAATTGTAGAATTTATGCCTACGACTGGCATCTCGACAGAACCGCTATTAAGTGGGATGCCCTGATTTATGGCGACTACGAATATGTAATGCCCCTTCCCTTTCGGAAAAAACTTGGGATAAAATACATTTATCAGCCCCTTTTTTCACAACAGCTGGGGATTTTCCCAACGCCATCGAATGCTATTTTTGATTCATTTATTAACGCCTTAAAAGATCGTTTTAAATACGCCGATGTACAATTAAATGCGCTAAATGTTCTCGGCGAGACAGACGGGGATATTTTTTTCGAGCGGAAAAACTACCTTCTTTCCTTAACAAAGGATTTTAAATCGATCATTTCCGGCTACTCAAAAAATACAAAACGCAATATTGCCAAAGCCCAAAAGCAGGACCTGACTATTATTGAAGGCATCCGGCTTGAGGATTACCTCGAATTTAAAGCACAAAACCTGACCGACGGTGTTGATCGATCGGCTATTGACAAACTTAAAAGCCTCATCGCTTTTGGCGAATACAAAGGTTTTGGGAAAATATACGGGGTGTACACACCGGGAAATAATCTTTGCGCAGCCGTTTATTTTTGCCGCTGGAAAGACCGCGTGATCTATTTTAATGCGGCCTCAAACGAAGAAGGTAAAAACACGGGAGCCATGTATTACCTGATCAATCGTTTTATTGAAGACAATGCTGAGAAAAATCTGATTTTAGATTTCGAGGGATCGATGATTCCGGGAGTAGAGCGCTTTTATGCAGGATTTGGAGCAAAACCAGAAACCTACTTTCATCTTAATTATAATCGTTTACCTTTGTTTTTTAGGTGGCTTAAACGATAGTAGGCAATGAAGAATTTTCCGCGTTTGGTAAGTAAAAAACTGAGTCCGGTGTTTTCAACCCAAAGACTTCTGGCAGCAAAAACGCCTCCTTTTTTGCCCTTTTACCACACCGTTAGCAACAAACATTTACCACACATTTTAAACTACCCGGTAATCGACGAGAAACAATTTAAGCAGGAACTCGATTTCTATTTGAAATATTTTAATCCTGTTTCACTGGAAGAGCTAGCGAAACCACCCAAACCAGGAAGCTTTCATTTAAGTTTTGATGACGGGCTGAAAGAGTGTGCCGAAATAATTGCACCTATACTTTTACAAAAAGGAATACCGGCCACATTTTTTGTGAATAGCGGTTTTATCGACAACAAAGATCTTTTTCATCGGTACAAAGCCAGTTTAATTGCCAATGAAATGCGCACTCAACCTGATGCTGAAGTGGAAAATTATCTACACGAAAACGGGATTCCGCTAAAAGCATTATTGCAAACTCCATACTCAAAACGAGAAATTCTCGATCATGCAGCCGAGTTACTTGAAATCGATTTTCAATCGTTTCTTGAAACTCAAAAACCTTACATGACGACGTCCCAGATTAAAGACTTGCACAACAAAGGGTTTTCCATTGGTGGGCACAGTCATAAACACCCTGAATTCTGGAAGATTTCGCAGAAGAAACAATTAAAGCAGGTCAAAAAAAGTATGAAATGGGTGGAAGAGAATATCAATCCGAAAGTGAAAGCATTTGCGTTTCCGTATACCGATGATGGCATTTCCGGAAAACTGATAAAAAAAATACACGATAACGGATGGTGCGACATTAGTTTTGGAACCGCAGGTGTAAAATACGACGAAATCTCCATGCATTTTCAACGCTACCCGACCGAACAAAATGGTGATTTTGAATTGAATGTAAAAGCAGAATTTCTTTACTTTAAACTGCGTAAAACAATTGGCAAAGCAACCGTAAAACATTGACTCTACAAGTAAAAAAAATACGACTAAGCGACTTGGAAAACTTTGTAAACAGCAAAGCGTTTCAGAATTATGAAGTGGTTCCCATCTCTCCGCTTCGCGCCCAATCGTATCTTGCCAATCCTCATGCACTACCCGATGACATTGTACTTTATCTTGGGTTTATTAATAACAAGCTGGTGGCTTTTCGCAGCTTGTTTGCCGACACGTTAAATTCCAATGGTCAGCAAATTCGGTTTGGTTGGTGTAGCGGGAACTGGGTGCACCCTCAACACCGCCGCTTGGGCTATTCGGAACAACTTTTACACGAAGCATACAACGACTGGAACAAAAAGCTTGCATTCACCAATTACGCCCCAAATTCGGAAAAGCTGTATTTAAAAACCGGGCTGTTTCAAACGATTCACCAATTTGAGGGAGTACGTGTTTATTTGTATGCAAAAACAGCTAAACTTTTTCGAGCCAGAATAAATCCTTTTACTGCAGTTCTATTCAAAATCACCGATTTTTTTATTGCACTGTTAGTTCATTTGATTGGCCTTATTTATAATCCAAAATCAAGTTCTACGGTTTCCTTTTCAGAAACAGAGAAACCGGATGAAGCCTGTTTTCAGTTCATAGAATCCAATCCGGGAAACAGTGTTTTTAACCGCGAAGAAACTGAGTTAATGTGGATTTTTGAGCATCCCTGGTTGTCACAACAAAATAATGTTGAAGCCTCCCGCTACCCATTTTCATCTTTCTCACGAGACTTTTACTACAGAACCATAAAAGTAAAACGAGACAATAAACTGCTGGGCTTTTTTATTTTCTCAGTACGCGAAGGTCATTTAAAAACACTGTATTTTAATCTTACCGAAGATTGCACAAAAGAAATAGCCACCTTTTTAAAAAAATATTGCCTAAGCAACAAAATTGATTACGCAACTATTTATAAAAACGATCTGGCAGACCAGCTTTTAAGCAGAAAATTCCCATTTTTGTACGCGAAAAGATACGGGCAAAAAATATACAGTACTTTTCAGGTATCAAATAAAGAGCAACTAACATTTCAGGACGGTGACGGAGATGTCTTCTTCACCTAAAAATATTAAATATGGACATTCGAGTTTTAGGCCACAACCACTCCATTTTAGATCAATATCTGGCAGAGATCCGCGATACAGGAATTCAAACCGATCCACTTCGTTTTCGTGATAACCTTAACCGAATTGGTGAAATTTTTGCTTACGAGATAAGCAAAGAAATGCATTTTGAAATTACCGATGTTACAACTCCACTGGGAGTTGCAAAAGTTCCGAAATTATGCCAACAACCGGTTTTAGCAACTATTTTACGTGCAGGGTTAGCCATGCATAACGGATTGCTGCGTATTTTCGACCGGGCAGAAAACTGTTTTATTTCGGCCTTTCGGAAATATACCGAAGGAGGTGGCTTTGAAATTGAATTTGAATACATGGCCTCGCCTTCGCTTGACAATAAAGTGGTTATACTTTCAGATCCGATGCTGGCCTCGGGAAAATCGATGGAAATTGGTTATGAGGCTTTGTTCAGCAAAGGAAAGCCGGCGCACATTCACCTGGTAGCAATTATTGCCAGCGAAGAAGGTGTTGAATATGTGAAGAATGCTATTAAAGACGAAAATGTGACTTTATGGCTTGGCGCTATCGATCCTGAAATGACTCCAAAATCGTATATCGTTCCGGGATTGGGCGATGCCGGAGATTTGGCATTTGGTGAAAAAATCGATTCAAAATAAAACAAGAATGCCATCCCATTTTTGGGATGGCATTTCTGAAAACTCTCTCAAACTATTCTTTTGCAATTCTATCTTAAAAATATACCTCAACGGTAATATTCTCTCTTCCAAAACCTTTGTCGCTTAATATCTCCATCGAGTCGAAGATCATATCGCTGTTTCCACACATGTAAAAACTGGTATTTTTATCAAAATCTGTCTTTTTCAGGTAGTCCGTCACCCTGCCGTTAAAATCGCCGCTTTTATCGCGCGATGTGCAAAGTGTGTAATTATCTTTATTGTAATCTTCCTGTTCGTAGCCTTCTTCGGCATAACGAACTCCGTGAATTAACTGGTAGTTCAACCCCGGATTACTTTTTACCATACTATGAAACGGTGCAATTCCGGTTCCGCTGGCAATAAAAATATGTTTGTGCGTATCTTTATTTTTCTCATCCAGACCAAATTTTCCGAAAGGACCGTGTACTTCTACCATGTCGCCAACTTTCAGGTGCTTTAGTTTTGGCGAAAAGTATCCACCGTCAACTTCTTTTACCAATACCTCCAGGTTTTCGCCCTTTTCGGCACTGTAAATCGAGTATTCGCGGCTCTGATAGTCGCCTGTAATCGACAACGACACATGTTGCCCGGCAACAAATTCGAAGCGACTTTTTGGTAACGATAACACAAAAGTGTGCTCTGTTAATTTCCTGATCCCAACAACCTTATAATAATTCGTATCAAGCTGTACTTCTGGTTTCATATCAATTGTCATGATGTATCTGTTTTTTTCTTCGACACAAAAATATGTGCAATTATTGATTTAAAGACTTTTTGGTATTCTATTTCACCGATAGTTTTAGAGAATTAACCGATTATTAACACGAATGTTCAATAGTATGCCATAATTTCGAATAGAAATTTTCGAATATCGATTTCAATTTCTTTAAAACCAAGTCATCGGAAAAATGAAACGAGTCCCGATTGATCGGGACGAGTTCCATCTTATTCCTTAGAAAACAAACAATATTAATAAGATGAAAACATTAATCACCTATTGCACCACACATGGATGTACCGAAAAAACAGCCACCGAACTCAAACAGTTTTTTGGAGGCGAAGTTTTATTGGTTAACCTAAAAAAAGAACCGGTTCCTGATCTTTCTTCTTTTGATCGGATAATTGTTGGAGGCTCTATTCATGCCGGCCAGATTCAGAAAAAAGTAAAGGATTTTTGTACTCAGAATATTGACGTGCTGAAGAACAAAGAGCTGGGATTATTTATATGCTGTATGGAGGAGGGCGAAAAAGCTGAAATCCAATTACAGGATGCTTATCCAAATAGCTTATTACAAAGCGCCAAAGCTACAGCCTGTCTGGGGGGAGAATTCAACTTTAATAAAATGAATTTCTTTCAGAAAATGATTGTAAAGAAAGTTGCCAAAGTGGATGACAGCGTCTCGCAGATTAACCACGATGCCATCAAACGCTTCTCACAACAGATGAACCAGATTTTTAATCCGTTTATGTTTTTTGTTTAGAAGTTCAGGTAATAATCGCGCGTTAACCTTTTAAAATTATCGTTCCACGATCCGTCGTTATTGTATATCTGCAGGCTGTCGGCTTCTGTAGAGTTTTCTTTTTTACTCATTTCAACTAAAATCCGATTGACCGGTTTATTCTCATTCGGAGCAACCATCGTAATTCGCTTTAAATAGAGTTGGCTTAACGGTGCAAGGTTTTCTATTTCCTTTAATGCCATTGCAGGAAATATAAATGCACATCGACCTTCTTCTGTCAATAAAGTGGAAGTTATCTCCATTAATGTTTTATAAGGCAGACTGTCAGTGTGGCGTGCCAACGACCGGTTTTCATTACCGGCTTTTAACGAATTTTGAAAGAAGGGAGGATTGGATACAATTAAATCGAATTGTTGATTAGACCCGGCAGCAAAATTTTGCAATGAAACATTCTGTACATCTACCCTCTTTTCCCATGGTGATGCAGCCACATTTTCGGAAGCTTCTTCGGCGGCATTTTTCTCAATTTCAATGGCAGTGATTCGGGCTTTCGAGCGCTGTGCCAGCATCAAGGCAATTAATCCGGTTCCGGTTCCAATGTCAAGAATAGTGTTACAATCGTGAACATCGGCCCAGGCGCCCAGCAAAATGCCGTCGATCCCCACCTTCATTGCCGAGCGTTTTTGTTCGATACGGAATTGTTTGAATTGAAAATAGTTGTTTCTACCCATAAGAATTACTGGAAAAACCTTATTACAAAGGTTAGAATTTTTCGAAAATCCCCAATCCAAACAAGGCAAAATCGTATTTTATCGGATCTCCTGGATCGAACTCGCATAAAGTGGCGGTAATTTCTTCCACTGCTTTCCAATCGTTAGAGCGGCGCTGCAGCAATCCCAATTTTCGTCCCACATTTCCGGTGTGTACGTCAAGTGGCAACATTAATGCTGATGTTGGAATTCCGTTCCATAAGCCAAAATCTACTCCTGATTTTTCATTTCTGCACATCCACCGTAAATACATGTTCAGGCGTTTTGCAGAAGCTCCTTTCGTAACATTCGAAATATGTTTGCGTGTTCGTTCACCTTCCGTTTCGAAAAAGACAGAATGCAAATAGGCCAAAGCAGATTTTACTGTTTGTTCGTGTTGAAATCCACTTTCAAATACGGCTTGTAAACCACCATGATTTGTGTAAATATTTCGTAGCGAGCGAATAAAATAAATACAATCGTCGCCATTAAAGGTGCGGTGTACAAACTTTTGCAGTCTGTCGAGTTCCTTTTCCGAGGCGTTTATCACAAAGTCGTGTGGCTGATTATCGAGCATTTCCATCAAACGCAAGGCATTTTTTATGATGGCAGAACGGTTTCCCCAGGCTATGGTTGCCGCCAGAAAACCGGCAATCTCAATATTTTCTTTTTCGGCAAATTGTTTGGGAACCTGTATCGGGTCGGTTTCTATAAATTCGGGTTGATTGTACTTTTCAACTTTTTCGTCGAGAAAATCTTTTAGATCAGCTATTTTTTCCATTGTTCAATTTTTCGGGAAGATTGATACTGGATGCCGGATACTGGATACTCGATGCCGGATACTGGATACTGGATGCTGAATACTGCGACTGATCACTGACAACTTTTTCAGGCTTTTTCTATAATTCCGTCTTTAATGTGGATGATCCGGTCGGATTGTTCGGCAAAATGATCATCGTGCGTAACAATAATAAACGTTTGTCCCATGTCGTCGCGCAATTTAAAAAGCAGATCGTGCAATTCGTCGCGGTTGGTTGAGTCGAGGTTTCCCGAAGGTTCATCAGCCATCACTACCGACGGGCTGTTTATCAGTGCACGTGCCATTGCCACACGTTGTTTTTCGCCACCCGATAATTCCGATGGTTTATGTCCCATGCGATCGGCCAGCCCCAAATAATCAATCAATTCTTTTGCACGTGCTTCGGCTTTTGCTTTTGGAGTTTTTGCAATAAAAGCCGGAATACAAACATTCTCCAAGGCCGTAAATTCGGGCAGCAAATGATGAAACTGAAATACAAAACCAATTTCGCGGTTACGGAAGTCTGCCAGCTTATTATCGCTGAGATCAGAAATTTTCTTGTCGTTAAAAAACAGGTCTCCGCTATCGGGTTTACTTAGCGTTCCGAGAATTTGCAGTAAAGTTGTTTTCCCTGCCCCGCTGGCTCCAACAATAGAATACAGTTTTCCTTTTGGAATATCCAGGTCAATTCCTTTTAACACCTCAAGTGCTCCGAACGATTTTGTTATGTTTTCAGCTCTTATCAATACAAGCATTTAAAAGATAAAACCTAATCCGTACAGTTTTAGTATTTCATTAAGCACATATAATACATAAGCAGCGATTAACACTATTCCGGTAGGCTTCCCTGCGTTCCATTTTTTAACCAATAAAAGAAGAATCAACAAAAGGACTGATCCCGATAATATCAGAGTCGAACTAAATATATCACCTCCCGACTCGATTACACCGCCTGAAAAAATCATTACAAGCAGAAATGGTAATCCCAATCCTACAAGAATATCAAAAATATTTGATCCGATCGCGTTACTAACCGCCATGTCTCCCCTTCCCTGACGAGCCACAATAACCGATGAAAACAAATCAGGAATGGATGTTCCGACAGCGAGTACCGTTAATGCAATAATGGCTTCAGGAATATTAAGAATATGCGCCGAAGCGACTGCAACTTCAACCAAAACATAACTAAGGGCGGCAATTAAAACAATTGAAAGAATAAAAACGCGGTAGTAATGTTTTTCGTTAGGAAAAATAAAACGTAAAAGCTGATCGACAGGTTTACTTATCTTACTGTGCTCGCCATGCGTATCTTCCAGTTCAGTAGCTTCCATATCGTCGTATGGCAGCCACTTTCTCCAGTAAATAACCGCCACAACATATAAAACATAAACGCCTAAAAAGATTACTGTTTCATTAAATGTTAAACGACCATCCCAAATAAACCATACCAGTAATGCTACCGATAGCGAATAAAAAAACAAATCGCGAACCATAGGCTGCCAGGTGAGTTTTGTCTTTTTAACATACACCGCAGCACCAACGATTACCAGCAGGTTGAAAATGGCGCTCCCCACAATACTACCGATACCGATTGCCTGGTGTTCGCCGGGTTTTATAACGGCAAACAAAGCCACGAACAACTCCGGTGCACTCGAGCCAACAGCCATCAATGTAGCTCCGGCGGCATCGTTCGATAAACGCAGATCTTTCGAAATTTTATCCAACGACGATATAAAAAACAAATCGACAATGCGGGCCAACAAAACGAAGCTAGCCAGCAAAGCCAAAATATAGGGTACAATCAATAACATTAATTTTTGGAATTAATCCTTCAACTTATCAGTGATACCTTTTTTTATGTCGTTGGTATCTTTTGTTACCGTTGAAGTAACATCTTTAATATCTTTTTGAATATCAGAAGTATGGTTATCGAGCTCGCGCTTTATTTCGTTTGTGGCTTTCTTAAACTCACGCATTCCCTTCCCCAGTGTTTTGGCAATATCGGGTATCGCTTTCGACCCGAAAAACAACAATGCCAACAGCATCACCAAAACTATCTCGCCACCACTTATAAATAATAAATACTGCATCGTCAAAATTGATTTAGATCACAAATATATAAAAAGTTAGAAGTCGGAAGACGGAAGATGGAAGATAGTTTTGCACGTGTTTACGGATAAATATTAGACAAAATAGAGCCCCAGGTTCATCCTTTCACCTTCCGCAGCTTATCAGAAGCTTTCCGCAGATCAAAAATGGGCGTCCGCAGCCACTATTTTGCTTTCCGCTGACACAAATTAGGCGTCCGCAGCCTTTGTTTAGCTCTCCGCAGATCCTTTTTAAGCGTCCGCAACCGAAAAAACACGTCCGCACTTACAAATATCTTGTCCGCTGATCAGCGGACAAGATATTTGTCGCAGAGTAAGACTTATTTCATGTAAATATTTACTTTTTGTCAGAATTATAGCGTATTCTCTCACCAAAAAAGGTGAAGCAATTCGAGTAGAGGATTTTATGGATCACCCGTAAAAGCAGGTGGACTTACGTTTTAATGAACTGCAAAGGTGCGGCGCAGAAAGGTTTGTATTTCAATACATTTTACAACTGCGCTTTTTTTAACACTTAGCATTAACCCCGGGCTACACTCTCCTGAATCACATTGAAAAGTAGGTGGAGAAGTAAAAAATACCTCACTCAGAAGTTTCAATATTGAATAAAAGCGACCAAGTATAAGCAAGATTCTTTTGGCTTATCAGCCGGATTCTACTCTTTGGTTTAGCCCAAAGAGTAGACAGAAAACCCAAGGCTGCGCCCACTTCCCTCGGAAAAGCTACGCGATGCCGACTAAAATTACCGAACTCGTCGTACCTCCTCAAACAGCAGTAATTTTTTAACGTCGTCACCACTTGTTTTCCGGCTCACCGGCCGAGGCCATGCTTCGATTTAGCAACGTTGCATAAGTGGAGGGCCTCTTTTGGTCGTTGCCCGGAGTTGAAATGAAACCTTAGTGAGAGCGGGAAGCTCCGAGGACTCGAGGAGATCACCCGTCCGAACTTAGGTTTTATGAAAACGCAGGGAAAGGATCAAAAGCAGCCTTGAATTTTCTGTTTCGTCTTTGCTTCAAGGCAAAGATGAAAGCCGCCGGCAGGCAGAAAGTTACAGTTCTTCTCTTGCTTCTCTAAAATTTTTATTCCACCGGATTTTGCAGGTGATGCGATTTTATACCAAATTGGTATTAATACTTCAGGAAAGCAAAAAGGATGTCATCGCAAGCAAGCGATGACATCCTTTGTATAAATTCGGTCTTCCGTCTTCCAACTTCCGACTTATTTCTTCAATCTATTATTTACGTTTTGCAATTACCTTGGCTACACGGTTACGTGTATCGTAAGCAATTGGTGTTGCAATAAAAATTGACGAGTAAGTACCTACAACCACACCCACCAACAAGGCAAACGTAAAGCCACGGATGGTAGCTCCACCGAATAAAAAGATAGCTAACAGTACAACAAAAGTTGACAGTGATGTACTAAAAGTACGACGAAGTGTGCTGTTCAATGCATCATCTACGTTTTCAACAATGTCGCGTTTTGGGTGCAAGCCCAGGTACTCCCTGATACGGTCGAATACAACCACGGTATCGTTAATCGAATATCCCACCACGGTAAGAATAGCCGCGATAAACGCCTGGTCGATCTCCAGTGAGAATGGTAGTACTCCTGAGAATAACGAGAAGATACCCAATACAATTAACGAGTCGTGCGCCAAGGCAGCAACAGCTCCCAAACCATATTGCCAGTCGCGGAAACGAACCAGAATATAAAGGAAGATAATGATCAGCGAGAAGCCGATTGCAATACCTGCATCCTTACGGATATCATCCGAAATAGTAGGACCAACTTTTTGCGAACTTTGCTGATAATCTTGTGTAAACTCCTCAAGCGTTACTGATTTATCAATCAGGTCGGCATCCTGCAAACCTTTCATTAACAGAGCTTCAACTTCGTTATCGATGTTTTCGCTATGGTCGTCAATTTTATAATCGGTAGTAATTTTTATGTCGTTCCCCGAAGTTTTTACTTCCGGAGCTGCACCGAAAACATCAGCCAATGCTGCACGAACTTCACCAACTTCAACATCTTTCTGGAATTCTATGATGTACGAACGCCCACCTTTAAAGTCGATACCATAATTCAATCCGCGAACAAAGAACGAACCAATTGAGAGAACAATAAATACCCCTGAAATAACGTAGAACATTTTTCTTTTCTCGAGGAATTTAATTTTCATGTTACGCAACCAACCTTCTGTTGCTGTAGAAGTAAATAAAATTCGACCACCTTTTTTCAATTGCCAATCGAAGATCAGACGGGTTAAGAAAATTGCCGAGAACAGTGAGGTAAGAATACCAATGATCAGCGTTGTAGCAAAACCTTTGATCGGACCTGAACCAAATAGGAAAAGAACAACACCGGTTAACAACGTGGTAACCTGACCATCGATAATTGCTGAGTAAGCGTTTTTATAACCATCGGTAATGGCTAGTTTAACACCCTTGCCGGCACGTAACTCTTCCTGAATACGTTCGTAAATCAGCACGTTGGCATCAACCGACATACCAATAGTAAGTACAATACCCGCTATACCAGGTAATGTTAGAACTGATCCCATCGAAGCCAGAACTCCGAAAATAAAGAACATGTTGGCAACCAGCGCAATGTTGGCAACCAAACCTGCATTTTTACTGTAGAAGAACAACATGTAAACCAAAACAAGCGCAAAAGCAATTACAAATGATAGTAAACCGCTGTTAATAGCTTTCTGACCCAGTGACGGACCAACAATATCTTCCTGAATAATACGTGCAGGAGCCGGCATTTTACCCGACTTCAGTACGTTTGCAAGGTCTTGCGCCTCTTCAATACTTTCCAATCCGCTAATGCTAGAGCGACCACCTGCAATTTCCTGGTTCACATTCGGGAATGAACGAACATAACCATCCAGTACAATGGCAATTGATTTACCAACGTTTTCTTTAGTCATACGTTGCCAAACCTTTGCACCTTCAGCATTCATTTGCATAGCTACTTCAGGATTTGAACCAAATTGGTCGAAGTCCTGACGAGCATCAGTAATTACACCACCATCAAGAGGTGCTTTTCCGTCGCGGGTAGTAACTTTTAATGCAATTAAACGGTAAAAGTTACCAGCTTCATCCAACGATTTTGCTGTCCAGGCAAATCTCATATCGCGTGGGAATACGTTTTTGATTTGCGGATTATGCAGGTAAGTATTAATCTTAGCTGTATCTTTTGCATTTGCAGTTCCTACAATTGGCCCGGGATAAAGCTGACCGGTTTGTTGATCAGCACTTGGAATCAACAGAGCAAACAGAGGAAATTGTTCTTCGTAAGCAGCTAAATTAGCTGCTGAAGCTGTTGTATCCCTGGCTGCACCGGCTTCCAGTTCCGAAAGCAAAGAGTTCTCTTCAGTGGTGTCAGTAGTAGTTGCTGTTGTTGTATCAGCAGTAGCTTCGTTGCCGCTTTTTTCTGAATCAAGCACTTGCATTTCTTTAATGCGCTCGTTAGCTTGAGCCATAAATGGATAAACTTCCTGGTTTTCGTATGTTTCCCAGAACTCAAGGTTTGCAGTTCCCTGCAACAGGCTACGCACACGGTTCTGATCTTTTACTCCCGGTAATTCAACCAAAATTCTACCGCTTGTTTGCAGGTTCTGAATATTTGGTTGCGCTACACCAAAACGGTCGATACGCGTACGGATAATATTAAAAGCATTGGCGATTGCAGCCTTGGTTTGCTCATCGATAATTTTTAATACATCAGCGTTGCTGGTGTTAAAGTTTACCTGATCGCGAAGTTCTAAAGTATTGAAAACTGAAGCCAGTTTCGCATTCGGATCAATTTCTTCGAAAGCCTCGCCAAACAGCGTTACGTAGTCTTTTGTACTGTTTTGCTGGTTTTTTGTTGCCAGTGCCAATGCAGCGTTAAAAGTTTCATCATCGCTGTAATTCGACATCGCACGGATGATATCCTGCACTTCAACCTGAAGTGTTACGTTCATACCACCTTTAAGGTCAAGCCCCAGGTTTATTTCCAGTTCCTGAACATCTTTGTACGTAAATTTTTTCAATCCAAGGAAGTTGTAAACCACTTCACTTTTCATTGAATCAAGGTATTGAAACTCTTTCATTTCATCGCCTTGTGCATATTCAATGGCATCATCTTTTACCTTGTTCGATACCCAGGTAAACGATAATTGGTAAAAACATACCGCTGCCAACAGAATTGCAAATGTTAAAATTGCACCTTTGTTTTGCATTTTAATTTGAATTTAAATGTTTATTGATATTTTTTATTTGATTGAATTCAAGCTCATTCAGGCACACATTGCACCTGCTATTCTTTTAAACGGATAAAAGAATTACGATAAAGCTATGGAGTCTTCTTCGGGCGAAAAGACGTGATTTTGAAAAACCAGGTAATGATACGATGAGATAAGCGGGGTGGTTTGGTTAACAACCTCTGCTTTAAAAACCTGGTAATTGCGAATAGAGTGATAATTGCGTAAGAATTTGTCGTGCAGCTGAGGCTTCGTATGTTTTGAATACACACGATCTTCGAAGGTTTTTATCGTATTTGAAGTGGTTTGAGTAATCAGGTAAACGGCGCTCTGCTCGTTACTCTGCTCCTGCGATTCAGCCTGAATCTTTTTAACCTCCTCAGGATTATTTCCAAAATAATTATCCAAAACCAAGGCAGCCGCAATAATTGCCATAAACATGGCCAAACGAACTACAATTCTTCTGGTTATTTTTATTTTAGAAATCATACTTTAAACTTCTCGTCTGCAACTACTTAAAATATTTGTTACCGAAAAAACTTTTTACACAAGTTTTTTCACCCTATTTTTAAGCGGAGCAAATATACCGAAATAGTCCAGCTTTCCAAAAACGACAGCGGTTATTTTGAAGTATTTCGTTTAACGCCAACAATTTATGATGAATGTATTTGTATATGGTTCGCTGCTATTTCCTGAAATTGCGGAGGGTTTATGCGGGAAAAAGTTAAAATCGGAAGAAGCAACCCTAAGAGGCTACTCACGCTTTGCGTTAAAAGAGGCCGATTACCCGGCAATTATCAAAAAAAATAATGCAAAGGTGAAAGGGAAAGTACTACTTAACCTCGATGAAAATGCGATTTACTTGCTGACTTTCTACGAAGGTGATGATTATGGGATGGCACCGGTTAAAGTTGAAACGAATTCTGGAATTGTAAATGCGGTTGCTTTTGTTTGGATGGCCGGAAATGAATTTCTGGAAGACTTTGACTGGGACGAAGGTCAATTTGAATCGGAATCGCTGGCATTTTACCGTGATGAGATTGTTCCGGCAACACGGGCAGAATATTACAGACGAAATTAGTTTGGCAGAATATGTTCAACAATAGGCCCTGCATTCTTTTAAATGAATGAAAACTCCTTATTTTTACTTACGTTTCAACACTAACCAACTAAATTAAAACGTCATGATCAAATCGGCTTTCATTCGTTTATTTACTGTACTTTTTTTCTTATTAATCATTATGAATTTTACATCGGCACAAAACAAATTGGGTATTTTCGATAACCACTCGGATATTGGCGCCTGCAAACATCAGGGTTTTGCAACGTTCAATCCTAACGACCAAACCTACACAATCGGTGGATCGGGATTAAATATGTGGTTTGGCGACGACCAGTTTCATTACCTGTGGACAACACTTCAGGGAGATTTTATTTTGCGTGCCGAAGTAAAATTTTTGGGCGATGGCGTTGATCCGCACCGAAAAGTGGGTTGGATGGTTCGGAATAATCTCGACAGCAATTCGCCACATGCCAATGCAACCGTTCATGGCGATGGGCTTACATCGTTACAATACCGGAAAACTATCGGTGCCGATACAGAAGAAGTAAAATCGGAAGATCAGGCGCCGGATGTAATTCAGCTCGAAAGAAAAGGTTCTACATATATAATGTCGACAGCTAAGTTTGGCGAGCCTTTTAAAGTGGTTCAGCTCGATAACCTTGCGCTTGACAACGAAGTATATGTTGGCATTTATGTTTGTGCACATAATGCAGATGTTATGGAAAGTGCGGTTTATAGGAATGTTCGTATCATCCGCCCGGAAAAAGCAGATTTTGTACCCTACCAGGATTATATTGGAAGTAATCTTGAAATAATGGATATTGAAAGTGGTTTGCGCAAAGTGATATACCATTCGGCACATTCGATTCAGGCGCCTAACTGGACACCTGATAATAAAAAGCTGATTTACAATTCAAAAGGGCATTTATTCACCTACAAGCTGGCAAACGGTGAAATCAATCCGTTGAATACCGGTTTTGCCACAAACAACAACAACGACCATGTTTTAACTTTCGATGGAAGTTTGCTGGGGATTTCGCACCACAGCGCCGATAACGACGGAAATTCTACCATTTATTATTTGCCTGCAAAAGGCGACTCTACTCCGGTTCGGGTTACAAAAACAGGTCTGGGCGCTTCGTATTTTCATGGTTGGTCGCCCGATAAAAAAACGATGATATTTACCGGCGAGCGAAACGGCCAATTCGATATATACGGTGTTGATGTTGCGACTGGTGAAGAAACACAACTGACCAACGAAAAAACACTTGACGATGGACCGGAATACAGCCCCGATGGAAAGTACATCTTCTTTAACTCGGCCAGAAGCGGGAAAATGCAATTGTGGCGAATGGATGCCGATGGCAAAAATCCGGTGCAGCTGACTGATGATAAATACAACGACTGGTTCCCACATGTAAGCCCGGATAAAAAATGGATCGTATTTATTTCATTTCCTGAAGATATTGATCCTGCTGACCATCCGTTTTACAAACATTGCCTTATTCGCTTAATACCTTACGAAGGTGGCCAACCGCGCATTATAGCCTACATTTATGGCGGACAGGGATCGATTAATGTTCCAAGCTGGTCGCCCGACAGCAAGAAGATTGCTTTTGTTTCGAACAGCGATTAAACAACAACTGATCTGCTTCCTGCACATAATCGTTGTAAAACAGAGAATTCATGATAAATAGATTTAGTTTCTTCTTCACTTTCATTCTGTTACTGGTTTTAATGAGTTGCAAGAATACAAACCGCGGTGCGGTTGAAGAAGGGAAGCTTGAAAATGGAGTTTATTCCAGTTCCTATTTCAATGTGAGTATAAATGTTCCGGGAAGCTGGACAGTAGATACCTTGGGTAAAATTGAAAAAACAACACCTGCAACCGAGGCAGATAAAAAGGATACTGTTCTGGTAGCCAATTTGCTCACCATTTATCAGGAAAATGAAAAAGAAGCTTTTAAACCCAACCTTTCGATGATTGCAGAAAGGTGCACTCTTTACCCGGACCTAAAAAACGAAAACGATTATTTAGTGCATATACAAAAACAATATTCAGATTTAAACCCTATCACTACGGAGATTAAGAAGACGTTTCTGAAAAACAATATTGAGTGTTTTACTTTCGATCTTAAAATGACAATTCAGGAGATGACGATGAAACAAACTCATTTCGCCCTGCAACAAAACGATTTTTATATCGACATCACACTTACCTATCAAACGGATGAACAAAAGGAAGAATTAGACGCAATTGTAAATTCGCTGAAGATGAACCAGCTCCATTAGCAATTATTTAGGCTCAGGATTTTTGATCTGACAGCTTAAGCACCCGCCGTTTATAATCAATAACAGCATTATATTTCAACAGGAAATCGCTTCCCAGCAAACCACAGATTTTATAGTCGCTGACTTTTTGGTACAGTTCGTTAATGTGATCCATATCGAACAAAGCAACTTTCATCGCCTCTACTTTCAGTTTTCCAAAAAACAATGGTTTTAAAATTCCCAGCGATGTTTTTAAAGGTTCATCGCTCATGTTTGCCGCATGAAGATCTTCGGTACCTTCCTCTTCCGACAAAATAAAATCAGCCTGGTTTTTATCAAATACCGATTTTGAGGCCCCGGTATCAATCACCCAATAAGCGGTTTCGCCATCGTTAAAACGAGAACAAATAAGCAAATGATAATTATAAGACTCTAATTCGATAAGCTCTATAGCAATTTTACTTCGCATAACCAATTATTAAAACAACCTGATAATCAAAACATGAAAGCCATTTATTGCGCATTAGTTAACTTTAATTATTATATTCGCAATGTTAATTCGAATAACCAATTAAGATGCGTGCTTTAGCCAAACTGTTTCTATTTACTGTAGTAAGTATTTTAATCTCCTGCAATAACGGAAAATTATCGAAAAAAGATGCAGAACGTTCGCTCAAAGTATTGAACAGCGACATGATTAATTTTGGTGCAGAGCTTAATGAAGCAACCGAAATGAAAGCTCTGGAATTTGTTATGTCCGCCCCGGAAAATCCGTTCCCTGTTTATAAAAACACCAACCGGTTCATAAGCACTAAAACCTTTGACTTCTCTCAATGGCATGGAATTTATGAATGGAGCGACTATGAAAAACTTTTTAAGAAAACCGGGGATTCCAAAAATATAATCCTTCAAATTGACAATTCGGAGCTGAAAGATATTTCTATAATTATCAATGATTACCAAACAGAGAAAGTTAGTTCAGGAGAGCCGTTTCCGAAAGTTTGCCAAATTGAAATAACACAAAACAAAAAAACAATCTGGGAATTTGATTTCACTTCTAAAATCAGTAATAACCTGCCTGAAGATTTAAAGCTCAGAATAAAAGGCGAAAGCTACCAGGTTAATGCGAACCTAAAACGAACTACCAACGGCGATAGCGGAAAACTTTTTGTCGACTTCACTTTTAAATATCTACTCAAAACTTTAATAAAATCGAAACTCGATTGCAACATTGGTTATAGTCGGCAGGGATATTATTTTAAGCAATTAAAACTGGATCAACTTCTTTTCGGGCATCATTTGGCTGGAGATATTGATTACGCCAAAGTTGATCCAACAGCACAAGATTACGCTGCATCGTTTAATGAAAATTCAAATCTTGAACTGTTTGAGAACGGACGAGGAAAAGTTGGCGACCTGATATTGGCAACCGTTGAAAATGATGAACTCGTTGATTACCATATCCAGTTTACAGATAAGAGCAAAGCACTACTTGGAAGCTATCTACCTGTTTTCAACAAGTTTATTAACTTGAAATACTAATCTCAAAAATTAACAACAAAATGAATTTCAAACTAAAATGGGCTATCTACAGCCTGGTTTTCTTACTTGTTCTGGCAGCATGCTCAGACGATGATGAAGTTACCGATCCTGAACAAACAATGGGAAAGGTTGGAAACTATTGGAGCGCGGGAGCCTCCGGATACGATGATGGTCGACTTACGATTACTCAGAACAGCGGAGGAGATGTAGTTGGCTCTTTAACCTTTGAAGGCGATACTTACACCATAGAAGGAAAAGTTACCGATAATGCGATTTACGACTACGTTTATAGCAATGGCGACAAAAGCAAACCATTTACCCTCGTTAAATTTGATGCCAACGTTGGTGATAAATGGGAATTTAATGTAGGCAATCAAAAGGTAGTTCGAGAAGTGGTGCGTAAAAGTACCGAAGACGATGTTGAATATGGTTTTTGGCTGGTAAAAACTATCGATGTAAAAGAAACTATACCTACAGGTACAATTATTAAAACCTCCGAAAGCGAGGTAAAAGAGATCTTATGGCAGTTCAACCATAAATTTGGATTTATTTCTGCAACAATTAAAACCGTTGACGGAAAAACTACTAAAGTTAATGGCTATTCAACAAATGCGGCTGATTAATTAAAAAACGACTCTGCCGTTTTTGTGGTCAAATAAAGAGTTTCGGATAACATCATTTGGGAAAACAACTAAACCTCCGTTGGCATCCAGATCAATACCCAAAACATCTTTAAAGGCCTGGTAAAGAATTAACGTACAATACCAGTAATGTTTGTCTTTGGCAACATTACTGGTATTTTTTATCGACCGCCAGCTGGAAACATCATTATCCTGCGCTAAAATGTATTCAATTACAGCATCCATTTTTTCCGGCGGCAATTCTGCTCTTAAGCGATATCTTTTTCCAGCATTTTTAGGTTTAAACGAATCGTTAGAAATCCTCCAGTCAGCTCCTTCAACAAATCCTCTTACTTCTCTTATCTGGTATTCTTCAGAAACATCGCGGGAATGCGATTCAAAAACGACTATTTCTTTAAGCAATTCTTCAACGTTATCTCCTTTGGCCCCTTTCAGAACAATTACAGCATGGCCAAAATTATTGCCATTCTCTACAAATTCGGTTCCCGGCAACCAGTTGTTATTGGGTTTTACAAGAATATCTCCACGCTTAAATTCAAAAGATGCGTTATCCTGAGCATACGCTAAAAAAGTTGACAATAAAAAGAAACCAAAAAATGCCAGTTTTATTCTCATCCGTATTGTTGTTGGAAAATTAAGTTAAAGAAATAAAATGTATCCGAGATAAAAAAGGCCCGCAAAAATTGCGAGCCTCTGTATCTTGTGAAAATTCTTTCGAATTATAGTAAAGCGTTCACAGCTGAAACACCTTCTGCACTTGCAGTCAGTTTTTCTTTTTCAGCATCTGAAAGTTCGATTTCAACGATTTTCTCGATACCGTTTTTACCGATAATACAAGGAACACCGATTGAAATGTCGCTTAAACCATACTCGCCTTCAAGAAGAGCTGAACATGGGAACATCTTTTTAGAATCCAATGCAATGGCGCGAACCAATTCTGATACTGCTGCACCAGGAGCATACCATGCGCTGGTTCCCAGCAATTTTGTTAAAGTAGCACCACCAACTTTAGTCGCTTCAACTACTTCTGCTTGTTTTTCTTCACTCAAAAATTCAGTAACAGGAACACTGTTACGAACAGCTTTGTCGATTAACGGAACCATACCGGTATCGCTGTGTCCGCCAATTACCATAGCCGAGATGTCTGACTGTGCACATTCCAATGCTTCAGCCAATCTGTATTTAAAACGTGCGCTATCTAATGCACCACCCATACCGATAATGCGGTTTTTAGGAAGACCTGTAGCTTTGTGTGCCAGGTAAGCCATTGTATCCATTGGGTTACTAACCACAATAATGATTACGTTTGGCGACTCAGCGATCAACTTTTCAGCAACATCTTTTACAATTCCGGCATTAATACCGATCAACTCTTCGCGAGTCATTCCCGGTTTACGTGGAATACCACTGGTAATTACTGCAACATCGCTACCAGCTGTTTTAGTGTAATCGTTAGTGGCACCAACGATAGTTGAGTCAAAACCGTTTAACGAAGCAGTTTGCATCAAATCCATTGCTTTACCTTCATCAAAACCTTCTTTGATATCAATCAATACTATTTCTTCTGCAAAATCTTTAATTGCAATATACTCGGCACAACTTGCACCTACTGCACCTGCTCCAACTACTGTTACTTTCATTTTACTAGTGAGTTTTATTATTATAAAATCGTTTTTAACTTAAACAATTGTCTGTCAAATTGTTTTAAGGCACGCAAAGTTAATTTTTTTTCGCGATGTCAGAAATAATTCAGAGTCCCCAAAATCGGTTTAACAAATTGGTAAAACATACGATTTACGACTTTCATCCGAAGTGATTTTTGTCAATTATGTTTGTTTATTACGAATCCTGAACGGAATGGTTCAGCGAATTATTGCTATGTGCAAAATCCTTAATTAAACCAGAACGTCATTTTTAAAACTACTATATGTTTTCTTTTGAAATACCCTGTTTCTGCAAGTAAATTCTGGTCTCACGCAGATAGCGCAAATTTGCGCAGAAAAGCTTTCACCCTTTTGGGTGAAATAAAATCAGCGGAAATCTGCGGTATTCGCGTGAAATAACTGAAGCCTGACGTAATTTTAATTAAACCAGTAAGTCATTTTTAAAACCACTGCCCTGTTTCTCGAGTTCCAGTTTCCGGTAAAATAATTGTCGGTGTAAACCAGGTAAATATCTGATACCGGCTGGTAACGCCACTGAAAGCGCGAATTGATATTCAGATTGTCGATTTGTTCGTTGTACTGCACAAAAGTCGACCAGAATATTTTATCGGTGAAAGTGATATCCATTTTCGGGCCCACCAGCCAAAACTTTTCGCGGCTAAACGGGTCGCCCAAATCCATATCAGTGTAGTTAAAATTCATGGTCAGGTTTACATAGGGTTGAAAGCGGTAACCAATTTCTCCCTGGATGTACTGAATATCGCCACTGTAGAAGCTGCCTTTTGAGGCTTCGGCCTCCCAGGTAAACATCGATTTACGGGTAGACTGGTACGAAACCGAAAACAATCCGAAATCATATTCCGACCCTTCGGGTAAATAATTGTCAGGATCTTGTGTAGGGTTAAAATCGTTTCGTAATTGCACAAAATGATCGGTGTAACCAAAACTCAGTTCTGCCCGGTTTTCAAAGGTTAACTCATATTCGAACTCATACTCATGTTCAATCAAATCCTTATCCGGATTGAAATAGTTATCCAATTTTATACTCGGTCCGTGATTTACCACTTTTTTATTGGGCACAAAAGTATATCCGGCCGAAGCTCCAATAAAATTATATCCTGTTCGGCGAACATAGCCGGCTTCGGCACGGTAGTTTTCACCCACCGAAGTTTCGTATATCCCCAGATGTAAATGCGGAGTGCTGTATGTTAACATGGCTCCCTGTGCATATTGTTTATCGGGATTATCGGGTTGAAATGAGCGGTGATAAAAGAACTTACCGTCCCAAACATTGTCTTTACTGGCCAGGTTATAGTCGACCCCAATCACCCGGTTAAACATGCTGGTGTCCGATGGCACATCAAAATATTCTTTGTTAACAGCTATAAATCCAAGGCTCGACCGCGTAAACATTTTCTTCTGAACGGAAGCCACGGTAAAATTGCGTGCCAGGTTTTCGCCGGTTTCTTCTGTGGTCATATTCATAAAACCTACCCGCCAGTCGTTGCCAATTTTTCCGCTCAATCGGGCACCGGCAAGTACCGGAGCATCCAAACCAATTCTTCGCGAGAAAAAAGGAGTTAAGCTATGCGAGTATCCGTAACTTGAAAATAAATCGCTGTTCTCGAGAAAGAACTGTCGTTTTTCGGGGAAGAACAATTCGAAACGATCGATATTGGTTACCTGCTGATCGACTTCAACCTGGGCAAAATCGGGATTATACGTCAGGTCGAGTGTCATCGAGGATGATATACCAACTTTGGCGTCAAAACCAACATCGGTACGGTAATCGGTACTTGTACCTGCCTCGAAATCTTTTGATGCGCCGCCCAGCAAATACGGAATTACCGAAAACTGCATTTTTGATTTTGGCAGCGGCTCTTCAAACTGCATACGCCCGGTGTAGGCCAGCGATGCTGTAGGAAACTGCCTCGGCACAGGTGCCCATGCCGATTTTTCGTTCGATTTTAAATCGAGCCGGCTAAAGTTTACATTCCATTCCTGACTTCCATTCGGATACCGAACCGATTTAAACGGAATACGCATTTCGCTTACCCAGCGGTTGTCGTAATGTTTGGTTTCCATCTCCCATTTACAATCCCAATCCAGCGAAATACTGTGCCCGTTACTCATGGTTCCGTCCCACTTGGCACCCGATGCCGAAACGCCAAATGAAAAACCGTTTGTCTGATCTAAAAAGGTGTCGAAAAATATAAGCAGGTTATCGTTATTTCCAAAGCTAAAATCGCGGCGAAACGATTCCATAACACGTTTGCCGGGAATGGTATCGTAAAAGATTTGTGCTACATACAAAGCTTTGTCGTCGTAAGCCATCATCATTGTTGAAGGCTGCGTGGCAAAACCGGTATCAACGGGTAGCACCCGGTAAAATTTATCTGCTTTTTGCGCGCTTTGCCAGTCGCTTTCATCAATTACACCATCAATATTTATTACCCCCTGTAATTTCTTTACGCGATAAACATAGGCTTTATTGAACGTATTTATCGTTGTATCCGATTTTGAGCTATAACTGTTGGCAACAGCGGTATATGCCAAACATACACAGAGAAATAAGACCAAAGGCAACTTCATACGAAACAGCTTTAATTGATTTAGGTATAATAAGTTGACGACAAAGATATCAAATTGTCGGAATAACAAAGTGCAAATTGTCACGTTTGGGAATTTTACAAACAAAAAGCCTCCGACCTTTCAGCCGGAGGCACAAAAAACAATGTTCAAGCAAGATTTGCTACAAGGTGATTGCTACACCGTTGTAGAAATCAAGTATTTTCGTGCGGAAAATATATTCGTATTTTGCTTGTATTAAATCAGACTGAGCATTGGTCAGATTTGTTTTACTCTGGTTGTATTCTACTGAATTAATCATTCCTACATTAAACTTTTCTTCGGTGTAACGGAAAGCTTCTTTCATTGAAGCCACTGCTTTATCGGTAGAAATGTAACGATTAAAAGCAGCCAGCGCATTGGTGTATACCTGCTCGATGTCTCTACGCAAAACATTGCGGCTTTGTTGTAACTGGTACTCGTAATCGGCAATTTGTAATTCCGAGTTAGAAATATTGTTCTTCACCTGGAAACGATTGAAAATCGGGATACTCAAGGTTAATCCCAAACTCGAGCGGCTGTTGTTTTTTAACTGTTCGCCCAGGTCGATGCGGTTTCCTTCAAAGTCTTTGTACTGGTTGTTGTACTGGTTGTAATAGTTGGCGCCAAAACTTAAGCTGGGGTAACGATATCCCTTGCTAATTTCCAACTGTTTCATGGCACTTTCAACACGCAACTGTGCCGCTTTTATTTCGGGGCGCACATTAATTGCGTTGCTAAACACATCGTAAGCGTTTATCATGGTCAGGTTGGCCTGAACCTCGGGCAATACGGGCTCTTCAATCTTAAAACTTTCGGCCATGGGTAATTCCAGAAACTGGTACAAATTCAGGTAAGCCAACTGAACACGGTTTTGCGCATTTACCAAATCCAGCTCTTCGCGCGCCAGCTGTGCTTCAATTTCCAACAAAGCTCCACGTGCTTCACTTCCTGCATCAACAAGCTGACGGGTGCGATTAATTTGTTGTTTGGTTACCTCAATGGTAGCCTCGGCAACCAGTTGCACCTCCTGTGCAAAAAGAATTTCGAGGTACTCGGCTGCAATCCCCAGCATAATATCGTCTTTTGTTTTTTGCAGATCGGCCAATGTTGCCTGCAAATCGAGCTCACGCATTTTAACGGTATTGCTCAGCGTCATTCCGTTAAACAGTGTCATGCTGGTATTTAACCCTCCGGCAACGCTTGCCGAGTTAATATTGTCGTAAGTATTGTCGTAGGTTAACGAACGGCCAAAACTAAAATCGTTGCTCACCTGGCCATTCAGGTTAGGCAGCTTATCATCTTTTGCCTGCTTAACCAGCGTTTCGTTGTAACGTGTATTTATCTCCTGTCGTTTTACCTGAAGGTTGTTTTGAATGGCATAATCAAAACAGGCTTGTAAATCCCATTCGTTTTGCGCCTGCAGGTTAAAGGCTCCGGCCGACAGTAATATTCCTAAAAATAAGGTTAAAAGATTCTTCATCATGTATTGTTTTTTGTTTTGCCACTAATTTACATAAAGCAATGTGAATTACCTACTGTTAGCCATTATTGGCTTGTGCTTCCTGAACTTTCTTCGGATCAATCTTTTCGCCTTTCACCTTATCCTCCACTTTCAATCCTTCTGTAATTTCAATATTTATCCCGTCAGAAAGCCCGGTATGAACCCAACGTTTTTCGTAGTTTGGTTCTTCGGGCGTACCTACATTCACCTCCACAAACGACGAGTCGTTTTCAAATTGAAGCAAACCTTCGGGAATCACCATCACATTGTCTTTGCGCTCCAGAACGATATTGGCGTTTGCACTGTATCCGGCACGGATAAACTGGCCTTCCTTCAGTTTCACATTTGCTTTAATTTCAAACTGAATAGCACCGTTTTCCTCCACTCCTTTTGGCGAAATATATTCCAGAACGGCAGCAAATTTTTCTTTGTCGATAGCACCAATTTCCAATTCAATTGGCATTCCTTCGCGAATTTTACCTACCTCTGTTTCGTCAACATTTCCTTCAAATATCATATCGCTCATATCGGCAACCGATGCAATGGTAGTTCCTGCGTTAAAGGTATTTGCCTGAATTACCGAGTTACCTTCTTCAACCGGAACATCCAGCACCATACCGTCGATGGTTGAGCGCACCAGCGTATTAGTAGCCGTTTCAGCCTTTTTTGTTACACCGTTTTTAATTAATTCCAGATTATTTTCGGCAGCGGTCAGTTCTTCTCTTGCTGAATCGTAGGCCACTTTTGCCGCTTTAAACTCTTCGTACGAGATCACTTCTTTATCAAATAATTTCTGCTGACGATCGTAATCGATCTGTGCATCATCAAAACCAATTTTTGCACGGTTTACACGTGTTTCTGCCGAGTTCAGCGTCACCATATCAGGAATAATTTTGATACGTGCAACCACCTGCCCTTTGGTAATTTTATCGCCGGCTTCAACAAACAATTCATCAATAATTCCTGAAACCTGCGGAACGATCTCAATTTCAAAACGTGGTACTACCGAACCGGTAGCCACCGTTTTCATTACTACTTCGCTATAAAACGGGTTCTTGTTTTCAAAAAAATCTGTTTTCTTTTTCGATTTGGTGTACAGGAAGAAAAGTGTTCCTCCAAATATTGCTACCAATACTACAACTCCTAAAATTTTAAATACTTTTTTCATGGCTAAATTGCTTTTATTGTTTTTTGTTTCAATTTTATCCTTAATCAATAATCATTAATCCTTTTTTACTCGTCGCGCAAAGCATCAATCGGTTTAATACTTACCGCCCGCCGCGCCGGTATTAATCCGGCAAAAATTCCGGAAACCACCAGTACTGAAAGTGCTCCAACTGCCATTTGAAAACTGATTTCAGGGCGACGGAAGAAAATATCATCTCCGCTACCGGCATTCATTTCCAACGCCATATTCAGCAGCTCAAGCAGGCCAACACCCAGTGCCAAACCAAGGTATCCGGCAAGTACCGTGAGAAAAACACTTTCGGCAACAATGTGCAGGATCACTTTCCCCGGAGTTGCACCAATGGCGCGCTGGATACCAATTTCCTGCGTACGTTCTTTAATAATTACCAGCATAATATTGCTTACACCAATTACACCGGCCAGCAAAGTTCCAATTCCCACGATCCAGGTTAGGATCTGAATTCCGGTGAAAAGTCCCATATATTTTTTCCATTCCACTTCGATGTTAAACGACCCAACTGCTTGTTGATCGTCGGGTGCAACACTGTGGCGTTCTTTCATCAACTCTTTTAAGCGGCTTTCCACCTTGCTCACCGGCACTCCGGGTTGCGATGTTACCGAGAAAAAGTGCACATCGTCGCCCATGTTATAGGTCTTTTGCATGGTTGTGAACGGCATTATTATGGTTTCGTTTTTCCGGCCACTACCAATGTTTACACGGGTTTCGCCTTTTACCACACCAACCACCTGGAAGTAAACGCCGTTAATTTTCAGGTACTGTCCAATCGGATCTTCGTCCTTGTCGAACATGACTTCCACCACACGTTCACCAATATTTACCACTTTTCGCGAATGCTGAATATCGATGGTATTGATCAGTCGTCCCTGAAGCGGTGTCCACGGATCGATTTTGAAAAACTCGGGATAATCGCCATAAATATTAAAAGCACCTGTTTTTTTACCGCGAATTACATTATCTCCGCCTCCGCTGCTTGGTCCGAACAATCGTGGCGACAAGTATTCAATATCGCTGATGTTGGCTTTTATGTATGCTATATCTGTGTTTTTGTAATTCCAGCGTCGTCCCCGTTGAAATCCTTTATAAGGAACGCTGGTGCGCTCGGTCCAGAAGAATGCAGAGTTAGATGCGAAAGCTTTAATTCCGTCCATCACCCCATTTTCAAGGGCACGACCGGCTCCCGACATAATTATCAGCATAAATATTCCCCAGAACACACCGAACGCGGTCATAAAGCTGCGCATCCGGTTTTTCTTTAAAGCGCTTAATATTTCTTTCCAAAGGTCTAAGTCGAACATTGTTTTCTGCTTTTGTTTTCGTTTCTGTTATTCGTCGCGTAAAGCTTCAATAGGTTTGATTTTTGCGGCTCGTTTTGCAGGAATGTACCCGGCAATAGCTCCGGCGATCACCAGTAATAATGTTGCCGACATGGCAATTCCCAGGTCAACGGTTGGATTGCGGAACAAAGTTTCTCCGTTTCCGCCGTTGGTTGCTGCCGAGGCTGCAAATTGTTTCTCTACGATAAAATTCAATCCTTCCATCAGCCCGGTTCCGAGGACTAGCCCAATGTATCCGGCAATTGTCGTAATCATTACTGCTTCCAAAAGAATAAGTCCAATTACCGAAGCAGGGCTGGCACCGATGGCTTTTCGGATACCAATTTCTTTTGTGCGTTCTTTCACCACAATCAGCATAATGTTGCTAACTCCAACAACCCCTGCAATCAGGGTTCCTATTCCAATAATCCAAATAAAAATATCAATCGCCTGGAAGATTTTCATGGTTTGAATTACATCTTCCAGTTTACTGTACGATCCCATGGCCGATTCATCAGAAGCATCAAACTTATGTTTGCGCGCCAGTCTCTCCCGAACACGGTTTTCAATGGCCTGGCTTTCTTCTATTGTTTCAGCGTTAATGGTCAAGGCAAAATTATGCAGGCGGTTTGATCCGTTAAATACTTTTTGCCCTGTGGTAACCGGTATGTATGCATTTCGGTGACGTGTGCCACCGCCTTCTTTACAAATTCCAACCACTTTAAACGGGATATTATTTACACGAACATATTCACCAACGGCCTCTTTGCCATCAAAAAGGGCATCGTAAATATCTTTCCCCAACACCACCGATTTTCGGGTCTGATCGATATCAACCTGGTTCACAAAACGACCTTCTACAATTTCAATCGACTCAACATCTTTTAAATCAGGATGACAGGTTATTGCAGAATACTCGCCGTATTCGCTTCCGTAAGAGAATAAGTTTCCGCCAATATAATAACGGCCCGAGGTGTGCTCAATGCCTTCCAGATCTTTCAGGATATCGTAATCGGCATTGGTGAAACGAATTTCCCTGTTTTCCTGCATGCCTTTGTAAGGTATACTGGTACGGCCACTCCACAACCACATGGCGTTAACGGCATCGCGCATGAAGTTTTCCGACACGCCGTTGCTTAAACCGTTACCGGCACCCAAAAGGATCATTAACATGAAAATCCCCCAGGCCACACTAAATCCGGTAAGGAAAGTGCGCATTTTATTTTTTTTGATGGTGGCAAAGATCTCCTGCCATTTATCAATATCGAACATGATAGCTTAAGTTTAAAGTGAAAAGTAAAAAGTGCCTGCTGCGACTGAAAACTGAGACTGTTAACTGTTAACTGTTAACTGTTAACTGTTAACTGTCCTAGGCTGTTTCCAGTTCTTTAGCATAACGATGCTGAAAGTTTTTCAAATCGCCGTTTTTAATGATCTCATCGATCCGGCCATCTTTCAATCGGACAATCTTCTGGGTCATCGAAGCAATATCGTGCTCGTGCGTTACCAGAATCACAGTAATTCCGTCATCGTTAATTTCTTTAAGAATATCCATTACCTCGTACGATGTGCTGGTGTCGAGTGCACCTGTTGGCTCATCGGCAAAAATAATTTTTGGCTGAGAGATAAGCGAACGAGCAATCGCTACGCGCTGTTTTTGTCCTCCCGACATTTCGCTTGGTAAATGTGTTGCCCAATCCAGCAGACCGACTTTATCGAGGTATTCTTCTGCAATTTTGTTTCGCTTTTTCCGATTCACTCCCTGGTAATACAGCGGAAGCGCCACATTTTCAAGGGCGTTTTTAAACGAAATAAGGTTAAACGACTGGAATACAAAACCTACCAACTCGTTACGCAGTTTGGCAGCTTTCTTTTCCGACATATCCTTAACCAACGATCCGTTCAGATAATACGATCCTTCATCGTAGTTATCCAAAATTCCAAGGATGTTAAGTAAGGTTGATTTCCCGGAACCCGATGACCCCATAATGGAGACGAACTCTCCGGATTTGATTTCGAGGTCGATTCCTTTTAATACGTGCAACGAGTTACTACCCGTTACGTACGACTTGTGAACATTGTTTAGACTGATCATGGCTTGAACTTGTTTTCTGTTTTTCCGGCTATTAAAAGCCGTTGATTTTTGTTTTCGAACTAAAGTTGATGAAAAAAAGGTCTACCCTATGTATTTTTTCGACGAACAACCCTTTTTTACATGTAAAAAAATCTTTCTGTACGTTTTTTGTTTTTATGGCCTTAATACTTGTTTGTTTTTTCAGTTATGTGACGCACAACTTTTTGATACGTTACAACGAATTATCGTTTTTTTGAAATGGCCTTCAAAAGCATTCAATCTTTCCGTATTTTTGGCTTCTAATATTTCAGTACATGGGAACAAAATCAGTTTCATTTAAGCTACCAACCAACTACAGCCCCGAATTGCTGCAAGGCCAAATTGCCAAAACACTTCGGATTAAGAAATTTTCGTACGAGCTGGAAACGAAAAGTCTGGATGCCCGAAATAAATCGAATATCCACTGGTTGGTAAAAGCTATTGTATCATCGCCTGAAATTAAAGGGAACGAGCAGGTTGAAAAAGAAAAGCTGGAAATTCCGTACAAAAAAAGCAATAAAAAAATTGTGGTAGTGGGCAGTGGACCAGCCGGATTTTTTAATGCCTTTGTGCTGCAAAAAGCCGGTTTCGATGTTACACTGATCGAACGTGGCTCCGATGTTACAACACGTGGCAAAGCCATTTCCAACTTTGAACGAACCGGAACTTTCAACGCCCAAAATAATTATGCTTTTGGCGAAGGTGGCGCCGGAACATTTTCGGACGGCAAACTCACTTCACGCTCTAAACGCATTTCAAAAGAGAAACAGTTTATCCTGTCGAGTTACGTGGAAGCGGGTGCACCGGAGGAGATTTTATACATGACCCACCCGCATTTGGGAACCGATAACCTGCGAAAAATAGTGCAGAATTTGCGTGAATCTTTTGAGAATTTTGGAGGTAAATTTCTGTTTGAGACGATGCTGGAAGACGTGGTAATAACCAATTCGAAAGTAAAAGAGGTAATTACATCCAAAGGAAATTTTCCTGCTGATGCTTTGTTTATTGCTCCTGGTCATTCGGCTTTCGAAACCTATAAAATGCTGATCAGAAGAGGCATTCCTTTCCGTACTAAAAACTTTGCCATTGGCAGCCGGATGGAGCATACACAGGAAATCATCAACAAAGCACAGTGGGGACGACCGCAACTTCCCGGAGTTAAAGCGGCTGAATACCGCCTTACTTCACAAGCCGACGGCAAACATTCCGTTTTTTCATTTTGTATGTGCCCGGGTGGCATGGTTGTTCCGGCAGCGGCGTACGAAAATACTAACATCGTTAACGGCATGAGCTACTACAAACGCAACGGCAACTTTGCGAATGCTGCCTGTGTAGCGGCAATTCATCCTGATGAGCTGGCCGGCAAAACAGTTTCGCCTGTTGAAGCGCTGGACAACCTGCAAAAACTGGAAGAAAGTTTTTATCAATATTCCGAAGGTTATGCTGCGCCGGCATGTTCCATCAACGACTTCCTGAAACAAAATGGAAAAGGGGCACAGTTTGAGACCAGTTATCCGCTGGGATTAAAACCGGCTCCGTTATGGGACTTACTGCCCAAACCGGTTGTTGAGTCGATGCAGGTTGGCTTGCAGGATTTCATCCGTAAAATGCGTGGTTTTGAAAATGGGAACTTACTGGGTTTCGAAAGCAAAACCTCATCGCCCGTTCAGGTGATTCGCGACAAAAATGGTCTATGCGAAGGATTTGAGAACATATACATTATTGGAGAAGGTAGCGGTTATGCCGGAGGAATCATTTCGAGCGCTGCCGATGGGATAAAGGCGGCAATAGGTTTTCTGGAAAAGTGATTGTACCAGTAGCCTCCCTTTAAAACCTTCAAAGTATCATTGATTTAATAGCCTCTTTAACGGTCATTTTTTCTTTGATATTTCTGGTCCTTGCCTGCTGATTACAAACGGTGATAACACCATTATCAAGTACGTCCTGTCCGTTAAAAATCTCAGCACTCATGCAGTCTACTGTGCATGCAAGGATTCCCGCATCATTTAAAGTTTCCAGACTCTTTATGCCTGCATTATTTTTACCGATTCCTGCATCATTAAAAAACACCGCTTTTAGCCGATGTTTCTGCGCATATTCTCCAGCACTTACACCACCATGCGATCCACACACAACAATATCTCCAAAATTGTCCTCCGTTAAAGATGTTATGCTATCAGCGATGGTGATATCAACGCTTTCAATTTGTGCTTTGATTTGCTTTTTCAGACCTTTCTTGCTCCCCTTCGATTCTCTCCTATTCTGAGATTCAAAATAGTCACTTTTTTGAGTCGATGCAGAGTGCTTGACGATATGGCTTATTTTGGCAACGGCCTCCTTTACAGAATCACCTGTTTGTATTCCGGCAGCTTCTGCCCGGGGGCTGGTGTGACTTATGATTCCGCTCTCCCAGGTATCGCGGGAAATACCAATCTCAGCGCTATTGTGATCAACAGCACAAGCCAGAATATTCTCAAGCTCGTAATACGTGAGACCTCTGATTCCTGCCTGATTTTTTCCAATACCCGCATTGTTAAGAAAAACTGCTTTTACACCACAGCTTTTAATTTGCCGGGCAAGATCTCTATTGCCTCCGCAATGCGATCCGCATACAAGTATTGGAGATGTATTGCCGGGTTGTAAATCGCCTAAACTATCCAGTAGTACTACACCTTCAGGAAATTGCATGAGTTTAGAATTTTGGTCTTTCTATAAAAATCTAACAACGAATTGCTACAGGCTCCACAGTTGCGAGTTCTTCCTCAACAATCCTCGTTCCCATCTCGTAGGCTTTTATATTTCCTTCAACAAATTTTTCAGGAACATTTTCCCTAACGATCTGAATCATCTCATCATGCACATAGCCTCTTAACTCAGCATAGTAGCCCAGCATAACCACGTTCATCATTCTGTTGATGTTAAAATCAAGAGTCGTGTGCTCATGAGGATCAATAATAAAAACCTTATTATCCGATCTTTTTATTATCTCAGTCTTCGATTCAGGCAAATCCTTTTGCAGCCTTGTGTTAACACTGGTTGGAGTCAGCTCATAGGTGCTTGTAAGTATAACACCATCCTCTTTTAGCGAATGCAAATGCCGAAGTGTTTCCGTTTGCTCAAAAGAAATAACGTAATCTACATCTCCTGCTTTAATAAAAGGCGATAAAACGGGTTGGGTTGAATAACGGAAATGACTTTCGACACCTCCACCACGTTGACCTAAACCAATCACATCTGATATTTTCAACTCATACCCTTTTTTGAGGTAATATTTGCTTAAAAGGTTGCTAAAAAGAAGAATTCCTTGTCCTCCTACTCCGGCAATGATGATATTTTTTCCTGTGTCTTGCATTTCTCTAGTTTTTAATAGCGTCAAAATTGCAGGCTGTAGAGCATAATCCACATCCTGTACAAATATCCTGGTTAATTACTATTTCAGTTGATCCGTTCTGCCCTTTACTCTCAATAGCCAAACATCCAACACCTATACATTTTCTACATTTTGTACACGCATCCTGGTCAATGTAATAAGGGGTATCTTTTTGCAGTTTGAATTTTGTAACACACGGTTTCTTTACAATAACTACCGAATTTGTTTTTGCATTCACCGCGTTGAGAATAGAGCTTTCCAGTTCTTCAAATTCGTATGCATCAACAGTTACAATATCTTGAACACCGATAGCCTCGCATACTTTTGCAATATCCAATTTGTTTTCCGGTTTGTAATTAAACCCAAACTCACTCGATGCCACATTCTGACCACCGGTCATTGCCAAACAGCTATTGTCCACAATAATCACCGTTGATTGACTATCGTTGAATACCAGGTTCATTAGCCCGTTAATTCCAGTTGCCCAAAAACCGCCATCACCTATCATGGCTACAAATTTATTCCCGTCATCTTTGGCCTTGTTGTAACCGTGTGCCAGTGCAATGCTGGATCCCATACACTTTTGCAGCAGGTATGACTCCATGTGCGGGAAGCAACCAATAAGACCACAGGTAACATCGGCAGCTGCCCGAATTTTGTTTTTCTTTAATACACGTGAGATAAAGGTGTGCGAACAGCCCGCACAAGCTACCGGAAGACGGAAAGGTACGCCTTCCTGAGATGTTCTTTTAGGTGCCTCAGGCACCAGCTTTTCCTCGATAATATCCGGAGTAAAACGCATCATTTCCGGGAATTTTGGGAATAATTCTTTCCCAATCACCGAAACACCTAGATCCTTGATATTCTTCTCCATAACATCATGACCATCTTCAATCACATAGAGCTTCTCAACATATTCGGCCAATTCCTTAATCTGCTTTTCCGGCAGAGGATGAACAAGCCCCAGTTTAAGAACCGAGGCTTCGGGTAACACTTCTTTTACGTAATAGTAAGGCGTACCCGCTGTAATTATCCCGATTTTTTTATCATTCAACTCCAGCTTGTTTATTGCAAAGTCGTTACTGTCTTCTGCCAAACGTTTCATCTGTGCCGGAAAGTCACAAAAACACTTGGTAAGTTTCTGGTGATCTGAACCTTTTGCTTTGGTCATAATAGTGGTCATTATCACCTTACTGAAACTAACAGGATATTTATCTCTGAGTTTTTCAATATAAGTATAGTCCTCATCAATGATAACCCGACTGGTTGTTTTGCAAATTACCGATGTAATTTTAAGTATAACCGGAGTACTGTATTCCTCACTAATTTCGAATGCCTTAACCATAAGATCCTTGGCTTCCTGGCTATCGCCTGGCTCCAGAACTGGGATGTTGAACATGTTCCCGTAATGGCGGCAATCGTTATAATCATCACCTGCAATACGGCCTACATCATCGCCAACCACTAATACCAGTCCGCCGTTAACCTGACTGCCGGCAGCTCCACCCAGCGCATCTGCAGCCACATGTAAACCGACTGTCTTCATTATTGCCATACTCCGATAACCTGCAAATGAAGCTCCAATGGCTACTTCTAAAGCTACTTTCTCATTTGTAGACCATTCACAATAAACTTCCGGGTATTTATGGTGGGTATAATCCATCACCTCAGTGGAAGGTGTGCCCGGAAATCCGGAAGCAATTTTCACGCCCGCCTCAAAGGCACCTCTTGCAACGGCCTCATTACCATTCATCATCTGCATTGCTGCACGCTCAATTTCTGTCTGCATAGTTCAAAAGTGGTTCTTCTCCTTGAAGAATAATTTTAGTCCATAAGTAAAAGTGGGCAAATTTATATTATTTATAATTTCTGTAAAACATTTGCTAACAAATTGATACATCGATTGCGATTTTGCAATAATTGTTGCATCAAAACATGTGAGTGGAGTTTGTCTCGAGTGCCGCCGATGGAATTAAAGCGGCTATGCATTTCATTGAATCAGAATAATTGTAAACTTGCGGTTAACTGTAATATGCTTTTATTTAGATTGATTCTATTAAATTCGGGAAAAGAATTAGCTTTGTAGTCCTTAAATAATACGAAAAACATGGCAGAAAAAAATCTACCTTTTAGCAAAGAACAGCTTGAAAGCATTATTGAAAACCACCCTACTCCGTTTCATATTTACGATGAAAAAGCAATGATTGAAAATGCACGTAATTTCAAAAAAGCATTTTCGTGGAACGAAGGTTTTAAGGAATATTATGCAATTAAGGCCGCGCCAAACCCATACCTGATGAAGGTTTTGAGAGAGGAAGGTTTTGGGATTGACTGTAGTTCTGTTGCTGAGCTGGAACTGGCCAAACGTATTGGAATGAGCGGCGACGAAATTATGCTGACCTCGAACGATACACCGGCTTACGAATTTCAGCTGGCTAAAGATTTGGGCGCCATTATCAATCTCGATGATATTTCGCACATCGACTTTGTAGAAAAGAATGTAGGACTGCCGGATACGATTTGTATGCGTTACAATCCCGGCAGTTTGAAAGAAGGCAATGTAATTATCGGACATCCAGAGGAAGCCAAATACGGTTTTACCCGCGACCAAATGATTGAAGGTTATAAAATCCTGAAAGAAAAGGGTGTAAAACACTTTGGTATTCACACCATGGTGGCTTCAAACGAACTGGAGTCGGCCTATTTCGTGGAAACTGCCGACCTGCTGTTTAACTTAGTGGTTGAAGTTTACGAAAAAACAGGCGTTAAAATTGAATTTGCGAACCTGGGCGGCGGTATTGGAATTCCATACAAACCGGGCGAAAAACCCGTTGACATGGAATTTGTAAGTGCCGGTGTAAAAAAATGCTACGATGATATTATTGTAAAAGCGGGTCTTGCTCCGCTGAAAATATTTTTTGAATCGGGACGTGCCATTACCGGACCTTACGGTTATTTGGTAACCAAAGTTCGTCACATTAAAAAAACATACAAAACCTACGCCGGATTGGATGCCTGTATGACCAACCTGATGCGTCCGGCACTTTACGGTGCTTACCATCACATTACAGTAATGGGAAAAGAAAACGACGAGGCAAATATAAAATACGACGTTACCGGTTCGTTGTGCGAAAACAACGACAAATTTGCTATCGACCGCATGTTGCCTGAAATTGAACAGGATGATATTGTGGTTATTCACGACACCGGAGCACACGGCCATTCGATGGGTTTTAACTACAACGGAAAACTTAAATCGGCTGAGTTGTTACTTCGCGAGAATGGCGATGTAGTTGAGATCCGACGTGCAGAAACGCTCGAGGATTATTTTGCAACGCTCGACTTCGATGGAGTGAAAGACTTTTAAAAATTCATACTTCACAATAAATTAATGAGGCCGGGCGACAAAACCCGGCCTTTTTTGTATTTTTAAAAGCACACTAAACAACAAACAATGAAGATAGGATACGACGCAAAACGAGCTTTTCTGAATACCTCCGGCTTAGGCAACTACAGCCGGAATACTTTGAATGCCCTTCAGAAATATTTCCCCGATCACCATTACACTTTGTTCACCCCTGAAGTTAAAGCCGCCATGCTTGAGGAGCAGGAAAAGTTTAAGGTGGTTGCACCTGAGCATGCGCCTTCAGGATTAAAAAAAGCATTCTGGCGCTCGATGCAACTAAGCGACGAAATTAAGGATCACAATCTCGATCTTTTTCATGGATTGAGCAACGAACTTCCCAAGGGAATTCATAAAACCTCCATCCCAACGCTGGTTACCATTCACGACCTGATCTTTATACGTTATCCCGAATTTTACAAAACACTCGACCGCGCCATTTATTTCCACAAAACAAAATATGCCTGCAATGCTGCTACCAAAATTTTGGCCATTAGCCAGCAAACGAAAGACGATATTATCGATTTTGTTGATGTTGATCCGGAAAAGATAGAGATTCTCCATCAGGCAATTTCGCCGCTGTTTTTTGAGAATGCCAACACCGGACAAATCAAAGAAAAATATAAACTGCCCAACGAATTTATTTTGGCCGTTGGTACAGTTGAAGAGCGAAAGAATCAGCTTTCGATAATTAAAGCACTGGTAGAAAAGAACATCAATTTGCCATTGGTTTTGGTCGGAAATCCAACATCGTATTGTAACGATATTCATAAATACATAGCCGAAAAACAACTTCATAACCGGGTAATTTTTCTGAAGAATATTCCGGAAGCAGATTTGGCAGGCATTTACCAACTGGCACAACTATCCATTTATATTTCGGTATTCGAAGGTTTTGGACTTCCGGTAATCGAATCGATGGCTTGTGGCTGCCCGGTAATTACATCAAACGCTTCGTGTTTGCCGGAAACCGCCGGCGATGCAGCTGTACTCTGCCCGCCACAAAACATTGAAGAGTTGGGCAATAAAATTGAAAAGATACTTACCGATACCAATTTTCGTAAAGAATTAATTATGAAAGGGCGCGTGAGAGCCAATGAGTTTCAACCCAAAAAATATGTTGAAAAATTGATTTCTTTGTACGCGGAATTAATAAAGTAAGGGATTCAAATTCCCCCCTGTCGCTTCTTCAAAGCGCCTGTCCTCCGTCAGCCGACGGAGACAATCGAAACGAAGTGAAGATAGGGGGTCAAATGAAAGAAAAAAGTATATTACATGCACGACGATTTAAAAAAGGCTGTTGAGGTACTGAAAAGCGGGGGTATAATTCTTTACCCAACCGATACCATTTGGGGCATTGGCTGCGATGCCACCAATGCAGAAGCCGTTAAACGTATTTACGATATAAAAAAACGCGAAGACAAGAAGAGCATACTGATTTTAATGGAAAATCCGGCTTTGCTCGATCGGTATGTTGATGAAGTTCCTGAGGTGGCCTGGGATTTGGTTGAGGTAAGCACAACACCACTCACTGTAATTTACCCCGGAGCAAAAAACCTGGCTGCGAATTTAATTGGAGAAGACGGCAGCATCGGTATCCGTTTTACCAAAGAAGAGTTTACACGCCAGCTGCTGCAACGTTTTCGCCGGCCTATTGTTTCAACTTCGGCCAATGTAAGCGGTGAAAAATCACCGGCTTTTTTTGATGAAATTTCGGAGGAGATAAAAGAATCGGTTGATTACGTTGTGGAATACCGGCAGGATGATCGTATGGCATCGAAACCATCAAGCGTAATAAAACTGGGGCCGGGCGGGCAAATCGATATTCTCAGAAAATAAAAAGGCCACCTGAAAACAGATGGCGGCAATATTTTAAATCCGTCCGAATTACATACTTTTTACGCGTCCTGATCCGGCAACTGAAGCATCAACCCTTGGATTGCCTTTGTAATATACACTTCCCGATCCGGCGATTCGTGCTTTTAGCGAACCGTTTGATCGAACATTACAATTGCCCGATCCTGATGTGCTAACAGTTACATCTTCAGCTTCAAATCCATCGGCTTTACAATTACCCGAACCGGAAATTGAAACAGAAAGTTCGTCGGCAACTCCATCGCTTTCAATTTTAATGTTACCCGAACCCGAAATGGCTCCTTTTACTTTGTCCGATGTCAGGTTTTCAATTTCAATATTTCCGCTGCCACTAACAGCCAGATCGATAATGCGTGCTTTAATCTCGTCGGCTAAAATATCTCCCGAGCCCGAAACACCCAATCCATTTACATCCGGCACAGTGATATAAATGTCTATTCTGCCAGGTTTGTAATTGCGCTGAAACATACTTTTACCCGGAAAACGAATTATCAATTTACTTCCGTTTACTTCGGTAATTATATCTTCAAGTGTTGACTGCTTTGCTTCAATCCGCACGTTTTGCGGACTACCTTGCTGAAGATGAACAGTTGCCGGAATTCGCAAACTGATCTCCGAGAAACTTGACACATCACGTGTTTCTTCCTGTGCCTGAACGGTTGAGGCCATAAAAAAGCCTATTACAAAAAGGCTCAATACTAAAAATCTGGTTTTCATGCTCTTACTATTTAAATTTCTAATTTTCAATACCCGGAATAAAACTGGTGCTTATAACTGGCTAATTCCAATGATCTTTCCGGCCAATATTATTATTACGTTTTAATGACGCGACAATTGAAATAAAGTTGCACACGCAACAAAAATAATTGCACTTTTAAATTCATAAAGCAAGCATTTCATGAAACAGGAACACATAGTACCGGTGCAGATTCGGTTTAACGACATCGACCTGATGGGCCGTTTATAATGCCAAATACCAGGAATTTTTTGATTTGGCGCGTCTAAAATATTTCGGAACAGTTTTAGGCGACCTTATTAGCTGGACACACAAAGGATTGATCATTGCCTCGGTGAAAGTGGATTACATGCAACCAACCTTTCTTGAGGATACTATTCATGTGCTTACTTCGGTTTCATCATTGGGTGAAAAAAGCCTTGAAATGACACAAGCTGTATACAAACAAAACAGTACAGACCCGGTGGCAATATGTAAATCGGTAATGGTTTGTTTTGATATGAAAGCCAGGATTTCGGAACCGATCCCGGAGGCCTGGAGAAAGAAATTTGCAGATTTTGAGCCTGGCTTAAACGTCGATCAGTCCGTCGGGTAATTTTAAAGTAATTGTACTTTCATTTTCGCTGTACGAAACCAGCATCTCTTCGTGAAACGGGATTAACAGCTCCTCGCCCCGGTACGAAACCGTAAAAACAATATTTCCGGAGTAGTCATCCACTTGATCGATTACACCAATTTCGCCCAGTTTGCTGTCAATTAACATCAGGCCTTCAAACATCGATTCGTTTTCTTCCTGCTCATCAATAATCTCGGAATGAAACAGGTAAGCACTGGCGCCGATCAGGCGTTTGGCGTATTTTTCGTCGTCAACCCAATCAAACTTTACAATTGCTGTTTTGGATGAACGGAAACGGAAACCATCTTTTTCCACAAAAAAAGGAACAAGCAAACCATCCAGTTCAACAAAAAAGCGGTCGCTATCTTCCACTGAATATTCAAACTGTTCGTCAAACTCCAGGACTACTTCACCATGCACACCATGTGTTTTTCTGAAGAATCCAACTTTTTGGCAATCGGTTTTTGGTATCGTTTCCATACTTCAAAAGTAAAGCATTTTCACTTGAAACGGTAGTTATAAGTAGAAAGTTCCAAAAAATTGCAACATAATTTTTTTTCGAAAGAGCTTAAACGAAGCATATAAACACAAAAAACATTCGTGATTTTCGCGAATCATCGACAGGAACAAAAGGATATGAACATCGTTTCACGCAAAGAAACGAAGAAGCGCAAAGTATGCAAAGGCTCGTAGCATTCAGGATAACCTGCTTCATTTGCTTTGCGAAAAACTTAGCCTGCTTTGCGCGAACTTTTGTTTTTATATCAGGCGGAGACTCACAAAAAAACCACCTGCCAAACGGCAAGTGGTTTTCTATAATAAGATGTGTTGTCTTTCTTAAGATTCCGCACCTTTTTCTTCTTCCGAAGCTTCCTCTGCAGCAGCAGGTGCTTCAGCTTCAGGAGTTTCTTCAACTTCAGCAGTTGCCTCTTCTTCTGCTTCTTCAGCAGCGGCTTCAGCTTCAGCTTCTTTAACAGCAGCTTCGGCTTCGGCAGCTAATTCTGCTTCTCTGGCAGCAATAGCGGCAGCTCTTTCTTCGTTGACTTTCTTCTCAGCTTCCAGTTGTTTTTCAGCTTCTGCAGCGGCATTACCGGCCAAACGGTCGATTTTTGCCTGAATTTTAGCATCTTTTGCTGCAATCCAGCTTTCTAAACGTTTTTCAGCTTCAGCTTCATCGAAAGCTCCTTTTTTAACTCCACCCATCAGGTGTTTTTTGTACAATACACCTTTGTAAGACAAAATTGCTCTTACAGTGTCGGTTGGTTGTGCGCCTTTAACAAGCCAGTCGTAAGCTTTGTCAAAATCGAGATCGATAGTAGCAGGATCAGTGTTAGGATTGTACGTGCCAATTCTTTCAATGTACCTGCCATCTCGTGGCGCCCTGCTATCAGCTACTACAATGTGGTAGTATGCGTAGCGTTTGCGACCGTGTCGCGCTAATCTCATTTTTACTGGCATAATTCTATTTTTTAATTTTGAAAAATGTGGCGCAAAGATAGTATAAAATTCTGTTCCTGAAAGTTTTGAAAAAGTATTTTTCTATTTAATAATATCCTCATTCAAAGTAAGGTTATCATCCGACTTTCTGAAATTATTGATAGCCTCACTTTGAGTGAGACCATTAATATTGAAGTGTTACGCCTACTATTATTGTTCGCCGGCCTGTGCTTTTGCAGCATCAACCATGTCTTCGTTAGCTGTAATAGTAAACTCTACCCTGCGGTTTTGGGCTTTCCCTTCTTTGGTATCGTTGGTTGCGCGCGGCTGCGATTCGCCCATTCCTACCGAACTTAAACGCGTAGCCTCTATTCCATTTGATTTCAGGAAACCAACAACCGATGCTGCACGCCTTTCCGATAAGGATTGATTGTACGATTCGGCACCATCACTATCGGTATGCCCGATTACCAAAATATCGGTATCCGGATATTTATTGAATATCTCTACCAGTTTTCCAACATTTGCCTTTGAATCAGGTGTAAGATCAGAACTATCAAAACCAAAACGTACATCGGCATTTTCATCCAAAATCAACTGAATTCCTTCTTCGCTGCGCACCACCTCTGCACCGGGCATAGTAGTTTCAATTTCTTCGGCCTGTTTATCCATTTGCTTACCGATAATTGCACCGGCACCGCCACCAACAGCAGCCCCAACCAAAGCACCTGCCGCACGGTTATCTTTTCCGCCAATTAATGCACCTAAAGCAGCTCCTGCAGCTACACCGATTCCTGCACCTTTTTGCGAGCTGTTGGCATTTTGCAACGAGCTGCAACTATTTAAAAATATTCCTGCCACAAAAAGGACAAGAACCAATAATGTTTTATTCTTCATAACTGTATTCTTAATTTTTTACGAATTGATAATAAATTGAAATGATGTCGCCCTCGAACGAAGCATCCTGTGCCAAAACAAATTCGGTCTCCGATTCAGAAATTAATTTAAGCTTATAACCGGCAGTTACATCTTTTGGCTTCACTCCATCGGGAATAAATTTCCATAAAAAGTAAATGTCCTGGCCATCTTCTTCCATAAACCATTTAATCGAATGCGTGGAGTTTATGCAGGCCACATCCATAAAAGAGTAAGTTCCTGAATTGTTATTGCTGACAAAGCTCCACTCGCTGCCCTCGAAACAATCGGGCGATGCCTGGTTAAACAACTCTTTAATTTCCACTTTGTTTCCCTGATCGGTTGTAATCGACGACAATGTCCAATTGCCCTTTAAACCTTTCTGCGAACTCCTGACTTGTTTTGTAGTGCTGCACGCCGCCAATAAAGCCACAAGCGCCAGCAAAAGAAATGTTTGTCTCATGTTTATTCTTTTAAATTTTTGTATGTTTTGAGAACGGAATTTTTGTGTTCCTACAAGTTACGATAATCATTTCTAAAACAGAAAAGGAGGCACATTGTTGTATCTCCTTTTTTGATTTTTTATGTTCTAATTTGAAAACATTATTATCTTTTTTTGAAGAAGCCCCTTTTGAAGCGACTTTGTACTGTCTCCAATCTTTTTCTTCTTCTGATACCGGTTAAAAATAATCCGATTCCGGCAATAACCGGCCCATAATTTATAATAATTGAATTCCCAATATTGAACCTACCAACTAATGACCCAATTGTTATAACAATACCGATTACTATAAGTACTAAGCCAATCCAAATCATTTCATTAGCACCTGTTTTTTGAACGTTTATTTGTTCTTCCAAAAGAATTTGACGATCAATATCTCGCAAAATATTTTTCACCGCAGGTTCTTCCAGTCCCAAGGCCTTCAGTTCATTTCGAATAGCGGAGTAATCTTTACCATTTCTCCTTTCTTTAACAAAATTCTCTATTAATTCATTCAGAGGTAAGTCATTCATCTTGCTTAGAACTTAGTGATAGTATCACTGGTGAGTTTAAATTATCTTTTTACATACTGTTGCTCGTAATATTTCTGGTAATCGCCCGAAGTTACATTCTCGAGCCACCCGGTATTTTCGAGGTACCAGTCGATGGTTAATTCAATACCTTCTTCAAACTGCAATGATGGCTCCCACCCCAGTTCGTTTTTAATCTTTGTGGCATCGATAGCATAACGTAAATCGTGGCCGGCACGGTCTTTCACATAAGTGATCAGCTTTTCCGATTCGCCTTCAGGGCGCCCCAGTTTTTCATCCATTTTGCGGCACATCACCCGAATCAGGTCAATGTTTGTCCACTCATTAAAACCGCCAATGTTGTAGGTTTCGCCGATTTCGCCTTTATGGAAAATTACATCGATGGCCCGGGCATGATCAACCACCCAAAGCCAGTCGCGAACGTTTTCGCCTTTACCGTAAACCGGCAGCGGTTTGTTGTTTTTTATGTTATGAATAAAAAGCGGAATCAATTTCTCGGGAAACTGGAACGAACCATAGTTATTCGAACAGTTTGAAATTACTGTTGGCACCCCAAAAGTATCATTGTAAGCACGAACAAAATGATCGGAACTGGCTTTTGATGCCGAATACGGACTGTGCGGATCGTAAGCTGTTTCTTCGGTAAACATTCCTTCATTGCCCAGCGAACCATACACCTCATCGGTAGAAATATGGTAGAAACGTTTGCCTTCAAAATTATCCTTCCAGATGTGTTTTGCAGCGTTCAGCAAATTAACGGTGCCGATAACGTTTGTAAAAACAAACTCTGTCGGGTTCGAAATCGAACGGTCGACATGCGATTCGGCGGCCAGGTGAATTACTCCATCGAACTGGCGTTCTTCAAACAGTTGCTGAATAAATTCGCTGTCGACAATATCGCCTTTTACAAATTCGTAATTGGGCTTGTCTTCAATATCTTTTAAATTATTAAGATTACCGGCGTAGGTTAGTTTATCGAGGTTTACAATTTTGTAATCGGGGTAGTTATTTACAAATAAACGAACCACGTGCGATCCAATAAAACCTGCTCCACCAGTTATAAGTATTGTTTTGCTCATCTTTTACTATTTTGAAAATCAAAAGTAGGCTTTTCGCCAGATATAGAAAAACGCTTGTGTAAGAAAAATCGAAGGGATGATGGAGCATCAACCTTGGATGTTCTTTCATCAACCTTAGTTGATTTACTATCTCCCTTGGTTGATTCTTCATCAACTTTAGTTGGTTTATAATCATCCTTAGTTGTTTTATATCCTACCATAGTTGATTCTTATTCAACTATGTTTACATCGATTAAAAATGAAAAGTTTCTGCTTATAAATTTAGTCAATAAAATAAATTCGATAAACAATGCGTGAGCAAAAGCGGCAAAACAGCTGTTATGAGTCGGGAACTAAAATCCGAAACTAAAAACAATTGAGGTATCTGTTTCAACTTTAGCGGCACCATTGGAATACAGCAATTAATTATATATTTATCTCGCCTAAATTAACGAATTAATGAGAATCAAATCAAAGTCGGTACTTTTTACAGGGATTACAAGCGGTATATCAATAATCCTTCTGTTATCTTTCATTCAATTCTTACTCTTAAAAATTAATCCTTTTACTTTTCCATCGCTGGCATTATCCATCGTGTTTGGTGGAATTACCGGATTTTTTATTGCGCTTTTGATTAACAAGAACCAGAAAAAAACCAGAAGCATACAGGAAAGTGAAATTAAATTCAGAACACTGATTGATTTGTCGCTCGATGGAATATATGTGGAAAATGAGCGTGGGGAAATTCTGGATTGTAATACAATGGGACACAAAATGTTTGGTTACACCCGCGAAGAAATGCTACAGTTAACGATAAAAGATCTGGTTCCGGATGAGTTTGCTGAAATGCTTCCCGACGTAATTCCTGAAGAAATGGCAACGGGTGAGGTTTATGTGGAACGCGTTAACAAAAAGAAGGACGGGACTATTTTCCCTACCGAGATCAATACCAAATTTATTAAGCTTAACGGCAATATACGTTTGATCGTTTATGTAAGGGACATCACCGAGAGGAAAAAAGCAGAGAATGAACTGAGAGAGCTTATCGCCTCAAAAAACAAGTTGTTTTCGGTTATCGGGCACGATCTGAGAGGCTTTTACAGCAATATCGTGGGGCTTTCCGACGTATTACTTTCCGACTCCGGATTGGGAAAAGAGCATGATCAACAATTTATTTCCCTTATTCAGCAATCGGCAAAACAAGCCGATGAACTGCTACTGAATATACTCGACTGGGCTTCGCTCGAAACCAACCACATCAAATTTAACCCTGTTCGTGTGTCGCTGAATAAGATCATCGGGGAGATAATCCACCAGGTTTCGAACAGGGCCGAGCTAAAAGGTGTAACAATTATTAATCAGGTACCTGACGATCTTTCAATTTATACAGATAAGAAATTCCTACTCCCCATTCTGCGCAACCTAATGGCCAATGCCATTAAATATTCGTTTAAAATGGGAAATATTTATGTTGATTGCCAAATAAAAGAAAACGACACTCCCGTAATTTCGGTTAAAGATGAAGGAACAGGAATGAGCCCTGATCAGTTGAAGAATATTTTTAGCGAAGCTACTGCAGAATCGCTGCCGGGAACCGGGGATGAAAAAGGGACAGGCCTTGGACTAAGGATATGCAAAGATTTTACCGAAAAGCTTAAGGGTAAAATTTATGTTGAATCAGCCACCGGAAAAGGAAGCACCTTTTACATTGAACTGCCACAGCCGCAATAAACAAACGGGAAATGAACTTCCTCGCAGCAAGCTAACAAGGTATCAATACGAAGTGTAGTATAATAACAATGAAAGCATCGGAGTATTACTTATTCCCGATACGCTCCGCTATCGGGATTAGTTCGACCATCAAATTACAGTTCGTTTCTCTCCTGTAATTTTGGCCTCACTGAATAAAATCGCCGGGTAACTTTGCAAAACCTACAAGTAGCCGGCGAAATGTATGCAATTATGATTGTTTTACTTTATTCCACGCACCTTTTTTTCCCAGTTCCAGGCCGAAAGCAGCGTTTCTTCTGTTCCTTTCTCAGCTTTCCATCCCAGTTCTTCGTTGGCAAAAGTAGTGTCGGCCCAAATTTTTTCGATATCGCCGGCACGACGACCTACAATTTTGTAATTCAGTTTAACACCGGTTGCTTTTTCAAAACCATTTACAATTTCCAGCACTGAAAGTCCGTTTCCGGTACCAAGGTTAAAAATTTCGTAGCTCTTTTTGTTTTTGCCTTCCAGCAATCGCTCAATGGCTACTACGTGTGCTTTTGCCAGATCAACCACGTTTATGTAATCGCGAACGGCCGATCCGTCCACTGTATCGTAATCGTCGCCAAAAACTTTCAGTTCATCGCGTAAACCGGCTGCAGTTTGTGTAATAAACGGCACCAGGTTTTGTGGTACACCCAGCGGAAGTTCACCAATCAGAGCGGTTGGATGTGCACCAATCGGGTTAAAATAGCGCAGTGCAATTCCTTTTAATTGCGGGAAAGCGGCAATGCTGTCGCTTAAAATATCTTCGTTAACACGCTTGGTGTTTCCGTAAGGCGACTCGGCATCTTTTCGCGGTGTTTCTTCGGTAACCGGCAAAACATCGGGCTGACCGTAAACCGTACACGACGACGAGAATACAATATTTGCCACATTGTATTTCAACTGGCAATCCAGCAGGTTCATCAGCGACACCAGGTTGTTGCGGTAGTACAGCAAAGGTTTTTGTACCGACTCGCCAACCGCTTTCGAGGCGGCAAAATGAATAATTGCCTCGATATCGGAATTGTGGCTAAAAAATTCGTCGGTTTTTGCAGCATCTGCTAAATCAAACTGCTCGAATGCCGGTTTTATTCCTGAAATTTTTTCGATGTTATCCAGTACATCAATACTTGAGTTGGAAAGGTCGTCGACAATTACAACATCGTATCCCGAATTCTGCAATTCAACAACGGTATGCGAACCAATGTACCCGGTTCCGCCTGTAACTAAAATCTTTTTTGCCATTACTTTTATTGATTTAGCTAGCAAAAGTAGAAAAAAACGATGCAGAAATCCACAGTTTACCCGCTTGTGGAGCAGGCTTTTGTAAAAACTTAATTTTTGGGCAGTTGGAGTTTACTTTATGTTTTGTAATTTTACCGTCTAAATTCATTCAAGTGAGCTTCGGAAAAGAAATATACACACTTCTGTTACAGCACGATATTGTAATCATTCCCGGTTTGGGTGCTTTTGTTTCGGAATACCGGCCGGCGGAGATTAGCGACGAGAGCGATGAAATAAAACCTCCGTCGAAAACCATTTCGTTTAACGGGCAATTAAAAAACAACGACGGATTACTGGTTGGCCATATTGCCGAAAAACTCCACATATCGCATTTTAATGCATTGGTTCGTATTGAAAAAGAACGCGACGAGATGCTTTTTAAACTCGACAAAGGCGACGAGGTTTTTGTTGAAGGAGTGGGTGTACTTTCGCACAACGATCAGGGTGAAATTGTTTTTGAAGCTGCGGAAGAAGAGAATATGCTGCTCGATTCGTTTGGCCTTGGTGCCATGTCGATAAGCGAACCGGAGCCTGTTGAAGAACCGGAGGAAGAAACTCCAGAAGAAGAAACCACTGTTGAAGCAGAAGAAGAAACTGAAGAGGAGCCCGAAGTAACAGAACCTGAACCAAAGGAAGAGGAAAGGCTTACTGAAGAGCCGCCGATCGGGGTAGCAGAAATTAAAGAAGAAAAACAGGAAGTTCAAACAAAAGAAAAAGAAGCCAAAAAGAGGAAGCCCTGGTTGTTTCTGCTCATAATTATTCCTTTACTTGCCGTTGCGGTATTTATTTTTCTGAAAGGATTTAACAATAACACGGGAGACGACAACAAAAAGCAGCCTCCGGCAAATACAACCGAAGAATTAACGATTGAACAAACACCGGCTACCACTGACACCACTGCAACCGATTCAGTATTAATCGCTGCAGAAGATACAACTTTGGCTGCCGATACTACACAAAACATACCTGAACCTGTTGAAATGATGCCTCAAGAACAGGACTCGATTAAGTATTACCTGGTTGGCGGAAGTTTTTCGGTAAAAGAAAATGCAGATAATTATTTGATCGAATTGCAGCAAAAAGGGTACGAAGCTTTTCATGTTGGCAAAAAAGGTCGTTTCTTTATTGTTGGCATAGCCGGCTACAAAACCTTTAGCGAGGCCGATGCGGCTAAAGTGAAATATATGGAAGACAATCCGGGGTCGGAAGTTTGGGTTTACAGAAAATAAACTTTACACTTATCTCAAATAATTGTTAAAGACTAAAAAAAAGGAGTGGATTGTTAGGACAAAGCAACAATTTAATTAATATTGGGTTACTGTTTAACAGTTAATCCATTAAAATAATAAAAGACTCAACGCTAACTTAAAACTGTAATTATGAATATAGCGCTCTGGATTATCCAAATTATTATTGCTGCTCTCTTTCTTACTACAGGTTCGCTGAAACTTGTTTTGCCAAAAGACAACCTCATAAAAGTTTTCGAATGGATCGAAGATTTCACCGAACAACGACTGCGATTAATTGGTGCCTTCGAGGTGTTGGGCGGCTTAGGACTTTTCCTGCCAGGCGTTTATTCAGTTCTTCAGATTTTAATCCCGATAGCGGCCATTGGGCTTACCATTATTATGGTTATGGCCACCTTTGTTCATTCAAAAAGAAAAGAAACAAAAGACCTGATATTTAATATCATCGTCTTGGTTCTGCTTTTGCTTGTTGTTGCCGGCCGATTATTCCTGGTTAGGTTATAGCACACTTCCCTGATTATTACTTATTCGTTTTTATTTGATTTTATCGTTCAGTTAAAATTAAAGCTGTGCGCATTAAACTATTTATGGTTACGCTGCGTACAACATAAAACCATTTAAAACAGAGTAATAATCAAAAAAAACCGGAAGTTATGCCTAACAGCGTTTACAAAATTATTGAACTGATTGGAAGCAGCCCAGTATCGTGGGAGCAAGCAGCACAAAATGCCATAAGTATGGCATCAAAATCATTACGCGATTTACGAATTGCAGAAGTATCTAAAATGGACATTCACATTACCGAAGGAGAAATTGAATGTTATCGTGTAAAACTAAAAGTATCGTTTAAGTACGAAAATTAATCAGTTACAGGAAACATTCCCCAGGCAGATTCGCTTATAGCATCCGTAACAGTTCCGAAGTAACTTCCGGGAAACTAACTGCTTTGGCTATAAATTCCTGTATTGTAAAAAACAAAGCCGGCAATCTATCTTACCGGCTTTATCAGTTTAAACTATTTTAATGGATTCCCCCATTATTTCGAGCACATCGCCTTTCACCAGCTTGGCTCTTTTCCTGAACTCGGGTTCGCCATTGCGGATAACTTCGCCATCCTCAACGATGATTTTTGCATGTCCACCCGTTTGCGCAATTCGCAAGAGCTTTAGCAGTTTTACCAGTTCAATATATTCGGTGCTCAGCTGAAACTCGCGCATTATATTCCAAGTTTTGATTTTATCGCCTTAGGAATGGCATCTTTATGTACCATAATTCCGATGGTCTTCAGGCGTACGTAATCTTCGGTCATGTGCAGGTAACCTCCGTAAGCGTTACTTTCTGCACCCCACGAGTTTTTAGTGTAGAAGCAATCTTTTCCCCCGGCATCTTTCGACAAACCAACCAGGTGCATCAAATGGTCGTCGGTTGTTGTGCGGTCGTAAAACGTTTTCTGGCGTTCTTTCTGGTCCACTTTCCCCTGCAGTTTTTCAGGCACATCCGCTTTCCCTTCTTTGTGCACAAAGGTTTTTTCGCTGGTATCGCCGTCCCAGGCAATACTAAAACCGTTGTTCAGCGCATAATACATTACATCCAATAAATCGTCCAATGGTAGATTATAATACGATGCATGCGCCCAGTTATCGGGTACCTCAACAACACATTGCTTCCAAAACGGGTGATGATTAAATGAGGTAAGCTCCACATAATCATCCGGATTTATTTCAAATTTATCGCGAAGTTCAGCGGCCGTGTATTTTTTGCCTTCCAGCTCAACTTTCTCCGGCAACTTGCCCAATTCGTTTTTTAAGGCCGACTTAAATCCTTTTAGATCGGACACATCGATTTGTCCTCTTTTCTCCTTGTCAATTTTATCCGTTTCATCGCGAAGCTCTTTTACCAATGCCGAATGATTGTACTTTCCATCCTTCTGAATACCTGGAAACTCATCGTACAACATTAGACCCTGGTCGGCCACAACTTTTAATACATCGTGCGACAAACTTCCTTCTCCGAAATTGTTTTTACCATGATAAAGCAGGTACTGAAACGCCTTGTTTTTATAATTGTAATACACAAAAAACATTTCCGACAAGTTGGTTTCGGGAAATCCTTTGCGCATAATTTCCGATTCCAAAAAACTGGTTGTGGCAAAACTCCAGCAGGTTCCGGTACGCCCCTGACTAATAACCGGTGTATGCTCCACTTCTTTAACAATAGTAAAATCTTCTTTCTCTCCCTCCGCATAAACAACTGATACCATCAGTAGTAACGCAGCTAACATTGACAATAATTTCATAATAGTGCTATAAATTTTTTAATTCTTCTTTTAACTTTTTTGTGAGGCTCGCAACGATCAAATCATACGATTCATCGATCATTTGTGCCATCAGTTTTGATGGTACTGTTCCGTTTAACTCGATGGTATTCCACATTTGCTTGTGTAAATGATAACCTTCGTAAATGGCCGGAAACTGTGCCCTTAGTTCAATATTCTTATCCGGATCATTTTTTAAACTTACCCGGTGATCGTCGAGGCCCAGCAAACAAAACATTTTATTCATCACCTTAAAAACCAAAGTGGTTTCATCAAAAGGAAAGCTCTCAGTAACTCCCTTTTTCTGAATGCAATATTCGCGGATCTCTTCAATATTCATGATACGTTCATTGGAAAGTCTAAAAATAGTAGAATCGGGAAGAAATAAAAATGATGTGGTGGTTAAAAATTGAAAAAAGCACGTAACAATAACTCACAGGATCACCCCTCTTCTATTCTCCCCTCAAGGGGAGATGTCGCTCCCGGGCATCGGGAGAGACAATGGGGTGAATCGCCTCTAAAAGTAAAATTACATCGTCGGATAGAAAGCATCTTTAAAATGCTCCAGCTCGTGGCCTTGCTGAAAGAAAATAACGGTGATTACATCAAAACGGGTATCCAGTTCGCTCTCGTGCTCAATAATGTAGGCATCGGCCGCTTCAACAATGCGTTTGATTTTTGAGTTGGTTACTGCTTCCGACGGATGCTCGTAACGCAATCCCGACCTTGCTTTCACTTCAACAATGACCAGCTCATCGCCATCCTGCGCAACAATATCCAATTCCAAATGTCCGTGGTACCAGTTGGTGGCTTTAATGTCGTATCCCAGCTTTCGGAGATAATCCTGTGCCAGACCCTCGGCCAAATCACCCAATTCGCGTGTTGATACCATGTTTTTAGTGTTTAAAGTTCAGCTTTCAAGGTAAAAGTAAAAAGGCAAAAGTACAAAGGAGAAAAGCAAAAGTTGAGAAGGGTTTTACCCGACGAAATCCCGATCGAAGCGTCGGGAGCAAAAGTAAAATCTCAATTAATCTAATTTATTTCCCCCAAGGTTACACAAAGCAAAACTGTTCTCAGTGCTCAATCTCTCATCAATCTCATTCAATCTATACCAATCTCAACCTCGTACCACTTTCGTCAACTTCCAGTTCCCAATCCCGGCCAAAAGCAAGTGCCAGGTTCTTTTTATCGTGTCCTCCCGGAAATCCGTAACAAACGGGGTAGTCAAAATCTTTTACCGCTTCTGCAAAAATCTCATGAACCGTTTGGCCAAAAGGCGATTCATTATCTTTCATATCGGTAAAGTCACCCAAGATCAGTCCGGCCAGATTATCCAGTTTCCCGCTTAATTTCAGTTGATGAACCATACGGTCGGTGTGATACAAAAACTCGTCAATATCTTCCAGAAAAAGAATTTTACCCGCTGTGTCGATATCATATTTTGTGCCGTGCAAACTGTTTACGATCGACAAGTTTCCTCCAACCAACTGCCCGGAAGCTGCACCCGGACGATCAAATTCAGTAGCATCTATATTGTAACTGATCCCCTCTCCTTTTACCAGTTTCATCATCGAAATCAAATCCTCGCGAGGTTCACCATTGTCATCAAAAAAGTAGCGCGGCATCACTCCGTGAATGGTGGGAACTTCAAGATTATGTAATTGCGAGTGTAAAATGGTAATGTCGCTAAAACCCACCAGCCACTTTGGTTTTTCAAGAAATTGGGTAAAATCAAGCCGTTCGATAATACGCACCGTTCCGTAACCGCCACGCGAGCAAATTATGGCATCGCAATCAGGATCGTCAAGCGCTTCCTGCACATCGGTAGCACGTTGTTCATCGGTGCCGGAAAACTGGAAATGTCGGGCGAAAACATGTTTACCAAGTTTTACAGTATACCCTTGTTCTTCCAGCCAGTTAACAGCGGGCATTACATGTTTTTTATCAATTTTTCCGGCCGGAGAAACAATTCGAATTATTGAGCCGGGTTGTATGGGTTGTATTGTAATCATATTTTCTGTTTGAAGACCGAAGCCGGAAGTCTACCTACACAGCTCTCAGCTTAAACTTAATTCGTAAAAATACAAAGTAATTGAGAAACCGACACTAAGCAGTTAAAATCTCAAACAATTCTTCAACATCCTCCGCAAAATAATCAGGATTGGCAGCACGCAAATCTTCCTCTTTTCCAAAACCGTAGCCCACTGCAATGGTTGAAATTTCGTTTTCGTTACCACCTTCAATATCATAAACCGTATCGCCAACCATTACAATTTCTTTCGATGGAACCAGTTGTTGCATGGTCAGCACCTCAGCGATAATCTTATTCTTCGTGGCCTTTTTTGCATGATAATCGGCGCCTTTTAACTGAAGAATGTAGCGGTCCATTTCAAAATGCTCGATAATTTTGTTGGCATACTTTTCCAGTTTGGCTGTGGCTACATACATTCTTTTTCCCTGTGCATCCAACTCGGCCAGCAATTCCATAATTCCATCGTACGGATCGTTTTGGTGCCAGCCATGTTCGCCGTAATATTCGCGGAAATAATCAACGGCCAGTTTTGTGTCGCGTTCGTTCATTCCAAACTGGGTGCTAAAACCCCACTGCAACGGAGGACCTATAAATGTATCCAGAATATTTTCGTGGTAACCGTCTACCTGCATTTGCTCCAGTGCATACTTTAACGAGTTTTTTATGCCCAGCGTATTGTCGGTGAGCGTACCGTCGAGATCGAATATAATGTGTGAAAATTGTGCCATTCGATTAAAATTTTTGCGAAGGTAAGGCAATAAAATAAATCGAACGAGCAGAACGGTACACTTTTTGAATTTGACATAACAAACGTTCTAACACTTCAGCCATGAAACAATTTTACTATATCGCATTACTTATCATTTTTCAGCTTTTAATCGTTAATACCGATACTGCAAAAGCCGGTATATTTAACCGTAAAGTAAATTCCATAAAATTGGTTGTAGATGAGAACCAGTTGATACTTCCGGGCGAATCGTTTGAAATTGGGGTTGTTTCCTATCATAAAAATGGTAAAATCAGAAAAACTATAGGTATGAACAGCGGCTCTGTTTTGTGGTGGCGCTATCAAGCAGAGATTATTGGTGGAACTTTTTCGAGAGGTAAGATTACAGTAAACTCAAAACTTTACCCCGCAAAAGGAAAATATATCAGCGTGAAAATATGGCCACGTAAACACAAAGAACTTTCTCAAACACTTTTGATACCCTTAAATTATGAAACTGAACTTTCTTTTAGCCCGTTATCCAATTTCGACAAAGCTCCGGGATGTTATTTTAAAGCAGAGTTAACAGTCACTTATAACAACGGAATAAGCCGAAAAATTACTAATTTCCGCAACAGCTACTTTACCAATAATTATCGTATTTCTTCTCAAGGAATTTCACTAAATAAAAACCTTTTCGTTATTGAAAGCGATTTCAGAAATATTACCAATCACCAGGTAACTGTTTCTGTTCAGTCGAAAAATAATCCGCTGGTATTTACCGAATTCCCAATTGAATTAGACTACAAGCACCTGTACAATCTTGAATTATGGGGCCAATCCGGTCGCTCAGGATTTAATGGTACAGATGGGAAAGACGGATTTTTTGGAGAAAATGGCACTTATGGATATCCAGGTGGCAATGGAGAACCGGGTTACAACGGCCCCGATATTGGTGTGTGGACAGATCTTTATTTCGACTCGACACTGAGCTGCCAGTTATTATATGTATATGCCGAAAATTTTGAAACCGGCGAAGAATTTTACTACCTCATCAATCCGGATGGAGGAAAATTAAAAGTGAGTTCAGAAGGTGGCTCAGGAGGTAGGGGTGGTGATGGTGGCGACGGCGGAGATGGCGGCCGTGGCAGAGACGGAGAAATCTGGTATGAAACCGTTACCAAAACCAGAATTGTAAAAAAACCTTTTACTACCACACAATCTAAAACAGTTACAAAACAAAGAACTAACGAGGACGGGGAAACAGAAGAATATGAAGAAACGGTTGTGGAAACGGTTATCGTCTATCGCGATGTTGAAGAAACATACACTGAAACGATTAAACATCAGGAACCCGGACAGAGAGGTGGTTGTGGAGGCGATGGCGGCCCAGGTGGAAGTGCCGGTCCAGGCGGCTGGGGCGGCAACATTTTCCTGTATTTTACAAACGATGCTAAATTGTTTACCGGATGTATAATTCCAAGAAGTTTAGGAGGAAGCGGCGGCTCTCATGGCTATGGTGGTAATGGAGGTAATGGAGGCATGGGCGGAAATGGAAGCCCAAATGGGCCGAAAGGTTCAAGTGGTTACGATGCTCCGCGAATGTTGGGATGGGCTGAGGACGGAGCAAGAGGCGAAATAATTATTGGAACTACCGAGGAGTTTTTCTTTTACGAACCAGTGGCAATAAAATAAGAACCAAAATATCCTGAAAATACCTCACAAATAAGGTTATAAATTACTGATTATAAAACAATAAATTCACAATAAGGATGAGCGTAAGTTAATTGCTGTTTGAAATTTCTTTTTCACTATCTTTGCAGCCCTAAATTTGATTTTCAAGAACGACAAAATATTTCGAAATGAGTAAGTTCAAACGTACGCTAATAACAACAGCACTGCCTTATGCCAACGGCCCGATTCATATTGGTCACCTTGCCGGAGTTTATGTTCCTGCCGATATTTATGCACGTTACCTTCGCCTGAAAAACGAGGATGTGATTATGATTGGTGGTTCTGACGAACACGGTGTGCCAATTACACTGAAGGCCAAAAACGAAGGCATTACACCGCAGGATGTGGTTGACCGCTTTCACGGAATTATTAAGGATTCGTTTGAGAAATTTGGTATTTCGTTTGACGTTTACTCACGCACAAGTTCTCCGGTTCATCACGAAACCGCGTCTGAGTTTTTTAAGAAATTGTACGACGAAGGTAAGTTTATTGAAAAAACATCGGAGCAATATTACGACGAAGCCAACAATCAGTTTTTGGCCGACCGCTACATTATTGGTACTTGTCCAAAATGTAGTTTCGAAAAAGCTTACGGCGACCAGTGCGAAAGCTGCGGAACTTCGTTAAGCCCTTCAGAGTTGATAAATCCAACATCAACCATTAGCGGAAACCAGCCGGTTTTAAAGGAAACCACACACTGGTACCTGCCGCTCGACCAATACGAACCTTGGCTGAAAGAATGGATTCTGGAAGGACACAAAGAATGGAAAACCAACGTGTACGGTCAGTGTAAATCGTGGATCGACAGTGGCTTGATGCCACGCGCCGTAACCCGCGACCTCGACTGGGGTGTGCCTGTGCCGGTTGAAGGCGTTGAAGGCAAAGTGTTGTACGTTTGGTTTGATGCACCCATCGGATATATTTCGGCAACAAAAGAATTGACTGAAGACTGGGAAACCTACTGGAAAGATCCGGAAACACGCATGTTGCATTTCATCGGAAAAGACAATATTGTTTTCCACTGTATTATTTTCCCAAGTATGTTGAAGGCAGAAGGAACCTTTAATCTTCCTGAAAACGTGCCGGCCAACGAATTCCTGAACCTGGAGAACGATAAAATTTCAACTTCACGAAACTGGGCCGTTTGGTTGCACGAGTACCTGGAAGAATTTCCGGGGAAAGAAGATGTACTGAAATATGTACTGACTGCCAACGCACCGGAAACAAAAGACAACGATTTTACCTGGAAAGATTTCCAGAACCGCAATAACAACGAGTTGGTAGCCGTGCTCGGAAACTTTGTAAACCGCGCACTGGTGCTTACACAGAAATATTACGACGGCGAAGTTCCTGCCCGTGGCGAACTAAGCGATCACGACAAAGCAACACTGGCCGAGATTGCAAAAATCAAAGGCGAAGTTGAAAAGAGTATCGACAGTTTCCGTATTCGCGAGTCGTTGAAAAACGCCATGGATCTGGCGCGTTTGGGTAATAAATACCTGGCCGACGAAGAACCATGGAAAGTGGTAAAAACAGATGCCGAGCGTGTAAAAACAGTTATGAATATCTGTTTGCAGATTACCGCCAACCTTACCATTTGTCTGGAACCGTTCCTTCCGTTTAGCATGGAAAAATTGCGTGGCTTCCTGAACTTTGAAAAAATGGATTGGGTAAAACTGGGCGAGACTGATTTGTTACCAACCGGCCACAAAGTGAATAAGCCGGAATTACTATTCGAAAAGATTGAAGACAAAGTAATTGAAGCGCAGTTGCAAAAACTGGCCGACACCAAAAAAGCCAACGAAATGGCTGAAGCCACTGCAGCACCTGCAAAAGAAAACATTGAGTTCGATGATTTTGTAAAAATGGATGTTCGTGCCGGAACCGTGATCGAATGCGAAAAGGTGGCAAAAACCAAAAAGCTGCTGAAATTGAAAGTTGATACCGGAATCGACCAGCGAACTGTTGTTTCGGGAATCGCCGAATACTATAAGCCGGAAGAATTGATCGGAAAACAGGTTTCGATTTTGGTAAACCTTGCACCTAAAAAACTTCGTGGTATCGAATCGCAGGGAATGATCCTTTGTGCCGAAAATGCTGATGGAACACTGTCAATCGTTTCGCCGGATAAGGAGGTTAAAAACGGTTCTGAAATACGATAGCAGCTGTCATTTCGAAGGAGGCACGACTGAGAAATCTGTATCAAACAAGGAGATTTCTCCTCCTGCGTCGTCGAAATGACATGAACATTGATTAAGACAACAAGTGCCAACATAACGTTGGCGCTTTTCCGTAAGGTTTCTTGCTGTCCGTCAGCTGACGGACGGGTAGAAAACTTACTCAACATATATAACCGTTCCTGTACGCAGGGGCGGTTTTTTTATGTGTTATTGAAATCAGACAATCACAAAGAACAAAACCACCAAGATCAGCAGCATAAAAAGGATAAACTGGTTGCGGACAAACAAACCCAGGAGGATAAGAATTTCTACTTCTTCGTTCATCGGTGTTGCCAGTTCAATTATTCCTTTGTCTTTTGAGATAAATTCGTGTGAGGTAAAAGTGACAATCTCAGCACCGTTGTATTTCCAGCTCCAGCGCGATTGCCAGAAGTTTTTTATTTCCAGCTCAAAACGTTTGCCGTTTATCAACACATCGCTGCGCGGGTTAAATATATTTACCATTACCATGGCCAGCAGGGATTTGCTGTTTCCGTCGTAAATCTCCAGTTTCGAAAGAAAAAACTCACGGTTAAGCGTAAAGTAGCGGCCATTAATAATCGCCTGCGCTTTTGAACCAACCATGCTTTCCCAATCAATGTTACCAACTTTCTCATCGCCCTGCATGATCTCCAGCTTCGACCCAAATATTTGCTTACTCCATCTTAGCTCTTCCATTCAAAATATCCTCCATTTCAAGAAACGCAATTTATAAAAATTAGCAGGAATAATTAAAAGGAATTCGGCAGCTTCATTTCATTTTTACAATCTTTAACGAAAAAACCGGCTCCTTTCGAAGCCGGTTCAAAGTCATGGTAAACCTTAACCTAAGTGTCATAGCGTATTTAAGCAATCAAAATCCATTCACCTGAATTTTACTCAGGAATAAGCACTTTATCAATTACATGTATTACTCCGTTTTTCCCTTTAATGTCGGCTGCAATTACATTGCTATCATTTATTTTTACTCCGTCCGACAGGTCGACTTTAATTTTCTTTCCATTCAATGTCTCAACTGAAGTATTCGACAAGTCGCTCGACATTACATTACCCGAAACAACATGGTAAGTTAAAATCGGTGTCAGTTGTTCGGCTGTCAAATCCTCAACACCTTTCACTCCCAAATCAGCAAACAATGTTTTGAACGCGTCGTTGGTTGGTGCAAATACGGTAAACGGACCGTCAGCACTTAAAGCTCCTGCCAGATCGGCTTTTGTTACCGCTTCTACCAGAATTGAAAAATCAGGATTTGAAACGGCAATTTCTACTACTGTTGACGACGAAGTATCGTCTGTGGCCTTTGCTTCTGAATTTAAAGTCAGACCGAAGGTCATTACTGCCACAAGGGCGATCGAAAAAATTTGTTTTACTGTTTTCATGATACTATTTTTAATTGTTTTCTTAAAAAATTTTGAGAAGTCAGGATTTCACTTTTGGTAAAATCCTGACTAGTTTATTTACATCAAATTATGGAAGCAATACTTTATCAATTACATGTACCACACCGTTGGCTCCCTGCACATCGGCTGCTACCACGTTGCTTTCGTTAATTTTTACACCTGATGAAAGATCTACGGTAATGTTACTTCCCTCTTTCAAGGTTGGAACTTCTCCATCCATCAGATCGGTCGACAGTACATTTCCTGAAACTACATGATACATAAGAATTGGAGTCAACTGCTCAGCAGTCAGATCATCAATTCCAGAAACTCCAAGATCAGCAAACAATGCATCGAAAGCTGCATTTGTTGGAGCAAATACGGTAAACGGTCCTTCGGCGCTCAGGGCATCAACCAAACCTGCTTTAACCACTGCACTTACAAGGGTACTGAAGTTTTCGTTTGCAATGGCAATATCAACTACCGATGGTGGAAGAATAACTTTATCAACTACATGAATCACACCATTATCAGCTTCAATATCAGCAGTGGTTACCATGGTACTACCGTTGATGGTTACACCTTCGCCAACTTCAATGTACATCGACACATTGTTGTCGCTAAAAGTTGACAGCGTTGGAAAATATCCTGTAGCTAAATCGGTTGACATGGCCTTACTTCCAATTACATGGTACAATAAAATATCAGTTAGCGTTCCTACCGGAATGTCATCCAGCGAGCTTGCTCCTAAAGCAGAAAGAAGCGCAGTGAAAGCGTCGTTGGTTGGCGCAAAAACAGTCAATTCTGCCTCACTATCCGCAACAGCACCAACTAAGTCTGCTTTCATAAGCGCCTCAACCAGAATCGAAAACTCCGAATTAGCCACAGCAATATCTGCTATGGTATTCGACATTTGCGTTTCAGGAACCAAAACAGCGTCAATTACATGAATAACTCCGTTTGTTCCCTGTATATCGGTAGCAACTACTTTAATTGTTCCGTTAAGCATTACATCACCATCAATAGTCACTTCAAATTCTTCTCCCGAAATTGCAGCAACACTTCCTGCCGAAAGCTCGTTTGACATCACGTTATCACCCACCACGTGGTAAGTAAGAATCGAAGTAAGGTCATCCACTGAAACAGCATCCAAACCTGAAATTTCAAGCGCAGCAAAAAGTGCGGCAAAAGCATCGTTTGTTGGCGCAAATACTGTAAATGGGCCATCACCACTTAAGGCTCCAGCCAAATCAGCTTTTACAACAGCGCTAACCAGCGATGAGAAATTTTCGGAATAAGTTGCCAGATCAACCACAGTTGGTGGCAACAATACTTTATCGATAACGTGAATTACACCATTTGATGCCATAACATCGGCAGTGGTTACATTAGCATCGTTTACCATAACGCCTCCACCAACATTAACCAACAGCGAAAGTGGTGTTTCATCAGGTGAATCAGTATTTAATGTTGCTACTGCACCCGAAGAAAGATTGTTCGAATAGGCCAAATCGCCCACAACATGATATTTTAGAACTGCTGCTAAAGTAGCGGCATCTAAATCGTCGAGGCTACTCGCTCCCAAATCTGTTAACAAAGCTGCAAATGCGTCATCGGTTGGCGCAAAAACAGTAATGTTTTGCTGGGTACTTAAAAAGTCGGCCAAACCTGCTTTCTGAGCAGCCTGAATCAATACATTAAACGAACCTGCCTCAGCAGCTACGTCTACAATAGTTTGTTCCATTTCAGGTTCAGGCATCGGATCATCGTCATCATTACACGACGTGAAACCAATAACCATTGCTAATAATAGTACCGGTAATAGATTAAACCGGATTTTTGTCTTCTTAAAAAATTCATTCGTTTTCATCTGATTATTATTTAAAGTTTTCAATTGTATCAGATGGAACTCGCCTAATAAAGCCGTCCATCCCCTGGTTAATAATTCATTTACTCGTTTCATAATTCTGATTTTTACTAATTAATAAATGTTTCTGTTTTCGTTCTCCGATATTGTTTTCTTGTTTTCAACTTTTGTTTAACTATTACTAAGACAATCTTAAACACTTTTTGTTTATTATTTTTACTATTCCATTAAACATTATAGAAATTTATACTCCCAATATTCACTATTTACTGAAGACACAGCGCATGTGTTAATTTTTGTTAATTTCTTATTTTTTAAATTTCAGAGTCAAACAAACAAGAGGAAACTGATTTACCGGGGTGATTTTGAAAGGAGCCAGACAACCTTGAAAACATTCAGCGAAGACCTGGGGCATATCTACTTTCGCATTAGTGCTTTTTTATCTTCATGAAAATTGATGTACATCACGGAAGAAGTTGATATTCAACGAGCAAGTGATTTATATCATATCCGAATTGTATTGTAATACAATCATTTCTCATAAATTTAGAGTTGACACGATCTGAGAAATAAAATGATACGTGGGTAAAAGCTCGTTCAATATCACTTTATGATGGCTGGAAGTTAGTAGTATATCTATCTGAATAACCTGACATTTATTGACCATGCAAAAGGACAAATCCGATTCCCCGGAAATTGAACTCCTGCGAAAAGATATTTTTGTCTTAACCCAACGTTTAAATCGGATTGAAACCAAGCTAAAGGAATTACAAACAATTGGTGTTACACCCGAGAAGAGTGTTTCTGTTCAACCGGAAGAGGATTTCGAATTAAACCTTCCTTTCAAAACAAAAGATTCAATAGAGTTTGGAGTTGGAGAATCAGGAATGGCCTGGCTGGGCAACATTGTACTTTTTATTGGTATAACTTTTCTGGGTTCTTACATTCAGAATACCGGTACGGCAATTCTTTCCTCGGTTATCGGATTTGTTGCTGTAGCCGGATTGTATTTAAGTTCGTGGTTTACCCGCCAGTCGTACTCATTCCTTTCGAAACTTTTTGCTTTCAATGGACATTTACTGATCTTCTATTTCACCCTGCGCCTGCATTTCTTTCAGGAAAACCCGCTGGTAAAAAGCGAGACCATTGGACTGATACTTTTGTTTCTTGTATGTTTTTCGTTGCTGTATATAGCTTACCAAAAGAAATGGCAAATAATGTCGGGTACCGTTCTTATTATGCTGCTGTTTTGCGGTATTTTAGGAAAGGAAGTAAGTATCGTATCTGGCGTTACTTTGTTTGTTGCCATTATTTCTATGTTTTTTTACTATCGGTTTGGATGGCTGAAACTTACTTTTGCTTTCATCTTCCTGGTATACCTGGCACACGTAAATTGGCTGATTAACAACCCCATACTTGGCAACAACCCCGAGTTTATTGCTTCTCCGGGGTTTGGATATTGGTTTTTTATTCTTAGCTGGTTTACTTTTTCAATGCTGGCACTAATCCCCCGAAAAGAAGAAATATCAAACGAATTTGTTATTGCCTCAGTGGTATGGAACGGGTTTGGATTTATCGTGATTCTGGGCTTAATAGTCGTTACATACTTCACAGAAAATTATATCCCAATATTTGTTCTTCTAACAATTTTCTGCCTGATCTATTCTGTGGTACTAAAATTATGGTCGTCGTTAAGCATTACTGCACCAATGTATGTACTCTTTGGATTTTTGTCGTTAAGTGTGGCAATCTATGGTATTTTCGGACTTCCCGAATCACACTCCTATTTTGCACTCCAAAGTTTACTGGTAGTATCAATGGCCTTGTGGTACCGGTCGCGCTTTATAGTATTAATGAACACGCTCCTTTTCCTGACTTTACTTGCGGTTTATCTTTCGCAGCATGAAAGCCACAACCAAATAAACTTATCGTATATGCTTGTGGCCTTTGTTTCTGCGCGTATACTCAATTGGAAAAAGGAACGTCTGAACATCAAAACAGAAATGCTCCGTAACCTTTACCTATTGTCAGGTTTTGTAATGACACTTATTACTTTTTATCATTTATTCCCCGCTTCATACATAACCGCCTCGTGGATTTTTGCCGCAATGCTTTTCTTTATTCTGAGCCTCCTGCTAAAAAGAAAAAAATACCGCTGGTTGGCCATCGCTTCACTTGTTGCTTCAGCCATTAGATTGCTGTTCACCGACATGAAAAACGTTGATGTCGGATATCGGGTACTCATATTTCTGGCACTGGCAATTATTTCAATAACGGTATCTATTTTATATACAAAATTCTACATCAAAAAGAAGGAAGAAACAGAGTGATGCCTTCTTGCAGATGAGATTCGCAACTGACTAATCAAACGAATATGAAGCTCAAAAAAATTCAGAAAAGTCCATTACCCCTCCTGGTACTCGGACTGTTTATTTTCGGTTATGGTTGTTCAAGCCAACTGTCTGAGGCTGACAATCACGATCAGGAAATAACTAATCCGACTGAACTTAGCCCGGTAAAAAAAGCCAGCGTCCCGGAAATTGCCGTTGAACCGCCTCCATTAACCGATGGTATTTTCCCTTGCAACGATTGCCACTCGGAGATAGAGCCGAATCCGGAAAGAAGAGAACTGGTTGATATGCACGACGACATTACCGCAATTTTTAACCACGATAGCGATAACCGGTGGTGCTTGGATTGCCACGATCTTAATAATCGCGATTCGCTTCGGTTGGCCAGCGGAAAATTATTGGATTTTAAAGAATCGTACAAATTGTGCGGACAGTGCCACGGATTAAAACTACGTGACTGGAAAGTGGGAGTACACGGTAAAAGAACAGGCGAATGGAACGGGAAAAAGGAATATTTGCTTTGTGTACATTGTCATAATCCGCATGCGCCAAAGTTTGAGCTACTAACACCGGAGCCCCCGCCGGTAATGCAGGAAAACATCAGCTATATGAACCTTAAACAGAACGACGATGAAACAGAATAAATCACGAAGATCCTTCCTTAAAAACCTATCTCTGGCTTCGGTGGCTGCGCTGACTGCTACCGGATGTAGCATGAAAGAACTGGAGGAGTTTTTTCAGCGCAACTTCAGAACTTTGTCGGATAAAGAGAAGGAAGACATCATCAAAAATCTGGAGCTAAAGTACAAGGAGAGATACAATAAAGAGTTTAAGGTTTCGGCGGAACCGGCCATGGAACAGGTTGAATTTGCCTATGCGCTTGATTTATCGCGGTGTGTTGGCTGTCGTATATGTGTTTATGCCTGCGTGGGCGAAAACAATCAATCACGGTCGCCACAAATTCACTGGATCCAGGTGCTGCAAATGGAAAAGGAAAAAGGAATTGACTTTGCCCATTCGGATGTGCATTACAACCCGGAGAAAGTTCCTGAGAAAGGGCACTTTTATTTACCTGTTGCCTGCCAGCAATGCCGAACTCCTCAATGTACAACCGTTTGCCCGGTAAAAGCAACGTGGCAGGAGCCCGATGGAATTGTAGTAATCGATTATAACTGGTGTATCGGATGCCGCTATTGTATGGCAGCTTGTCCTTACGGAGCGCGTCACTTTAACTGGGGCGAACCTGAAATTCCTGAAGAAGAACTCAATACCGACATGCACTATTTGGGAAACCGCCCACGGATGAAAGGTGTAGTTGAAAAATGTACTTTTTGTATTCAGCGTGTACGCAAAGGAAAATATCCATCGTGCGTTGAGATTTGCCCGGTTGGCGCCCGCAAATTCGGGAATCTGCTCGATCCGGAAAGTGAGATCAGATATATACTCGAAAACAAACGGGTACTGGTGCTTAAGGAAGAGTTGAACACACAGCCGAGGTTTTATTATTTCTTCGGTGTTTAACGCAATTCGACAAGCTTATTTAAACAAGAAATTAAAGAATAACTAAGAATTTTCGCTATGAATTTTATTCGCTTTATTAACGGAAGTATCAAATTAATACTGAGAGGTTCCAATGCTTATTACGCCTGGTTGTTTTTTCTGATTGCACTGGCACTTTGGGGAGCATTTGGTTATGCCGGTCAACTGAAAGACGGACTGATCACAACAAACATGCGCGATTCCGTTTCGTGGGCATTTTATATCGGCAACTTCACGTTTTTGGTGGGAATTGCTGCTGCTGCCATTATGCTTGTAATTCCGGCTTACATATACAACTGGAAACCCATAAAAGAAATCGTAATTTTTGGGGAACTACTGGCGGTTTGCGCAGTAATTATGTGCATTGCTTTTATTGTGGTCGACATAGGAAATCCACTGCGTTTCTGGCACATGCTACCGTTGGTGGGTACTATGAACTTCCCCTATTCCATGTTATCTTGGGACTTTTTCTTCCTGTTGGCCTACCTTATTATTAACCTCACCGTTGTAACCCATTTATTGTATTGCATTTTTTACAAAAAACCCTACAATAAAAAAATGGTGCAAATTATTGTACTGATAAGTATACCAATGGCCGTTGGAATTCATACCGTAACTGCATTTTTATACAATGCCCTACCCGCTCGTCCGTTTTGGAACAGCGCTTTACTGGCTCCACGATTTTTAGCATCTGCATTCTGTTCAGGCCCGGCCATACTTATCATCCTATTTCAGATACTTCGTAAAATCACCAAATTCGAAATACAGGACAAAGCCATCTGGACCATTGCCGAATTAATGGTTTATTCCATGTTTATCTACTTGTTTTTCACTATTGCCGAGTTGTTTAAAGAATTTTATTCGGGAACCGAACACCTGTTGTATTGGAAATACCTGCTTTTTGGAATTGGCGACTCGAAAGAAATTGTGCCATACAGTTGGTCTTCCATAACGATGGGATTTATTGCCTTTGTTCTCTTTCTGATTCCGAAAACCCGTAAAAACTTTGTGACATTAAACATTGGAGCTGTGCTGATTTACGCCAGTGTTTACGTTGAAAAAGGAATTGCCCTGATTATCCCCGGATTTACTCCGGATGTATTGGGACAAATTTACGTTTACACACCTTCGATGACAGAAATCCGCACCGCAGCAATGATTTTCTCGCTCGGATTTTTACTTTTCACCTTCCTGGTAAAAGTTGCCATTGCCATTGTTTTTGAGAATTACAACATATCCGATATCAGTAAAAAAGAAAAACACTTAATGCGCGAAATGCCAACAACCTGAAGAATCTTTCTTATTAACCCAATCATGTAAAATTTTCCAATTCTAAAAACCGGATTGTACATACATTTGAAGAATCACTCACTCCACATTTTTTTTCATTTCTGGATTATAATTATATTTTTACAGAACATAATAATAAACCTCTGGAACAATCCAGACCTTTAATTCACTAAAAAAAATACTATGAAATCCGTTAAAACCTTTATCACATTAGTCTTTATTCTTTTTTCGTTATCATGTTTTAGCCAGGTAAAAGTCACCAGCTACTCGATCTACGCTATTGGAGTTACCGCTCCTTTTAATGATTTGTTTGCCGGAGAAGTTAAAGTATTCACCAATCAAGGTCAGCTTAAAAATACCAGCATCGAATTCAGTGGCAGCTATAAGTTTGTACCGCAACCCTACCATCAGTTTTCAGCTGGGTTAGGTTTTGGTCTTATACCCGAATCAGGAGAAGGTGCCTTCTTTTCTGCTCCTCTATCGTTGGAAATCTTCCCGATACAGTCATTCAAACAACTTTCGTTTGTAATTGAAGTTGCTCCGGAATACTATTTTAACTACGAAAACCTTAATCTGCGGCATTTGTGGGGAATCAGGTATTCATTTGAAAAAAGCACCGAGAACAAGGCTTTCTGAGCCAATTAAGCCCGTCAAGAACAAGACCTTTTTATCCCAATTCCCTCCAGTTTTACCTCAACATTAAATTGAGCCCATGATTAATATGATTTTTGTTAACATTAGTCAAAAACCATAGTGATTCTGAGGTACAAACATTTAAATCCCTAATTTTGCCACTCGATTTTCAATAACAATTTTCAACATGGCAGATAAAGAGCAAAAACTGTTCACCGATTTTGCACCCATCACAACAGAAGAGTGGGAAGCAAAAATTAATGCCGATTTAAAAGGCAAAGACTACGAGCGCTCTCTCGTTTGGAAAACTTACGAGGGATTCAAAGTACGCCCGTATTACCGTCAGGAAAACCTTGCAGGAAAAGAATACCTGGAAAGCTTACCGGGAGAATTTCCATATGTGCGGGGAAACAATAAAACCAACAACGATTGGTTCATTCGTCAAAACATCTTTGTTACCGATTTTGAAGAAGCGAACAAAAAAGCTTTAGAAGTGCTTGGAAAAGGTATTACCTCATTGGGTTTCCTTTTTAGCGAATGTGGTTCGGTTACCAAGGAAAGCCTGGGCGTGTTGTTAAAAGACATTTGTCTGGAAGCAGCCGAAATTAACCTGGTTTGCCCTTGCGACAACTGCAACTGCGCCGAAGCTTTTTCAGCTTACGTTTCGGAAGGCAACTGGGACAACGATAAAGTGATTGCTTCAGCATCCATCGATCCCATTGGTACTTTCACTTTAAAAGGTAAACTGGAAGAAGATGCAGTAAAAAATCTGGTTCAGGCTGTTGAGGCTGCAAAAGCCGTTAAGAATTTCCGCGTAATTGGCGTTCACGGAAAATTCTTCGCAAACAGTGGATCATCAATTACTCAGGAGTTGGCGTTTGCGCTGGCACAAGGTGCTGAGTACTTAACACAATTAACCGAAGCCGGTGTTAGTGTTGACGATGCAGCCAAAGCAATTAAATTCAACATGGGTATCAGCAACAACTATTTTATGGAAATAGCCAAGTTGCGTGCCGGCCGACTTTTATGGTCGAAGATTGTTGAAGCTTACGGACCGGAGTGCAAGTGTTCAGCAAAAATGATCGTTCACAGCGAAACCAACCGCTTTAACAAAACGGTTTACGATCCGTATGTAAACATGCTGCGTACACAAACCGAAGCAATGTCGGCCACGTTGGGCGGCGCACACTCGGTAACCGTACTTCCTTTTAACGCTATTTACGAAGAAACAACTCCGTTCTCGGAGCGTATTGCACGTAACCAGCAGATCCTGTTAAAAGAAGAATCGCACTTCGATAAGATTGCCGATCCTTCAGCAGGTTCGTACTACATTGAAACACTTACTGAATCCTTAGCTGATCAGGCCTGGGAACTTTTCCTTGCTGTTCAGGAAAAAGGTGGTTTCATTGCTGCTTTTAAAGAAGGATTTGTTCAGGCTGAGGTTAAAGCAATGGCTGCTGACCGTAACAAAAAGATCGCTCAGCGTCGTGAAAACCTGTTAGGAACCAACCAGTTCCCTAACTTCACTGAAAACATGAAAGCTGATTTCGATGGTTCATTATTCGAAGCAGTTGACCTGACTGAAGAAGGTGCTGAAGTGGAAACACTAAAACCTTACCGTGGTGCTCAACCATTTGAGACATTGCGTTACACCACTGATATGTACGCTCGCGAGAACAAACGCCCGCTGGCATTTATGCTTACCATTGGTAATCTTACTTTCCGTAAGGCACGCGCACAGTTCGCCTGCAACTTTTTTGCAGTTGCCGGATTCGATGTACAGGATAATAACGGATTTGCAACAGTTGAAGAAGGTGTTGCCGCAGCCAAAGCAGCAGGCGCCGACATTGTTGTGGTTTGTAGTTCGGATGATGAGTATGCTGAAATTGTTCCTGCAGTAGCTGAGCAATTGGGTGAAGAAATTTTGGTGGTTGCCGGAGCTCCTGCATGTGCAGACGAGTTAAAAGCAAAAGGTATCACAAACTTCATTCACGTAAAAAGCAACATTTTGGAAGAGTTAGAAGGTTACCAAGAAAAACTGGGGATATAATTAAACACAAAGACTCGAAGACTCAAAGATGATTTCGAAAACTGAAATAGAAAAGATTGGGAAACAGATTGTGGATGCTGCCTTTGAAGTGCATTCAGAATTAGGACCTGGTTTGCTCGAATCGGTTTATGAAATTTGTTTAGTTGAAGAGTTGAAAGAACGTGGTCTTACTGTTGAGAGGCAGGTTAAATTGCCGGTTGTCTATAAAGACAAGATTCTTCAGAAAGAATTTATCATTGACATATTAGTTGAAAAGTGCGTTATAATTGAGTTGAAAGCTGTTGAAATGTTACTGCCGGTTCACGAGGTACAAACTCTAACCTACATGAAGTTGGCGGACATGAAACTGGGTTATCTAATCAATTTTAATGTACCATTAATCAAACAAGGTATTAAACGAAAAATTAACGGATACTTTTAATCTTCGTGACTTAGTGTCTTCGTGTTAAAACAAAAGAATTATGAAACCGAATTTTAAAAATATAAATATTAAAGCAGCTACCGAGCAGGCGAAAGCATCTGACTGGGCTGCAAAAAATAACATCAAAAAAGACTGGGTAACACCGGAGCAGATTCCTGTTAAACCGGTTTACACCAAAGAAGACCTTGAAGGAATGGAGCACCTGAACTATGCAGCAGGTTTGGCACCTTACCTTCGCGGACCTTATTCGGCAATGTACGCCATGCGTCCATGGACTATCCGTCAGTACGCTGGGTTCTCAACTGCCGAAGAATCAAATGCTTTCTACCGTCGTAACTTAGCGGCAGGTCAGAAAGGTTTGTCAGTGGCATTCGACCTTGCCACACACCGCGGATACGACTCAGACCACGAACGTGTGGTTGGCGACGTTGGTAAAGCTGGTGTGGCTATCGACTCTATCCTTGATATGAAGATCCTTTTTGATCAGATTCCATTGGATAAAATGTCGGTATCGATGACCATGAACGGTGCCGTTCTTCCTGTATTGGCATTTTACATTGTAACAGGATTGGAACAAGGCGCTACATTAGAGCAACTTTCAGGAACAATTCAGAACGATATTCTGAAAGAATTTATGGTGCGTAACACTTACATTTACCCACCTGAATTCTCGATGAAAATTATTGCCGACATTTTTGAGTTCACTTCTCAGAATATGCCGAAGTTCAACTCGATCTCAATTTCGGGTTACCACATGCAGGAAGCCGGTGCAACTGCCGACATTGAAATGGCATACACCCTTGCCGACGGTTTGGATTACTTACGCACAGGTGTTAAAGCCGGTTTGGATATCGATGCTTTTGCGCCACGTTTGTCGTTCTTCTGGGCGGTTGGAATGAACCACTTTATGGAGATCGCAAAAATGCGCGCCGCTCGTATGATTTGGGCCAAACTGGTTAAACAGTTTAATCCTAAAAATCCAAAATCGATGGCACTGCGTACACACTCGCAAACTTCGGGTTGGTCGTTAACTGAGCAGGATCCGTTTAACAACGTTGGCCGAACTGCTATTGAAGCAATGGCTGCAACTTTGGGTGGAACACAAAGTTTGCACACCAATGCGCTCGACGAAGCGATTGCATTACCAACCGATTTCTCGGCACGTATTGCACGTAACACGCAGTTGTACATCCAACAGGAAACTGAACTTTGTCGTTCAGCCGATCCATGGGCAGGTTCGTACTACGTTGAAGCATTAACACACGAACTGGCTCAAAAAGCCTGGGCACATATCGAAGAAGTTGAGAAACTTGGCGGTATGGCCAAAGCAATTGAAACCGGTGTTCCAAAAATGCGTATCGAAGAAGCTGCTGCACGTGCACAAGGACGTATTGACGGTGGAACACAAACAATTGTAGGTATTAACAAATACCGTTTAGAGAAAGAAGATCCGATTGATATTCTGGATATCGATAACACTGCAGTTCGTAAGTCGCAAATCGAAAGATTAGAAAAACTGCGTGCTGAGCGTAACGAAGAAGACGTACAAAAAGCATTGGAAGCGATTACAAAAGCTGCTGAAACTGGTAAAGGAAATTTACTGGCTTTAGCTGTTGAAGCGGCACAGAAACGTGCTTCGTTAGGTGAAATTTCAGATGCCTGCGAGAAAATCGCAGGACGTTATAAAGCAGTAATCAGAACTATTGAAGGCGTGTATAAAGCAGAAGCACAAGACAAGTCTGAATTCCAGGAAGCTCAGGCTCTAGCGAAGAAATTCGCTGAAATGCAAGGTCGCCAGCCACGTATTATGGTTGCAAAAATGGGTCAGGACGGTCACGACCGCGGTGCTAAAGTTGTTGCTACCGGTTATGCCGACCTTGGTTTCGACGTAGATATGGGACCATTATTCCAAACTCCGGAAGAAAGTGCTAAACAAGCCGTTGAAAACGATGTGCATGTTGTAGGTGTTTCTTCGCTGGCTGCCGGTCATAAAACACTGGTTCCTGCTATTATTGCAGAGCTGAAAAAACTGGGTCGCGAGGATATTATGGTAATTTGCGGTGGTGTAATTCCTCACCAGGATTACCAATACTTGTACGATGCAGGTGCTGTAGCCATTTTTGGCCCTGGTACCAGCGTTGCCGGTGCAGGTAAAAAAATCCTTGAGATTTTGATCGAAGCTTATAAAGAAGACTAGCTTTAAATGCAAGACTAAAATAAGAAGTCGCTATATAACTTCTATAAAGCCGGTTCCGTTTGGGGCCGGCTTTTATTTTATTGGAAGAATAGACTGGTGCCAGTTTAGCAAGGACTCCAACTAATTTCCGGCCTTAATATATCCCCAATCTAAAGCCTGCTTATTCACAATTTCAACAACAGCATTTTCTACTGTACCCACTCCGCTCAGAAGTTGATTCTTATCCACCTGTAGTAAATTCATGCTTAGTTCACATGCTGTAAATACTACATTGTCGTTGTTCATGTACTTTGCAATTTCACCGGCCACATTCGACTGATCTTTCATCAGCATGGGTAAGGCTTCACCATAAACAATAACTTCCAGTTTTGTCTTCGGATTTCCAGACGAAATTAATTTAGCGCTAAGCATAACCGATTGATAAACTTTTAGATCGGTACTTGTTACATCAATAATTATTTTTTGACCTTCTGTCTGCGCAACGGCTGAAACGGTCAATAGAATTACTTAAAGACTTGCTAATAATACTTTCATGACATTAATTTTTAATTTGTACTAACTAATTATTGAAACAAAGGTATGGCGCATACATCAAGGAAACTTGGCTGTAAAGTCCAACTTTAAGTCCCTGCGGTTCAATCAGAAAGAAATGTGGTTTTTTGATCGTTTTTAATCAAAATGATGTAGAGGCATATTAAAAAATATGTCAGTTTCCAACCCGTACCGGGTTGTGTTTGCAACATCGTAGAATGTTGCTATTATAATCGAACGCTGATTGCGTTTTTTTTCTTTTAGTGGATGTATCTAACTGAATAAACTCGGTACGAGTTTGACTTTAATAGCACTAATCGCAATTCAATAAAATAAAAATCCGGCACGGATTCGATTATGGTTACAATACGAAATCACATCCGCAAAAACGAATTGAAGATAAATTTGGGTGTAGGTGCCTGGAGTCATTTTTTCTTTTAACGGTACAAAACTGGAAATAAAATATCCAACTCAATCGATTCTCCTCAATACAAACCAAAGCAAAAAGGTTCAAAAAAGAAATAATAACGAACGATTTACTACAAGGAGCAATATAACACTGCAAATATGATATCAATCAGTTACGGAAAATGAATTTATGTTACTTTTACAAACACAATTAAGTCAAAAACTAAAATCGTCAACATGAGGAAAGATCTCTTTTTTATTTTACTGTTTCTGTTCAGTATTAATAGTGCATTTGCACAATACACACCCTTTTACCAGTACACCTTGCTACCTCCCGAGGTAATGGATGAAATCATCGGAGAATCATCGGGTGAAACAGCAATAAACCATGTAATAGAAATGGTGGGTTATCAGCGTAACCGACCTGCAAGTGAATACGGTTCAGCTTACTTTCGCGAAGGGAAATACGTACTGGACAAATTAAATGAATATGGAATTGCCGGTGCGAAAATTGAACGATTCGATGGAGGACAGGCCTGGGACGGAATAAAAGGAGAATTATGGGAAGTAGCACCCGACAGAAAAAAACTGGCCGATTATAAAGACATCGCCCTTTCGTTGGCAGAAGGAAGCAAACCTGCCGATGTAACTGCCGAATTGATCTGGGTGGAAGAAGGCCTTGAAAAGGACTTTGAAGGATTGGATGTTAAAGACAAAATTGTTGTAACATCAGGATCAGTGAGCAGGGTTCATAATACCGCAGTTGCAAAAGGTGCACTTGGTGTGGTTGCATTCGGTTCAAGCCGCGAGCTTACGGCTCCACTTGCCATCCCCGCCAGTGGAATCAGGAGCAAAGATGCCACTTTTGGTTTTTATCTCACTCCGCGCGAAGGTTACAAATTACGCGACCGCCTGATTCATGGTGAAAAGATAAAAGTACATGCTGTTGTGGAATCACAGATGTTACCTTACGATTTACAGGTACCAACTTGTGTTATTCCGGGCAGCGATCCTGATGCCGGTGAAGTTATTCTTTCGGCACATATTTTCGAAGGCTACACCAAACAGGGAGCTAACGATAACGTTTCGGGTGGCGCAGCCATTCTCGAAGTAGCTCGCATCATCAACCGCTTAGTTGCCAACGGCCAAATTCCACAGCCCAAAAGAAGCATCCGTTTTATCTGGGTACCTGAATTTTCGGGAACCATTCCATGGGTAAGTGCCCATGCTGATATTATGGACAAAACGCTTTGTAATATCAATCTCGACATGGTTGGATTGCATTTAAAAAGTAACAATTCGTTTTTTAGCCTGATGCGCACCACATTTGGAAATCCGCACTATATCAACGACGTGATGGAAAATTACTTTGTGTATATGGGCGAAGTAAACCGCGAAATTCTTGCCAACCGAAGCAATAAAAGAATTGCCAACCAGATTATCGCTCCAAGCGGAACCGATGATGCATTCTACTATCAGATAGAGCAGCATTACGGCTCATCCGACCACGAAGTATTTAATAACTGGACTACGCATGTGCCGGGAATAATGCTAATTACCTGGCCCGATATGTACTACCATACTTCGCAGGATACACCGGATAAACTTGATGCCACACAAATGAGACGCGCAGCTGTTATAGCGGCGGCTGGCGCGTACAACATTGCATCGGCCGACGAAAAAATGGCCATATCGATTGCAGAAACCTCATTTACCAACGGATCGAAAAGAATGGGAATTGAATTGAGCCGTGCTTTGGACGAGCTGAAATATGCCGATGCTGAATCGTTTCAATCGAGCTGTAAAAAAGTGAAAGCTTATCTTGAAACTACCTGTAAAAACGAGATTGCCACAATTCAATCGGTAACAGAACTGGCACCGGAGAGCAAAATGCTGGCGACACAATTGGAAACCTTGTCTGCATCAACCAAGCAGATTTTCGAAGCCAACTCCGCGATTCTCGATAATCAAATTAGCCTGACAGCTTCAAAGCTTGGCGTAGAAGTCCCATCATATAAGCTCACAAAATTGGAAAAAGAAGCAAGTGGATTTATTCCTGTTCCTTCTGAAAAGATAAAGGTTGGCGCTTTCCGCGTTGAAGGTGCGGTGAGGGGATTACCGAAAGATGTTCAGGAAAAATATCCGATTAAGAGCCTTGCAAGTACTACCGAACTTTGTGCACTTATTAATGGCAAAAACAGCGTTTTGGATATTAATAAGATGCTGAATACACAACACAAAAAAGAATCGGATCTGCAAAGTGTTTTAAATTATTGTGAGTTGTTGAAAAAAGCAGAACTTATTAAATAATCCATCAATCTCATCGAATAACTTAAAGTCGTTCAAAGAATTGTTTCCTGAATTTATTCATCGCATGACTATGAGTCATACGATGAAGGAGAAGAATTTGAAGCCGGTTCCGTTTGGGGCCGGCTTTTATTTTGTTTATAGATCCTTTAAAGCTGCCACAACTTCTTCCACATCGGCTCTTCCTCCGTGACTTGAACTTACTTTGGCAAAACGCACTTTACCCGCCTTGTCAATTACAAATGTTGATGGATAAGCTGTTTCTTTTGGGGCGTCCCACCTTAAACCGTATTCGTTTACCATTGAGTAGTTCGGATCAAGCGCAAAATAAAATCCTTCAGGAAAAGTAAAGTCTTCAGCAAATTCCTCAGCTTTTTCCTGCAACACCTCTGATGGTCCGGGATAAATCATAAGAACCCTGGCACCGTACTTTTTAAACTGTTCAGCTTCAGCAACAAACTCCCCCACCTGGCGTGTACAAACCGGACACTGGTATTCAGGCCAACCCCTGAGAATAATCAGAACAAGCGGCGACTCATTATATAATTTGTTAAGTGGAACTTCGCTACCGTCAATTAATCGCGCATTAAAATCAATGATTTTATCTCCGGCTTTTACCTTAGCATAAGGTTGCGAAAATACCGGGACAAAAACTAAGACTAATAAAATGGTAATAATTGTTTTCATGTTAAAGTATTTTTGATAGCACTAAAACATACAACAGAGCGAAAAGTTCCGCTTATTAATTAATGGAAAGCGACTATCTTTTAGGCAGAAAATGCTTAAAAGACAGAGGAATCCATTACGCTACGGGAATAAAAAAGGCGGACTCCCAAATTGGAATCCGCCTTTACCTTTTCTCTTTTGTCGCGCTCTAATCAATTACTACACTATGTTCGTAAATGTCATATTCATTGGTAAGTACAATGTCATATTCTCCGGCATTCAAATCGGATAAATTGACCATTTTGTGAATGGTAAAATCTTTACCCAAATTTACTTCTTCCAATAATGTATTATTGTCGTAAACATACAGTATAATGTTCTCGCTTTCATAGTTCAAATAAGTGAATTTAACCTGATCTCCTTCCTGGTGAAAATAAGGATCTACAGTTTTTCGCACATCCACCACTTCAACTTCACCATAATTAATGGATAACTGCTTACGAATTTCTTCGTCTCCTGTTTTAACTGAATACCAATACGTTCCGTTTTCAAGATTGGAAAAATCGTAACGTTTATTAATCTCGCTACGAGGGATTTCCGTATTCATCTCATAAATCTGGTTACCCCATGCGTCGTGTAATTCAATTTCATAGTTAACCATTTCCGAGTTCGAAATTTTCATAACTGTAGCATCGCTTTCGCTGTCAGCCATATTTACTTTTAAATTTCCTGATGCCATTGCAACGCTTGTTATCAACATTGCAAAAATTCCTACAAATAAAGTTTTCATGATTCTAAATTTTAAATTGTTTTCAAATTGCTTTCTGTAAGTAAAAGGAATTAAGACTCATTTTGTTTAATCTTTTATATTTTACATTAGACATTAAATTCAATATTAACTCCACAATCCAGTATTAACAAGCATTCCAAGGTCATGTTAATACGATGTTAATCTATTAATTACTAGTATAAACTATCGGATTGAGAGCCAGAGAAAAAAAGCAATACTACCTTAAATTACAAATAGGAAGATATTTTCAGTAAATGATCAAAGTGTTTCATTGCTGATATAAAATACCAAAAGAGGCCACTGCGTAACCTCGAATTTTAACACAAAAAAAAGCGAACCCCTTCGGATTCGCTTCACCAAAACTAACTAATCTAACTATACTTACGAAAAATATTAATTGAGAGTAATTTCGTATTCATATGTTCCATTGTTACTTACTAAAACAGCCTCATAGCTGCCATTTTTAAGTTTCGAAAGATCGATGGCATGATGCACCGCAAACTCCGATCCCAGTATATCTTCATGAATCAAATTGTTGTTTTTCTCATCATACAGGTACAATTTTACATTACCCGCTCCATGATTCAGATAAGAGATACTCAATTGATCGTTGAGTAGCCCAAAATAGGGATCCACCTGTTTCACCTGATCAACAACTTTAACATCGCCGTCTTTAACGGCCAGCGTAGTCACATTCTGTTCGTTATCAAGCCTCACCGAAAAAGTATATTCGCCGTTGCTAAGTTTCGAAAAATCATAAGTATTCAAAACCAGCTTAACCGGCTGCTGAATTTGTTTGTAATAAATAATGTCGTTGTTCCCGTTGCGGATTTCCATTTCAAACTGGCTATCTACCGCATTGCTAACACGAACGTGAGCCTCGGCGCCTTCACCCTCCGAAATACTTACACTTAGATTTCCTGTCGCCATTACAGCTCCTGCACTAAGTGCAAGAGCAATAGTTAAAAGAACTTTGTTTAACCGTTTCATAATTTGTTTTCTTTTTAAATTGTTTTCATTTTCTGAGACTGAAATATATGGATAAAGTTTAAGTGCATCCTGTTAACCGACTGTTAAAGACATTTTAGTCTTTTATTATCAGTATATTATACCTGTGTTAATGTGATGTTAACCATTAAAATTGTTGAAATACGTCGTAAAATCGGGGAAGTGAGAAAGAGTAAAAATTACCGTTTATTTGCCAGAACCTACCGCTTATTTGCCAGAACCTACCGCTTATATAAAAACAAAATATTTTTTACAATTAATCCTATCTTTGTTAGTAATGACTAACTACAACGCCATAATTATCGACGACGAAAAGAATGTGCAGGAGGCTTTAAAGATCTTACTTCAGCGCAATTGTCCGAATATTAACATTTGCGATACGGCAAGCTCGGCCAGCCAGGGACGCGAATTATTAAACCAATGGGATGTGCAATTGATCTTCCTCGATATTTCGATGCCCGGAGAAAACGGGTTCGATTTTCTGGACAGTATTCCGAAAGAAGATTACGCCATTATTTTTACCACAGCCTACGAAGAATATGCCTTACGCGCCATTAAAACAAACGCTATTGATTACCTGCTAAAACCCATCGATGCAGAGGAGTTAAAGGAAGCAGTAACCAAAGCAACATCGCACCTCGATCTTCGCAGGCAAAACCAGGACATACAAAAAACGTATGGCGAATCATTAAATAATCTTACCCTCCAGGCTACCGAAGGATTTGTATTTGCCCCAAAAATAACGGTAATCGAAAAATTTGGTTTTAAAATTATCGAAGTAGATAAGATAAGATATATTGAAGCTGATGGAGCTTACTCAGTGATTCATTTATCGGGGTTGGATAAAGTAGTTTCGAGCAAACCGGTTGGAGAGATTGAAAAAATTCTCGATCCTTCCATATTTGTTCGCATCCATAAATCCACGTTGATAAATTTAAATTTTCTTCAGGGATTTTCGAGTTTCGAAGGTAACTACGCTATTATGGACGATCAAACAGAATTGGCCATTTCGCGCAGAAAATACACCGAGTTTAAGGAAGCTGTTTCAAAATATTCCAAATCAATTGAATAGTGAAAAAATTCCTGTTAATAGCTACACTAATTTTATTTATCACCCAGCTTGTTTGCGGACAAAATCCGTTTATAACAAACTATACAATTGCTGACGGATTGCCCACCAACAAAGTGTTTTGTGTACTGCAGGATAAGAATGATTTTATGTGGTTCGGCACTTCGGCCGGTTTGGTTCGTTTTGATGGCACAAGCTATGTCCGGTACACCACTAAAGACGGGATGAGCTACAACCGTATCGCCCGCATGAAAGAAGACATGGAAGGAAGAATTTGGTGTCTGAACATTGATGGTTCGGTTAATTTTATCTATAAAAACAAGGTTTTCAATGAAAAAAATGCTCCTTTCCTGAGCGAAATAAAAACCGACTTTTATTACCACGATTTGTTTCAGGATAAAGACTCAACCATATACCTGTACAATGGTACCGGAGAAGTTTCGGTTATAAAAGGCAACCGTTTTATCGACTATCTGCCATCAAGTTTAAACGGAGCTGTAATCTTCAACATTACCCGAAACACAAATAATAATCTCCTGTTTTGGGATAGTAACCGCATAGTTGAAAAAAGCACTGTTGATGAGTTAGTAGAAAATCACCCGCTTGATTTTAATGTTACCCGGGTTACCACATCACCCGACGGAGTTACCTATGTATGCGATATGGATGGGAACATTCACCTGTTTCAGGGCTCGCGACTGATTTCGAAAAACTTTGTGCACATTGATGCACAGGTGGTAAACGACATGTTGGTGAAGGATGAATTATTATGGGTGTCGACATTCGACAATGGTTTGTATTGTTTTAAAAACGACAGCCTTATTTTTCATCATGCGATGAATAAAATTCAAAACCTGGTGCTCGATGCTCAAAACAATTTATGGACAAGTTCAACTACCTACGGTGTTTTTAAAATAAACGACGGCATCTTAAAATACCAGACCATCGAGGCCGAAGAGTTTGATGAGAAAGGAGTAAGAGCGATAGCACCATCAAATAACGATTTTTTGTGGCTTACCAATGGCGAGTCCATATATATTTTAAAAAATGGAAAGCTATTCGATAAAAAAATAGCTGTTGGTGAGTATATACTCGATCAAATCACTCAGTTAAGCGACAATACATTGCTGGTAAGTGGTATTAACACACCATTGTACATTTACAGGAATCTTAGAATCGATCCGAAAAACAACACCATTAGATACGACGATTTTAACAAGTCGAATATTCATGTTAAGAAACCGGTAGTCGATCCATCCGAATCGAGAGTGAATTTTTATTTAAACGACAATTTATTTTTTCGCGAACTTAAAGGAAACTACCCGCAATTTCGCGTAAACTTTACCGACTGGGGACGAATACGCAATATGTTTCTGAATTACAAAAATGATCTGATTGTAAATGGAAACTCGAACCATGTTGTTTCAAACGGCCAAATTTCAACCGATTCAACCTACAGTGCCTTCGACGGGAAATGGATCGCATCGAACATTACCATCGACTCAACCACCGAAGTCCTTCAAATTGAAGAAGCCGACAATTCGGAACTTGTTTTAATACATCGCGATTCAACCTACAGTCTTATCAATAATCTCGAAGATCATATCAGTCTGAACATAAAAGATATGACTTACTATGAGAAGACGCTTTTTCTGTTTAACCAGCAAACGGTTTATTTTATTTCAAATCCAACAGAAGTTATCCGGGGCGAAACGGCAGTACTTAACCGTCTAAATATCAATTTCAACAATATTAACGACCTGTATTGCCAAAACGAAATTTTATATGTTGCCTCCGATAACGGGCTGACACTTATTCCGGTAAGCGAATGCGTTAATGCCGTTTTGATCCCTACAAAACCTTATTTTTCGAAAGTAGAAGTCGACGAGAAAGAGATAGATTTGGCCAACGGAGAAATCGAATATAAAAGCAAAGACCGCTTAAATATTGAATTTTCGAGTCTTAATTTCTCATCGTCGCCATCAAACTATGCCTACATGCTCGATGGCGTAAATAGCAATTGGATTACCGGTACCGAAAAACAAGTGGTGTACTTTAATCTTAAACCCGGGCACTACACATTTAAGCTAAAATCGAGAAAAAATATGGAACCCTACAGCGAAGTTATCGAACTTCCTATTACCGTAGTTCCTACTTTCTTTCAACGAATAATTACAAGAATCGGGGCACTGCTCATTTTGTTGATTATAGGATTTCTAATGGTTAGAAGCTACTATCGCCGTCAACTTCGCGAGCGCGAAAAAGATAACCAGCTGGTTACCCTCGAAAACCGCGCTCTACAATCGATGATGAATCCCCATTTTATTTTCAATTCGTTGGGGTCGATTCAGAAGTTTTTACTACAGAATAAATCGGAAGAAGCAGGGGCTTATCTTTCGCGATTTGCACGACTGATAAGGCAAACCATGAATTCTATTAAATCGAACTCCGTATTACTGGATGACGAAGTGGAACGTTTGAGAAACTATATCGAACTGGAGCAATTCAGAATGGAAAACCATTTCGATTTCAGTGTTCTTCTCGACGAGCAATTGCAGCAAGACGATTATTTCATTCCGTCGATGATTGTACAACCGTTTGTTGAAAATGCCATTTGGCACGGCATTTCACAACTATCGGGCAACGGAATAATTACCATCCGTTTTATATACGTAAATGAAAAAAGTATTCGCATAATAATTGAAGATAATGGTATTGGTTTCGAGAAATCAAAAGCATTCTCAAAAACGAAAAGCCACCTTAACATGGCTTCCAACCTCACTCAAAAAAGGATTCAACTAATTGGCGAAAAATACCAGGTAAAAACCCAACTTAGTTACGAAGAACTTTACCCGGGCGAAACAAATCCGGGAGCAAAAATTACACTTTTGGTGCCAATAGTTGAATAAGCCAAAAACCACTTATTCGCTAAAACCTACCGCTTATTCGCCAGAACCCACCGTTTATAAAATACCTAATTTTATTTCAAATCATTTGCGTAGTATTGTATCACAATTAAGAAATAGTTCTTTTCATTATTTATAAAAGAGGAACAACAAGAATTTATCTCCTCACATTCGGTTCCTTGTTGAAGCTTGATTAAAGTACAAACACCGCGGTTTTTTAACTACGCAAACGCAAACTGTCCTTCACTGTCCCTGAAAGCAAACTAATAGTTAGATCAAGACAAACAAAACAAGGAATACAAGGCCAGCCCACTACCTCAAGGGTTGGCTTTTTTTTGCTCCTATTTCAAACTTTTAGCGTAATTATCGGTTTCACCTCCAACAGTAATCATATTTAAGGTCAAACAATTTGTTTTAATGCTAAATATGGTATTTTTAGAAGTTAAATTTAAAACTGCTCGAAATGCGTGATAAAACATTAGCAAAGCTATTTACTACGGCTTTTCATGAAAACTGGGAAGAACTAGCCTTTTCAGATTTTGAAGGTGGTGATTTTATTTACAAAGACATTGCCGGAACCATAAAATCGTTGCACCTGTTTTATCAACTTACCGGCTTGCAACGCGGCGACAAAATTGCAGTTTTGGGAAGAAACTCATCGCAGTGGGCAGCCACTTTTCTGTCGGCTCTTTCTGCCGGGCTGGTAATTGTTCCTATTCTGCCCGATTTTAATAAGAACGATACCAACCACATTATCAACCACTCCGAATCAAAACTGGTTATTGGTGCCAGTGCACTTTTGGAAAAGGTTGACCTCGAATTATCGGAAAAACTACAGGCAATAATTAAGCTCGAAGATTTTAGCTTATATGCCGCAAAAGATGAAAATATTCAATACAAACTCAACGATGGATTTCAATACTACAAGGAAAACCAATTAAGTAAAGCAGCTTTTGTTTTTGAAGAATGGGAACCCGAAGAGATGTGTATTATCTCGTATACATCGGGCACCTCGGGTTTTACAAAAGGAGTAATGATACCGGAACGAAGTCTGCTATCGAACGTAATTTTTGCACAGGAACACATGCCTCTGGTTCCCGGAAATAAAATAGTTTCGTTTTTGCCAATGGCACATGTTTACGGACTGCTTTTCGAGTTCTTATTCCCGGTTAGTAAAGGATGTCACATTACTTTCCTGAGCAAAATGCCTTCTCCGGCTGTTATTACAAAAGCTTTCGGAGAAATAAAACCACACCTTATCTTATCTGTGCCGCTGGTAATTGAGAAGATCTACAAAAAACGTATACTGCCGGCAATTGAAAAGCCTTCGGTTAAATTTATGCTGAAAGTACCGATCATTTCAACTATTATTCTGAAAAAGATCCGGACAACAATGATTGAAACATTTGGCGGACGTTTCTACGAAATTGTAATTGGCGGTGCACCATTAAGCGCCGACGTTGAGGCTTTTTTTAAACGCATTAATTTCCCGTTTACCATTGGCTACGGAATGACGGAATGCGGCCCACTGATTAGTTATGAAGCATGGGATAAAACAATGCCCTCTTCGGCCGGAACGCTTGTCGACCGTATGGAAGTTCGAATCGATTCGCAAGATCCCTATAATGTGGTTGGAGAGATTCAGGTAAAAGGCGAAAATGTAATGTTGGGTTATTACAAAAACGAAAAGGAAACCAAAGCGGTGCTTACCGAAGATGGCTGGCTAAAAACCGGCGATCTGGGTGTAATTGATCAGAACAACTTTATTTACATTCGCGGACGATCGAAAAACATGCTGCTTGGCCCATCGGGGCAGAATATTTACCCCGAAGAAATTGAAGCAAAACTTTGCAACCAAAGTTATATTGCCGAGTGTGTGGTTGTTGAGCGCGACCATAAACTGGTAGCACTGGTATACCCCGATTTTGAATCGATGAAAACGGACAACATTGACGAAAATGAGTTGCCGGCAATAATGGCCGAAAATCAAAAAAAGGCCAATGCCGAATTGCCGCGTTACGAGCATGTTAGCCGCATCGAGCTGGTTGACGAAGAGTTCGAAAAAACGCCAAAACGAAATATAAAACGCTACAAATACGTATAAAAAAACTCCGGGAAAATTCCCGGAGTTTTTTATTAATATATCGTCTGAATTTATTTCTCCAGTTTGTCTAAATGCACATCCATTTGAGGGAAAGGAATAGTAATTCCGGCCTCATCGAGTGCAACTTTTCCGGCTTCGTACACATCAAAATATACTACCCAGTAATCGGCAGGCAATGTATAGGGGCGAACGGCCAGATTTACCGAACTGTCGCCCAGGCCTTTTACGCCAACAAAAGGTGCCGGATCTTTCAGCACTTTCGGATGACTTTCAATTATTTTCAGTAGCACATCTTTGGCCTGTTTTATATTCGATCCGTAAGAAATACCAAAATCCATATCCACCCTTATCAAACCTTCAGTGGTATAGTTTACAATATCGTTGCCCGATACCGAGGCGTTTGGCAGGATAACGGTTTTGTTTTCGGGCGTTAAAAGTATAGTAACAAAAATGTGTATCTCTTTTACTGTTCCAAGGTGACCCTGCGAAACAATCAAGTCGCCCACTTTAAAGGGTTTAAAAGCCAGTATCATTACTCCTGCTGCAAAATTCGCCAGAGTTCCCTGCATGGCCATGCCAACGGCAAGTCCGGCAGCACCAAGCACCGCAATAAACGACGTGGTTTCGATCCCTACCATTTTGGCAACACTGATCAAAAGCATCACCTTTAGAAGAATGTTTATCATACTTCCAAGAAAACCGCTTACCGAAACATTAACGTTACGTTTCTCCATAATTTTTGTAGTTCTCCTGGTAATAGTTTTTATAATCCAAAAACCCAGTATCAGAACTACAATGGCTGCAATTACCTTTAAACCGTAGGTAATTATTAAATCATAGGCCTTTTCAAGATAATCTGTTACTTGCTCATTCATAGTACATAAATTTTAAATATTCTTCAAGTTAAATAAAAAATAGTCCAGAATCAATAGGTCGCAGAACAAATGTTCACTTATAAATTAACCGGAAATATTGCTACATTTGTTTTAACTAACTACTACCTTAATGAACTTAAAGTCAAGCAAACTCGTTTCTGAGGATCGGCTATTGTCGTTGGATTTTTTTCGCGGAATTACGATGTTTCTGTTAATAGCGGAAGGTACACATCTTTGGTCGGTATTAGTTCAGCCACCAATTGAAGGAACCATTTTCGAAAGTTTCTTTGTTCAGTTTCATCACCATCCCTGGAACGGATTACATTTTTGGGACCTCATTCAGCCATTCTTCATGTTTATTGTTGGTGTGGCAATGCCTTTTTCGTATGCAAAACGCAAAAAGCGAGGCGACTCAGAAGCTACAATCACCCGGCATATCATACAACGTTGTATTATTCTTTTGGCATTTGGTGTTGGATTGCACTGCGTCTACAACCGGGAATTGGTTTGGGAGCTTTGGAACGTTTTATCGCAACTTTCAGTAACCATTTTAATCGCTTACTTTTTAATGCGCTACAAGTGGTCAACTCAGATCATTGCTTCTATTGGGTTATTGCTATTAACAGAACTACTTTACCGTACATTTCCGCTTGATGGCTATAATCAGCCTTTTGTAAAAGACCATAATTTTGGTAGTTGGGTTGATATGCTATTAATGGGAAAAATTAACAACGGCGGTGGCTGGGTAGCCATCAACTGCCTTCCTACAGCAGCCCACACCATCTGGGGCGTTGTGGCCGGACAATTACTACGATCCGGAAAAAGCCAGTCTGAAAAAGTAAAGCGATTAGCACTGGGTGGATTGATCATTCTAATTACGGGATATTTACTCGACTGGACTTCGGTAACACCAATAATAAAACGTATTTCCACCTCGTCGTTTGTTTTGGCAACGGGTGGCTGGGCACTGCTGGTACTGGCTTTTAGCTACTGGCTCATCGACATAAAAAAAATCAACCGCTGGATTTTTCCTTTTGTGGTAGTTGGCACTAACTCCATTTTTATCTATCTTTTTTCGAATACAGTTGGAGGCCAGTGGCTAAACCAATTTGTAGCCATTTTTACCCAAGGTTTTTTGGACTGGTTTAATACTCCCGGGTTTTTAATAAACCTCATTACTGCTTTAAGTGTTCTCGTCCTGGAATGGCTGCTTTGCTATTACCTGTTTATTAAACGAATATATTTTAGAATTTAAAACTTACTTGATATCAACTAAATTTATAAAATGATGAAACGAACATGAATTATAATTCTTCAAATTCACTAACAAAAAGAATTAAAATTCATCGAGAGTTACATCGAATACAAACGAAATAAACATTTTAATGAGATGAAAACAAATCGTAGGAACTTTTTAAGAACTACTGCTGCTGCTACGGCAGGGACAATGCTTGTTTCTCCGGCGTTTGCAATGAACAGTCCAAAATCACGTTACCAGATTTCACTAGCCGAATGGTCGTTTCACAAGGCTTTGTTTGCCAACGAAATGACAAACCTGGAATTTCCGAAAATTACCCGTGAACTGGGAATCGAAGGAGTGGAGTATGTTAACCAATTTTTTAAAGACAAGGCAAAGGATGAAAAATACCTGGGCGAATTAAAGAAAATTGCAAAGAACGAAGGTGTTACCAACGTATTGATTATGTGCGATGGCGAAGGCATGGTTGGCCATCCGGAAAAAGCCGAGCGTGTAAAAACCGTTGAAAATCATAAAAAATGGGTTGATGCCGCTGCATTTTTAGGCTGCCATTCAATTCGTGTAAATGCCGGAAGTAGGGGTACTTACGAAGAGCAGCAAAAACTGGCCGCCGATGGATTACACATGCTTTGCGAATATGGCGACACCCAGAAAATTAACATTATTGTTGAAAACCATGGCGGATTATCGAGCAATGGTGAATGGCTTTCGGGAGTAATGAAAATGGTTGACCACAAACGTGTGGGCACTTTGCCCGATTTTGGAAACTTTATGATTAACCGCGACACCGGCGAAGAATACGACCGCTACAAAGGGGTTGAACTTTTGATGCCATATGCTAAAGGTGTAAGTGCAAAAACCAATGTATTTAACGCTGCAGGCGACGAAGCCAACATGGATTATTACCGACTGATGAAAATTGTTGATGATGCCGGTTACAAAGGTTTTGTGGGTATTGAATTTGAAGGTTCTGAGCTGGGGGAACGCGAAGGTGTTATAGCCACAAAAGCACTTCTTGAAAAAGTATTTAAAACACTATAACAGTTTTATAATTGACTCGACTATTGCTATTTACCATTAATTTTTGTTAATCCTGCTTTATTTCGAAACAATAAAGTTGTGTGCGCGTAAATCTAAACAACTTTGTATACCCGAAAAGACTTAAAGGGGTTGATTGAAAAACTTAATACAAAGTTGAAAAGGTAATTAGTTGTTTGTCTTTCAAAAAAATGGAAGCGATGAATATTCATCGCTTCCCTTGTTTATAATCACATCATTTCGTTATAAAACAATCCTAATGTTTGTTTCGGTAGAATGGGAAATTCGGATCAATCCTTCCGTCGCCGCCACTTCCACCATCGCCAATTTCGAATAAGTATACCAATCCTACACTAATTTGTGTTGTTAACGACAAGCGACGGTTGTACTTTAGCAGATCAACACCATCTTCGCGGGCGTAAGTAAAATTAGGCACCCCGTCGATAATTCCCGAGTTTAAAACCGTGCATGTTCCATCTACTTCAAAAAGTAAACGATCGCTAATGGCATAATCAAAACCAATTCCTCCACCAACGTGAAATGCCGGCCATTTTTTCTGCTCCGAGCTGGATGTTCCCCGCGCATAAAGCACATCAGCACCTTCGTTAAAAGCATAGTCTATTAAGTTCCAATCAACATTCGGGAAATATTCTTCAGGAGAAAAATCTTTGTACTTTAATTCTGTGCCCACAAACGCAACAACCCCGGTAAGTTTTACAAATGGAGTCCAGGTTTTATCAGGCATAAAAAAGTATTTGTAATTAACGGCCAGGTTAAATAAGCGCGTGTTGTATTCCAGTGGCGAAACAATAAATTCATCCTGGTAATACTGAAAATAAGGCGTAAGAAAATAGTTAAAATACGGAGGATCGTCATTAAAACCTCGAAGATGTGTATAATCCAGTTCAATACCAAAGTAGGTCTTCCCGGTAACCTGAAACAGAATTTCACCTTCCAGTCCTGCGGATAATTGCGGAGTAAATTTATCGCTGCTGGTAGCTGGCGAAGCGAGCAAAGCATCGGGATGTGGGACGTCGGAAGTTCCAAATTCGGAAACAAGCATTCCGGAATTGGCGGCTACTCTGATTCCAATTAGCTGAGCATTAACAGTAAACGCTCCAACTATAAGCAACATAAAAACAAATAGAAATTTTCTTACATCCATCTCTTTGACTTACAGCCATTAATTTAAGCCGTTTTTGTCAAAAAAGGAAACAATGTAAAATAAATCTATCGTCTTTCTTTTACCTGCGATGCATCAACCAACTTGTAAAGTTTATCTGCCCGGCGGATTACTTCATCAATAGGCACAGAGATTCGTTGCCCCTTTACCCCTTCTTCAACCGGTTTTAAATCGAAACGAATTTCGGAAACCGAGTTTTGATAAACACCTGTTGTCGGGCCGGTTACAACTATCTCATCCCCTACTTTCAGGTTGTTGGTTTCCAATTTGAATTCGGCTACTCCAATTTTTTTGAAATAGTTGGTACATTTCCCGATATACAATTTGCGTTTGCTGGCCCTTGAACCGTAGTTTTTACTCCACTCACCCAATCGCTGACCAAGGTAATAACCATCCCAAAATCCGCGGTTGAACACGGTTTCCAAACGGCTGTTCCAGTCTTCGACTTTCTCTTCGGTAAACGACTCATCGAAATAAGCATCAACAGCTTCGCGGTAACATTGGGCAACGGTTTTTACGTATTCGGCTGAACGGGCACGCCCTTCAATTTTAAGTACCGAAACTCCTGCATCAAGTATTTTATTTAAAAAATGAATGGTTTTCAGATCTTTGGGCGACATGATGTATTCGTTGTCGATCTCCAGCTCGGCACCGGTTTCCTTATCGGTAACCGTGTAAGCCCGGCGACAGGTTTGCAGGCACGCCCCACGGTTTGCCGACGAGTTCATTTCGTGTAAACTGAGGTAACATTTACCACTGGTAGCCATACATAAAGCACCGTGCACAAACATTTCAATTTTCATCAGTTCGCCGTTTGGCCCGGTAATATTTTGCTTTTTAATCTGGTCGCTGATTTCCCACACACGGCCCAAATTCATTTCGCGGGCCAGTACCACTACATCGGCAAAGTTTGAGTAGAATTTTACGGCTTCGATGTTGGTAATATTTACCTGTGTTGAAATATGAACTTCGAGGTTAACCGAACGCGCGTATTGAATAACCGAAACATCGGCTGCGATAACTGCCGATACCCCGGCTTCTTTGGCGGCATCGATAACTTCGTGCATTTTATCCAGTTCGCCGTCGAAAATTTCCACGTTCATGGTAAGGTAAGTTTTTACCTTATTTTCGGTGGCAATTCGTACGATTTTACGCAGGTCGTCGAGATTAAAATTATTGGACGAGCGCGAACGCATGTTGAGGTTTTCAACACCAAAATACACCGATCCGGCTCCTCCCTGAATGGCTGCCATTAACGATTCGTACGAACCGACAGGCGCCATTATTTCCACATCTCTTCTTTCCATTGCTTTACCGTGAAGTTTTAAAAATTGCGGTGCAAAGTTAAGAGTTTTTGGGAATTACAGTGATGCCCTCATTTTGATTGAGCGTATAACGGATCACATTGAATTTCCGGTGGAGAAGTATAAAGAATAACTCACCCCAGAAATTTCAAAAATAAATTAGGCAACCAACCACAAGGGAAAAGCTTTGTCCTATCGGACGGATTTTACTTTTTGTCTTGAGACAATAAGTAAACAAAAAACTCAAGGCTGCGCCCGCTTCCCTCGGAAAAGCTACGCAGCGCCGGCTATAATTACTGAAACTCGTCGTACCTCCTCAAACAGCAGTAATTTTTAACGCCGTCACCACTTGTTTTCCGGCTCACCAGCCGAGGCCACGCTCCGATGTAGCGACCTTACATCAGTGGACGGCCTCTTTGGGTCGTTGCCCGGAGTTGAAATAAAACCTTAATGAGAGCGGGAAGCTCCGAGGAATCGAGGAGATCACCCGTCCGAATTTGGGTTTTATGAAAACGCAGGGGAAGGAGCAAAAGAAGCCTTGATTTTTGTGCATACTATTTGGATTAAGCCAAATAGTATGGCCGTCGGCAGACAAAGGATATTAGTTAATTTAGGAATTAGTACCGCCCTGCCCCTCGTTTGCAACGAGGGGATTTCATTCAGTCGATTGTATCGACATTTATCTTTACCCTTAAAACAAAAATGCCCGCAGACAATTATTTCATCTCCGACCAAAACGCAAGCTACTTTTTAACATTTACTGTTGTCAACTGGCTTGATGTGTTTACAAGAAAAGAATATAAAATTGTAGTTGTTGATTCGCTCAATTACTGCATAAAGAACAAAGGCCTAACTGTTTTTATCTGGTGTTTAATGTCGAATCATTTACATCTGGTATGTCGTGCCAAGGAAAGAAATAGTATTAGTGCAATAGTTCGTGATTTTAAAAAATTTACCTCTAAAGCTATTGTAAAAATGATTCAGGAGATACCGGAAAGCAGGAGAGATTGGTTGCTTTATCATTTTGAATCTGCCGGGAAGTTTGACAACCGGATTCAGCACTTTAAATTTTGGCAGGAGACAAATCATGCAGTGCTGCTTGACACTTCAGAAAAGATTGATCAGCGCATAAACTATACACATGAGAATCCGGTTAAGGCCTTGATTGTCGCTCAGCCGCATGAATATTTGTTCAGTTCTGCCATTGATTATTCAGGGACGAAAGGCTTGGTCGATGTTGAAATTGATGTTTAGAATGATGTCGTTGCAAACGACAAGAAGCTTACCCCTCGTTGCAAACAAGGGGCAGGGGAAGGCCAAAAAACAGCGATGCCCTCACTCCAACTCAGAGCAAGGGCACCACACCTCTATTCTTATTGCTTAAACAAACTTTTCGCGTTTCTGTAAATTAAAGAGACCGTACAAGACGAACACGAGTGTGGCGATTCCCATAAAAATCCGGTTCTTACGAATTATGCCTACCCAGATTACTTCGTTCAGGTTATTTGGTATTTCAAAAGGATTCAGAAAAACATCCCACTGCGTACCCTGCATAAGGTCTTCGCGCAAAATAAGCAGCGCTACACCAATTAACACCATGGTTACCGCCGTTCCGTTTCCATTTTTAACAATGGTGGAGAACATAAATGCCATCGATCCTAAAAATATAATCGGATACATTAACTGATACGACATTTCCAGCAGGTTAATTTTGTACAGCAGCACCGAAGCCAGGGCCGAAAACAGAAAGATAATAACAAATACAAGTGTATAGATCATTATCAATCGCACCAGCCAAACTTTATAGCGGTAGTTCGGAATTCCGAATAGTATTTCAAGCATCCGCGAATCATCGTCGTTTTGAATACCAAAAACCGACGGATAGAAGATGAGCAAAATGCCCGGAAATATTAGTAAGCTATACACCACATCTTCCGACATGGAGCCACCGTTATATACCGTTTGTATGGCAAAAAACAAAAAGAATGCAAGTGCTGCTATTAAAAACCATATAAACCGGTTGGCAAAAATGATCCTTAAATTATACCGTATCATTTTAATTAAAATGTACAGCCTGTTTTTTATATCGAATTGTCTTTCCATAATTCCTTAAACAAAGTCTTTTAACAAACACAAATAAGCATCCTCGAGATTTGGCAATACATTAACCGCATCGGGTGAGGGCTTTTCTTTCGCCAAACAACGCATCTTAATATTTTCGCCATCGCGCATGTGGTGAACAATCATTTGTTTATTGGCCATATTATCAAATTCCTTAGCCGGAACCGAGAACTGCCAAACAAAATTATTACCCATATTCACCATATCGTTTGGTGTTCCGAAATATTTCAGGTTACCACGGTTAATTACCGCCACCTGGTTACACGAGCTTGAAATATCCTCGATGATATGTGTCGAGAAAATTACAATCCGCTCGCGGCTCAGCTCTACCAGCAAATTACGGAAACGAATACGTTCGCGTGGGTCGAGACCGGCGGTAGGTTCGTCAACCACCAAAATACGTGGCAGGTTCAGCAGAATTTGTGCAATACCAATACGTTGTTTCATACCCCCTGAGAATGCCCCGATTTTGTCTGTGCGGCGTTCCCACATATGAACACTTTTTAATACATATTCCAAGCGGTCTTCGCGTGTTTTGGTATCTTTTATACCTTTCAGAATGGCCTGATAATCCAGGAATTCCCATGCCGACATATTTTCGTAAGTACCAAAAGCCTGTGGTAAATAACCGATCAATCCCTGCAATTCCTCACGGTATTTTTGGGTATCCATTCCGTTTATCCAGATCTTTCCGTAACTCTGCTCGAGCACACCGGTTATAATCCGCATCATGGTTGATTTACCCGCACCGTTCGGTCCAAGTAACCCAAACATACCTGTTTTAATCTCCAGCGAAACACCGTTCAATGCACGGAAAGGTTTTTTGCGTTTTCCGATAACCGGAATTTGGCGAACCATGTTAAAGTATCCGCGGCGCAGGCCACCAAAACGACCTTCGATACGCGCAATATTTACGTCTTTATTGTGAATGTATTCTGCAGTAGCGTAGAAAACCAGCAAAATATACCAGATTATTGCAATGAAAATCACCATGCCCAGGTTGTCCCAGTCTTTGTAGAAATAGAGCAGGAAAACAAGCGGCACAATCCATAACAGAATGTTATAAATCCACTTATTCAGTTTAAGGTAAAAAGCTTTTCCTGTTGCTTCATGTTTATTGATCAGCACCTGGTTTAGCGGCACCCTTAATAAGAAAAGGAAGAAGAAAACGCCATGCGATAATACCCACATCCAGATATGGCTATCGATGTAGAAGAAAGTGAAATAAGCCACAAAAATAAACAGTGGTATTTGCCATACCAAATCTGAAAAATCGCGTAGATGTTTATAGTCTTTTGTCAGCCCGGCACGTTCGCGAATTCTTAAGCCCGATTTCCACTCGCGTACAAATCGCGAATCGCGGTCGTAAATTTTCACCAGCCTTCTTACTTTTATTCTTATCGGTTCGTTTTCATCCACAACTTTCTCGCTGGCCTGTCGCAAACTGGTCATTGTAAAGGCTACAACACCCGGCACCAAAACAACCAGGAGAATAAAATCGAGCAGTTGCCAAACAAAGCTATCCACTTTCAGATAGACAAGAACAGCTCCGAGGATAAACACTGTCAACATACCTAGTTTTAAGCCCAGATGTAACGACTTAATCCAGTCGAGGGCATTTTCCATTCCGGCGTATAACGTGGGAATGAAAACCAATGTAAGCAGTGTACTTAACGCCAAACCGCCAATTACAGTAATGGCAAACGGTGCACCAATGGCTCCAACGTATTCGGCCTGTCCCATTGCCAGCGGGAATAAGGCTACAATAGTAGTAATGGCTGTAATTAATATCGGGCGAACACGCGAAAGTCCTGCGGCCATTAAGGCACGCGATTTCCGATAGCCCCGCTTTCGGAGAATGTTGGTATAATCAATCAGAATAATTCCGTTGTTCACCACCACCCCAATCAGGATAATAAAGCCCATTAAAGTGTTGGCATTAAACAGGCTGTTTCCCGTAAATATTAGTGCCAGGAATGATCCAATAGCAGCCAGAGGGATAGAGAAAATCAGCACAAACGGTGTTGATACCGATTCGAAAACCGATGCCAGAATCATTAAAATAAGAATGAATGCAGCCGCAATCAGAAACTTAAATTCGGCATACTGGTCCTCTTCATGTATAACTTCCACAGCAACTCCCGAAGGCAATTTGTAAGCACCAATAATATCGTCAATTTCGAGTCGGTATGCTTCCAGCAAATCTTTCGAGTCGCTGGCTTCGTCAACAAAACTGTAGGTTAATTCAATCTGCTTTTCCTGGTTTACGCGGGTAATCCGGGCCATTCCTTCGGCATATACCAAATCGGCCAGTTCGTCCATATCGTAAGTAGCGCCCTGGTTATTGCTTACCTGCAAACGACGAAGATCTTCAATACCTTTTGTATTATCCTCTTCTTCAACTCCATCGGGTAATTTCTCTTTGATTACAATTTCGTATTCTTCCGTTCCCTGCTTAAAATTCACTCCCGAGGTAAACTGGCTTGTAAATGTTCCCAGCTCCGAAGTTATATTCTGAAGCGAAATTCCGTACTCGGTTAGCAACATCTGGTTGAAATACATGTGTACTTCGGGTCGGTTGTTCGACACACTAATGTTTGCCCGACGAATCGTTTCAAGGTCTTCGATGTAGTAAAGTAAGTCTTCGGCCACACCTTTCATCACCTCAAAGTTTTCGCCTTTTATAACCACACGTTCCTGGTCCGAGCCAATTCCCATAAATTGCTGAAATCCCTGGGTGCCTGAACGACCACCGCCGCCACCGCCACCGCGGAAACGTGCACTCGAAGTAGGTGCTTCAAGGCCAATTTCTCCCTGCGAAATATTACGAATACGATCTTCAACATCTTTTTTGATTTCCGCAATGGTACGGTCATTAATATCTTTGTAATCTTCGCGAAGAATGAAGGTCAGAATAGCTTCTTCTGCCTCGATATTGGCCGACAGATCCTGCCTTTCAGCAATGTCTTCGAGTCGGCTTTCCACATCGGCAACTACTTTGTCGGTTGCTTCCAGTGTTGTACCGGTTGGCATGGTAACGTAAATATTGAATTGTTCCTCTTCAACCTCCTGCAGGTTGGTAACACTAATAGCCAACACAATAAATACGGTTAAGAAGAAGAACACCAACGCTCCAATAATAGTACGCGCAGGAACACGCATACTGGCTTTTAGCAACAGAATATAAATTTGGATAATGCGGTTATTCGTGGTTACTTTTTCGTAAAAAACATTGTGCTGACGTTTTTTACGCAACAGCAAGTGAGCTGCCATAGGAATTAACAGCAAAGCCACAAATAACGAAACAATAAGCGTAGAAATAATGGAAACCCCTACGTGGTTACCCAGCAGTTTTACCATGTAATCGGTAGAAAAAACAAAGGGCAAGAATACGGTTACAGTAGTAAGTGTTGCCGCTACAATCGAACGCCAAACCTCTTTTGTTCCCTGCGTAACCGATTGCTCGGGGCTCATTTTATTCCCCGAGAGCCGGTATATATTTTCGAGCACCACAATACTATTGTCGAGCAGCATACCAATGGCCAATACAAGACCAACCAGTGTTAAACTGTTCAGCGAAATATTGAAAGCATAAAACAGGTTGAATGCGGTAAATACAGAAATTGGAATGGCCAGTGCAATAAATGAAACAATGCGCAGATTTTTCAGGAACATCCAAAGTACAAAAATGGCCAGTAAACCTCCAACCAGCGCCAGATCGATAATCTGATCGATGTTTTTCTCCATGGTATCGGCCAGGTTGGTTTGAACCACGATTTGTACATCTTTGGCAGCCAATTTTCTGTTCAATTCCGCAATCTCTTCCTGTACATTGTGCGACAGTTCGATAAGGTTGGCCTGAGAATCGCTAACCAGGCTCATCGACACCGCATCCAATCCGTTTATACGACTGATCGATGTTTCTTCTTTAACACCAAAAAATACATTGGCTACATCTTTTAAATAAATCGGGCCATCGGCCACCACAATATTTTCGATGTCAGATACTTTATCGTATTCGGCAGTAACATGCACAAAATATTGCTTCTGTGCATCGTGCAGATAACCGGTAAATGTTCGGTTGGTAGAATTGCCGGAAATAGCACTCTGAATTTGTGCCGGTGTAATACCGTAGGCCTCACAGGCACCTGCATCGTAGGTAACTTCAATCGAACGTTCTTTACCACCGAAAACCGATACAGAAGCCACACCGTCGATATTTTCCATTTGGGAGGTAACCTCCTGGTCGACGATATTACGCACACGATCAACTCCACCGCTGCCACGAATCTGCAGCTCCATAAACTGGTTTGAAAGCTGGTCGAGATCAACACGGTTAACCGTTACAATAAAGTTATCATCGAGTTCGCCGGCTATCAGATCAATCTTCTCCTGCAATTTCAGGAAAGTGTATTTAAAGTTGACGTTCTGTTTAAAATTTACCTGTATGGAGGCCGAGCGGTTATTGATAGACGACTCCATATCTTCAATGCCTTCCATTGTCCCGATCGCTCCTTCAACCGGAATAACGGCCTGGTTTTCCAGATAGGTCGGATCCACTTCAATCCGCGACTGGATCTGAACATACAGCATCGGGAGCTCGGCATTTGGCATGAGTTCCACCGGCAACTGTTTGTAAGAGATATAACCCAACATGGTTAATCCCAAAAACAGCATACTGATGAATATTTTTCTGTTAATAATGAATTTCATTTTTTCTTTTTTTGGAACGCTGATGACACTGATTTTACAGATTATCGCAGAATTTAATTTGTGAATACTTTTCTTTTCACTTGCGGTTTTTTACCAAAGTTTAATAATAATCCTACTTCAATATCAGTCGCTTTTAAATAATTTATCAGTTGGAACTCATGTGCTTCTGTCACATTTTCGGTTGCTTTTAACTCAAGAATCACGACATCCTCAACAATAATATCTGCATAATATTCTCCAACCACATCTCCCTGATAACTTACTTTTATTGGTTTCTGCGATTCAACTTTCAACTCCTCATTTTGCAATTCTATTAAAAGTGCATTGTGATAAACCTTTTCCAGAAAACCATATCCCAATTCAGTGTAAACCTTGTAGAAGCATTTAATTATTGCTTCGGTTAAATCAGAATATTTGTAATCTATTTGCATCTATCAGCGAGTTTCAGTTAAATCAACGTCATCTGTGTTCTAATTCTCTTTCACAAAAACACTCCTCACCCTATCCAAAACATCGTAAACACAAGGTATTACAATAAGTGTAAGCAAGGTTGATGTTACCAAACCGCCAACCACTGCCAGCGCCATTGGCGAACGCAGCGATGCACTTTCTCCAAACCCAACGGTAAGTGGTAACAGGGCTAATATGGTTGTTAAACTGGTCATAACAATTGGCCGAATACGTTGCTGCCCGGCTTGCAGAATAGCTTGTTTTCGTTCTACTCCCTCGCGGATAAGCTGGTTGATCCTGTCGACCAGAATTATCGAGTCGTTAACTGCAATACCAACCAACATAATCACCCCAATAATGGCCATAATGTTGAATGTTTTTCCGAGAATAAAGAAGACCAGAACACTACCCACCACAGCCAGCGGAATAGTCAGCAGAATGGTAAACGGATGAATGAGCGACTCGAACTGAGAAGCCAGCACCATGTATACCAACACAATAGAAAGCAACAATGCAAAAGTTAGGTTGGTTAATGACTCCTGACGTTTTTCTTCTTCTCCGGTTACCATAATACGATAATCGGGCAATAAATCAATGCTTGCTGTTTGCAATCGAATATCATTTGCCACGTGATCCAACGGAATACCGTCTTCCAGCTGAGCAGTAACTTTTCCTATGCGGTTTTGATTCCTTCTGAAAATTTCTTTAGGCGATACGCCATAACTGATATCGGCAATTTCGCTTAAACGGAAAACCTGGTCGCCTGAGGTAATAATCAATGAACCGATTTCATCGATACTTTTCTCGGGAACTCTAATGGTAATATCCTGCATTTCGCCATTGCTTTCCAGTTCGCCGGCATCTTTGCCCTGCAACTGATCCTGCATTTGCGTAATTACACTGCTGATATCGATGTTATACATTCCGGCACGCATGCGGTCGACATGAATTTCAACTTCAGGCGCACCATCTTCAATCGATGTTTGAATATTGAACAGTCCGTTAACACCCTGCATTTTTTCTTTAACCTGGTTAACAACACGCTCAATTTCGTCCAATTCTACACCACGAACCTCAACTATAACGGGTGCTTCGTCGGTTCCAAGAATCGACTGAAGTGCACTTTCCTCCTGAGAGAAACTAACTTCAAGCCCCTCAATATTAGCCGTTAACTGGTCGAGTGTTTTTACAATACTTTCGGTTGAGATGGTTGATTCGGGTTTAAGAATAACCTTTAATTCAGCCGTATTTTCACCTTCAAAAACAGCATTTTGGTCGCCCGACATACTTGACGACGGACCGGCCTGTGCATAGATTTTATCTAAATTATCGCCCAGGTAATCCATTAAAATACCTTCCAGGTTTCTCACTGTCGATTCTGTGCGCTCCAGTTCTGTACCTTCCTGCAATTTCAGGTTAACGGTAAGTTCATGCGTTTGCGTTTTTGGCATAAACTCGGTACCAATGTGCGGTATCAACAATCCGGCTCCACCAATGGCTAAGGTTGTAATTATTATCACCACCCATTTTGCATCAAGTACTTTTGATAAGAAACGGCCATACCCCCCTACTCTTACCGATTTTGATTTTAAAGGAGCGGTCCTGTTTCGGTAAAAACGGTGGTACATCATCGGGATTAAAAAGATCGCTACTACCAACGACGAAAGCAGCGAAAATGCAACCGTCCAGGCCTGATCTTTAAACAACTCGCCTGAAGCACCGTGCAAATAAACAATAGGCAGGAAAACGATAATGGTGGTAAGTGTTGATGCTGTAATTGCCCCGCCAACCTCGGCAGTTCCGTTTATTGCCGCATCTTTTACACTCATGCCGTTTTCGTGGTTTCGGAATATATTCTCCAAAACCACAATCGCATTATCAACCAACATACCCGCACCTAAGGCGAGCCCTCCCAATGTCATAATATTTATGGTGAGATGGTTGAAATACATCAGGTTGAAAGTGGCAATAATAGAAATTGGAATAGCAACACTTACAATCAGTGTAGTTCCGAAACGACGAAGGAAAACAAATAAAACCACCACTGCCAGCAAAATACCCAGCAAAGCTGTATCCTGCACTTCGCCAATGGCACTGCTGATAAAGCGGCCCTGGTTGGTTACACCAATCAATTCGTAGCCGGGAAGTGCTTTTTCAATATTTACCAATGCCTCGTTGATTTGATCAACCGCATTTACAGTATTGAATTTGGTTTCTTTGTAAATCGAGAGTCCTAAACAGCGTTCGCCGTTTATATGAACAATGTTTGTTGGTTCTTTATTGCCGATAGAAACTGCTGCAATATCTTTTAAATAAACCGGAGCCATTGAGCCCTGGTTTTGATTGGCGTTTGTTTCGCTGCTGCTAACAGCTTTGTAACCCACAATCAGGTTTTCAAAATCCTCTACCGTTTGCAACATCGATACACCCTTTACAATGTATTGTGTGCCCATGTCGGTGATTTGCCCACCTGAAACGTTGCGGTTAAAATTCTGGATGCGCGATGCCACTTCGTCCATGGAAAGCCCCTGCGCATCGAGCCGGTAAATATCGGTTTCAATAATAATTTCACTTTCTTCCTGGCCCGACAGTTCAACTTCGGCAACACCTTCCAAACGAACCAATTCGTTTCTCACGTAGTTTTCAGCTACTTTTCGCAGCTCGTTCATGTTGGTAATTTCGTTGTGCTTCAGCCCAATTATCATTACCGGGGTTGTGTTCGGATCGTGTTGAGTGATCTGAAGTTCGTCAATATCGGAATTCTGGGTAAGCGTATTCAAGGCCTTTTGCAGGTCGAGAAAAGCTTCATCCATATCTTTATTCCAGGCGTATTCTACGGTTATTTGTGCCGATCCTACCCTTGATGAAGAAGTTACCTGCACCACGTCGGACTGGCGAATGGCAAGCGCTTCAATGTTTTCAACAAACTGCTGCTCCATTTCTTCCGGAGGGCGCTCACCCGAAGTCACTTCCACAAAAATGCGTGGTGAATTCAGATCGGGAAACAGGTCGACCCCCAATTTATCGTACGAAATGTAGCCCAGCAATAAAACGCCAAGCACCACCATTAAAACGGTAACCGGGTAATCGACAGAAAATTGCGTTAATTTTTTCATAATATATAGTTAGAAGCACGAAGCACGAAGCTGGAAGTTCTTCACTTCCGGCTTCCAGCTTCCGACTTATTATAATATCACTTTCACTTTTGAATTATCGCGGAGTGTTTCAAAACCTTTTATAATCAAACGGTCGTTCGGGCTAAGGCCTTCCAGTACTTCAATTTCATCCTGGTTTGCGATACCTGTTGTGATACGACGATCGTTGGCAGCGCTGTTACGCCCAACAATAAATACATATTTTCCGCGCGAACCGGTCATTATCACGTCTTTTGGGATAACAACGGCACTGTCTTTTTGTGCCGTAATAATGTTGGCTTTTATAAACATTCCCGGACGTAGTTTCAGCTCCGGATTGTCAATTTCGAGCTTACCTGCAAATGTGCGCGTTTCGTCGCTGATAATGGGCGACAACTCGGTAACACGTCCGATTAGTGTATCTTCAGTAAGCGTATAATTTGTAATCATTACTTCCTGCCCGGTGGTAACTTCCGTAATGTTTTTCTCCGGCAAGTTAATCTCCACATACATTTTTTTGTAGTTCATCAGTCTAACCATACTTTCGCCGGCCGACACACGAACGCCTTGGGTGTAATAAGGCAGCGCAACGATAACTCCCGAGAAAGGAGCCACAACCTGCATTTTTGCTAACTGTATCTCAGAACTTTCATAGTTATTCCTGGCTGAAATCATCGATACTTCAGAGTTACGCATTTCAAGCAGTGTAACACCACCTTTTTCGTACAACGATTTTTGTTTTTCGTATTCCTGCTCCGAAATCTCAAGGTTTAATTTTGTCGACTCAATATTCAGTCCGTTCAGGTATTCTGCATTTTCCAGTTTTACAATCACCTGACCTTTTTCAACACGGTCGCCCAGTTGAAATTTACGCCCAGTTCTTGGGTTGGTTTGCAAAATGTAATTTCCTTCAATTTCAGAACTCAATTCGGTTTCGTCCACAGCTTTTGCGCTTCCGGTAGTACTTACAAATTGCTGAATACTTTTAAGTTTAATGTTTTCAACTGAAACAGGCACAGCTAACTCAGTTGATTCAGAACCAGTTTGGTTGTTACACGATATGGCGGCAACAACAACACCTAACAGGATAAGTAATTTTATATGCTTCATTTTGGTATAATTTTCAGGTTTATTCTTGACCATCGATTACGTACAATTCCTCAGGAATAATAGCTTCGTCTTTTTCGAAATCGTACAACGATTGTATTTTAAGGTTTAATAATTCAATTTTATAATTTATAAGTGATTGGCTCAATGCCACTTTCTGCGATGAAAGCTGATTTTGATACAGATTTAAGTCCATACCTGTCAGATCACCGTTTTGGTAACGTTCCAGGTTAATTTCATAGGTCAGCTGGGCGTTGCGCTCATTTTGTTTTGCCAGTTCAATCTGGTTCAACTGGTTTTGAATGTTTCGGTAAACCTGGCGAATATCAACAACAATTTGTTTCTTTTCTTCATTCAGGTTCAACTCCTGCGACTCGATAGCTGCTTCGGCTGCGGCAATTCTTGCTTTACGCTCGCCCCAGTCGAAAATTGGGATATTAAAACTGATACCTACCGACGGACTTTTTGTTGGGTTTTGATAGATATTACCCAACTCATTGTTATCGCCGGTAATACCAAAACGTAAATTCATGTCTCCTCTGAATTCATTCTGTGCTTTGGTACGGATAAGATCGAACTGACTGGTTTCAACATCAATTTCGCGCTGACGCAACTCCATTCTGGATTCCAAACCATTTTTAATGGCTTTATCTAAATCAACAGGAACCGGGTTCACGCTAACATCGGCTAAAATCATGATATCTTCAAAAAGATCCATGCCTAAATAAAGCTTTAATTGGTCTTTGGCGTTTTCGAAGGTTACTTCGCTGTTTTGCAATGTAGATTTGGCCGATGCCAGGTTTAATTCGGCCTGGAATTCTTCTTCTTTTGCAGCCAATCCGGCTTCAACCTTGTTTTTTATTATGTCGTAACTTTTTTGTGTATTGGCCAGCTCGTCTTTTGCAATCGACAAGTTCATTTGCGCCATATAAACATTGTAGAAAAACTCAGTCACACTTCTTTCAAGGTTCAGGTACTGCATGGCGTAACTGATACGGGCATTTTCAAAGTTCAGCTCCAGCTCCTTAAGTTGCAACTTTAAAGTATTGTAAGTAAACAAGGGCTGATTCAGGTTTAAATACAGGTTATTAAAAAAGACCTCACTTTCAGTGAAAGATGAACTGGAATTATTACTCGACCACCCAAACTCGTTGGTTAGCGAGATAGTACCATCGGTTATTAAAATTGGCTGAGCAACTGTAAATAAGGTACTTGTTTCGAAGTTTTCGTTGGTGTACCATTCGGAAACACGGTTGTCAAAACGCCTCTGTTTACTGTAATTTACGGGATTAACCTGTAGCGAGAAACGTGATTTCAGAGCGGCTCGCTGGGCTTCAAGGTTTTTCTGGTAGCGCTCGAGATTTAATAACGACAGCTTCAAATCAGGGCTTCCCGTTTCGGCAATACTTAAAGCCCTTTCCAGGGTTAAAGCCTCTTGTGCCTGAACAGCAAAAGTAGCAGCCGCCATCAGAAACAAGGCAATTGCCAGCTTTTGCATAAGTTTGATTTTTGTTTTCATCTTCTTTAAAATTTTTTCTTCAATGGTTCCGTTGCAAATTAACCCCTGTTTTACAAGCACTTAGTTCGCAACGTATGTTGATTTATTTTATAATTTCACAATTTTTACTGCGTCGGCGTATATGATTCTCAAATCCGTTTTATCCGTTAATTCAATAACCGCCTTTTCAGACGAGAAATAAAATGAGCCTAAATGTACCCACCCGGTTTCGGCACTTTGCGAATCAAGGTAAGCTTCTTCTTCTCCGTCGTCGGCATGAATAATAAAGTTTAAACTTCCTTTATCTTCTCCGCGGTTTCGGCCAAATCCGCGTCCTTTGTAAAAGTGGTAATACACATCGTAATAACCGGCCTCTTTTACCGGAACATTCCAGCGGGCAACCTGCTCGCCGTTTCCGCCTTTAATATAGTAGGCCGAACGAACGTATTCGCCGTAAAACTCATCGCTGGTAGTAGCAGTCCACGACAATGGAGGCCTCCACTGGTTTACACTCGAATATTTCTGCTTTGTCTCTTCTTCTTTTACAATTAGCTTTTCGAGCAAACTCACCTGGTGATTTTCGGTAATCTCAAAACCCGGATCTTCGTTATCCACAATCTCTTCATTCGGCAGTTTTGTTTGAACCGGTGTTGAATTGATACGCTCTCCTTCCCACACAGTGGCTTTCAGGTCTTCTTCCACTTCGCGGAACATTTCCATATAGGTTTGCGGAACATTTTTCGATGTTAAAGAATTAAAAATCACCATACGCGGAGTACCATCAAACAGGTAGCTCATTTCTTTGGTTTGGTGGGCTGCTAATTCAATAAGTTTATCCACCGTATCTTCCGAGCCCATTCCCGGAGGGCCAAAACCACGTCCGCCACCTCCACCTGCAAGTCGGAAAGTAAGTTTTATTATCCCGTCAACATCCGAGAAGTTGGTAACTTTCAGCGAGATCATGGTTTTCATTGCATCTCCCGATTTTACTTTTACACCTTTTATGGGCGAAACCAGGTAACCCGGCAATGATTTGGCCTTAAACCAACTGTTCATCATCGGTTCCAGCTCGATCCCAAACCTGGCTTTAATCTCTGCATCAAATTCCTCGAACGAAATATTCTGGTACTTGTACTTCTCCAGCACCCCGCGCAGAAAATCTTCAAAATCTTCCTGGCCGGCTTCCAGTTTTATGGTTGAGAAAAGCACATCGCCTTTCAGTTTAATTACATTATTAATAATATCGCGTTGATCCGGATCGGCAAGAATTTCCTCGAACGAATAATCCTGCAAGGCAATATTTGCCATAATATCAGGGCTTTCGCCACTCATGCTACTCATAAACAGCGATCGCATATCGGTAGACTGGCTTTTTAAATAAGCCTCGAAAACCCGGTTGGTAATCGGCCATTTATCCGATTGAATATTATTTTGGAAATTGTACAACCACGGAAAAATAAAATACGGATTTGCCGACTGCTCCATGCTCATTTCCCCTCGCGCCCATCGGCGTTCAGTTTCATTTTGTTCTGTAAATTTCTCGAGAAACTGCCCAAGAGCGCGCAACTCTTTATCTTCGTCGGTCATTTCGCCACCGCCTCCACGACCTCTCCAACGGCCCATTCGTTCTTTTTGTTTTTCAAAATCAGCTTCGCGAAACATATAGCCTTTTTCCTGAATGAGTACCTGTCCGGGCTGAATAACTTCCTGCACCGAAGTCCACATGCGTTCGTACGTTTTAAACTGTGCCGGCACCTCAACCAGTGCCAGTTTATCAGAATTGTACTCCAGGTTATAACCTCGTTTGAAATCTTCAAAACGTTCAGAAATTACAGAAGCCAGTGTATCTTTCGACTCCGGGAAAACAGTACTGAAATAATCGTGACCCTCGATGAGCCAAATGCCGAATTCAAAATCATTATGTTCCAGACTTTTATATTCGTATTTGCCAATTGCCAGCGAAAGTTGTGTTAGCGGAGTTTGCGGCTCAAAATGAAATTTGCCTGCCGAAATCTCTGTCATAACACCCTCCGAAACCGGTTGTAATCCTTCTTTTGTGTTAACGGTTAACGAATAATCCACAAACTCGGGTTTGTACCAACTCACATCTTCGGAGCTGTAAGTAACACCAACTTTCGGATACCAGTTGGCTTCGCGGGTAAGCAACACATAATTGGGTGTTACAAAAGCGTAACGTTTGTCAACATTTAATACAAATTGTCCGTATTTTTCCTGTCGTACTTCTTCGTCAATATCCAGGTAGCAATACGCTTCGTCGATTGTTCCGTTGTAGGCAAATTCAACTTTTGTACTGTCGCCGGGTTGCAGACTAAACTGATCGGAAACGATAACCAGGTGATCTTCGCGCAAAAACGGGGTAGTTTTTCCGTTTACTTTCAGATCGGTAATTTCAAGGCCTGCATTCAAACTAAAAATCAGTTTCGATAAAGGCTGCTGCAAATTATTTTTTAGCATCATTGCCGACTGCACATTCAACGATTCACCATTATGATCGAGCACAATATCGTGCGAAAGCACATCGGCCAGCGGCTCGCTTACATATTGATTATTCAGTTCGATGATATCAGCACGTAAAGCTGCTGTTTTTTTGAAACTGTTTATATGATTAAAGGCCAAATATCCGGCCCCACCAATAAATACAATACTAAAAATAAGCGACACGTAAGTCATTGCTTCCGACTGTGGCAGACGTTTGAGCAAGAAAATGGTAAGGAAAATAAATCCTGAACCCAATCCGAAGTATATTCCGCGATGAATAAGAATTAGATCAAGATTACTAAATCCTACAATATCGGAACTGAGCATGGGGATGTTAAACGCCATGTAATCGAAAATGTAATAATATTTTGCCTGTAAAAGGAAGAGGGTGATACCGATATAGCCAAGCACCAACACAAAAGTGATGGCCTGGTTACGGATTACGCTCATGAGCAAAAACGACAAACCCATAATAAAAACAAGGGTTGGAATACTTATCAGCACCAAATACACGCCGTACGAAACCCAATCGATGGGAGTACCTTTTGCCAGCGAATTAAAAACAAGTGCCAGAACAACCACCGCGATGTTCAGAATCATAAACACCTGCATGTTACCCAGTGTTTTTCCAATCACGTATTCGCCATTGGTCATCGAGCGCATGTAGATTACTTCGGTGGTATCTAATTTTTTATCGCGTTTTAAAAAGTCGGAGGCCAGAAACACAGCAATTACTGCCTGGGCCACATTTAAAATCAGCAAATTAAAATACGGAATAGCACTCGGGATCGCACGGATGGCCCAGCTTTCGCCACCACCTCCTTCAATCACCATTCCGAAGTTTAACCCGAACAATACCAGCAAAGAGAGTATACTGAATATGCGGAAAAACCAGCTGCGGAAAAGTGTTTTCCGCTCGTATTTTGCTATCGAAAATATGTTATGTAACGAAATCATTTATCCGGTTTTAAGCGTTAGACCATTGGTTTAGTTTGTTTTCCATAAAGTGCACATAAGCGTGCTCCAGATTCGGATCCATGGGTTTTCCCTGGTAACCGTCAATCTCATTGGCAACAACCTGCACCTCCCAGCCTCCATCGATAGGGATGGTAGAAATTACAGGGTATTTTTCGTTTATTTCAAGATATTCCTGTTCAGTAGCTTCAATAACCCAAACATGGCCTTCGGCTTCTTTTACCAGCTGCTCCGGCGATCCGGCAAATGCCAGTTTCCCCTGGTTGAGTAATGCCATATTATCGCAGGTACTCGAAATATCGCCCACAATGTGTGTCGACAGGATAATAATTACGTCGCGTGTACTAATGGTTGAAAGCAGGTTCCGGAAGCGGATACGTTCTTCGGGATCGAGACCTGTGGTAGGCTCATCAACTATAATAATCTGCGGATCGTTTATCAGCGCCTGGGCAATTCCCAAACGGCGTTTCATACCACCTGAAAGTTTATTTGCATTTCTGTCGCGCACTTCAAACAAACCTACTTCTTCCAGCATTTGATCAACTGCACTGCGGCGTGCTGCCCCGCTTTTCATTCCTGCCAAACGGGCAGTATAATCCAAAAACTCAGAGGTTTTTAATTTCGAGAAGAAACTAAAATCCTGGGGCAAATAACCCAACATCGAGCGAATCTCGCGGCGATGTTTCGAAAGTTCGTAATCGTTGAAATATACTTTGCCACTTGTTGGTTTCATTAGAGTTACCAAAATGCGCATAAGGGTTGATTTCCCAGCCCCGTTTGGTCCTAAAAGGCCAAACATACCATTTGGAATTTCAAGGTTGAGGTTATTTACAGCGTAACTGCCTCCCTTGTAGATTTTGTTTAGATTTTCTATTTTAATATGCACCTTGCAATAATATTTTAAGAGAACACTGCCTTGGACTTACAAAGCATAAAATCGTTTAATAGTGTTGGTGCACTTTTATGATTTAAATTACATCTCTCAACAGATTTCTTCCATTTTTTATAATTACAATAAAGAAATTGTTGCCGGAAGCGACACAATAACACCTGGATGTTGAACAAGGGAAACAAAACAATCATGATTTTTGGGAATCACCAACAGGAATGAAAGTAATGCGATTTTCAGCTAACTCTCCCTCATTCCTCTTCTCGAAGAGCGTGATGATTGTGTCGAAGACACAAGCAGGGTGAGTCGATAAATTTTGAAGCAGATTCCTGCTATTTACTTTATTGGATTTTCAGAAAAAAAGCTCTGCAAAACCTTGCAAAGCTGATACTTTTGTTCGATACATAAAGAAAGTGAGGGAGCTAACTATTACAGATTAAAAACACCATTATTTATAATTTTAGCGTATATCTATGATCTTTTACACAGTCGGTTAACACAACCTGGTAGGTACCTCTTTTTAAATGACTAAAATCTAACCGGGTTTGAATACTTACATCGCGGCCAAGATTCGATCCGTCGATATATTTCCCGTCTTGGTAAATACTTACATAAACAGGTTTATTCCGGGTATTTAAAAACGACAGATTCACCATTTTTCCTTTCACCTTATAATAGGGCTCGTAACAAAAAGAAGCATTGCTTACTGTAATTTTCTTGTCCTCGACTTTCAATACACGATTTATACTCTGGTTGCCGTAATTGATACTTACACAATACAAGCCATCACCCAATTCAGAAAAATCGAACATTTTTTTAAACGCTGTTTGATGTTCGGTTTCCTTATAATACATTATTTCTCCGTCGAAATTGGTAAGACTCACCTGCAAAGGTGCTTCGTGAGAGAAACTATAGGCAAGCATTGCCGTATTTTCTTCCACCTGAATAACATTCATTTTTGGTAACTCGGTGGCACTTGCTGCTCCCGCAACAAAAAATGCCAGGACTATAACAGCCCAAACTTTTGTTTTCATGACTTTCTATTTAATTGTTTCTTACTTAATAGACACAAAAACAACACCTTTCGTTACGCTATTTGGCAACTTGTCGACCAACAACAAGCCAGTGTCGACCAACACAAAAAAAACCGGTCTCAACAACCGGCTCCTACAATAAAAGTCTGGGGAAAAACTAAAACAAAAAAAAGGCTATCAGTTGCCTTTCCTGATAGCCTTAACTAAACCAATAACATTTTCTGACTATTTTTCTAAACTAAACGTAAATTCATTATTATAAGAACTCAGGATCACTTCGTATTTTCCATTTCTCAATGCAGAAAGATCGTATCCTGAAGCTACATTAAAATCTTTACCCAAATCCGACTGGTAAACCAAACCCTTTTCGTCGTAAATATTTATGCTCAGTCTTTCCTCATCAAAATTCAAATAAGAAAGCTTTAATACATCATCGGCAAATGCGAAGTAAGGATCGATTCTTAATTTTGACTCGCCAACGAAAATACCGTTTGATGCTACCTGGATATCTCGAATTAAACGTGTGTCGTTTACACGAAGATCCATGGTATAATTTCCGTTTTCAAGATTTTTGAAATCATAGATCTTTTGGTAAGAAGTCAATGGCTTTGTTGTTTGTTTGTAATAAACCAACTCACCATCTTCGGACTGAATGCTCAACTCGAACAACGATGCATTTTCATTCATAATTGTTACTACCGCCTTGTCAGCTGACAACGGAGTTACACTCATTTTCGGTTTCTCAACGGCTGTTGCAACTGCTACAATTGCAACTGCCAATACTGTAGATAATAATTTAATTGTTTTCATAACCATTCATTTTTTAGTTTAACATTGAATGACACTACAAACATATATGTTTTACAGCATATATGCCAAACAACATGTTTAAAAAATTAAATAACTACATAATATTTAACATTCGCTTTAACATTAGACTCATTAACACCGCCTTAACACCTTTATTTTCAGTCTTTATTAATATTTTTTCGCCGCATAACAATTTTCGTGCCATTTTGCAAATAGTTATATTAAATAAATTTTAGCATATCCTCAAGAAACAGTTAAGCCGATCGATTAAAACACCTTATTGTCTTTATATACAATACACTACCACTCCCGCAAACCCTGGCACAAAACAGCCTGCACCAACAACTTTCACCCCAAAAAGACATCAATCTCAGCAATTACCAGCCAAAATTACAGCCCCGCAACATTTCATTCACATACATTCACCCCCTCCAGGCAACAAAACAAAAAAAAATCCGGCCCAAGACCGGATCCAAAACGAAACATTCATGATTCCCGGACATCATCAACAGGAACAAAAGAAAAGTCCGCTAACAGCATTTCATAAAAATGGCCAGATTATAAGACGCACACAACGATTGTACATTAAACAGCTTACTGATTGCGCCTTTAAATTACCGCACATCAACCCCGGGTTTCACCCGAGGTTAGTCACATTTTATCCCTTCGGGATATTGAGCTGATTCAAAAAGTTAAAACGAGCCTATTGACCTACAATGTCACGATTGCAAGTTTTCATGACGCTGGAAGTATCTAATGTGAATAACCCGATGCGTAGCACCGGGATGAAACAACCAAAGGGAAATCGTCTGGCGAAAAAAACAGATCGAAGCCAGATAGTTCTCCCGGACGAAACTCAAACGCAATACACATAAAAAGACGGGGACTTTCAAAAACAAAAAAGGGCTGTCGGATAATTCCGACAGCCCTTCTAAACCAATAACATTTTCTAATCTATTTTACTAAACTAAACGTAAAATCATTATTTCTTGAAGTCAAAATCACTTCGTACTCACCCGCAGCCAAAGCTGCAAGATCAAAACCTTTTGCAATATTAAAATCCTGACCTAATTTCGATTCGTAAACCAGACCGGTCTCATCATAAATATTCAAACTCAGGTTTTCCTGGTCGAAATTCAAATAGGTAAGTTTCAATACATTGTCCGAAAACCCAAAGTAAGGATCGATTCTCATTTTCGACTCACCCACAACGATACCTTTTGAAGAAACTTTAATGTCTTTAATCAATCGTGTATCGTTTACGCGAAGATCCATTGTATAATCTCCGTCTTCAATATTTTTAAAATCAAAAATCTTCTGATAAGTAAGAGATGGACTTGCTGCCTGTTTGTAATACACCAATTCGCCACTCTCAGCACGAATGCTTAACTCGAACAAAGCCTCAGCGCCATTAAGAATAGAAACAACTGCTCTATCTTCAGACAAGGGTACGATATCCATTTTCGGTTTCTCAACGGCTGTTGCAACTGCTACAATTGCCAGCGCCATTACTGTTGTTAAAAATTTAATTGTTTTCATAACTATTTTCTTTAATTGTTTTCATTTCAAAATCACTCTGCAAACATACATGTTTTACAGCATGTATGTCGAATAACATATTAAATTAATTAAGAATGTTGTGATAATTTAACATTGGAGTTAACTTGCAATTTCCATAGATTTGTACAATACCCCTATTCATAGGCTTTGCGTAATTAAGACACTATGACTTACAATTTTCATGCCATTTTACACTTTGATGTGTTAAATAATTTTAAGTTATTTGTGAATAAACAGTAAAATATGCATATAAATATTCTGCATCTCGCAGATGGAGCGAGAGAGGCAAAAGGAACTGCTATTATCATAGATGTATTGAGGGCCTTTTCCACAGCCTGTTATGCCATTAATAAAGGTATTGAAACCATTATTCCGGTTGGAGATATAAATCTGGCCTACCAATTAAAAAAGGACAATCCCGATTACCTTTTAACAGGCGAACGACACGAGCGAAAACCGGAAGGTTTTGATTTTGGGAATTCGCCAACACACATTAACGATGCAGCCATTACGGCAAAAACAATGGTTCAGACCACCAGTTCGGGCACGCAGGGAATAACAAACGCCATAAATGCCGACGAAATAATTACAGGTAGTTTTGTTAATGCCGGTGCTATTATAAATTATATACAAAAGACCAATCCAAAAAAGGTTTCGCTGGTTTGTATGGGTTTTGCCTGCCAATACCCCACAGCCGAAGATACACTGTGTGCCGAATACATAAAAAATGAACTGGAAGGACGGCCAAACGATTTTGCCGCCATGGTGCAGCAAATTAAAGAAACCGATGGCGCCCGTTTTTTTGATCCGGCTACTGAAAGCTGGTCGCCCGAAAGCGATTTTCACCTGTGTATGGATTTAAACCGTTTTGATTTTATATTGAAAGTTGAAAAGGTTGGCGATTTAAATTATCTAAAAAGAATAGTAAAATGAGCGGGATAAATAACAAAAGAATCTTCTCAGCTTATTTCTGCAACCTGCAACTAATTCTTATTATTTGTATAAAAACACTAATATTGGGATTGCAAACAAGTTTCAATAAAATTTTCATAAAAGCTGCCTAACATGCCGAAGTCATTAAAAACTTGTACAATATTTCTCAGCATGCTACTTTGTATTCTATGTAGCTCATACCAGACCTTTTCGCAGGAAAGTATCGACATTTCATATATTTCAGGATCAGTTTTAGTTCACGCAAAAAAAATTGAACCAATTTCCGAGAATCCGGTTGATGGATTTTCAATCAGCTACTCCTTTAAAAATAAAGCTGGCGAACATTGGAGGAAATTCTACAATTACCCGAACTACGGCATTAACTATACGCTTAAATCATTTAATAATCCTGATGTAATTGGGAATTCACATGCACTTACAACTTTTTTGCAAATATCGTTTCTAAAGCGGCATAAGGTTTTCGATATTGGATTTAAAAGTGCTGCCGGCCTTGCTTATCTAACCGAGAAATACGACGTATCTTCAAATCCCGACAACCAGGCAATCAGCACGCATATAAATATTACCGGAGAACTTGAATTTTATACCCGACTACATTTTCATCCGGTATATTTTGGTTATTCATACGGGCTAAACCATTTCTCTAACGGCCTTATCAAATCCCCAAATCTTGGATTGAATACATTAAACCATCACATAACGCTTGGTTGGGAATTTGAAAAACAAGTCGAAAAAATACCATCAAACGAAGAAGGACGAGGCAAATTGATAAAAAATGAATTCTGGGCTTATGCCTCAACAGGTCTTAACACAGTCAGAGACTATGATCAACGCTTTGTATTCATAGCTACTTCGTTGAATTATTCCAAACAAATTAATCCAATCAATAAAATCGGGATCGGGATTGATTTTATTAAAGACGAAGCTTTAAATCAATATGCGATAAACAACTACAACTATGATGAAGATTCCGATCTCAGCTTTCGTTTCGGGCCAAATCTTCAAGGCGAATTTCTATTTGGCAACCTGAGTTTTCTGGGAGCCTATGGTTTTTTCTTCGGCGATACCACGAACTACATTTCCCGAGCGTATTATAAAGCAGGTGCAAAATACTATGCAAAAAATATAATCGGAATTGCAATGATAAGAGCAGTTCCTTTATTTAAAGCACAGGTTGTCGAATTCGGACTTGGATATCGTTTTCCAAGAATTAAAAATTGAGAAAAAAAAGAATTCAATTATCTTCGGCGCACGAGAATTTATTCCGGCAATTCAATTATTTGCCACACAAAATATAGCTTTCAATAGTCATGAAAAAATACAATTTCGACGAAATAGTTCCGCGCAAAGGAACCAACTGTTTAAAACACGATGCCCTCGAACGTTTTTTTAATTCGGCCGATGCCCTGCCGCTTTGGGTGGCCGATATGGATTTTAAAACACCCGATTTTATTGTTAATGCCATAAAAGAGCGTGCCGAACACGAGATTTATGGATACACTTTTCGTTCCGACTCGTATCACGAAGCAGTTATAAACTGGATGAGCCGGCGTCATCAGTGGGATATAAAAAAAGAATGGATCTCGTTTAGCCCGGGAGTTGTGGCAGGATTGACATACGCGATAGAAAGTTTTTCGAAACCCGGCGATGGTGTTATCGTTCAGCCACCGGTGTATTTCCCTTTCTTTGACAGTGTGAAAGGCACCAACCGGAAAATGATTCAGAATCCACTAAAAAATGAGAATGGTCGTTATACTTTTGATCTGGAAGATTTAAAATCGAAGATCGACGAGAACACCAAACTGCTGCTGCTTTGTAATCCGCAAAATCCGGGAGGTATGGTTTGGACACGCGAAGAATTGGTTGCATTAACAGATATTTGTCTGGAAAATAACATCATGATCATTTCGGATGAAATTCATTCCGATTTAATATACAAAGGTCATAAGCACATTCCATTGGCCAGCATATCGGAAGAGGTGGCACAAAACTGCATGGTGAGTATGGCGCCAAGCAAAACGTTTAATGTGGCGGGGCTCACCTCATCACTGGTGATTATTCCAAACAAAAGAAAACTGGCAGCTTATGAACGTACCATTGGCGTTGGGCATTTACACATGGGAAATATCTTTGGCTCGGTAGCATTGGAAGCTGCGTATACGCATGGCGACGAATGGCTGGCGCAACTGCTGGATTACCTGTGGGGAAATTATCAATTGCTCGAACAATTTATCCAGGAAAAGCTGCCACGTGTTAAAGTTATGAAACCGGAAGCCACTTACCTGATCTGGATGGATTTTTCGGATTACGGAATGAAAAACGAAGAGCTGGCAAAATTCACTGTTGAGAAAGCGGGTGTAGCGCTAAATGATGGCGGCCGTTTTGGAATTGGCGGCGATGGTTTCCTTCGTTTGAATATCGGATGTCAGCGAAGTGTGTTGCAGGAGGCGTTGAATCGTTTGGAGAAAGCCTTCGGATAAGGATTATTTCACCTTGCCCGGATTCTTTTTAACAAAGTCTCCCCAGTTTTTATACTCCTTCGATTTTTGTGGCTTGTTCATTTGTATAAAATGACAAATGGCAACGGCCACGGCATCGGTTTCGTCGAGTACCTGATCCATGTCTTTCAGGTCGTACACTTTTTGCAGGAAATACGCCACCTGTTCTTTCGAAGCACGGCCCATCCCGGTAATGGCTTGTTTCACCAGCAAGGGAGCGTATTCGTGAATCGGCACGTCGAACATCAGCGCTGCAGCCATTAATACGCCTTGTCCGCGCCCCAGTTTCAACATCGACTGTACGTTTTTACCATAAAACGGTGCTTCAATAGCCATCACATCCGGGCGGTATTCTTTTACCAGGTGCAACGCCCTTTCGTGCAGATATTTTAGTCGCATGTAATGATCAGAGTATCGCTTGGGCGTAATGTTTCCCATGTGCAAAATAACCGGTTTTTTATCTCTTACCTCTACCAAACCATAGCCGGTTACCGTTGTCCCGGGGTCGATGCCCAATATACGAAGCGGTTTATCCATTGGCTGAAAATAGTAATTTGTTATTAACCTGCGGTCAAAAGTACTGATATTGTTTTGTTCCCCGGAACTGAAGTTGCGCCAAAATTCAATTATCCACGAATTACACTGAGTACGCGAAAAACATTTTGAGGAAAGAACCACAAAGGCACGAAGTACACAAGGGAATCTTTGTTCGATTTCAGATCGATGATTAACGAATTATGATTGCAGATGTGCCTTCTCAATCTATTTCATCGTTCCACAAAATCTAAAATCGTTAATCGTAATTCAACAGTCATCATTCAATTGCGTTTTCTCCGGTCGAGTTGCTGTACCAGCACACCCGAAATAATAAACAGCAAACCAACAAATGTGGTAACGTAAATCGTTTCTTTTAAAATAAGATGAATAAAAACCAGCGACAGGAAGGGTGCAAAAAACACCAGGTTGCCGATTTTTGCATTGCTGCTGGTCAGATTCATGGCTTTTAACCACAATACGTATGTAATTCCTACCTCAAAAATTCCGGAGTAAATGGTTGCGATAAATGCCTCACCCCAATGTACTTTAAACGACGAGAACAGCGCCACAACCGGAGTCAGGTAGAGAAGCCCGATGGCAAAATTGAGAAAGAGTTTCACCACCTGGTCGCGCGTGTCTTTTACATTAAATATCCAATACAACGACCATAATATGGAACTGCCTACCGCCAGCACAACACCCAATGGATTGGTGTTGCGAAACCCATCAAAACCTCCCTGCGACGAAATAAAAAACACGCCAACAAAACTAATGAGCAGCGCCACAAAACTTATCCAGCTGATCTTTTGCTTGAGCATGGGCACCGAAAGCAACGCCAACGTTATGGGCCAGATCATATTCAGTGGTTGCGCCACCTGCGCCGGAAGCAAAGAATAGGCTTTGAACAAAACCAGGTAATAAAGCAGCGGATTAAAAGCCCCCATCAGCAGCGAATACAACCATTCGCGTTTGGTCTGCTTAACTATTAAATGTGTTTTTCGCTGTGCTACCAACACAAAAAACAGCAGCACCACCGTTACTGCCGACACATAAAATATCAACTGAATAAAATCGTACTCGCGCAGCGCCAGTTTAAACGATGTAGCTACGGTTGACCAGAATAACACGGCCAAGCCGGCGTATAAATAGGTTTTTACGGTTCGCGACATAAGTCTGAAAAATCAGTAAGCCAAAGTAATAAAAGAAATTGAATGGTTATTTGCTTCATGTCATGCTGACAAGTCGGAACCAATGAAGAAAGAATCCTCACCCCTAAAACTCTGAATTCTCAATAGCCCGCTCAAACAATCCTTCTTTATTTTCCGGTTCTTTATCCGGGTAAACCTTGCGCAGTTCCCGGTATTTCTCGCGCGATTCTTCGGTAAACACACTTCCCGGGTAGCTGGTCAGCATTTGTTTGTAGAGCTCTTTAGCTTTTTCTTCCTGCCCCAGGTGGTAGTTATTAATTTCGGCCAGCAGGTACAAGGCATCGTCGCCCAGCAGGTCGTAACTAAAATCCGTAACTATTGTTTGCAGGTATTCGGCAGCCATTCCGTAGTTTTGGTTGTCCATTTCAATTTTTGCCTTGCGAAACAGGATATTATCCACCAGCGAATGATAGGGAAATGTTTCTGCCAGACCATCGAGGATTGTCATCGCCTCTTCAGGCTTATTCTGAAAAAACAACAAATCAGCTTTAGCAAACATGGTTAACGGAACCGCAGTAGTATCGAGGTTAAGGTTATTACCAATCAGCATCGATAATTCCATGGCATCGTTGGCTGTTAATTTCGAAGTACTGGCTTTTAACACGTCCAGCTGTGCTTTTGCCCAGCTAAAGTTGCCCATATAATAACCCAGTTTTGCTTTTTTCAGTTTTACTTCGTCGCCCAGCGTATTCTTTTTGTTGGCTTCAATTACCTGCGAATAAATCAGCATAGCTTCCCACGGATCGTTGGCATACACATAAATATCGGCCATTTCGGCTTTTAGCTGCCCCAGCTCCTCAGGTTTTAGTTGCGGCACTTTTTCACCTTCCTCCAACACCGAAATTGCTTTTTCTGTATCGTTCAGGTAAAATGCCAGTAAATGGGCATACTCGCGAACCAAAGTTAAAGTAGCCGGCCCAATGCTCAGGTATATCAATCCGTTTTCAAAATCGGTAGCCAAAGCTTGTCCCTGCTCCAAATTGCCATCTCCCGCGTTGGTATATTCCATGTATTTGGCATGAATATTCCATGCAAAAGCCTGCGGGAAATATGGTGTTTCCTCTCCTTTGGCCATTATATATTCGTAGGCTTTTTGTGCCTGTGCATATTCTTTATTTCGCAAAGCCAAATCGCCCAATTGCGCAATCTGACCATCTTCTACCCCTGTTCTTTTATCTAAAGCAATGGACTGGCGCAGCGCACCCGAAAATTTCTTTTCCTGAAGAAAAAACCAGATTAGCAAACGATTGTAACCAATTACATTAGGCTCGGACTGAATACGTTTTAGCACCTGCCCCCGAAACTGGTCGCGCAAACCATCGTCAATATCCAGCCGCATGGCCGACGACAAACTGCTTTGCACCCGCGCCAGATGTTGTTCTCCTTCGCGTAACAGGTTCAGGTACTCTTCCATCATATTGGTGTAATCGCGCAAATACAGGTAAGCCCGCGCCAGCTCGTAATTAAACGACTCTTCGGGCATAGCAGCTCTTCCTTTTAAATAGGTATCGCGCGCCAAACCATACTCGCCCCAGCCCAAAAACAAATTGGCAGTGATTAAATAAGCTCCACGATTGGCCGGTATTTTGTCGATAGCCTCACGAAACATCGCATCAGCTTCTTCATTGCGGTTTTGTTGTTTATAAACCTGCCCCAAATTCACATAATATTCCGGGCGCGGCGTTTTTTGCTTTTTTATCTCACGCTGAATTTCTGACTCCGCCTCATCATACTGTTCCAAACCTATCAAGCTGTTGATGTAATACCTGAAATACGTGCTGTTACGGGTCAACTGATACACCTCTTTTAATAATGGCGCTGCTTTTTCAAAGTCCTTCGCATTATAGTAGCGAATGGCCAAACTTGATTTGGGTTGAACCTCGGATTGCTTTTGTTGCGCAAAACCGGTATTCAAACCCATCATTAATATCAGTAGTATAAAGAAATGTCTCATTGTTTTCAGCTTGTTGTACAAAAATAACACAGTTGTTCAAACTATGCTTTTTTCAAGAACAATTTTGAGAGTTAGGAGTTTAATCAATTTTAGTTTGATTTTAAACTTTTACATTTGCAGAAGTTTTTCATGAACTGTCTAAATATTATTTGTTGGAATTATTCTGATGGATTTTTTATTTAGACAAAGCAAAATTGACGCAAATAGCACCAGCTATTTAAGGAAGTTTTGCAGCAGAATAAATGGAAAAGACGCAGAATAGAACGATATAATAATTTTTAGTCAGTTTATATTATGGCACATGAGTTGAATGGCAGAGAACGCCTGCCAAAGTGGATGAAGATGAAAATGCCGAAGGGGGAAAGCTATTCGAAGGTAAAAAACCTGGTGAATAAACATGGTTTGCATACCATTTGCACCAGCGGAAACTGCCCAAATATTGGCGAATGCTGGAACAGGGGAACAGCCACATTTATGATTTTAGGAAATATCTGTACCCGTAAATGTAAATTCTGTGCCGTACCTAATGGAATGCCGCTTGCACCCGATCTGGAAGAGCCAAAAAAACTGGCCGAATCGGTGCGGATTATGGGCGTAAAACACTGTGTGATTACATCGGTTGACCGCGACGACCTGGAAGATCAGGGTGCCGGAATCTGGGCCGAAACCATTCGCGAAGTAAAACGTGTGAACCCGGAAACAAAAATTGAAGTTTTGATTCCTGATTTCCGTGGAAAAATGGAATTGGTACAACAGGTGATCGATGCCGGTCCGGATGTGATATCGCATAACCTTGAAACCACTGAAGAACGAACTCCGTTTATACGTTTTGCTGCTAAATACCGCCGTAGCCTTGAGGTAATTAAATATGTTGCCGACAATTTCGGCCGGGCAAAATCGGGCATTATGCTTGGGCTGGGCGAAACCCACGAAGATGTGCTAAAAACCATGGACGATTTGCTGGAAGCCGGTTGTAAAGTAATGACAATTGGGCAATACCTGGCGCCTACAACAAAACATATGCCTGTGGTTGAATACATTGAACCCGATAAATTTGTGGAATACCGCAACATTGGCATCCGCAAAGGTTTTAAATTTGTTGAAAGCTCGCCACTGGTGCGCAGTTCGTACCGGGCCGAAGAACACGTAAAAGCATAAGTGAAGCGACCAGTTTTCAGTCGCAGTAAACAGTTTTGCAAAAGAACAATTTAGCAATTATAAAAAATGAGTTATTGATTGAGTGAGTTCAAAAATCTCGTAACTCACGGCTGGTAGCTCGTAGCTAAAAGTAAAAAAATGGCAGATTTTAATTACGTCGATCTTGGATTAAAAGAATACAAAGCATGCTGGGATTACCAGGAAGAGCGTCTTCAGGAGCTTACCACTCAAAAACGCAGCACGGGCAAACCTACGGCTGACAATCATTTTATTTTGGTTGAACACCCGCATGTTTACACACTGGGGAAAAGTGGCGACGAAGCCAATATGATGGCCAATGCCGATTTTTTGAAAAAGATTGAAGCCACATATTTTAAGATAAACCGTGGTGGCGATATTACCTACCACGGACCGGGACAGCTGGTTGGTTACCCGATTATCGACCTGGAGCACTATAAGATTGGCGTGCGCGAATACATTGAAAAAATGGAAGATGCCATTATAGCAACAGTTGCCGAGTACGGGTTGGAAGCCGGAAGAAAAGAAGGTGCTACCGGCGTGTGGCTGCAACCCGACCACAAAGTGCGTGCACGAAAAATCTGTGCAATCGGTGTGCGTGTAAGCCGTTACGTTACCATGCACGGTTTTGCATTAAACGTTAATACCGACATGCGTTATTACAACTACATCAATCCGTGTGGTTTTGCTTCATCGGCGGTAACTTCCATTCAGCAAGAGCTGGGTAGAGAAATTTCGATGGAAGAAGTAAAAGAGATCGTAAAGAAAAAATTCAACGAAGCTTATTGAAACTATTCGCCATTGGGTGATTAAATGAGACTTGATGCTGGATATCCCGACGCTGGATACTTGTGGCTTTTGTAAGCGTGGGTGTAACTACCGGAACAATTAATTCCCTGTTGTAGTTCCGTTAACGTGCTTGAGTACTAATTGTTCGATTGCTCTTTTATCAAAAGGTTTCAGTAAATAGTCGACGATTTCTCCGTTATCCAGGGCATCCAAAATCTCAGGACTTTGCTGATAACCCGACAATATGCTGCAGGGAATTTTCGCACATACGTTTCTAATCTTCCTGATAAATTCCAGCCCGTTCATTGAGGGCATTCTCATATCTGAAATTACAAATTTTATGTCCGGATCGCTGGTAAATATCTCCATGCCTTTCTCGCCGCTATCGGCTGTTAACACCTCAAAAACTCTCGAGAATGTTAACTGAAAAACAGTGATGTTCATTTCCTCATCGTCCACATAAAGAATTTTAGGTTTGTTATTCATGTTTCATTCCTTTTTGTGGTAACATAACTGTTACAGTTGTTCCTTTGTTTACTTCCGACTCAAATTCAAGGCGACCTCCGTGTTCTTTAATAATTCCAAAGACAATTGAAAGTCCTAAACCGATTCCTTCTCCCGGGTCTTTGGTGGTGTAAAACGGGTCGGTGATTTTGTTTATAGCGTCCTTTTCTATCCCCTTTCCCGAGTCGGTTATTGTAATGATTAAATAGTTGTCGTTTTTAGTTGTTTTTATCCAAATTTTTCCTTTTTCATTAATGGCCTGTTCGGCATTGGAAAGAATATTCAAAAATACCTGATGAAAATTTCCAACATTGCCAAAAGTAACAAATGAATCTTTAAAATAGTTCTTATGTATCTCAATTTTGTTATTTAACCGGCTATGCAGCATAACCAGGCTATCGTCGATTATCTCATGAATGTTACATTCTTCGTTTTCTGCAGGAGTATCCCGGCTAAACTGGTTCAGGCTTTTTACAATACCGGCAACACGATCTACTCCTGTTTTTATGGCATCAAGAAGCATTTCGGCTTCCTCGTCGCCAGAATGTGTATCCTTTTGTTTTAAAGCTTCGTAGGCACCAACAATATAGTTCAGCGGATTATTAATCTCGTGGGCAACGCCGGCGGTTAACACTCCCAATGAGGCCATTTTCTCGGCCTGCAAAAGCTGTGTCTGGGTTTCTTTTAAGTCGATAAGGGTACTTACTAACTTAGCGTTCTGCTCGTTAATTATGGTATTTTTTTCGTATAAGGTCTCGTTTTTTAACTGCAGCTCTTCATTGGCTGTTTTTAATTCCAGGGTACGTTTTTCTACAATGTCTTCCAGGTTCTTTTTGTGTTTCTCCAATTCCAGCCTTGTAGATTTTATTTCGGTAATATCGCGGCCCTCAGCGATTAAATAGATGAGTCTATCGCGCGAATCGTGAATCGGTTTTAACGAAAAGTCGACGTAATGAATTTTTCCATCTTTATCGATATTGGTGGTTTCGTATCGTACAGTTTTTCCTTGCCCGGCCTGTTTAATCGCCCCTTCCAAATTTTTCATTTCTTCGGCAGAATGTTTCCACCACCTGGTTTCGGGGAAGAATACTCCTTTGTATTCATCGTTGTCATATCCTATAAAATCGCATGCCGTTGAATTGGCTTCCAATATTCGCCCCTCACTATTGAGCAAACCAACAAACGAAAATGTTTGGTTGAAAATTCCTTTAAACATTTGCTCGCTCTTTATGTGGGTGCGAAGCTGTTCGCCTATAATACTTTCGTAAATGGCAAAAATTATAATGGGCAAAAAAAGTATGCTTAAAATCTGTTCAAATTCTTCAGCACTCTGCAGAATCGCAGTGTGTTCAAAAACATTAATGATCGATCCGGCTAGTAAAACAATTAAAGCAACTCCAAGTAGTATCTTGAATTGCGTTCTTTCTCTGTAAAACCGAACAAAAACAATAACTGCCGAAAGGAAAAGAATAATGGATGATATTATGGCGATTATGACAATATAATTTTCCATTACAGTTCTTTTTTTAGGATACTTATAAAGAAAAATATACAAGCAATTAAAAAGAATGAGTGCTCAATTATATTAATCTGATCAGAAAAGATTAGTTCTTCAAGAACCGTAATGACTTTGGATGCCAATATAAAGAGAATACCCCAAAACCAATAGGTTTTTAAATACCTGTTGGTTTTCGAGATTAAGGTTAACAGATAAATAAACAGCAATGCGCTAACTGTAAAGTCGAGTATCTCACTAACATTTTGCATAGTTGCACTAAAGTTAGAAAAAAGATATAAAATATTATTTCCTGAATGATATTATTGATAAATTAAAATGAAGGCTGAGTTATAATCTGTGGAAACGGAAAAAGTCGCTTTTAGCGCTCTTTATTTTGAAAAATAATCTCCATCATATTTCCGGGCTTATGCAAGGGTGCAAATCCAAATTGTTTATACAATCCGTGCGCATCGTCGGTTCCCAGTCCCCAGCGGCGTAGTCCCTGCAGTTTATTGTGTGTCATTATGGCTTCCATTAACTTTTTGCCGTACCCCTTTCCCTGGAATTCGGGAAGGATAAAAACATCGAGTAACCAGGCAAAAACAGCGTAGTCGGTGATTACACGTGCAAATCCAACCTGTTTGTTTTCGATGTATACACCAAAACACAGCGAATTTTCGATGGAACGCTTCACGGTTTCCAGAGTACGCCCTTTCGCCCAATACGATTCGTTCGACAAATAATTGTGAATAACCCGGATATCGAGTTTTTCCTTATCGGTTGAAATCTTAATCATCGTTTTCTGCTTTTACCCGGTTTTAAAATCCCATTAAGTGCCTAACCTTTTCAGCGTTTTCTTTGGTGGTAAGCATCTCCAGCAGCAATAAAGCCACGTCAACGGCTGTTGACGGGTTCCACGATGTAATCAGCTGATCGTCGAGAACAATGGGTTGATCCAACACATTGACGCCAAAACCTTGCAGTGCTTCCCGTCTTACTTCACTTCGGTAAGTTGTTCCGTTTTTACCTTTTAAAACACCGCTTTTCCCCAATGGCAATGCGCCCACACAAATTGATGCAATTACTTTATTACCGGCCCGGAATGCCCTAATCAGGTCGAGAAACTTATCGCTGTAGGCATCGTTATAAAAACCGTAAACTTCAAAACCTCCGGGAATAGCCAGTGCGTCAAAATCGTTTACATCAATCTCATCAATCAGGTAATCAACTACCAAAGTCTGATCGAACGAACTTTTAACTTCTTTTGTTACCCCGCAGGTGTATAGTTTTGTTGAGTTGTCGCCTTCTTCGAGGTTCCACCCAATAACATCAATAAATACGCTTGCTTCGAAAAATTCGAATCCGTTGGCCAATAACAATAATACTTTTTTCATCGGTTCCAATTTTGGGTATAAGTTGACTTCAAATTAATTGTTTTATTGAACCCCTGGAGACTTTTCCTCGCTGCTTCTCTTCGTAAGCTTACCCGACAAAGATGTTAAAGCAACGAATTAATTATTCGTTGCCTGATCACTCATTTCAAATACCAGGTCTCCTCCTTTTATTAAATCGAAGTGCGAGATTTTTGTGCCATCAATTTCAGTCCCGTTTAAGGTAACTTTACTAACATACACATTCTCTTCACTTTGATTATTGGCAGTTATAGTTAGCTGATTTCCATTTTCAAAAGAAACGACTGCTTTTTTAACCGAAGGACTTCCCAACTCGTAGTATTCCGATCCCGGCGCAAGCGGATAAAAACCCAAACTGTTAAAAATATACCAGGCACTCATTTGTCCGGCGTCATCATTTCCGCATAAACTGTTTACTTCGGCACCGTACATGGTTTTCATGATCATACGCACGCGGCTCTGGGTTTTGTATGGTTCACCGGTGTAATTGTACAAAAACGGAATATGATGCCCCGGTTCGTTGCCGTGTACATAATTCCCGATCATTCCGTCGCGGGTAATATCTTCGTTCTTTTCAATGTATTTATCGTCCAGCTCCATGGTAAACAACGAATCGAGCATTCCCGACAAACGTTTTTTACCCCCCCATTATTTCAACCATATCTTCCACCTGGTGCGGAACATACAAGCCGTAATTCCAGGCATTACCTTCAATAAATCCCTGGCCATGTGTATCCAGCGGATCGAATTCCTTTCGGAACTCGCCGTTTGACATTTTCGGGCGCATAAAACCGATGGAAGGATCGTAAACTTTTTTATAGGCGTTCGAACGATCCATAAACTCTTTTTCGATAGCTGCATCACCGGTATTTTTGGCAATCTGCGCAATACACCAGTCGTCGAAAGCATATTCCAGGGTTTTCGACACCGAGTACGAACTTTTATCCTCGGGTACATAACCGTATTTCATATAATCTCCAATTCCATGGAAATAGGGAACTTTTGCCGTTGTAACTGCTGCATCCAGCGCACGCTTGCGGTCGAAATCGCCAACTCCTTTTACCACTGCATCGGCCAATACTGTTGTGGAATGATAACCGATCATACACCAGTTTTCGTTGGCATAATGGCTCCAAACCGGTAACATGTGGTGCACACTCTGATCGTAATGCGCCAGCATCGATTTAATCATGTCGTTGTTTCGCGACGGCTGAATAAGGTTAAAGAAAGGATGCAACGCGCGGTAAGTATCCCATAACGAAAAAATAGTGTAGTTGGTAAATCCTTCCGACTGGTGAATATTCTGATCAAGTCCGCGATAACTGCCATCTACATCTTCGTAAATAATTGGACTAAGCATGGTGTGATACAGTGCCGTGTAGAATGTTCGCTTATCTTCATCAGAGATACTTTCAACTTCGATTTTTGCCAGTTCGTTGTTCCATTTCTGTTGCGTTTCGGCCTTTACCTTTTCAAAATCCCATCCTGGAATTTCGGCCTCCAGGTTTTTTAAGGCACCGGCCATACTTACCGGCGACAAGGCAAATTTTATCTTTAGCTTTTCGTTTTCGGTAGTATCGAAATTAAAATAAGCCCTTATATTTCGTCCGGCCATTTCAGGGAAATTTTTCTCCTGGTCAAAATACCGGTAATGCCCGTCGTAGTTATCCTCGTCGTACTTTTTGTGTCCGTAACTTTTAAAAGGTTTTGAAAACTGCATGGCAAAAAATACTTTTCGCGTGCGGCCCCACCCTTTTGTCTGGCGGTAACCGGTAACCAGCGAATCGTTTTCAACACGCAAAAATGTCCACACGTTTTTCTCATCGTAATGATAAACGTTATAAACCAGGTCGAGAATAATATGCGCCTCATCGGTTTCAGGAAAAGCATATTGGTGAAATCCTACTCTTTCGGAGGCTGTTAATTCCACATCAATATTATAATCATCGAGTTTTACGCTGTAATAACCGGGAGCGGCCTTTTCATTCTCATGCGAGAATACCGAGTAAAACCCTTTGCTTCCATCCTTTTGCTGAAGCGGATCGAGCACCAAATCACCGGTTATTGGCATCACCAGAAAATCGCCCAGATCGGAGTGACCGGTTCCACTAAAATTGGTATGTGCAAAACCAATTATTGTAGTATCGCGATATTGATAGCCCGCACAATATTCGTACGTTTTTTTGTTATAACTTCCATCAGGATTAAAATAAGGCTGCATATCGGTTTGTGGCCCCAGTTGTACCATTCCAAAGGGCGCAGTAGCTCCCGGAAAGGTATGTCCCATGGTACTGGTTCCAACCATCGGGTTTACAAACCGGCAGTAATCTTCGGCAGTAACATTTGTCGCCGAATTCTTATCATTTTGATTTTTACAGGAAATAGACAGCACCAATAATACAGCGCAATACAATAGTGGTTTCATGAATATAATTTTTGTGGTTTGCCAAGAACGAAAACTCTTCCTGTTCTCAGCTTGCAAGGCCGGTTAAGCCGTGCAATAAATTAAGTTGTTGGTTTCGGACTGTAAAAATAGAAGTTTCGATGAAATTACTACGGGAAAACGATCTCTTTTAATATATCGGTTCATTTAAAAATCGCTTAGTGCACTGTATTCATTGTGTAATATGGCTGTAGCGGCACCGGCAAGTAACAATTTAGTGTTCTCATCCAGTTCATTGTGCAACCAAACAAACACTTTATTCAAGCCCATCGCTCCTCCTCCAAAATATTGTAATGCTGAAAGCGATTGTCCGTCTTCCACAAATTCATATCCCAGGGCCGGAAACATTCTGTTGTCTTTGCTTCCGTCAGCCGATGTTGCCGACAGGATAAGAATCTTTCTGCTACCGTTCGTTAAAAATGCTGTACCCGTTTGTTTTGACTCACTCCCTCTTTCTTTTAACATATACAAAAGCCAAAGTTTGGTGGTGTCCGAATTAAAAAATAAAGTGGCAGTAAAATTATCACTGTTAAGTAACTCTTCATTTTCTCCCACATAAAATCCGCCAAACAATTCCTTTTCTTCGTTCACTTTAACGCGTACATTTAAGGCCGCATGAACAGTAACCGTATTATCACTTTCATCAGCCAATGAAAACCAGAACTTTTTAGAAGTTGATGTTTCAACCTTGGTTTCGAATAAATTTGAGCTATAATCGGATTTTTGCCAACCGGTCTTTCCTTCAATAACTTCGAAGTTGCCAAACTTATATTTGGCCATTTTACCCATTATCTGGCTACCCATTTTCACCTTTAACGGTTCCGAATTTGCGGTCAGTTGCTCATCGATAACAATGTTTTTTTGTTTTTGAGCGAATAGGTTACCCGAAAAAAGGATGAGGATAAAAACAATATAAACTTTAAATTGACTCATGACCTTTGTGTTATTGCATAAATGTGGTATTTATACGAATACAAAGGGAACGGGGTTCCATCAAGCTAAAATTACATTGTTCAATAATTTAGCCAAACAAGCTTTAGGAGACAAATTGAGGAAATGGAGAACAGTTCTGTCTAATCCAAAAATTTTGAATAAGTAATTTTCATATCAACGCCACCTTCTTTTGCACTTTTAAGAACTACCCGGTTGGCAATATCCGTACGACGACCGGTTGTCAGGAAGAATCCCTGGTTTCCAACAAATTCATCATCATCAGGATCGGTTACATCGATAATACGTTGAACGTGCTGTGTAATATTAAAGGTGTATGTGTAATCGCTGGTATCTAAAACACCACCGTAAAACGCAGGATTAAAGAAGTAATCAATCGGTCGGTATTCTTCTCCGTCGGGCGCCTCAAAGGTAAACATCAGCTGGCTTGGCGGCGGATAATTATGAATATCGCTTGCAGTGGTATCAACATGAAAAATGATTTCAGCTTTATTGATACCCATATTTATTGAGTCTTTCCAGCTTTCAAGACCTGTAACTGTAATTCGCGATTTTAATCCTCCGGTGGGCTGCACATAAATCAGGTCGCCTTCCACTTCTTCCTGATCGAGGTCGGCTAAAAACGGTGCATCGGAGTAATCGTGTTTTAAATTCGCTAACACGAGCACTATATTGAGTTATCTCATAAGGCTGCAATAACGTATCGGGATCTTCGTCTGCTTCCAGTAATATGGTATTTTCGTCGTTGTTATAATAGACCAATAACGCCGCCCCACGAAACGTACCGATAGGTGCTGTGTATAAGGTCACCAACGATCCTTCTCCTGAAACGTCAGCACTTTCGAGTAAAAGACCTTTAAAATATTGAAGAAAAACATCGTTGTTAATCATATCCAGCGAATCGGCATTAATAAGCTTTTCGCCCAAAGCAATATCTAATGGAATGATCAACGACTGGAAGTTGGTGTCCTGAGTTACAGAATCCAGCTCCACTTTTGGTGTATAATCAAATTCGGCAAGCGGGATATCCGACGCCATCGATTTCAAATCGATATCCTGAGTGTATTCAGCATCCGGGTCGAGGTACGTTTCCATTTCGTATACCTTAATATGCCTGCGTTGTAATGGTATCGCCATAAATATTTCTGTAAAACAGATACAGCTTTAACAGAATCTACTACCGGGTTGGTTCCAAAATCGGGAAATGAAGTTAACCGAAACTGCGGCTGCATAATTGGCTGTTGTTTTTCCAAAAACCGGATCATTCAGGGTTCCCAAAAGGTTTGTTGCTCCTTTGTTGGAAACAATTTCATTTTCAGTAAATGTATACGATGCTATTTTATCCGAAACAGAAATATTTCGAACATTAATAAGATCTTCATCAGGAAGGATACCCAGCCCCAAATCGTTTTGCTCGCTATTGCACGCAACCAAAATATTTACAAGAATGAATAATCCTCCAACTATTTTTAACAACTGCACTGTATTGTATTTCATGTCAATAATTCCAATTTATTTTAGGAAGCTTTACCTACTGCAGCCAATGCAAATTAGCCTATTTAAACAGTTACGGTTGCCTCTTCAATTTTCTGATTTCCGAAAAATTACACAAACATAGAAAATTACGACGAGAGCGATTCTGAAATCGAGGTAAAATTGAACTTTTTAAATATAATTTTGATTCTTTAACACCAAAGCTTTACACTTTATCGTAAAACTCGTTGTAAGCGTCGATGTATGTTTCTTTTGGTTGGAAATCGAGGAATAACTTTTCGCTATCCTTAATATAATTTTTAACGTCAGCGTTAATCGTTTCAGTTCCCTGTACCACCGCATCCGAATAATCAATAGCCATTTTGCTCACATTGGCAAAAGTGGGTTCTTCTATCATTTTTACATCCTCGGTTGTAATACCTTCAAGCAATAGTTTTTCGTTAAACTTGCTATCAAGCGTTTGTTTAAAATCATCGTTATAAACCGAATAAACCAGTTTCGAGTTCTTGAATAACGGATCGTTGTAATAGTACTTTTTAATGTATAAAGGCACTAACGAAGTAAGCCATCCATGGCAGTGAATAATATCGGGCGCCCAGCGTAACTTAATTACAGTTTCGAGCACTCCACGCGCAAAAAATACCGCACGTTCGTCGTTATCTTCAAACTCTTTGCCGTCATCGTCGTGTAATACGGCTTTGCGTTGAAAATAATCTTCATTATCGATAAAATACACCTGCATACGAGCAGCCTGTATCGACGCAACTTTTATGATAAGTGGATGATCAGCATCGTTAATCACAAGGTTCATACCCGACAAACGGATTACCTCATGCAACTGATTTCTACGTTCGTTTACACAGCCATAACGCGGCATAAAAGTTCTAATCTCTCTCCCTTTTTCCTGAACGCCCTGTGGCAGGTAACGTCCAATCTCCGACATTTCGCTTTCTGGTAAATAAGGGGTAATCTCTTGTGAAATATAAAGGATTCTTTTCTTTTCCATGAACCTATAAGTGCAGTTAAAAACAGTGTGCAAAAGTAATAAAAATATGCGAATAGTCAAGTTAAGTTCGTTAGTTTCAGTCAGTATACTTCCTTTTTATGCTGTTTTAACAATTAAAATTACTTACTTTGCAGCCGCAATTTTTTAGCTATGAAACTGGTTAGTACAATACAAGAGTTACAGACTGAAATTCAGCAACTTGCCCATGACAAAACAGTAGGTTTTGTACCCACAATGGGGGCACTTCACCAAGGCCATATTTCACTGGTAAAACAGGCCGTTTCGGAAAATCCGTTTGTGGTGGTAAGTATTTTTGTAAATCCAACACAATTTAACGATCCGGCCGACCTGGAACGTTACCCGCGCACGCTCGAAAACGATATGAAATTATTGGAACCAACAGGTTGTTCAATCGTTTTTGCACCCAATGCCAAGGAGGTTTATCCCGAACCGGATAAACGTAAATTTAACTTTGGAAAATTAGAAGAGGTGATGGAAGGCAAACATCGCCCGGGACACTTTAACGGTGTAGCACAGGTAGTTAGCAGACTTTTCGACATGGCAAAACCTACCAAAGCTTACTTCGGATTGAAGGATTTTCAGCAATTGGCCATTGTTAAAAATATGGTGAAACAACTGCAACTTCCTGTGGAAATTGTACCTTGCGCCATTATTCGCGAAAAAAGTGGTTTGGCCATGAGCTCGCGAAACGAATTATTGACGGAAGAACAGCGGAAAAATGCGGCCGTAATTTCAGAGACTTTGTTTAAAGCCAAAGAACTTAAGGCACAGAAATCCGTACAAGAAATCACGGATTGGGTAACAGAAACAATAAACAAGAACCCCTTCCTTGATGTTGAATATTTTGAGATCGTTGACGACGAACAGCTGCAACCGGTGAAAAACTGGGATGAAAAATCGACAAAAGTTGGGTGTGTTGCTGCTTTTTGCGGAAAGATCAGGTTAATTGACAATATAGTTTTTTAAGACCGAAATAAGCATAGTTATGCAAATTGAAGTTTGTAAATCGAAAATACACAAGGTTACCGTTACCGAGGCGAACCTGCAATATGTTGGAAGTATTACCATCGACGAAGATTTGATGGACGCGGCAAACCTTATTGAGAACGAAAAAGTACAGGTTGTTAATATTAACAACGGCGAGCGTTTAGAGACTTATGTTATCAGGGGTGAGCGCGGAACGGGAACAATTTGTTTGAACGGCCCTGCCGCACGTAAAGTGGCGGTTGGCGATGTGGTAATTATCATTTCGTACGCTTTAATGGATTTTGAGGAAGCCAAAACATTTAAGCCAAGTTTGATCTTCCCTGATATTGAAACCAATACAGTAGTATAAAATACATTACAATAGATATGTAAGCCTCGTGGTTTTAACTGCGAGGTTTTTTTATTTGGTGATATCTCTGTCAATAAATGAGCTTATTATATAAAGCCTATCTATTCTTTCCAAGAGGAACGCCGAGTCTAATACCGAGTTGCAAAAACTCCGTACTACCCGAGTAATCCTCAAAAACTCCGGTTTCAGAGATCGGTAATTCATTTAAACTTCTTCCCAAATCAACCTTCTCCCATCCTACATAAAACGACACGGAAAGGTCTTCTGCAATTACTTTAAACCCTATATGCAATCCCGGATACCAACTAAAAGATGACTTTGAGCTTCCAAGATAATTTTCTTCCTTGGTCTCTTCATTCCCGAAAGTGGCATTACTTTTCGAGCTCTCAAATCCCAGATTTACATCAGCAAAAAAGTAAATAATATCAGATAATTCCTGGTAAAACCGCGGACACAGGCTAAGTGTATAATAACTGGCTTCGGTAAACAGTATATAATCATCGCCATAAGGAACGATTTCACCACCGATAGGCTTTTCTTTTTCATGAGAATTCATTCCCGCTTGTCCTTTTAACTCAAAGACAAATTTTCTCGACAAAAAATATTCATATCCGCCCCCGAAGTAAAATCCAAAATCATCATTATCCAATACAAACGCATTCGTACCTAAATCCAAGTTTAAATGGGCGGGAAATTTTTCGTCTTGTGCGTTACACGCTGAAGGATTGAGCATTTCCGTAAAAATCCAAAATAAGATTAAAATAGAAGTATTGAGCGTTGAAAATATTTTAGCCATCAAGAATACTATTTAATATAAAAAAACTGTGCCCAATTTGGGCACAGTTAAGAAGATCATTTTCTAAGATTATAACCGATGTTAAGCTGGAACATTGGTAAAAATCCATACTCCCCTTTCATGTCGAAATAAACATATGGCCCAACATCAAATAAAACATTAAATTGATTAAAAGAGCGCTGTATTCCCCATGTTGGTCCAAATGCATAATCCAATTCTGAAGTTCTTGAAAAACTGGAAGCAATCTCGGGGCCTCGAACAAGAAGCCTTACTCCAAAATAATTAGATGAGTTATACTTTACATTTTTACCAGCACTGTTTCTTTTCGTTACGTTGTAGTAATTGCGATACTGCATATCGTAAAACGGTGATAACAAATACATGAATCCATCCCCGCTGGTTTTTAGGTCTTTGTATGAACCACCATAACCGATGCCAAGATTCAAGGCCAAAGTCGATTTTTCCGACATCTTTAATTCATACTCCACCCCGGGATTAACGATTGTGAGTTTAAATCTACTTTTTATTAACTCACCCTCTTCTTGTCCGAATGAAATTTTCACAAAAAGAAATAGTAGAAATACTATCGTAATTTTTCTCATTTTAGTATGTTTTATAGTTTTCTGAAATTATATATTAGTTGACTTCAACAACTTTATTTCTTTCATCCTAAAACACAACTGTGTTTTATTTTCTACCTCACAATATATTATCCTTATCCTGAAAATTTGTGTCGAAGAACAGGGGTTCTTTTAACGACGGCTTAAATGTAATTCAATAAATACTCTTTTTCAAAAAATAATATGTTAAAATTAATTTAGGGGGGGGGGGGTATTTAGAATGAATAAGAATAATTTACACATCCTTTGAGATGCAATACGGATACTTCAATTTTATAGTTATTTTTGACAGTTATGAATCTCATGTCTAAATCGAAAATATTTTGTGATTTTGAATCGTTTGATCCCCTGCTATCCATTTGGAAAGGGAGCAACAACACCATCGTTTTTACCAACGGTTGTTTCGATCTTATTCATAACGGGCACGTTGATTCGCTGCACAAATCGGCAGCATTTGGCACCAAATTGGTTGTTGGCCTGAATTCCGATGTTTCGGTAAAATTATTAAAAGGCGATAAACGCCCCATTTTAAACGAACAGGCACGCGCCGAAGTGTTGGCTGCCTTTGAATGTGTTGATGCGGTAATTCTTTTTGATGAAGAAACGCCGGCCGAGATTATTGCAAAGATTATCCCCGATGTTTTGGTAAAAGGTGCCCAATACGAAATTCATGAAATTGCCGGCCACGATACCGTACTAAACAATGGCGGAAAAGTAGAAACACTGGAATTGATAGAAGGAATTTCAACCAGCGATATTATTGAACGAATAAAAAAGCTTTGAGACCTACAGCTGGTTCTTTAAACTCATGAAAAAATAGCTACGAAGAAAATTAAAAGCTAACTATGTCTAATAATCCCAATGTTAGAGAACGGGCAAGAATTTTACGACGTAACATGACCAAGGAAGAAACGAAACTATGGCAGAATTTACGTGGTAGAAAGTTTTTTGGACTTAAGTTTTTAAGACAGCATCCCATAACATACGAGGTTGTAAATAACGAGCGTAAATATTTCATTCCTGATTTTTATTGTGCGGAAAAAGCGGTAATAATTGAAATTGACGGAAAGATTCATCAGTTTCAACAAGAAAAGGATAAGCGCAGAGAGGATATTCTGAAGGAAATGGGATTTAGGATTCTGAGAATTCGTAATGAAGAATTTATTGATATTTTTAACGTTTTAGAAAAAATTGAGAATTTCATATTTAACTCACCCTGATTGTAACAAGTTACAATCTATCCCTCTCTGCAAGCAAAGAGGGAGTGGGCCGGAGACTTGATGATGATTCATAGAGATAGAGAGCAGACTATCGTCCCTCTTTTTGTAAAGAGAGGGATAAGAGGGTGAGTCATAATTAATTCAAAAACTCAAAAAAATGGCAAAAACAAAAACCATATACACCTGCCAGAACTGCGGTGCACAATCGCCCAAATGGCTCGGGAAATGCTCCGCCTGCAACGAGTGGAACACCTACGTTGAAGAGATTGTGGAGAAGAAACAATCTACCGGAAAACTCTCGGTGCAGATTTCGGGCAACCAACCCATCACGCTCGAAAATATCGAAATGGCCAAAACACAGCGTATTTCTGTGGGGATTGAAGAATTTAACCGGGTGCTGGGCGGCGGAATTGTTCCCGGCTCGCTGATACTTTTAGGTGGCGATCCCGGCATTGGAAAATCAACACTGGCACTGCAACTGGCATTGGGTTTAAACGGAAAAAAGATTCTGTACATTTCAGGAGAAGAAAGCCTGCAACAGATAAAACTGCGTGCCGAGCGCTTGAGTAACGCCCAAAGCAACTGCCTGTTTTTAAGCGAAACATCGTTGGAACACATTGTTGCCCAGAGCGAACAGGCAAAACCGGAGTTGCTGATCATCGATTCGATACAAACCATTTCGACTGAACTTATTGAATCATCGCCTGGCTCGGTTGGACAGGTTCGCGAGTGTACATCGGCAATTTTGAAATTTGCCAAAAAGAATCATGTTGCAGTTGTACTGATCGGGCATATTACCAAGGAAGGTAGTCTTGCCGGGCCAAAAGTGCTGGAACACATGGTCGACACAGTTTTGCAGTTTGAAGGCGACACCAATTATATGTACCGCATTTTGCGCTCGAATAAAAACCGCTTTGGCTCTACGAACGAACTCGGAATTTTTGAAATGCGCAGCGATGGCTTACGTGAAATCACTAATCCCTCGGAGCAGCTGATATCAAAAGTAAACGTTGATGTAAGTGGCACCGCCATTGCTGCAACCGTCGAAGGCGTGCGGCCATTTCTGATCGAAATTCAGGCGCTCGTTAGTTCCGCTGCCTATGGAACTCCACAGCGCTCGTCAACAGGTTTTGATTTGCGCCGGCTGAACATGCTTTTGGCCGTGCTGGAAAAACGGGCCGGTTTTAAACTCATTGCAAAAGATGTTTTCCTGAATATTGCCGGCGGACTAAAAATTAATGATCCGGCAACCGATTTGGCGGTAATCTGTTCCATTCTTTCCTCGAATATCGACATTGCCATTAACCACAAAATATGTTTTGCCGGCGAGGTTGGATTAACCGGGGAAATACGCGCCGTAAGCCGCATTGAGCAACGCATTGCCGAGGCTGCCAAACTGGGCTTCTCACGCATTTATGTGCCTACGCTGAACAAAGGTTTTGATGTTTCGAAATTTAAGATCGACATTGTGAAGGTTAGCCGGGTAGAAGAAGTATTCAAAACGATTTTCGCGTAAAAAAGTATTTGAATGCCAAAATCTGCTAAAACAACTCGTCATGCTGAACTTGTTTCAGGGTCCGTATTAAAGATGCTGAAACGAGTTCAGCATGACGTTTAAAAGGCGACATAATTAAAACGACACACAAATAAGCTTTTTTAACGGCCTTTTTTTGAAAAACGATTGAACTATTTATAATTTGGCAGCCACAATGAAGAATGTCTTTCTGATAATAATTATTGCTGTGTTCGCATTCACTGCTTGCGAAAACGAGATTATGCCCAAACCCGAGCATTTAATCAAGGAAAAGAAAATGATTAATATGCTGGTTGACGTGCATCTGGCCGAAGCTGCTTATAACCATATCAGGTACGACTCGGCAATGTTAAACAGCCGGACAGAGAATTTTTACTATTCAGTTTTGGATAAATATGAAGTTCCCGATTCAGTGTTCGAGCAATCACTGGTGTACTATGAAAGTTTCCCGAAAAACTTTGAAAAAATGTACCGCAAAGTGATGAGCCGACTGAGTGAAATGGAGCAGGAACGCTCAGGACGAAAAGAACTTCTGAAATTTGAAGAAGAAGAAGAATAACTAACTACAAGGTGAGAAAAATCGCCGCCACATACGTCTTCCCCGGAACAACTTCGCCAATAAAAAACGGAATTCTAGTTTGCGACGATGAAGGAACAATAATCGACATCCTCGATCGGGGCAATTCATTCCGTGAAGAAGCCGGCGTGGAGTTTTACAGCGGTATTTTGGCTCCCGGATTTGTAAACGCCCATTGTCATTTAGAGTTTTCGCATCTCCACAACAAAATAGAAAAACACATAGGTTTTAGCGGTTTTCTCGAAAAGATAAACCAGTTAAGAAATGAACCGGCCGACAAAGAAAAGGCCATGCAAATTGCCGACCGAAAAATGTGGGCAGCAGGAATTGCAGCTGTTGGTGATGTTTCCAACTCTGGCCTCTCACAATCGGTAAAACAAAAAAGTAAAAACCACTACCATACTTTTGTTGAAGTTTTCGACTTACATCCGTCGCGGGCGGACCGTGCTTTTTCCAAAGCACAAGAAGTACTTGAATCGTTTAAAAAAGCAAAGCTTTCGGCTTCCATCGTTCCGCACTCGCCGTATTCCGTTTCGTTTGAATTGCTTCGGAAGGTTCTTCAAGAGGCTCAGAAAAACGGAGGGCTGTTCTCCATCCACAACCAGGAAAGCAAGGCAGAAACAGAGTTCTTTTTATCTGGACAAGGTGATATTTACAGGCATTTCAGCGATAATTTAAAGCTGAATACCTCACACTGGAAACCTACCGGAAAATCGTCGTTGCAATCCATTCTTGACTATCTGCCAAAAGAAAATAAGTTGCTTTTGGTGCACAACACACAAACCCGAAAAGAGGATATTGAGGCACTTAAACAACACCGCAGCCTCGATAATACCTGTTTTGTTTTGTGTCCTAACTCCAACCTTTTTATTGAAAATGGGCTGCCGCCAGTGAATCTTTTCCGGGAAGAGAAGCTGCAAATCTGTTTGGGAACTGATAGTTTGGCATCGAATTCCGAACTTTCAATTCTGCTGGAAATGCTCTCCATTCAGCAGAATTTCCCTGATGTTTCGCTGGAAGAATTACTTTCGTGGGCCTGCATAAATGGGGCAAAAGCATTAAACATTGATGACTCATTTGGATCGTTCGATAAAGGTAAAAAACCCGGTGTAAACCTGATTAACGGCATCGATTTTAAAACCATGAAACTGACCCCGAAAGCAAAAGTTAAAAGGCTGATTTAGCCATAATTCTCACCCAAATATTTTTAGCTATTTTTGCAGCAATTCTTTATAGAATGATGAAGATTGGTAAAATAAAACTGGAGGGCACTCCCCTTTTTCTGGCACCGATGGAAGATGTCACCTACAAGTCGTTTAGGATGATGTGCAAAAAATTTGGTGCCGATGTAATGTACACCGAGTTTGTATCGTCGGAGGCACTGGTGCGTGATATTGAGAAGACCAAACAAAAAATGCACTTGTTTGAATTCGACCGCCCGGTAGCGATACAAATCTACGGGCACAATATCGATTCAATGGTGCGTGCAGCGCAGGTAGCTGAAGAATTTGAGCCCGATTTTATCGACATCAATTACGGTTGCCCCATGAAAAAGATCGTGCGCCACGGCGCAGGTTCGGCCCTATTAAAGGACGTGGACAAAATGCAGAAGATGACTGCCGAAATTGTAAAGGCCGTTAAAACACCGGTTACCGCAAAAACACGCCTGGGCTGGTCGGCCAGGAATCTGCCCATTGTTGAGGTGGCCGAACGATTGCAGGATGCCGGAATTCAGGCACTGGCCATTCACGGACGTACACGCGAACAATTATATACCGGCGAAGCCGACTGGACATTGATTGGAGAAGTAAAAAACAATCCGAAAATTCAAATACCAATTATCGGCAACGGCGATATCAACAGCGGTAAAAAAGCCAAACAATTGCTTGATGCAACGGGAGTAGATGCGCTGATGATCGGGCGCGGAGCTATTGGCAGGCCATGGTTATTTCGTGAGGTAAAACATTACCTGCAAACCGGGGAAGAACTTCCACAACCTACCGTTAACGAAGTAGTGGAAACATTAAAAGAACAACTCCGGCTAAACCTCGAGTGGCGCGACAATGAACGGTCGGGGATTTTAATGATGCGTCGTCATTTTGCCAAATATTTCCCGGGACTGCCAAATTTCAGGGAACTAAAGATTCAATTGCTGCGTGCCGAAACAAACGACGAGGTACACGCAATTCTTGAACAAATTACCGAACAATACGGTGCCTTTCAACTCGATTTTTCAACGGCCAGCTTAAAATAAAACAACTATGGACAACAGGTATTCAAAATATTTCTCCGAACAATCGCTGTGGGACAAGCTTAAGAATTTTGGTAAAACTGCCGGAGCAAAAGTTGTTTATGCCGTGTTATTGTTGTACTACACTTTCGAAGACAAAGGTGTTGGCTTAAAAACCAAACTCAGCATTGCCGCCGCACTGGGTTATTTTATTCTACCCACCGATGCCATTGTTGACCTGACCCCCATAATTGGTTTTAGCGACGACCTGGGCGTACTGCTTTTTACCCTCTCGGCAGTGGCAGGCAGCATTACCCCCGAAATTAAAGCCAAAGCGCGCGAAAAACTTAATGAGTGGTTTGGCGAAATCGACCCTACAGAACTTCAGGACATTGATAAAAAGACTTTTTAAGACTTTTTTACAGCACGTTAACAGAGGTTAAACTATTGCTTTTATGAAAGTTATGGCATGCACTTTGTATATATCTAATTAGTTACATATAATGTAACCAGCATGTTTTAGATTGAGTGATTGAAAGTAAGGCGTAGGCCTTGAACATGGTTTTTGTTTTTTGTTTTTTGAGGAGGTAGGGTTTACCTTCAAATTGTTAGCTAGACTGGTCCCGCTCCCGCGGGACCTTTTCTTTTCTCCCCTGTTCCATATTTAATAATTATATTTTAGTATCGAATTCAGCTTATTACTAAATTAGCGACTTATCTTTTTGCTATGCTTGAACTTGATTTCTCCTCGCTTCAATGGATTTTATTGGCGGTATGTGGCATGCTGATTGGCATGTCGAAAGTAGGTGTTCCCGGCGTTTCCATGCTGGTTGTTCCCGCACTGGCGCTAATTTTTGGAGGAAAAGCATCAACCGGAATTTTACTTCCGATGTTAATGATGGCCGATCTTTTTGGTGTTGGGTACTATCACCGTCATGCTGAATGGAAATACCTGTGGAAACTTCTTCCATGGGCTTTTGTAGGAATTGGTATTGCGCTGTGGGTTGGCGAAGTGGTAAACGATACCTGGTTTAAAAATATAATCGCCATTTTGGTTTTCCTATGTATTGGACTGATGCTTTGGCACGACCGCAAAAAAGGACAAAATCTCTTTCCCGATACCTGGTGGTTCTCTGCTCTCATGGGCGTTTTAGGTGGTTTTGCTACAATGATAGGCAACGTAGCGGGTCCCATTTTTGCCATTTACCTGCTGGCCATGCATTTGCCAAAAAACAGTTTCATCGGGACCGGAGCCTGGTTTTTTCTGATCGTTAATTTTTCGAAATTTCCTTTACACATTTTCGTTTGGAAGACCATCAACTGGAATACGCTGACACTCAATCTGATGCTTTTACCCGCCATCGCGATCGGTGCTTTTGCCGGCATAAAACTGGTACAAAAAATCTCCGATAAGCTATACCGAACCGCTGTAATAATTGTAACCGCCCTGTCGGCATTTTTACTCTTAATCTAATGGAACAACTAAAACAATTTTTTCAGGACAAAACAGTAAACACCCTTTTGGATGTTGGAACAGGAACAGGAAGTTTTATTACGGTTTTAAAGGAAACGTTCAACAATACCAAATTCACCGGCATCGATCCGGACGAAGAATCGCTTAAAGAGGCGACAAAAATTCATCCCGATGTAAAGTTCAGTAATATGACCGGTGAGCAACTGGATTTCCCGGATTCCACTTTCGATGCAGCAAGTATTTCAATGGCCATGCACCATCTACCCGATGTTCAGCAAACTTTCAACGAAATGAAACGCGTTGTAAAACCCGGTGGCTGGCTTATTGTAAACGAACTGTTTAGCGACAACCTGAATCCTGCACAGGAAGTACATAAAAGTATGCATCATTTCAAGAGTACGATTGATCGGTTAAATGGAGTTTGCCATAACGAAACATATACCCGTGCGGAAATTCTGGAGCAGGTTGAAAAAGCCGGATTGGAAATATGTACGACTTTTAACCAGGAAAAAGATCGTACAGAACCTACTTCTGAAGAAATTTCAGAGCGAAAAGACAAGCTGGCAGAAATGCTCAGCCAGATTAAAGATAAGCCGGAATACCAAAAGTTGAAAAAGCAAATCCCTGAAATTGAAAAAGCCTTAAAACAACATGGATTTCAGATGGCAACACGGGTGCTTGTTATTGCAGCGGTTAAGAGAGATTGATAAAAAATTGATGCAGAATGAATACAGATTGATACTAAAAAACCAGCGGCTCGCAGCCAGAGGCTATTACTCGTAGCGAACTTTACATCCTGTTATTCACAATATTATTATAGATTGACCCAAATTGCACACGAATTCCAACATTAGCCCCAACCTCGAACGAGGAAGGTAACTGCACCTTATTCAGCAATACATCTTCCAACGAAATATCACCTTTAGGCAGGTAAATCTGGTCGTGAACATTTTCTACGGTAAAACCCATACGAACCGAAAGCCCGCGAATAATACGAACCGACAGATCGGTATCAAAAGTAATCCGGTTTTTGGTCCAGTCGTGCATATAGTTCGTTGCATTTAGTCCGGCCTTTACCTCGCCCCAGGTTTGCACAATCTGCAAATCAAGTCGTAATGATTGCTCCCAAAGACTTTCTTCCGTTTTGTCATATATCGATTCCTCGTAATATTTCATCCACTCGGGCCCAATATAATAGGCAATGGTAAACACTTTTCGGTCCGACACATCCCAAGGGAAAATATTGTATTCAACGGCAGGTTTAACCGACATTGAGTATTTCGTGTTTCGGTAATTACTGTTATAGAAACTTCCGAACAAACCTGTTGACCAACGCGACGACAAGCTTTTTACCACACTCGACGAGCCATATGTTGATGTATTATCCGAACGGTACTCTTCTCCGTCGGTGGTGTATTTCTTCGTATTTACTGAACGCCGGGCATTGTTTCTTATCCTGATTTCTTCCGTAACCTTATCGGCACGCCCATAAAACGAATAGTTATAGTTCTTTTTACTTTCTTCCAGATTTACACTACCACTAATATCGCCTCTAAAAGTCCAGTTGTTCCAGGGATCGTCAACTTCAGCAAACTGCGCCTGCTCGGCTTCGTCCCGGTATCGAAAGCTCAATTGATCAGAAGCTTTTGTCTGGTTTACAAAAGGCATTAATCCCAGCGAAAGTGCGTCTTTCAGTTTCTGGCGTTCTTCTTCGTTTGTATCATCGGCAAGTATTGTGCATGTAATGGTAAAATCGCTAAAATTCTCGAACGTAAGGTTGTTGTACATCAACGAATACACCATTCCGCCCGAACCGCTCACCCTGCTATTTATAATAATATGCACATCGGCAACGGCCGGATCGTTTACAAAATCGGCAAAACGCATATTGCGTCGCATGTAATCCATATCGAGCCGGGCGCCTTCGATATAAACTTTAATTTTAGCATCGCGTTTGTTGTACGACAGCGATCCGTGACTTTTAATACGCACATCTTTCTCGGGATTTTCGGCAGCCGAAACCTTACTCAATGCAAAACAAATTAAAAGTGAAAAAACGGTGAATAAGCGCAGTATCATCTTAGTCCTCCTTATCAGGTTCAAGTTGGTTTAAAACGTAAATATGTATTAAAAGCAGCTCAAATATAGAACTTCGAATGCAATAATTAAAACTTACTTTCTGATTTTCATTTACTTTGTGTTAGTTCTTAATATTGAAAGAGTAACATGGCACGCAGAGAGAAAAAAGCACGTAGTAAAGGGTCGGCCGGAAACAACCGTAAATCGGGTGAAGATTTTTTGCAAAACAACAAGCAGAAAACCGGTGTTTTAGAAACCGGCAGCGGTTTGCAATATTTAATTGTGGAAGAAAAAGAGGGGCCAAAACCGGGTCTTTTCGATACGGTTAAAATTCATCAACGCGCTTTACTGCTCGATGGTAAAATACTGGAAGACACCTACCGCCAAAACCAGCCCGACGAAGTTAAAATAGAAGAACTTATTGAGGGATTGCAGGAAGGTTTGCCTATGATGAGCGTGGGCAGCCGTTATAAATTCTGGGTACCTGCCGAACTCGCATGGGGACGAAAAGGAACGGGTAATAAAATTCCGCCAAACGCTGTTTTGAGTTTTGATATTCGTTTGGTGGAGATTTGCTAAACTAACTCCAATGCAAATTCATTCATATCGAACCGGGAACTTTTATAGTTGCTTTCTGTTTGCGGGTGTCCCCGCAAGCTGTCGGGGCAACTATAAAAATAGATATCAGGAATCCAACAGGCAAAGAATATCAATTCTTTACCTGTAAGAATGGAAGAAAACAGCCTCAATAAAATTATTTGCAATAGATAAAGGGTGAGCCAAAAACACCCCTAAACGGTAGGATAATTTTTAATAAAAAAGAGGTTTAAGAAACTAAATTTCCACCCAACGTTTTATTGATTCGTTAGGTGGAAATCTGTTGATTTTTCACCTGTTATGGCAAGGTAATATTGAAGGTTTCACCGAAAACAGTGATGCTGGCCGCATTGTTGCATGTGTCGCCTGTATCGCTTGCAGGACGATAGTCAATTTCACAACTTAATTCGTAATCGTCGAGACCAATGTACAGCACACCTTCTTTTACCCATCGGCAACATGTGCCAACAATTAAAGGTGTTGTTGTCGACATGGAGTATTCGTATCCGTCAGAACTTATTCCGCTATGTGTTCCGGTAATTTGGAATTCATCGTCGCATAAGTCAACTGTTTCGCCACTTGTAACAGCATGGGTATCGTAGCCACTTATCCATTCGCGCTGTGTTTGTTGTTCAAAATAAAACTTTTTACCATCGGGTGAAGTTATTACTCCATCGCTAACGCTACAGGTATAAACCGGATGTTCGCTGCCATTTAGCCCATCGTATGAAATGGTTTGTACACCTTCCACTTTGTAGTCGTCGTGGTAAAATTCGTCAAAGGTAATTTCCCATTCAGCACCGCTAACACCTGGAAAATTGTCGGCAGAAATAACTAATTTCCCTCTTCGTTCATGGTTATCATATCCCGAAATATTTTCCGGGCCATAATCCACGGTAATGATTTTCGGCCAGGTGGTAAGGTCGAGTGGCTCGATAGAAATTTGCGGGTAACCTTCGCTTGTAGTTGTTGCGCTTTTCAACTGGTTCTCCGATTGAAAACCCGCTGTTGTTCCTTCTTCCTGAGTGGAAGCATAAATACTGTAGGCAGTTGCTGCTTCCACCACCAGAACAGTGGCTTCTTCAGATGTAATGGTTCTCTTGTCAACTTCCTTGCAGCCAGCCATTAACAGAATCAGCAGACCCAAAACAACAAATAGTGTATTTTTCATAGTATTGAATTATAAAGGTTTATCGCTAAACTTAACGTTTTTTTCTGAAAAATAGTATAGAATGTTCTTTCTTCTGTTTACTCCCACTTTTTTGTAAACCCATACCAATAAACTTGAAGAGATGAGATTCTATAAAAGTTTTTTTCTTGTTGAGTGCGATCCTTCATCGCATTTACAATTTCGTTTGTATCTGCCTTCGTGCTGACATTTGGATGATCGTATTGGCAAGGGGTACAGAGAAAATAACTTAGCCGGCATCCAATTACAGCAGCATAGTTGACAAACATTTTGCCCCCTTGCGGTTTGAATTACATCCCAACAAAAAAGCCGCTCCTAAAAAAGGAACGGCTTATACTATCGTTGTGCGTTTTTCTATTAATAGAATTTCGCTCTTTTGTCTTCTATTTCTACCGAGTTACGGTATACATTAAATACTTCCGACCCAACACGGTAAGTGCTTGTTTGCGCCAGACGCATTTTCTCGGCAGCCACATCAACGCCGGCACCTTCGTTTACCGAAGTAGGCATTACAACATAAACACCGTTGTTTCCTGCAATTGGGGCTGATACTTCGTCAACATCAAGTGCACTAACTGTACCAATTACAGCAGGCTCCAAACCAATTCCTGGAACCGAGAACGAGTTAAAGTTAATTGCGTTTGCTGTCTGAACTTCAGTATCAAGCGCGGCAGCAGCACCAGCCAAATCGGCATTGTCGTTTAAAGCAGCTTTTGCTTTTTCAACCAACAATTCTGCTTTCTTCTCTTTTGTTACTGCTAACTCAACACGTGCTTTTACGTCTTCGAAAGGAGCAATTCCCTTTTCAGTTTTGTTTGCTAAAATGGCAATTACAAAGTTGTCGCCCAGCTCGAAAATACGCGAATCCTGATTGTTGGTCAGAATATCGTTAACCTCGGCTTCGTATGCAGCTCTAACTAACGGACGAGCATCTTCCAAACCAACGATTGTACGCTGATTTTCGGTAACATTAGCTACCCGTTTTGTTAGACCCTGTTCGCTTACTGCAGTGTTAAATGCTTCGGCAGTTGGATTTTCACCAACAAACTGGCTTGCTTGAGAATACACATTTTGGTATGTTCTTGTACTTGGCTCAACATTGCGGGTAAGGTAGGCCACCTGTACCTGACGGCTAAGTTTTCCACGTTTTGTAGTTTGTACCAGGTGAATTCCGTATTGCGTTGCAATCATTGTAATACTATCAGTTGTATTGTTAAATGCTGCATTTTCGAAAGGTTTCACCATTTGACCACGCTGGAACCAACCTAAATCGCCACCGTTGATTGCAGAGCCCTGATCGTCTGAATTGGTACGTGCCAGTTCGGCAAAATCAGCACCGTTTTCAATCATTGTTTTTAAGCTGTCGGCCAGTTGCTGTGCAAGAATAGCTTCGGCTTGATTGGTTACTTGCAACAAAATATGACGAGCCTCAACCGAATCAGGCATCATTTCCGATTTGTACAATTTTACCAAAGTGAATGATTCACCTTCTTTGTAAGGACCGTAAACTGATCCAACTTCAGCACCTTCATCGTAAATCCAGTTACCAACAGCTTCCGGAAGGTCGTCTTTTTTGTCCCATACATCGTTAAAGCTAATATCTGAGTTGGTATCAATAAACTGAATAGTGTTTTCAGTCTCTTCAAAATCAGCTTTAATATCTGTGATCCATGCTTCAGCATCAGCAAAATCTTTTTCCGATGGTTCTACCGGGTAAGCAATGTATTCGATTCTTCTGCTGGCTTCCGCTTCGTAATCTTCTTTATGAGCGTTGTAATAATCTCTCAGGTCAGTTTCAGTTACAGTTACATCTTCGTCGGCAACTGTACTGTGTGGCAAAGCGATGTAATCGAAATTAACCGATTTGTTTCCGGCAGTTGCACTGGCTTCAGCCTGCTCTTCGGTAACGTACATACCCTTTGCCACCATGTAAGTGTATTTGCTTTGCGTACGTTCTTCAACAATTTGTTTTTCGATGTTTAACCATGAAGCACGGTCTTCAGGCGATACTAAACCTGTATCCATGTTTTTCAGGAAACGAACTACCGCAGTACGATCGAACTGACCTGTTTGCGGATTGCTAAATATCTGACGAACAATTTGGTGTGGGTTTGCTCCCTGAAGCATATCAAATAACTCTTCTGAGCTAACTTCAATTCCAAGATCTTCGTAGGCTTCACCCATTACAATCTCGGCAATTTTTCGTTGCCAGGCCTGATCGCGAACTTGTGCCCAGGTATTATCATCTAATTGATTTTGCCCATAGTTTTGTTTGAATATCTCCCCTAATTCTTCTACCTCTTGCTGAAATTCAGGATATTGAATTGATTCACCATCAATTACTCCAACTTCTAATCGGTTTCTCTGAAACATTGACGAACCTCCTTTAAGCAAATCGCCAAGGATGAACGCTGCCAATGATAAACCGATTACAATTGCTACTAACAATCCTGCTTTCGTTCTAATGTTTTGTAACGTTGCCATTGATTTACAGTTATTTTTTGTCTAAAATCGTTTGAATTTTTCGAGCTACGAAGATAATAATTTTAACTGTTTTACCTCCAATATCGAATATTTTTTACCAATGCTCGGAACAAGCTCAGAATCACCAGATTTCCAGCACCTTATCTATGTCGCGTTTTATGAAATTAATCGTCCAGAAGTTTGAGTTTTACCAATTCGATTTTAGTATTGGTTGCCTTTAGGATTTTAAACTGAAATTTTTCGATTTTTATTACCGAGTTTACTTTCGGTATACTTTCGTAGTTGTATAGAATAAATCCGGCAAGTGTTTCAAACTCTTCGTTTTCGGGAAGTTCGAGGAAATACTTTTCATTCAGCATATCAATCTCTGCTCGTGCTGAAAAAATAAATTCGGTATCGCTTATTTTCTTTTCAACAATATCTTTTACGTCGTGCTCGTCTTCAATTTCGCCAAATATTTCTTCCAGAATATCTTCGCTGGTAACCATTCCCGCCGTTCCGCCAAATTCGTCAACAACAATTGCGATACTACGGTGTCCCTGAATAAAAGTGCTCAGTAATTTATTTGCCGGCATGGTTTCGGGCACAATCAATACATTTTTTATAAACGGATCGATGGTTTGAGGGTTTTTAAACAACATCGACGAATGCACGTAACCAATTATATTGTCGATACTTTCGCTGTAAATCAGAATCCGTGAATAACCGGTTTCCACAAATTTTTGCCTTAAATCGCTTATCGAGGCACCGGTTTCCATCATTTCAATTTCGGTACGTGGAATCATTACCTCGCGCAACTTTATTTTCGAGAAATCGAGTGCATTTTTAAACAGTTTGATTTCTGTTTCCTCCAATTCCTTATGCTCGGCGTTTGTCCGGTCGTTCTCTTTAATAAACTCATCGAGATCAATCCTGCGGAACACTTTGTTTTTGTCTTCGTTGCCGGGTTCGGTATTAAAAACATTTCGCAACAGAAAATTGGTAATGCCCATCGAGAAACGTGTTACCGGAAAAAATACCACATAAAAAAAGGCCAGTGGTAAAGCAAAAACATTAAGCAGCGAATTGGGAAAAATGCGAAATAATGTTTTAGGTAAGAACTCGGCAAACAGTAAAATTACAAATGTTGAGATGATGGTTTGCAGCAATAAAACCAATGACTCCGACTGGATAGAATTTAGCAAAACCGGCTCTAAAACTGTAGCAAAAGCGATACCGTAAACCACAAGCGCAATATTGTTGCCAACCAACATGGTAGCAATGTACTGTCCGCCATTATGGGTTAAAAACTTTAGTAACTTTGAACTAAACGGATCGGATTGTTTATCGAGCTCAAGGCGTAGTTTATTTGCTGAAACAAAAGCAATCTCCATTCCTGAAAAAAAGGCCGAGAGAATGATCGTAATCAGAATCAGCAAATATGGGTTCATAAATGGCTAGTTAAAGGTTACTGCTTGTTTTGGTGGTTTTTTCGAAATTACCGGATCGTTTATTTCTGCCGCTGGCTTTTCAATGTTGCTACCGGTTGGCTGCGGCTGGTTTTTATTATCTACCGCCACATAAATAACACCTTTCGGATTTGTAATCTTCCAGTTTTGCATATTCTGGTCAGATGTTAATCCTGTTCCGGTTATAATTTTGTCGGCACTAATAATCTTCACGTATTCTTCGGTGAAGATCGTTTCGTGTTTTTCGTCCCAAATCAGGTGTTCGGTTTTTAGCGAATCGCCTTTTTCGTTGGTAACGATCACGTTATTTTTGGCTTCCCACTTTTCTTCTTTAATAAATTCCTTGGCATAATCGGCCTTAATACTGGAAGTTATGTTATGATTCTCGTCGTATTTAGTCAGTAATAAACCTTCGGGAAACTCGTGAAATGTTTTGCCTTCGTTTTCGAAGCGAAGTAATTTTGGCGCTTGAAGTAAAAAGCGAATGGTACCTGAATCGGTGGAGAGTGTTTCGAAATTTGTTGCCTCCAGAATCGGCAAATTTTCGGGGGAACTAAAAGCTTTTATTTTATCAATGTCGTTTTTCTTACATGCAAAGAAAAGTATTGCAGTTCCCAACACGGGAACTGCAATACGAGACATTCTTATTAGTTGCAATATTTTAAAAGCGAACTTTTGTGTTTTCATTAATCCAACCTCCTACGTGATAGGTAGTACCTTCCTGTAGTCCTTCCATAAATGCTTCTTCCTTGTTAGGGAAATAAGCTTTGTATTTTCTAATGTTTTCTGCTGCATCAATTGCACAGTCTTCGCCGCGACGTGCTTTTGCGAAATAGTCGCAAGCCAACCAGAATACTGCTGATTTCTCCATCGCCGATCCTTCAAATTTCTGTGATGCAGTAACATAGATGTTTCCAATCAGCATGTTTGCATCACATAAATCAGGATCCAACTCAAGCGCTCTTCTCGCATCGCTACGGGCTCCTACGTAGTTACCGTCTTTTGCATAACGTAAATATGCTCTTTCGTAATGGTATGATGCTTTCAGCTTATTATCAGTTTCCTGATCAATAGCCATTTGATAATATTCCCGTGCTTTATTAACATCCTCTTTTTTCAGGAATCGACGAGCCATGTTAAACGCTGCTTCTGCTGAAGGATCAAGTTCATACAAACGTTCGGTAGCGATACCAAAAAGTTCAGTTTCGGTACAGTTTGCTCTTCCCAATCGACGTAACATCGATTTGATAAAATCAGCATCGTTCGAATTATCATGGTACTGAGGTTCGTAAATACTTATTAAAGCTTCGCAATCAGCAGCACCCGATTTTCCGAAAATATTTTCGATATAAGGAATTACTGTTTCCTGTGTAAGTTTTACTTCTTCCGCATCTTCGTTAGCCTCAACAATAGCATTGGCAATTGAATTACACTCTTCGTAATTCTTAACTACCTGCTCTTTTGGGAGCTCACCCAATTTAAACAGCGCAACCGTTGTTTGCATATAAACTAAAAGAACAGGTGGCTCGGTTTGGTCGCCTTGCAGCTTTATCGACTCTGACAACCATTCGTAAGCTGACTTATGAATTGCTTTTAAAGCTTCACCTTCAGCTGCGTTGTCTCTGTCCTGGCTTAATTTGTATTTTAACCACGATGTACCTTTACGGCCTAGAACATTACCACGATCGTCAAAGTACTTCATTCTTTTGTCGTACAATTTCATGTACAAATCAATGTACTTATCGCGTTCAGCATCAGTTTTGGCATTTTCTATCTGGTGCTCGTAAATCTTAGAACCGTGAATGTACAGGTTCATGGTAGATTTAGGATACTTGTTATACAGCTTTTGCCAGTGAGGGATTGCTGATTTATAATCTTTTTGTTTGTAGAATTCGGTGTATAATGAAAGCTCGTTTAAGAAATCTTTATCCTGTGCTTTCATCAGTTCTTCCAATGTACTCAGGTTAACCTCTCCACTTACTTCTTCTTCAACACCACCTTCAGATGGAAGGCTACCGCTAAATGCAAAATCAAACACATCGCCCGGTACTCCTTCGATATCTAATTTTTTTGATTCATCAATAAATGTAAACCTGATGTATTTTGATTTTTCATCAGCTTCAACTTCGTATTTACCGTCAAAACTGGTCATCATTTCTCCACCTTTATGGGCTTCAACAGTAATTCCAGCTGCCGGTTCTCCGTCAATATAAACAGTTCCTTTAATAACTCTTTGCGCCTGTGCAACTGTAATACCGACCATTACAACTGCCGCGATTAAAAGAGATATGCGTAAAATAGTTTTCATAATGAGTTTTATTTGTTTTTTCTTTTTTTGAATTCTAGTCAATTTTTCGCTGCATAAACCACAAGTCGTGTAAGCTTACACTTACATTAACTTTTGCATATTTTTCAAGTACTAAATTATACTCTTTTGTCCCTCTTTGCCCAAACTCGGCACCAATATTAAGTGTTGAGTTAGAGCGATACAGTGGTAAACCAACACCAAAACTTATGCCAAAGTCATTTATATGCTGTCCGGCAAAGGTATGGTAAGTTTGTTCGTATTTAAAACCTGCGCGATATGCAACACGGTTAATAAAACTTCTGATCGAAAACCTATCCGGAATCCACTCAGCCCCAATCGCAAATTTATTTAAATCTGTTAAAAAATTACTTTTGCCTCCTAAAAATTCGGCCTTGTCCCATCCTTCGTGGTAATAATCCACATTTATTTCATACACATTCTCTTTTGCCAACGACAGTCCTCCGCCTATCATCATCGGGAAAGTCAGCTTTCCCTCCTCTTCTTCGCGGTAATTCAGAGTGTCCTGATCCAGCGCACTACCGTAGCGGAGGTTCTTTTGAATAATATCCGATACAAAGTCGGTATATTCAGGAGAATTAGCGAATACCAATCCAAATGTTAAACTTTTATCATTTTTCATTGGCAGGGTTGCCTGTAATCCCAGATCCAATCCAAAGTCGCGGATTCGAAGTGTAGAGTACCGTTGTACATTATAAAATGTAGGATCGGCAAAAGTTACTTCCGTATTCCGGTTTAACTGCCCAAAACGGTAGTTCAGGTTCGCACCAACTGATATATTTTTAATTGGCTCGATGGCAAGTCCCCAGCGGGCATTCGAAATGGTACCGGCTCCGTAATAGACGTTGTAAACGGTTCCAACATTTTCAATTTCGCCGGTAGACGTAACCGAATAACCTACATCGGAATAAGGGGTTAAACTTAAGCTTGTTGCCGCCCAGTTGTTTAACCTGAAACTCATGGCAAAATACTTGAAGTTTACATCGTTCGTCTTCATACTATTGCTTTCGGTTTGGTTATTGGCAAATTTGCCTTCCAAACCAAACTCGAAAATAAAGTTGAGCGAATCAAGCGATGTGTAACTGGCGGGGTTGGCCGCATTTATTTGCGTGTTGTATCTGCTTGCAAGGCTTGCTCCCCCCATTGCCGAAGAACGTCCGAGCGAATAGGGTTGCAAATCACCAAGACCATAACGCGAATACGGCGATGTGGTATTATTGTTAAACTGTGCAAACAATACAGCCGGGACAAATAGTAACCCGGCGATAAAAAAACTTACTCTACTTAGTCTCCCCATTATGTTGTAAAATGCGGTTTAAACCAATACTGGTTAAATTAAAGTGTACAAAGAAAGAATTTTTTAATTTGTTATCAAAAAATTCGGCATCACCCCCGGTCATAATAACTTTTAAATTATTATAATTTTCCTTAAATGAGGTAATTGCATGGTCTACTTCAAACACAATGCCGTGTTGTACTCCGGCTCTAATTGCCTGCTCGGTTGTTTTTCCAATTAGTTCTTTAATAACTCCCTTTTCTACTTTAGGAAGTTTTCCTGTAAACTGGTTTAATGCTTTAAAGCGCATTTCCAAACCAGGTGAAATATTTCCGCCCAGGTATAACCCTTCGGCGGTTAACAAATCGTAGGTAATTGCAGTTCCGGCGTCAATAACCAAAACATTTGTTTTGGGATACAGCTCGAAAGCTCCTACAATTGCCGCAATGCGGTCTTTTCCCAATGTCTCTTTCGACTCGTAACAGTTTTCTACAGGCAATGGCGTTGTGGTGTTTAGTTCAATAAACGTTTCGAACTGCCCGGCCAGAGCAACTTTTAATTCATCGGGATAATCTTTTACCGACGATAAAATTGCACGATCCAAGCCCTCGTATTCTTGTTTTAATGTACCGATTAAAGCAGGTAAAAACGCATCAACCGACACCGTTTTTACCACCTCGTTTTTAGTACAAACCGAATACTTTGTGCGTGTATTGCCTATATCTATTACCAGGTTCATCAATCGATAATACGCTGACTGATGTCGAGTGCTTTTACCGAATGTGTTAATGCACCAATCGAAATATAATCAACGCCGGTATGCGCCACTTTGCGAATACGTTTGATGGTCATATTTCCTGATGCTTCAATTTTGGCACGACGATCGATAATATCAACACACTCTTTCATCATCGACGAACGCATATTGTCGAGCATGATAATATCAACGTCGGCAGCCAGTGCTTCTTTTACCTGGTCGATGGTTGTGGTTTCCACCTCGATCTTGATACTTTTAGGAATTCTTTTACGAATAGCGTCAACAGCTTTTGTAATGCTTCCGGCCACCTGAATGTGGTTGTCTTTAATCATCACCATATCGTACAAACCAAAACGGTGATTCGAAGCACCTCCCATCCGAACCGCGTACTTATCAAGGTAACGGTATCCGGGTAAGGTTTTTCGGGTATCCAGTATCTCTACTTTTGTTCCTTCAATTTCTTTCATACAAAGGTTGGCATAACTTGCAATACCCGACAAACGCTGCAAAAAGTTAAGCGCTTTTCTTTCGCCGGTTAACAATGCACGGTAGGTACCCTTAAACTCGGCAATAACATCGCCAGGTACAACATGGCTGCCATCAGGCATATATACCTGCCATTTCAGATTTTTGTCGAATTTTCTGAAAACCATTTCTGCTACCTCTAAACCGGCAACAACACCCTCCTCTTTAGCTACAAACTGTGCTGTTTTTACATCGTTACTATCTATAAGATTGTTTGTAGTTATGTCTCCGTCGCCGATATCTTCGGCGTAAGCCATGTCGAATAAAACTTCGGCCGACTTTAATGTTTTCTCATCCATCATAGCTTTACTTTCTTATGGGTTCAAACTCAATGTTTTTGTTTTTTTGTTGAATAATATGTGTTTTAAAATCAGGATTCTCCTTCTGAAAATCTTCCCGGATATGCCCGCCGCGGCTCTCTTCGCGAATCAGTGCTGATTGCGCAATGAGTTTACTAATAACCGACATATTCCTGATCTTAATTAAATTGTATTCGTTTTTATGGTTGTCGAACTCTGAAACAATTTCAGAAAAACGGCTGAGTGCATTTTCCAGGCCTTCCCTGTTTCTTACAATCCCCAGATTTTTCGACATAATTTGCGCCAACTCGTTCTGATATTTCAGAAACAGCTGTTCGTTATTTGCATCCAGCGTTACCGGCTCGGGTGTTTCAATCAAATGCTCCGACGCCACTAATTTTGCAGCTTTTTCGCTGGCACGCTTCCCGAAAACCAAACACTCGAGCAAGGAATTACTTGCCAAACGATTGGCGCCCATCACTCCGGTTGATGCAGCTTCGCCACAAACAAAGAGGCCCGAAATATTTGTTTCAGCATCGAGGTTGGTACGAATTCCACCAACCATATAGTGCGCTGCCGGCGCAATAGGCAAATCATCTTCGGTTAAATCGAAACCAAACTCTTTTAAATGTCTGTCGATATTTTTAAATCGTTTCCTGATCTTTTCCTTATCCAAATGTTTAAGCGACAAAAAGATATGATCCTGATCCGATTTTTGTATCTGTCTGAAAATACTGTAGGCAACTACATCGCGCGGTGCCAGTTCGGCCAGCGGATGAATGTCCTTCATAAAACGTTCGCCCTTCGCATTTAGCAACCATGCACCTTCTCCACGAACTGCCTCGCTAATCAGGTAAGCTTCTTTTCCAGGCAGGTACAAAGCCGACGGGTGAAACTGCACAAATTCGAGATCGGCAAGTTGTGCACCCGCATCGTAAGCCAGTGCAATTCCATCGCCTGTTGCCGTGTGCGGATTTGTAGATCGGGCAAAAACCCGCGACATACCACCCGTTGCAACAATTACAGCTTTGGTTTTGAATATGACATTTTCGCTGGTTTTAAAATCGTAAGCCTGAACTCCTACAATAGCATCGTTGTGTTTTAGCAATTTAACTGCTACCACGTACTCGAAAGCCTCAACATTCTTTTTCTCCTGAATAAGACGCAGTTTAAACAAAGTCAACTCTTTTCCGGTAGCATCGCCGCCGGCATGCAAAATACGACGTTTGGTATGACCGCCTTCCAGGCCGAGTACAAACTCGCCGTTTTTTTTATCGAATTGCATACCCAAACCGATTAGTTCCTGAACGCGTTCGCGACCTTCGTTAACCAAAACATCTACCGCATCGTGGTCGCAAATACCGCGCCCGGCAACCAATGTGTCGTGTGCATGTTGTTCAGGCGAATCCTCATCGGCAATGGCTGCCGCAATTCCTCCCTGCGCATAATACGAATTACTAACATCAAGCTGAGATTTAGTAACTATCGCAACGCGTCCGTATTTTGAAGAGTGATAAGCAGCCGACAATCCTGCCAGCCCACTTCCTATTACAACCGTATCAAATTCAAGTATTTGCATCTGTTTTCTATGCTTCCAGCAAACAAGCCTGCAAAGTTAGCATTTCTTTTAAGCAAATACCTATAATTTATCACTTAGGTTTTACATTGTCCGGATTAACCAATGCTTTGCTCCGAAAAATGATACATGGCTATTTCTGTCATTTCAGGTTTCCTCATCACACATTTTCATCCGGCAAATAATCGGGACGAATTGGCGTAAATGTCTCCAACACTTTAGCATCTTCCAACACTTCAACCTGGTGCTCAACATTAACAGGTATGCACCAGCTGTCGCCCGGCTCGGCAATTACCCAATCTTTGTCGATACGAAAATTTAATTTCCCGGAAATAAGATAACCGGTTTGTTCGTACGGATGGCTGTGCAGCGGTAATTCACTACCCTTTTTTAATTCAAATTCACACATTATCGATTGCTCTTCAAAAGCCAGTGCCCGCATTTTTACACCGGGCAACAAGGTTTTAAACGATCGGAAATTACTTTTGGTAAACATCTTATATTCTTTTGGTGTTTCGGCTAAGATAAAAAGTTATATACCAAATTAAACCATGCGTAAACCTGAAAGTCTTTGTAGTTGCTTATTTGGAGTGCAGGCAAGTTAAATATTAATAGCCCAATGTGTAGTTTTAACGTAATAAATTCTGAGACACAAAAAAATTAATGACTTTTGCGAACCAAGTAAACCTATGATTAAAAAATTCAAATAAAACAAAATAGCCATGAGTTGGAGAAAAACTACGTTTATTGTTGTTGCCCTTATCGTTTTGTTAGGAGGAGCAGCGGCATTATCAGAACTGTTCGTTTCAATGAAACCGGAGCAAATTAAACGCCCCGATGTTGAGATGAAACGATCGGTTAAAGTTGAAACAATTAACTATTCGGAAATTACCTCGCCACTTTCCCTCCCCGGAGGACGTGCCGTATCGGGCAGCGAAGTGCTACTGGTTGCCGAAGCATCAGGGAAAATTGAACCGGGAACTGTTGTACTGCGGAAAGGTACATCCTTTAAAAAAGGACAATTACTTGCCGAAATCTACAAAGACGAAGTAGAGCTTGCTTTAAAAGCCCGGAAAGCAAAGTTTTTAACGACAATGACCTCATTATTACCCGATATGAAAGTAGATTTTCCGGATCAGCTAAATGCTTACGAAACATTTTTCAGAGCCATTGATCTGGATAACGACCTGCCTGAAATGCCGGTAATAAAAGATGAGAAACTAAAAGTGTTTTTAGCCAGCCAGGGCGTATTAACCGAATATTACAGTATTAAACAGGATGAGAAAAAATTAAAACGCCATACGCTTTATGCACCTTTCGACGGAACATTTACACAAGTAAATTACGAAGCCGGATCGTATGTAAACACCGGAGGGCAAATTGCACGAATGATTCGCACCGATCATGTGGAAATTGAAGTGCCTGTTCCGAACGAAGACAGCGAGTGGATAAAAATTGGTGACAAAGTGTATATTCATTCCAATCTCGACGAATCTTCAATTACCGGCAAGGTAGTACGAAAATCAAACTTTGTTGAAGCCGAAACACAATCGCTCAGCGTTTTTGTTCAGGTGGATCAAGCCGATTCCGACAAGGTTCTTCCCGGACAGGTTTACGAAGTAACTTTCCCCGGACAAAAAATTGCTGATGCCATGGAAATTCCACGTGGTGCAGTTTTTAACTCAAGTACGGTGTATGTTGTAATCGACGGCGAACTAAAAAAACGCGAAATAAACGTGATAAAACGTAATGAAACAACGCTGATTTTTGATGGTCTTCCAGCAGGAACCAAAGTGGTTTCGGAACCATTAATCAATGTCAAAGAAAATACTCCGGTTAATATTCTGGGCGAAGAAAGCAACAAAAAGCCAATCTCCGGAAACCAGGCTAAACCTCAATAGAAAAAGGAGACAGATCAATGAAGAAGATAGTTGAACTATTTGTAAAATTTCCGTTTTACGCCAACCTGATCCTGCTTTTCCTTATCGTAGTGGGTAGCTTAAGTTTTCTTTCGATGAAGAAATCTTTCTTCCCCGAGCGCGAATCGCATATGATCACCGTTCGTGTAGCTTATCCGGGTGCATCACCGGTTGAGATGGAAGAAGGGGTTACCTCCAGGATCGAGGAAGCAGTGAGAGCTATTCCCGGTATTTACGAGATCAATTCGGTATCGGCAGAAAACAGTGCCAGCATACGAATTGAAATTCAGCCCGGATATGATATTGACGAAGCACTTATTGAAGTAAAAAACGCCGTTGATGGAGTTTCGGCCTTACCAACAGCAGCCGAACGCCCCATTGTGGCCAAAACGCGTACTACATCGCCGGCCGCACGTTTGCTGGTTACCGGCGACGTTGATTTAATGACACTAAAATCGTACGCCCAGCAGGTGGAAGAAGATTTCCTTGGATCGGGAATTATGAGCCAGGTTACCATTTCGGGTTTCCCAAGCCTCGAAATTTCTGTCGAAGCCGAGGAGGAAGACTTGCTGCGCTACGGACTAACTTTTAACGATTTACAAAGTGCCATTACCAATAACAACCGTGATGTTTCGGGCGGACAGCTAAGATCGAAAGATGAAGAGCTATTGATTCGTTTGCGCTCGCGGAGTGCTGATCCTAATAAAATTGGCAACATTATTTTGCGTGCCAATCCCGATGGTAGCGTGCTTCGCATTAACGATATTGCCACGGTAAAAATGAAATTCTCGGATGTGCCCAACAAAGCACTGGAGAGAGGAAATCCGCTGATCAACATCAACGTAATGAAGCTGATTACGGAAGACCTTGACGAGATTGATCAATATGTACAAAAATATGTTGCCGATTTTAATTCGCAAACGCATGGCGTTAAATTAATCTACTCGCGTTCGTATCTCGAATTGTTAAAATCGCGTCTCGATCTTCTGTACAGTAATGGTGGAATGGGATTAATTCTTGTGGTTCTTATCCTTGGAATCATGCTCAGCACACGCCTTTCGTTATGGGTTGCCTGGGGAATTCCGGCTTCGTTCCTGGGTATGTTTATTGCTGCGAATATAATTGGTGTTACCATTAATATGATGTCGCTTTTTGGAATGATCCTGGTTATCGGTATTCTGGTTGACGATGGAATTGTAATCGGGGAAAATATCTTCCAGCATTTCGAACGGGGGAAAAGCCCCATGCGGGCTGCCGTTGACGGTACCGTGGAAGTTATTCCGGCTGTAACCTCATCGGTATTAACTACCGTTGTTGCTTTCTCGCCGCTGCTGTTTATTACAGGCCGCATGGAAATGATGTACGAAATGGCAATTATCGTTACCGCCAGTTTGCTTATTTCTTTATTAGAGGCATTCCTTGTTCTTCCGGCTCACCTTGGAAACGAAAAGGTACTCAACCGAAAAACACTTCACCGTAAGGCAAAAGGATTACGAAAATATACCGAAGGGTTTTTTACCTGGCTGCGCGATTATGCGTACGACCGTGTTATTAAACTGGTATTGGAATGGCGTTACATTGTTTTGGGTATTCCGGTGGCAATGATTGTAATTACAATTGGATTGGTTGGTGGACAGCTGATTAAAACAACTTTCTTCCCGCGTATGGAATTTGATTCGTTTAACATTAACATTGCTTTTACACCCGGTTCCGGAGAACGCCAGACCATGGAATATCTGGAGCGCTTTGATAGTATTGTGTGGTTGGTTAACGAGGAGATGATGGAAGAATATAATGATACAATTCCAATTATCGAAAACAGTATAATTAATCTCGGTTCTGCTTTTAGCCGCGAAGAAAGTGGTGCACACTGCGGAAATATTGATGTTTCTCCACGAAACTCCGAAGAAACCGGAATAAGCTCATTTGAAATTATCCGTCGTTTAAACAAGAAAATCGGAAATGTTCCCGAAGCCGAAAAATTTACCATAGGTGCAAGAGGCCGTTTTGGCGACCCGGTTTCCATCGGCTTAATGTCGAGAAATACCGAAGAGCTGGAAGCGGCACGTGATTATCTGGTGGACCGACTGTTGCAATATCCGCAGTTAAAAGATGTGGTTAACACAAATGCCTTGGGTAAACAGGAAATTCTTTTGGAACTAAAACCAAAAGCTTACATGCTAGGCCTAAACGAAACCTACATTGCCGGCCAGGTACGTCAGGCCTTTTACGGCGGACAGGCACAACGCCTGCAGGTAGGCCGCGACGAACTGCGTATTTGGGTACGTTACCCCGCGGAAGGACGCGAACGCATCGGTCAATTGGAAAAAATGAAAGTTAAAACACCGCAAGGCGAATACCCGCTTATGGAACTGGTTGATTACGATATGAAACGTGGCCCCGTAAACATTAACCGCTTTAACGGGAAACGCGAAATCAGGGTAAATGCCGATATGGTTGATCCGGATGCTTCGGTTACCGAAACACTGGATTTGATTAAAGCAGAAGTAATACCAGAGCTTGAAGTGCTTTACCCGGGAATTACGGTAATTTTCCAGGGGCAGCAACGCGAAAGTGAACGAAACATGAGCGATCTGGCTTTCCTTTTCCCAATGGCTTTCCTGGCAATTATCTTTATCCTCATGATCAGTTTCCGTTCGTTCGAGCAACCGATGATCATCATTATCATGATCCCGATTTCAATACTGGGAGCTGTTTGGGGGCACGGTATCCACGGCAAACCGCTTTCAATTTTAAGTTTGTGGGGAATTGTGGCACTTACCGGTGTAATTGTTAACGATGCGGTGGTATTTCTTTCCAAATATAACCTACTTATTAAAGAAGGATTAAAAGTAAAAGAGGCCATTCTTGAAGCCGGAAAATCACGGCTTCGTCCTATTATTTTAACAACGCTTACAACTGCTTTCGGACTATATCCGCTTATTCTTGAGAAAAGTTTCCAGGCGCAGTTCCTTATTCCAATGGCCATTTCGCTGGTTTATGGAGTTGCTTTCGGAACCCTGTTTATACTGCTGTTCTTCCCGGCACTTATTTTGGTGCTGAACGATATCCGGAAATTTGTTCGCGAACAGTGGTACGGAAGAACATTTGAACGCGAGCACGTGGAAATTGCATGGCAAAATGCACAACGTAAAATCGACAACAGCATTTATCACGAAGAAGATGAGGAGGAGGACACCAATGAATAAGATAGTAACTCTATTACTGATAATGGCTACGGGCTTGTTTGCGCAGGCCCAGCAGCCACTTACACTTACCGACGCCATTACCAAGGCGTTGGAAAATAACTACGATATTGTAATTGCCAAAGAAAACCAACGGGTTGCCGAGATTGAAAACAACTGGGGAACGGCCGGCCGCTATCCTTACATCAACCTTTCGCTGGGCGACAATAATTCGCTACGGGTAGTTGATGGCGACAACACCACCTCAATAGGATTAACGGGCGGTGCATCGGTAAACTGGACAATTTTTGATGGATTTTCGGTGAGTATTACCAAAACCCGCTTGGAGGAATTGGAGAACCTGTCGAAAAACAATACGGCAGTTATGGTTGAAGGGACTATTCAATCGGTAATTTTGGCCTATTACGATGTTTTGCTACAAAAAGAAATACTGGCCACTTATAACGAAGTAATGGCACTTTCGCAAGATCGTTTTCAGAAAACCGAGCAACAGAAAGAATACGGATCAGCAGTGACTTACGACGTTTTGCAGGCACAAAATGCCTACCTGGCCGACCGCGCGAGTTATCTGTTACAGGAAGTAGCTTACAAAAACTCGAAACGAAATCTGGCTTATTTAATGGCCGAAAAAGAAGCCGTTGACTACGAATACACCGATAAGTTCGAGGCCATTACAGAAGATTACACGCTGGCCGGTTTACGAGGACAAATGATTGAAAACAACAAGAGTTTGCAAAACCAGTACATCAACCAGCGCCTGCTTGAAAATGCTATTGCTTCGGCAAAAAGTTCTTTTTCTCCTTCATTGGGATTTACAGGTGGAGTAAGCGGATCACGTGCCGGAAACAAAGTTGGCGACATGGATATGGATTGGGCAAACTCGGCAAACTTTTACGGTAACTTTACCCTTAGCTGGAACTTGTTTAGCGGCGGAAACCGGAAGCGGGCATTACAAATTGCCGAAATCGACAGCGACATTGCCGAAATTCAGCTGACCGACATGCAACACGATCTGGATAATAGCCTGGCCAATCTGTTCGAATTTTACCAGGTGCGTAAAGAGTTGCTGATGGTTGCCGACGAAAACCTGCAGGCAGCCCAGCTAAACCTGCAAATTTCGCGCGATAAGTTTGAAGCAGGTGCCATCAACTCTTTCAACTTCCGCGATGTGCAGGAAATTTACCTCCGCGCTTCGCAGGGAAGATTGGAGGCGATCTATAATTTTATCAACGCACAAACCTCCTTATTACGCTTAACCGGTGTAATTGTACAGGAATACGAATAAACAAAATGATAACAGGCGGACAATAGTTCGCCTGTTCTTTTTCCGAATTCAGACTACCCGTTTCCCCCCGATTGATTTTCAATAAAATTTTGCCCTTACAACACAAAAATGAGCGAAATACTAATTGATAGCTGCCAATTAATCATTCGTCACTACTTCACAATCTAAATCAGTACACATTTGTCGCATAAAAATCATGTTAAACACTAAATTTATTGCGATGAAACGAGTAAGTAAGATTTCTACACCCAAGGGAGTGATTAAAAGAAGTGAGTTACATACGATACCGCTAAAAACAAACAATTTTAATCGTATGAAAAAAATCAGCTTAGCCCTAATTTTTACCTGCATTTGTTTTCAAATGCTTTTTTCGAACAACATTGAAAATGATGAACCCGCTCAATTGAAAAAAGGGGATTGGTTTACAATTGAATTTGCCAACCGCCTTGAAGATTATACTGCACCTGTTGATACAATCGATTACTGTGCTCCGATTGATCTAAAACAACTGGTGCTGAAATGTGAGGTACTCGAAAAGTCGAATAAAAACCTGCGCCTGGATTTTCGATTAGAAAGAGTACTCGACCTTAAAAAGGATGGTAGATATTACGATTCATATTTTCAAAACGATATTAAAGAACAAAATAAACCTGCTCTTCAGGATATTGTTTTCGAAGTAAATATTGATTTGGTAAGTGATTTTATTCAGTTTTTAAATTCTGCAGCAATAGATTCTTCCCTGTATAACTATGCAACGTTTTCACGAGAGGTGAATATTAAAGGTGGATCTATGTCGTCTACTGAATATGGCGAAACAATTGATTTAAAATTTGTGCAATTCATGATAGAAGATTATCTAAATGAGTGGCAAAAACAAAGCTACAAGCTTCCGCTTCTCTCGCATGGTGATATCGATGTTGCTGATTATAAAAAGTACCGCATATTAGAATCTGGCCTTCCGGTTGAGCATAATTTTCAGCTGGTCGTTAATATACCGGATAGTTTAGCAGGTAAGGATTTGGAAATATATGAGACCAAATTAGTCCCTTTTCTTGAAAATTCTGAAAAAGAAATACATATTCAGAGCATGAACAAGGGACTGAACTATCTAGACCTTTATTTGCCTGAGCAAAAGATACTTACACTCCGAAGTGGGACTATGGAAAAGAAATTTATTGCAACGCCCACTGATACGCTTCGGATTAATCTTGATGCAGTTAACAACAGCCTTGTGTCAAAATACCAGGGAGACCAGGAATATCTCTCCCTTTTGATTAAAGGACCCAAATATTATCGGGTTAATCCCGAGGGTTTGGAAAATATGAACTTGACAGATTCCGGCTTACAATTTCTGAATGAAGAAACGGCTCAATTAATTAACTCTTTGGATTCTTTTAAACACGTACTTACTGCGACCTTTTACAAGAAGCAGTTATTGTCTGTTTATTACAGCGTTGCATCCGGAGTTGTCAATTGGTGCGAGGACAATAAAATACGCTCCAACTACTCTGAACTTAGCAACTTGGTAGCTTTTCAAAATATTCATCCATTGTATGACTATATTTTTCACCCGGATTATTACAATTGGTATTTGAGGAGTGTAACTTACAATAGTTTTCGACCAGGGTACGAGTCTGTTTCTACAAATCAATGGTTTACCCGAAACTATAATTCAATTGAAGATTACAATGTTTATGACGTGCTTTACTGGGGATATCCGAAATATTCCACGCTAAAAAATATAGTGATTTCAGATTTAGAGCATAATGGAGTAAAATCTGCTCAGGAGAATTACGATAAATTTCTGAGAAGTTGCAGTTATCCACCTTTTTTGAACGAAATTAAAGAAGTTTATGCACGCTATAAAAGACTCGAACCTAGCGAACCTATTGCTGGTCTTGGGCTGAATATTATAAAGAATAAACATTTTGATGGCAAGAATGAGAAATTTAGGTTGATCCTGTGTGCAGATGAAATAACCAGAAATACGGCAACCGGATTGGGTTATAATATAGGAGATGCAGTTCAATCTTTTGATTTGAAGGACAAAGTTGAGCTTTATATTATTTCTGCAAAAGAGTTCGACCGGTCTGTTATGCAGAATATCCCTAATTCAGAAAATTTTGAAACTTTATACATAAACATGGGAGAATCTTACTCTTTGGTTTGGGAAGATCTGAATGTCCTCAGCATGTTCCCCGGCCGCCTTCTTATTATCTCTCCCGACGATAAAATTGTAGGCAGAAATATTATAGTGCCCTTGATTCGTAAAAGCATCGGGGAGTACATTGAAACCCAAAACCAGCCGAAATCGCACGAAAACAGAAAGGCGGCGATATTGGGGGCGCTAACTGCGTTATTCGGGAGTGCGCTTGTTGCCTGGATGATCATAAAAATAAGCAGTCAACGAATAAAGAAACGGGAGTTGGCCCAAAGAAAGCTTTCGGAGCTGGAGTTGAAAGCAATACGGTCGCAAATGAATCCGCATTTTATTTTTAATGCAATGGGCTCTATTCAAAACCTAATGAATCACAACCAAACCGAAAAGGCAAACCTGTATTTATCAAGCTTTGCCAAGCTAATGCGGATGGTGTTAAACAGCTCAAACAAAAAGCTGGTAAGCCTGGCCGATGAGCTGGAACTGATTCGTCTTTACCTTGAACTCGAACAACTCCGTGTTGATTTTCAGTTTAAAGTAGTAGTTGGCGAAAGCGTGAATCCTGAAACCGAAGAAATACCCGGGATGCTGTTGCAGCCCTTTGTTGAAAATGCCGTAATACACGGCATTACTCCAAAAGGTGAAGGAATAATCAATGTAGAGATTTTGAAATCAGATACAAACCTGATTTGTTCTATTTCCGACGACGGGGTGGGAATCGACCCGGCCAAAACAGGAAACGGAAATGGCCTGGCTATGAAGTTTGCCGAAAAGAGAGTTAATTTACTGAGTGAACAATTAAAAACCCGGATGAAACTGGACGTCGAAAACCGTAGTGTTTCGGAAGGTAAAAGCGGAACAAAAGTTACCCTTATAATTCCTGTTGAATAATGAAGATACGAGCAATAATAGTAGAAGACGAAAAAAGCAACCGCGAAAACCTCGCAAAAATTTTAGGTGAATATTGCAGCAGTGTGGAAATTGTGGCATTGTGCAGTTCTGCCATTGAAGGAAGAAAAGCAATCAGCGAACTTCAGCCCGATTTGGTTTTTCTTGATATTGAAATGCCCGGAGGGAATGGTTTTTCTATGCTCGAAAGTTTGGCGCAGATTAATTTTGAAGTGATTTTTGTAACCGCATTCGACCATTACGGAATTAAGGCAGTTAAATTTTGTGCCCTCGATTACTTGCTTAAACCAATAGATCTGCTGGAACTAACCCATGCGGTTGAGAAAGTGGAGCAACGCCTGGCAGAGAAAAGCGAAAACCTGCGTATGAAAACCATGCTCAGCAATCAGAAAAGTGAACTGACCAATCCCAAAATTGCCATTCCGCTTTCCGATAAAATCGAATTTGTCGAAATATCTTCTATCGTTCGTTGTGAAGGAGATGGAAATTACACCAACTTTTTCTTGAAAAACGGAGATAAAATAATTGCCTCTAAAACGCTCAAAGAATTTGATGAGCTGCTGAGCGACTATAACTTTCTTCGCGTTCACCAATCGCACCTGATTAATCTCAACGAAGTGAAATCATACATCAAAACCGACGGTGGTTTCATTAAAATGAACGACGGTTCGTCGGTGAGTATATCGCGCCAAAGAAGAGAAATGGTGTTGGGTGTTTTGAAGGGTATTAAGTAAAAGTAAGCTTACATTTGTCGAATCATTTCCCAGGTTGATCTCTCAACCGTAATCCCGTGTTTTAAATTCTCGTTTCGGGTAGCGATAACCCGTTCGCCCGGATAACGAATTTGTGTACCGTCAGTAATTTTCGATGAGGCTTTAAAATCATCAATTATCGCAGAAATCGTATTTTCAATGGAGGGATAATTCTTTAGTTTCTTCAAGTCAATGGCTATAAAAACCTGCGAAACACCGTGCTCTTTTTCTCTTTTGCTTAATTCACTGGTAGATAATCCTGCGGAAAGAATGGTTGCTAATATATCGAGCAACAAGGATAATCCTGCGCCTTTCCAATAACCAATTGGCAGGCCTCGCATCGTTTCAAGAATTTCTTCCGGTTTATTTGTTAGCTCATCGTTTTTATTAAAACCTCCTGCAAAAGGAAGGTCTTTCCCTTCTACTTTAAATGCCTCAATTTTTCCATACGAGAATTGTGTCATAGCCATATCCAGAACAATGGCTTCATCTCCAAAAGGAACAGCAAAAACGAGGGGATTATTCCCAAGCCTGCTTTCTTTTGCTCCCCATGCCGGCATATTTTTCTCCGTATTGGTCCAGCCTATAAAAACATACCCCTTTCTGGCAGCCTGCCAGCCATAAGTTCCGCCACGCATCCAATGATTGGTGTTGGCAATCGCAACGCATCCAATCCCATTTTCCGAAGCCAGTTTCATTGCCTGCCTTGTGCAAAACTCTGCATTTAGAGGACCGGGACCGAGATTTCCGTTCCACTGTTCAATGGCTCCTGCGCTATTAACTTTTTCAGGTTCAGCATCCGGTTTTATAAATCCCTTTTTCAGGTATTCCACAAAACGTGGAAACCGGTTAACGCCGTGCGAATAAATACCCTCAATACTATTTGTAGCGAATATTTCTGCACACCTTTCGGCCTTTTCTTCTGTAAAATTATTCTGAAGTAAAATCCGTTTGAACACTGACTTCATTTCAGAATACGAAACCCTTATTGTATTCATTTAAATAGATTTCCAGGTTCGTTGTTTGTTCTTTTCCTCTTTGCTACGAAAAGCCTCTTCCAAATCAATTCCTTTCCGGTTTGCAATGGCACAGAGATAAATGAAAATATCTGTTAGTTCGTCGCCTATTTCGCTAAAACTAGAGTTGGAGTCGATTAGCAAACCTTCGGTTTTTCGAACGGCTTTAAACAGTTCACCTACTTCTTCGCCCAGCAAAAGGCATTTGTCGATAACCGTTTGTGAGGCAAAGCCCCTTTCTGTTTCGAGTTCCGAAACGTATTGCTGAAAATTTTTCAGCGTAGGATTATTCTTTAATGTTGGCATAAGATTTTTATTAAAAATAAGAAATCTTCAAATTATAGTACCAAGGTATATACTATTGTTGCAATATCTGTAATTTTGAGGGCAGTTAAAAGAAGCAACTGTTTTAAAAGTATGAAAATATGAACAACGAATTTATCGTTAGTCGGTTGGGCAAATGTTCAGTAAAATCGCCCCTGAAGTTATCGAATACTGAAGGCGACGGTATGTTGGATTTTGTAAAAGATGACGAGCGAATTCTTTACGATAATTCGCTGGTTAAAATAAAAGAGCAATTAGCGCAGGGGAAAGAGCCTTTCTCGTTTGAAGGTGCGGGGCCGAAAGAATTTTTGTATTTCGAACCAGCCAAAACGCGCGTTGCAATTGTTACTTGTGGTGGTTTATGTCCCGGCCTGAATAATGTAATCCGTGGTATTGTAAATAACCTTTGGGAACGATACGGCGTAAAGAAAATTTACGGTATCAAATATGGCTACTCCGGTTTTATTCCCGAGTACAATTTCCCCTATATCGAGCTCGATCCGGATGTGGTTGATGATATCCACAAGGCGGGTGGCACCATGTTAGGATCGTCGCGAGGAGTGCAACCGGTTGAAACAATTGTAGATACACTCGAGCGCCTGAATATCAATATACTTTTTACCATTGGTGGCGATGGTACCCAGCGCGGAGCACATGCCATTGCTGAAGAAATTAAAAAACGCGATCTGAAGATTTCAATTGCCGGAATCCCGAAAACGATTGATAACGACATTAATATGATTGAGCGCTCTTTTGGTTTCGAAACCGCTTTTTCAATTGCCATGACCGTAATTCAGAATGCGCACTACGAAGCAAAAGGAGCATACAATGGCATTGCAGTTATAAAACTTATGGGACGCGATTCGGGATTTATTGCAGCCAACGCCGCATTGGCATGCCCCGATGTAAATTTTGTTCTGATTCCGGAAATGAATTTCGACCTGGATGGAGAAAAGGGCTTTCTTACTGTTCTGAAAAAAAGACTTGAGGAAAAGCAACATGCAGTTATTGTAGTCGCTGAAGGTGCCGGTCAGTTCTTTTTCGGAAGAGACAACAAAAACACAGTGGATAATAAAGTTTACGAAGATATTGGCTTGTACATTCGCGATAAAATCGGGGAGGAATTAAAAGCTTCGAACATTCCATTTTCATTAAAATACATTGATCCGAGTTATATTTTGCGCAGTACGCCGGCCAATGCGAACGACAGCAAATTTTGTTTTCAGCTGGCACAAAATGCAGTGCATGCCGCCATGGCCGGAAGAACTGATTTTGTAGTCGGTTACTGGCAGGGAGCTTTCACAGTGCTACCTATACCGCTGGCAACGAAGGAGCGCAAAAAAGTGAACCTTGAAGGAAACTTGTGGGGAAGTGTTGTGGAAGCTACCGGACAACCTGTTTGTATGCACAACAACTGCCCCTGATTATTTTATGTTCTGATTAAGCGGAACCCATTTTCGCTGTTTGTTCTTTTCTTCCTTGCCGCGAAATGCTTCTTCCAGATCGATTCCTTGTCGGTTGGCAATGGCGCACAGATAGATAAAAATGTCTGCCAGCTCATCAGCAATTTCGGAGAAGTCGGAATTTGAATCTACGAGCAATCCTTCTGATTTTCTGACAGCTTTAAACAGCTCTCCAACCTCCTCGCCCAGCAGCAGACACTTATCGATTGTTGTTTGCGAAGCAAAGCCCCACTCCTGTTCCAATGCCTTAACATATTCCTGAAATTCTGCGAGTTGTGGTTGATCTTTTAAATTGGGCATACCTTTTAACTTATACTGTTTGGTGATTCTAAAATTACTTCTTTTACACATGCTCCGGGCGAAAGTTGCAGCAACCATTCGATGGTCTTAAAAAGATCGTTCGGCTGAATCATTTGGTCACTCTCCAAAGGCGTTCCGGCATCAACAGCCATTTCGGTATTTACCCAGCCCGGGCACAAAGCGGTTACTTTTATTCCCAGCGGATTCAACTCACGGTAAAGCGACTCGCTTAATCCAACCATCCCAAATTTAGATGCGCTGTACGCTCCTCCACCGGAAAAACCAACTTTCCCCGCTCGCGATGCTACATTAAAAATGTATCCTGATTTTTGAGCTTTCATTACTGGAACAACTTCTTTTAAAATTGAATACTGAGCAGTTAGATTGGTCTCAAGCATTCTTTCAAACTCATCTTCTGCAATATCCACAGATCCGCTAAAATGAATGCCGGCATTGTTAACCAAAATATCAATACTTCCATTTTCCGAAACAATTTTTGCAACGGCTTCTTTTACGGCTGGTTTATCGGTAATATCAAGCTGCAATACTTTTGCATTATTCCCAATCTTTTTCGCTACCTGCTCAAGATTTTGTTTGTTTCGCCCCACCAGAACGGTTTGGTAGCCCAGCTGCGCCAGTCCTGTGGCAATAGCTTCTCCAATTCCTTTTCCCGCTCCTGTAACAACAGCAGTTTTTTGTTCACTCATATTTTGAATTTGAGTCCTAAAGATAAAAAGAGGAATCCTGAAAAAACAGCTATTTGTGGATTTTAATCGACCGATCTGCGGTAATCATTTTCGCTCAGTGTCATCAGCGTTCTATCAGGAATTAACTTCCAGCAGAAATCCACTGCCATGAATATTCTTTATTTCGATATTCGGATCGTCTTTTAAATATTTACGCAGTTTGGTAATAAAAACATCCATGCTTCGTGCGGTAAAATAACCATCTTCGCCCCAAATTTTGCGAAGTGCCGTTTCGCGGCTGAGCAGTTCGTTTTTATTTTGGCAGAGTAATTTCAGCAAATCGGCTTCTTTTGGCGATAACTTTTGTTTTTCACCTTCGCGGGAGATCGAACGTAACTTTGAATCAAATTTATACGAACCGATGGAAAAAAGAAATTCATCACTGACCGGTTGCGTTGACTGCCGTTTTATAATCGCCTGAATTTTACACAACAATACTTCCGTGTCAAACGGTTTGGTGATATAATCATCGGCTCCCACGTTGTAACCTTTCAGAATATCTTCTTTTAAGGTTTTTGCGGTTAGAAAAACCATTGGGATTTCCTGATCAAGTTTACGTATTTCTTTGCCAATGGTAAACCCGTCAACATTGGGCAACATCACATCCAATATACAGATTTGAAACGATCCGGCGTTGAATTTATCCACCGCATATTTTCCGTCGTCAACCCAGGTAACTTCATAATCGTTCAACTCGAGGTACGATTTTAATACCGCCCCAAAACTAAGGTCGTCTTCTACCAGAAATATGTGTTGCTTTATTGTCATTCTTTATTATTGTCATTTCGAACGCAGTGAGAAAACTGTAACAGATTTCTCAGTCGTACCTTCTTCGAAATGACAGCTTTATTGTTATTCCCTCACAAAAGGTAAAAATACATCAAATTTGCTTCCCTTGCCGGGTTCGCTGCTCACGGAAATGGTTCCGCGATTCGCTTCCAACACAGCTTTTACATAACTTAATCCCAGCCCAAATCCTTTTACGTTGTGAATATTACCACTGGTTTGGCGGTAAAATCGCTCAAATATTTTTGCCTGAACCGCCTTGTTCATTCCAATTCCTTTATCTGCTACCGAAACCACCACTCCTTTTTGCTGGTTGATTGTTGACACCGTAATCTCGGGTGTATCGCCGGAATATTTATTGGCATTGTCGATCAGGTTATACACCACATTCGTACAATGAATCCGATCAGTGGTCACCATTGAATTAATGGCTTTTAAATCCAGTTCAATCTTTCCACCGCGTTTTTCAACCTGCAATTTAATTCCCTGAACGGCATCGCTGATCAGGTCGTGCACATCAATGGTTTCCCAGTGAAATTCAAAGTCTTTTTTATCCAATCTTGCGATGGTGAGAATATCCTCCACCTGCCTGTTCATGCGGGTATTTTCTTTTTTAATCATGCCCGCAAAATATCTGATGCGCTCCGGATCACCGAGCACTTTCTGATTAGTGATGGAATCAGTCGCCACCGAAATTGTTGCGATTGGCGTTTTAAACTCATGTGTCATGTTATTGATGAAGTCCGATTTCATCTCGGAGATTTTCTTTTGCCGTATAATGTAAAAAATACTGAGCGCAAAAGTCATTAAAATGATCAGCGAGAATAAAAAGGAAGCTATCAGCAGCCAGTTAAGCGAGCGATAAATAAAACTGTCGCGGCCGGGAAATACAACAGCAAGTTTTATGTCTTTCTGAAAAATATCGTTGGGATAAAGTTGGGCCTGAAAAACAGTGTTGGCTACTTCTATTGAGTCAGTTACCGGCTTCGGGAAACTCAACTCATCGCCCCGAAAAATTCCGTATTCAAAGTCGAGCGGGATATTGTTTTCGTCAAGCTCCTTTTTAAGCACATCGTAAATCAGGTTTTCATCCAACTTGCGTACGTCCCAGGTGGCAACTTCGGTAACCACTTTGTTTGCCATTCTTTTCAAGCTGGTGGCTTTTAGTTTCACACGTTTTGAGATATTGGGAGCCAAAATTTGAAAAGTATCCAGATCAGTAAGCAGCGAGTCGATCTTTACGGTACTAATGGTATAAAGCGAGTCGGCACTTCTTATTATCGTGTCGCTTTGTACAAATACTATACTTCCCGGTTCAGGATTATCACCCGCAATTACAACGTGGTTTGAACCGGTTCCGGATGAACTCAAATTGTAAGTGTATGTTTGCACCTTTCGGCTGTCGGAATCATTATCGATGTGAATTTCAATGCGGGCTTCCTGGTTATCGGGCGCTAATTTGCGAATTATCTTTACCGGGTTACGGGTAGAATCGATACTTTTTCGCAGCACGTGTGTCTGATTGGGCGACACATTCCATGAAAACTCCGCATCCGAATCGGTATCAAATTTAACGTCGAAATCAAAATCCTGAAGCAGATCGGCTGAATCACCGGCAAACACCATTTCGTTTACCACACCAAGGTTATGCAGGTCTTCCAAACGACTTACCGTTTGCTGCAGCGCCTGGTTAACCCCACGTTCGAACATTTCGTTTTTTACCTTTATGGCGTTATTCATCCACACCAGCTGAACGGCAATAATCCCCAAAATGGAGATGCCCATCAAAATGATCAATCCGGTAAAAAGCTTTTTGTTCATGCTTCAAATATAGGCAAAACCACTTGCCAAATATAGATTTTAACTTTTCCTTAACAGATTTTAACCGGCCTTTAACGGACTGTCTGACAAGCTTCAATGTATATTTGTTTCGGGAATCAGAAATTGATTTCAATTAAAAGATTTAAACGAAAGACAAAATAATTTTTAATAAAAAAACGACATGAAAGAAGTACTATCTCTTACAGGAATTTTAGCCCTTGCCTTATTTTTATCATCTGCCATTTCGATTAACGAAGCGCCGCAGGATCCTCCAAAAACTAAAAAGGAGAAGAAGCACATTAAAATGGTGAAGATTGGAGATGATGGCAAAAAAATGGAAATCGACACTGTTATTGCTGCCGACCAGGTTTTTGTGTGGAATGGCGATACAATTGGCGGCGACAAAGAGTTAAAATGGATATCGGAAGAGGATTTTGATTTTGATATGGACTTTGACGTTAATGTGGAAAGCGACGAAAACGGAAATGTATTTATCCTGAAGGGGAAAGGTGCCTCAGAGCCAATGATCTATGAATTTAAAACCGACGATGGCGACTCGGCAAAACATATAATGATGAAAGTTATTTCGGATGATGAGTCTTCTGATATTATGAAGTGGCACAGCAAAAATGGTAACGACATGTTTTTTGGAGCGCCGGGTTCAGCCAGTCCGAAAGTTATTCGCATTGACAAACAAAAAAGTGGAAATGTAATCGACCTTAGCGATCCGGGTATTATTTCGTACGATAGGAAAGAGTTGAAAGACGGAAAAGAAAAGATCGTGATTGTGCGCGAAAAGCCAAGCGAAGAAGATATGAAGATGCACGAAGAAATTATTATGCACAACAGTAGCGCAGCACCAATGATCATTCACGAAGGAATGCCGAATATGACCAAAAGAATTAAAGTAATTGCCGGCGATGATGGCCACGTTGAGATTCTGGAGGATGGCAAATCCTGGACCGTTGAAGAAAGCGATGAAGACACGCAGGTAATTGAAAAAGACGGTAAAAAGATCATCATCAAGAAAACAAAAAAAGATGGTGAAATGAAAGTTGATGTGGAGGTAGAAGAGGAAGAAAACTAATTGGATAAAATTTCAGAAACGATAAAGCCAGTGCAATTCGATGTACTGGCTTTGTTATTTTTAAGCAAGAAAACTTCAAATAAAAAAGCGGCGCTCGCAAGAGTGCCGCCGGAAACTGAATAGCCAAACAATCAAGGTTGGCTGAATTATTTAGTACTAACTGAACGGTTATAAATACTGCGTTTCATGGCATTGAAGCAGTTGTATTGTGATTTACAAATGCTGTGCCAAAAATGCGATTCAACCCTTCAATCTACACTATTTTTGTAGCGATACTATAGTATTTTGCAAAAGCGCAATTACATGCTTAACGTTCTCGTTAAATACTTTCAGCACCTCTTCCCAGGTAACGGGCGCCTCATCCACATTCCAGCAATCGTAGTCGGTACTTAATGCCACTGCCGCATACGGAATTTCCAATTCATTGGCCAGGGCACACTCGGGTGCAGTCGACATATTTATAACATCGGCACCCCACAAACGAAACATATTCGACTCGGCACGCGTCGAAAAGCGCGGTCCTTCAATTGTTATTACCGTTCCGCATTTATGAAATCCAAGATCCAAAGCTTCGGCATTTTCAATCAAAGCATGGCGTAGCTTCCAGTTAAACGGATCCGACATTGCCGGGTGGTTTAGCTTCCCGTCTTCAAATTCTTCAACAAAGCTGTTTTTCCGGAAACGCGTAAAATCAATAAACTGATCGAGCATTACAATGTCACCGCGTCTAATCTCCATACGAAGACTTCCGCAGGCGGTGGTAGCTAAAATGTGTGTACACCCCAACTCTTTTATAGCCCAAATATTAGCCCGGTTATTCACTGCCGAGGGCGGAATAGAATGATCGCGGCCATGCCTCGACAAAATAGCCACTTCTACGCCACCAATCTTGCCGCATTTAAACGACGACGAAGGCGCACCATAAGGCGTTTCAACATTTACTTCAGTTACTTCTTTCAGAATGGCAGGATCTTCCAGTCCGGAACCTCCTATTATTGCAATTTTTTTCATTTTCTATCTGTTTATTTTCTCGGGATATAATCTTAAAATACTTTCTTTATCTGCTTTACAAATACCACGTTCCGATATTAAGCCAGTTACCAGGCGCGCCGGAGTTACATCGAAACCATAATTGGCAACCGAACTTTTTTCAGGAATCAAACGCACCGACTTTATCTGCTCATCATGCCAGCCTTCAATCTCCGCCACCTCATCGCCCGCACGTTGTTCGATGGGAATTTCCTTCACTCCGTCATTCATATCCCAATCGAAGGTACTCGACGGCAAAGCCACATAAAAAGGCACCTTATTGTCGTGAGCAGCCAGCGCTTTCAAATACGTCCCTATTTTATTGGCCACATCGCCGGTAACGGTGGTTCGGTCGCTGCCAACAATTACCATATCAACCATTTGGTGTTGCATTAAATGGCCACCTGCATTGTCGGGAATAACGGTGTGCGGCACTCCTTGTTCGCCCAGTTCGTAAGCTGTTAATCGTGCTCCCTGGTTTCGAGGGCGTGTTTCGTCGACCCAAACATGCACAGGAATTCCTTTTAAATGCGCTTTATAAATGGGAGCAGTCGCCGTTCCCCAATCAATACAGGCCAACCAGCCGGCATTACAGTGGGTTAAAATATTCACAGCACTTCCCTTCTTTTTATAAATTTCCTCTATAATTTCCAGCCCGTACTCCCCTATTTTATCGCCAAATTCTATTTCCTGCTGTTTTAATTCGCCGGCTTTTGCCAGAACCTTTTCAATCAATTCGGATTCATCCTTATTCGCCAGAATAAAGGCCAGCATTTCATCAACCGCAAACGCCAGATTTACCGCCGTTGGGCGCGATGATTTTAAATACTCAGCTACCCGTATTAAGTCTTCTTCCCAATTTCCATTTTTTAGTTGAAGAACTGCCAGGTACATGCCATAAGCCGCGGCTACCCCGATTAACGGCGCACCACGAACCACCATTTCTCTAATGGCAAAAAAAGCATCGTGGGCTGAACGCATGGCAAAAGTTTCGAAGACAAACGGCAATTTTCGCTGATCGATCACCTGAATAATTGTTGGGTCGTCGGCGTCAACCCAAATAGTATGATAATGTTTTCCCTGAATTTGCATTACTGATAAACTTCCTGTAGTTTCTAAAGTTTAATATGAAGTTAAAAAAGATTTTCCCTAAATGCTTACTTTCGTGAAATAAATTTAGAGAAATGAAGGCAGACCTTACGAACATAAAAAATATCATTTTTGATTTGGGGCGCGTGTTGTTAAACCTTGATTTTGATGCTTCGATAAAAGCCTTTCAAAAGCTTGGCAGCGATGGAGCAATTCTCGACCACAAAAACGCGTATGCCGACCCGATTTTCTACAACCTTGAAGTTGGGAAAATAACTCCCGCGGATTTTAGAAGCGGTGTACGAAAACTGCTTCAAAACGAACAAATTACCGACCCCCAAATTAACGAAGCCTGGTCTGCAATGATCCTTGACATTCCGGCGCACCGTGTAAAAAAGGTACAGGAACTCAGCAAAGACTATAACCTTTATTTATTTAGCAATACCAATCAAATTCATATCAACCAATTACTTTTTGAATTTAAGACACAACATGGCTTTGATTTCCCGTCGCTGTTTAAAGCGGTTTATTATTCGCACGAGATTCACGACCGCAAACCGGAAATCAGTTCGTACAAAAAAGTAATTGCACTATCGGGTGTTGATCCTGAAGAAACGTTGTTTATCGACGATCTGGAAAAGAACATCGTTGCCGCGCAAAAAGCCGGATTAAAAACTCTCTGGCTACAAAATGGTATGGAAATGACGGAGCTATTTTAAGATGCGAACCCGTTTTATCCGGATATCTTTAAGCGGCCGCCAACGCCGGTCGGTTTCTACCTGAACGATTTTATCCACCACATCCATTCCTGAAGTTACCTGCCCAAAAATGGTGTAACTGCCATCGAGGTGAGGTGCGCCGCCTATGGTTTTGTAGACCTGTCGCTGCTCGGCCGAGAACTTGTAATTATTAATTTCTTCCAACTCATCCAAACCTTTATCGAAATATTTCCGCCCTGAAACGATGTAAAACTGCGATCCATCGGAACGTTGACGTTCATTTTCAGTATCCGGTTTTCGTGGCGAACCAATCATTCCGCGTTTATGATACAAACCGGGAACAATATGCGCCGGAATGGTGTAACCCGGGCCTTTCCACCCCACATTTGCTCCGGGCACGGCATAACGGGTATCGGCGGCACCACTCTGTATTCCAAAGTCTGCAATCACCCGGTGAATCAGCAAACTATCGAAATAATGTTCTTTCGCCAGCCGGATAAAATTATCGCGGTACTCGGGGGTTTCGTTAAAGAGTTTTATGGTAATGTTGCCGTAATCCGTTTCCAGAACAAGTCCTTTTATTTTTCGGTTTTCCGCAGCAATCTTTTCGTTCGATGTATTTTTTAGCATTTCCAAAGGCTCGGGAGTTTCGCTTTTCATTCGCAGCATCGCTGCTATAAATTCTGCCGGGATGGCAAAACTCTGCAATTCGAAATTTACTGTTCCTGAATATGCCACACCAATTGCTTTTCCTGTTGACACAAAAATTGGGGCCCCAAACTGCGATGTCCGAATCTTGTTGGTGATGCGGAACAACCTCGTCCCCCTGATATTGGCAAGGTTTATAATTTTCCCCGTAAAAAGCTGCAGGGTTTTCCCGGTTTTAGGTGCCACATAAAACGATTTGGCGAAATTGGGCAAAGTGTCGTTGTGCAACTCAATGGGCTCGCGGCTTATGCTGTCAACTTTTAATATAATCAGATCGTTTATACGATCGAAAGCCACAAAACTACGTGCTGTGTATTTTTTATTCTCGTCGAACGGCTGCACCTTAACATTGGTAGCCTGATTGACCAGCGAATATTTGGTAACCAACAGATCTTCTCCAACAAAAAATCCCTGCCCCGATTCCAGGATCCGGTCGCCGTCATACGAATCTATTTTTGCGATAGACCGCATCAACTGATTCCAGATATCCTGTTGTTCATTTTCAGCAGCGTCCGGTTTGGCTTTTGTTTCTGCCTGCTGTGTCGTTTGTTTTTGTTCCTTATTTCCACATGAACTCAAAAAAACGACAGCCAGTACTATAAAAAGAATTTGTTTTACCATAATACTACTTAATCACATTCACTTTGATTTTCACATCGTTATACGGCCGGTTATTGCTATCGGTTTTTAGCGCTGCAATTTTATCAATCACATCAAAACCAGAAATGCATTCGCCAAAGATGGTGTATTTCCCATCCAGCTCGGGATAACCGCCAACAGTGGTATAAGCTTCGCGCTGCGCATCAGAAAATTCAAGCGTATTGGGATTTAAATTGTAATCGGTTTCAATATTGTTTTTTATTTCACCGGCAAGCTCGCGAAACTCTTTCACCTTTTTCTCTTCTTTCAGCTGCTTTAATTGCTCCCGAACTTCGGGCGTCATATACTTCTCCACAATTTTCTTTCGGATAGGAATATTCACCGCCATTTCCATCGTATCCAGAGCACCGCTGGTATGCACGCTTCCTTTTACGATAAAAAACTGCGAAATATCCGACTGCTTAAACGGGTTTACTTCATCGGGCTGGCGAGGCGCGCACAGCGATCCTTTTTTATGAAAATAGTGTTTCAGAATTTCGTCGTCAACGGTTTTGTCCGGGTCGCCATAACCAATACGTTTCCCCGGAGGTGCGTTACGAGAGCTTTTTGAACCGCCCTGAATGAGAAAATTCTCGATTACACGGTAAAACAAAGTGCCATCGTAATAACCTTCGTTGGCCAATTCGATAAAAGCATTTCGGTGTTTTGGCGTGTCGTCGTACAGTTGGAAACGCATATCTCCGTAATTCGTCGAAATTTCAATTACACGCGACTGAGCAGAAGATGAAATACCTAATAAACAAACAAATACAATTAAAATTCCGGTTCTAAACATAAACTATTTTGTGCGTTTTATTTCCATTTTTATATCCGGATTCGGCCGGTCGTACTTATCCGTTTCAACGGCCGCTATCTTATCCAAAACATCCAAGCCCTCAACAACCTCGCCAAAAACAGTGTACTCGCCATCTAACGAAGGATAGCCGCCAATAGTGGTATATGCCTCGCGCTGCTCGTCGGTAAACGAAAATTTTGGCTGCTCCGTCCAGGCACTATCAGCCGCTGCACGCAGTTCGGAAACAAAAATGTTAAAACCATCCTGGTCGTTATTTTTTCGGTATTCGTCTATCTTTGGTTTTGCTTCTGCAAATTTTTCCTGCAAAAATTCATTTTTGGCGCGGCTGTTCAACTTCATTTCCATGGTATCGAGTTTCCCGGGTGTAAAAACCTCGCCCTGTACAATATAAAACTGCGAGCCGCTTGATCGTTTTTCAGGATTCGACGGGCCACCACGACGTGCTGCTGCCAAAGCTCCTTTTTTATGAAAATGCTGCGGAAGGATTTCTGCCGGAATAGTATATCCCGGGTTTCCAGCTCCCAAACGGGCGCCGGGCGCTGCATCTTTCGAGTCGGGATCGCCTCCCTGTATCATAAAGTTTTCCATTACCCGATGAAAAAGCGTTCCATCGTAATAACCTTCGTCAATCAGTTTTAGAAAATTCTGTTTGTGCTCCGGCGTATCATCGTGCAATTTCAATTTTATTTCACCAAAATCTGTTGAAATAACAACCAGTCCTTGCTCGTTGCTCTGTTTGGCATTGCTACACGAAATTCCTACGCCTACAAAAGCAATTAATATTAAAACAATTAATTTCATTCGTTTATTATGGTCAATTTTCAATGGTAACTCATGTAACTCGCTAATAATCCTTTTCCATTGTGTAAAATTCTTACATGCTCGTTTCTTCATTCCTATATAATTTTCTTATTTTGACATTATAAAATTCCCGTAAAGATAAAAAGATGATAAACATACACTCCTGGCTCCTTTTAATGTTTGTGTTTTTTTCATGTTCAGGCCCCGAAAAGGAGGTAGACAACCCAATTGCACAATTGCAAGCGGAAAAATATATTCCTGAAGTTGCAGATAAATTAAACGAGATTTCGGGATTGATGATTTATAATGATCATTTTTGGGGATTTAACGACAGCGGAGGCAAAAACGAATTGTATGGATTTAATAAATCGGGGAAAATAAAGTACGAAATTGAGCTCAACGATGCCAAAAACAGGGACTGGGAGTCGATAACACAAACCGATGAAAAGATTTTTATCGGCGATTTTGGGAACAACATGGGCAACCGCGACGATCTGCGTATTTACAAGATCGACAAAAAGGACATTTCGGAAAAAGAAGAACAAAAAGCTGATACCAAAGAACTTAAGATCAAATATGCCCGACAGGATCGCTTTTCGTATTTGGATAAAACCACGCCGTACGATTGCGAAGCCATGGTAGCCTTTAAAAACAAACTGTACCTTTTTAGCAAAAACTGGCGCGACGGAACTACGTGGCAATACGAAGTGCCCACCAAAAAGGGCGAATACGAACTGACCCCGACCGATACGTTTAATGTAAAGTGCCTGGTAACGGGAGCCGATATCAGCCCCGATAATAAAACACTGGCGCTGGTGGGTTACGAAAACTATAGGTCGTTCATCTGGTTGTTCTCCGACTTTCCGGGAGACCAGTTTTTCAAGGGAAAAAGCCGGCACATTAAACTGGAAGGTATTGACGGCGCACAAACCGAAGGCATTTGTTTTTTAAGCAACGACAGTATTTTGGTATCGTGCGAAAGAACCCGAAGTCACAATCAGCAGGTTTTTCTGTTCGATTTAAATAAACTCAGCAATGGAACACATTAGGGTAAACCACAAAATCAGGCTCGAACTGATTAACTCGTCGATGGCCGAAATTATATTTCAGACCATTGACCGCGATCGCGAATACCTGAAAAAATGGCTCCCGTTTGTGCAGTACACCAGCAAAATTGAAGATACGCAGGCTTTTATAACAAGCATCACTCAAAGCCGCAATAAAAGCGATCTGGTTTATACCATATGGTACAATGAGGAATTTGCCGGACTGATTGGTTTTAAAGATACCGATTGGGTGAACCGGAAAACCGAACTCGGTTATTGGCTGGCCGAAAAAATGCAGGGGAAAGGGATTATAACCGCTTGTGTTGAGAAACTTGTTCGTTTTGCTTTTCAGAAACAAAAAATGAACCGCATACAGATTAAAGTGGCCGAAGAAAATTTACAGAGTGAGAAAATTCCACTCAAACTGGGATTCGTTTACGAAGGCACTGAGCGTCAGGGCGAACACCACAACACCGGCTATGTAAACCTTAAAATATACAGCAAGCTCAAACACGAAATTGCAGATTAGTTGCAACTTTCACCCAATTTTCATGTCGGTATTAATGTAAAACAATGGTTATTATGCAGATTGTTAGCCATAAAGTACTACGAACTCATTGATAATTTATATATTTGACCCGTAAATTCATTTGTTCGAATTTTAAACAATAACAATGGAGACAGAAACAGTTACAGAGAAGTCGCTACGAAGAAACCTCTACCGGGTGTTGCGTAAAACAGGTGTTAACAGAGATAACATTTGTTTAACCGCCTCGTTTTATGAGGATCTGAATTTCGACAACATTGATTGGACAATTTTTATTCACTATTTAGAACGCATCTTCAACATACGAATAAATGATGACGAGCTAAATAGTTTCTCGAATGTAAACGATACGCTCCTGTACTTACGTGGAGAATTGGTTTTTTCGAGTAATTAGTCATTGGAAACAGAAATGAAAGAAAAAGGGATTCAACAGATTTGAATCCCTTTTTTATTTGAACTTTTCAGATGAAAGTTTGTATCTTATAACAAATTTAAAAGACCAAAATAAAATGGAAGAAGTAAACAATTTATCAGAACAAATTTACGACTTAGTAATGTTCTATGGCCCCAAACTAATAGGTGCAATCGTTACACTTATTATTGGTTTATGGATTATCTCAATTCTTAGAAGAGCGATTCGTAGCCGTTTTGAAAAACAAAATGTAGATCCCTCTCTTCGGGGCTTTCTAAACAGCCTGGTCGGGATTGGCTTAAAAGCCATGCTTTGGATCGCTGTTATTGGAATGATGGGCGTTCAAATGACCTCTTTTATTGCAATACTTGGTGCTGCCGGTTTGGCCATCGGTATGGCTTTTTCGGGCACTTTATCAAATTTCGCAGGTGGGGTAATGATCCTCATTTTCAAACCTTTTAAAGTTGGAAACTATATTAGTGCCCAGGGACATTCAGGAACTGTGAGCGAGATCCAGATCTTTAACACGGTACTTAAAACACCTGACAACAAGACGATTATCATACCAAACGGCGGATTATCTACCGGATCGATGATCAATTTCTCGACCGAAGCAAAACGCCGTGTAGATTTTACTTTTGGCATTGCTTACGGCGATGACGTGGATAAGGCCAAAGAAGTATTGATGAAACTGATAAAAGCTGACGAACGAATTATAAATGATCCGGCCGAACCTTTTATTGCAGTTAGCGAGCTAGCCGACAGCTCGGTAAATTTAGTGGTTCGTGTGTGGGCTGAAGCCGCCAATTACTGGGGCATTTATTTCGATCTTCAAGAGAAAGTTTACAAAACATTCGATAAGGAAGGTCTCAATATTCCTTTCCCACAGATGGATGTACACGTACAGAAATAAAAATTATACAACCAAGAAAAAGGCGCTTATTCAAGCGCCTTTTTTGTTTTTATCTTAATTACTGTTTTACCGTCTTCATTCGTTTTCTCGATTTGTTCAACCTCATTATTTTTCAATAATTCCTTCACCTTGTCGCTTTTTACCTTTTTACCATCGATGTAATAAACCGTAGATGTGTCGCCGGGAGTAGTAAGAAAGATCGGCTGTCGCCCATACTTTTCTGCCAATTCGCGCTGCTTCTCGGCCATTTCCCGTTGTTTCTCAAAATGCAGTTGTGCCTGTTCTTCTATTTTGGCAATTTGCTCTTCCGACAGGCTTGCCTTTTCAGCCATCTCGCGTGCGCGGGCTTCAATTTCAGCTAACCTGGCCTCATCAAATTCATAAGCCGGAAAGTTCCCCGGCCCTGCAAAATATCCTGGCGACGAATTATCGATTTTATACAGATTTTCTAAGCCGCGCAGATTTAAAGCTTTATTCAGGTCGGCAACATTTGCCAAATCAATATCACCATCTAATTCCACCAAACTGGTTGACCGACTTGAGTTGGTTATTAAAGCAAGTGCCGTTACAATTCCATTATTTCGTTGAAGATAAACCTTTACCTCTTCGCCCATACGCTTTTCCGTTTTCAAGAGCGAATAACCATTTTGCTGGTAATGTTTTATAATATCCCCGAATAATTCCGGCTCACCCGATTTTTCCTTTTTTGCCGGCTTTTCATCGCCAAAAAAATCACCGGACTCTACTCCAAAACGACTTTGGCTAATCACTAAAATATTATCCAGACTTTCAAGTGCTTTTGCCAGTTCCGAGTTTTCATCTATGTTTTTCTTTTTCAGGTACAGATCGAACATATCGCTGCTTAACATGCTGGCGCTAAAACCATCCTGGCTGGCATATTTTTCTGTTAACTGCTCAAACAGGCTTTGAGACTGCTGTGCCAATACCGGAAAACAAATTCCAATCATTAACACAAATACTACTAACTTTTTCATATTACTTTCTTTTTTAATTGATTCTTTTCCCTTTTAAACTCTCTCTTCTGTTTTGGGATTCGCATTTAAATAACCACTAAAAAATCGCTGTCAGTTTATAATAATTTCCACATCATCATCTACCCAAAGAACAAGCATATCGTCAGGTTCCGGTTCGGGCTGCAAACTTTCCGACACCTGAAATAAGGCTTGCTCCATTACAAAAAACTGGTCTTCCAGTTTTGTTTGCTTTTTACTTCTCACATCAAGAAAAACCGTTAAGACAATCAGCACTACGGCAGCGGCTGAAATAGCCGAATACAACTGCATACGAATGCTTTTCTTCTTAACAACCTGCTTTTCAATTCCGGCAAAAAGATCGTCCTCCAATCCTTCCGGAACCTTAGCTTCGTTTTCGTAAAAAGAAAAAATATCCTTCTCCGCACTTTTTGTTTTACTTTCTGAAACGGCGGTTTTCAGCTCTTTTTCCTCCTCCAGTGAAGTTTCGCCTCTATAATATTTGTCGAGCATATTTTCCTGATGTGTCATAATCGTAAATTTTTTCAACCTCTTCTTTTACTTTTTGCCTGGCCCGCGAGAGAATCACCCGCAGGTTGGCCACTTCATAACCGGTTATATCCTTGATCTCCTCAAACGAGAAGCCATCAATGTCGCGCAACTCAATAACCGTTCTGTACTTCTCCGGCAAATCTTTAATCACCTGTTTTACCTTTTCGTATCGTTCAATTGTGTCAGAATCTGTTCCATCAGCTTCCGTATTCAAAATCATGTATTCATGCTTCTCATCAATCGCCTGCGGCTTTTTCTTTTTCAGCAGATCAAAACTGTAATTTCGCGCCATGGTTACGATGTAGGCCGACTGGTTAGTGCACTTTACCAGCTCATCCTTCCGGTTCCATAACCTGAGCATCAATTCCTGCAGGGCATCGCGTGTTTCTTCCTCATTTCTTAGAATCCGAAACAACATCGGGTACAGCTTTACCGAATATGGAATTACCGTATTTTTAAACTCTTCAGTGGTCATCTGTTATATTGGACGAGTTGGTTTTAGTTTTATAACAAACATTTTCAAAAAAAACAGTCGAATAATTTTCATGCTTAAATTCAAAGTATGCAGAAAACTAATTTTATTATTTTTGCGGCACCAATGACTACAGCAAAATTCATAACCTTTTTACTTCTCGGTATTGGCTTAAGTTTCGATTCCTTTGCAGTTTCTGTGTCGTGTGGTTTAATGAAACGAGAGATCAAATTTAAACAGGCGACATTGGTTGCTGCATCACTGGCATTTTTTCAGGCAAGTTTTCCGGTTATTGGCTGGCTGATCGGCGAAGCACTTAAAGACCTGATCGCGTCGGTAGATCATTGGATCGCTTTTGGTTTACTGGCATTAATTGGCGGAAAAATGATTGTGGAAGGTATAAAAGAAGATGGCACACTCAAAAACTTCGATCCCTTTAAAATCAGTGTATTAATTGGTCTTTCGATAGCCACCAGTATTGATGCACTGGTTGTTGGGTTAAGTTTTGGCTTTCTTGAAATACCTATTTTATTTCCGGTTTTGGTTATTGGCTCGGTAACTTTTATTGCAGCCATGCTGGGCATGTTATTCGGGAAAAATATTTCGGCAAAAAGAAGCCATCAATCGCTTATTATTGGCGGAATAATTTTAATTGCTATTGGACTGAAGATATTGGCAGAACACCTGTTTTTGCAGGCTACCTGACAATTTTCATTTTAACCCGATAATCTTCAGATTTCGTTACCGTATTAATATCAGGGTAAGGAGTTACATCAATAAGTTCGAAAGTATAATCACCCGATGTTGCCATTTGTTGGTTATGCGTACTCAACTCCAGCGTATCAATTTCCGGGCTTGAAATGGCAATCTCAACGCGAGCTTCTCCTGCCCAAATACAAACTACTCCTGTTGGACAACGCGAATCAGAAATAGCTGAAATTTCAAAAACCAGCGATTCACTGTAGTCTGAATAAAATTCGTCTACCCGGAATTGTTTCTCTTCACCAAAATCGAAGTGGTTCGATTCGTCATTCTCGGTGCACGAAAAAACCGCGAACAGCAACACAAATAATATGTAAATCTTTCTCATCATATCCATGTAGTTTCTTTTCATATAGATGGTTTCGGGCATAAAAAAGTTGCGTAATTTTAAATGTTCATCCAATTCGTCGGATAAAAACCGTAATTTCACGACTTTAAATTTATACACGAATGGCGAAGATAAGAGTTACCAAGAAATTCCATTTTGAAATGGGCCATGTACTGCACAATTACGATGGCTTGTGCCGCAATATTCACGGGCATACCTACAACATGGAAGTGACTTTACTTGGTGAAATAAGGGAGGAGAAAGGACACCCGAAAGACGGGATGGTGGTTGACTTTGGGAAGCTCAAAAAACTGGTAAAAGATAAGATCGTAAATGTGTACGACCACAGTTTGGTGGTAAGCCAAATTTACGCTGATAAAAACCAGGAGCACCTTTTGAAAGCTACGGAACGACTGATTGTTCATGATTTCCAGCCCACATCGGAAAATATGTGTGTCTATGTTGCCGGCGTTCTTCAACAAGAACTGCCCGAAGATGTTTCATTGTATAGTATTCGTCTTTACGAAACGGCAACATCGTATGCCGAATGGTTTGCAGAAGACAATAAATAATTTCGTACCCTGAAAATTAATATTATGGCTGAAAACAAACAGCAAAAACTTTTTCTTTTAGACGCTTTCGCACTGATTTACCGCAGTTATTTCGCATTTATCCGCAATCCCAGGTTTAACTCAAAAGGTGTAAATACCTCGGCCATGCTTGGGGTTACCAACACCATTGTGCAGTTAATGGAAAAAGAAGATCCGGAATACCTGGCTGTGGTTTTCGATGTGTCGGCGCCAACTTTCAGGCACGAAATGTACAAAGAATACAAGGCCAACCGCGATGAAATGCCGGAAGACCTTCGTAAGTCGATTCCATACATCCGTAAAATTATTGAAGCTTTTAACATCCCGATTATTGAAAAAGCAGGTTACGAAGCCGACGACGTTATCGGAACACTGGCAAAAAAAGCAGAAAAAGAAGGTTTCACCACTTATATGATGACGCCTGATAAAGATTATGCACAGCTGGTTTCCGACCAGGTTTTTATGTATAAACCCGGAAAAGGCGGTGGCGATGTTGAGGTTTGGGGACTGCCCGAAGTGCAGGAGAGTTTTGGCATTGAAACTGCTGACCAGGTGATTGACATTCTTGGTTTGATGGGCGACTCGGCGGATAATATCCCCGGATGCCCCGGCATTGGACCAAAAACAGCACAAAAATTGATTGCCGATTACGGAAGCATTGAAGAACTGTACAAAAACACAGATAAATTAAAAGGCAAACAAAAAGAACGTATCATTGAAAACGAGGAGCAGGTGTGCGCCTATCAAAAGTGCTGGCTACCATTGTTACCGATGCGCCGGTAGAATTTGATCTTAAGCAGCTGCGTAAAGACGAACTCAACAAAGAGGAACTGGTAAAACTGTTTAACGAGCTGGAATTCAAAACACTGATTTCGCGCTTAAACCTGAGCAGTGCCCCGGCCAAACCGGCCATGCAGGGAACACTTTTTGGTGCTCCTGAGGAAGTTGTCACTGAAGTTCCTTCCACAAAAGAAAATATCGACTCAGTTCCACACCAGTATTACCTGGTTGAAAACGAACTGCAACGCGCCAGTCTGCGGGCCGAACTTTCGGTGCAAAAGGAGTTTTGTTTTGATACCGAAACCACGGGATTGGATACGCAAATTGCCGAGATCGTTTGTATGTCGTTTGCATTTAGGGAACATGAAGCTTATTGTGTTACCATCCCGACAAATCGTGAGGAAGCACAAAAAGTTATGGATGAGTTCCGCGAGATTTTTGCGGATACGAATATTACCAAAATCGGGCAAAACATTAAGTACGACATTCTCATTCTGAAGAATTATAACCTGGAAGTAAAAGGGCCACTTTATGATACCATGCTGGCTCATTACCTCATTCAGCCCGATATGAAACACAACCTCGACATGTTGTGTTTGCAGTACCTGAATTATGAAAAAGTACCGACAGAAAATCTGATTGGGAAAAAAGGAAAAAACCAGCTGACCATGCGTTCGGTAACAACTGATAAGTTGCGCGACTATGCATGCGAAGATGCCGACCTGACTTTGCAATTAAAAAATGCTTTAGAACCGGAGCTGGATAAAGCCGGAGTACGCGAACTTTTCGAAACACTTGAAATGCCGCTGGTGCCGGTGCTTGCAAAAATGGAAAGTGCGGGTGTAAAACTGAACTCAAACGAGTTGAATAAATACGCCGTTGTTTTGCGCGAGCAGATCATTGAACTGGAAAAAGAAATTATAGAACTGGCCGGCGAAGAATTTAATGTATCGTCGCCTAAACAACTTGGCCCCATTCTTTTTGAAAAATTAAAAATTGATACCAACGCCAAAAAGACCAAAACGAAACAATACTCAACTTCTGAAGAAGTTTTGATTCGTTTGGTTGACAAACACCCGATCGTTCAAAAAGTATTGGATTTCCGGGGGCTGAAAAAACTGTTGTCGACTTACGTTGAGGCTTTACCACAATTGGTTAATCCGAAAACCGGAAAGATTCATACTTCATACAACCAGGCCATTGCCGCTACCGGACGTTTAAGCTCGGTTAATCCGAACCTGCAGAACATTCCGATCCGCGATGCAGCGGGCCGCGAAATTCGTAAAGCTTTTATTCCGTCGGATGATGAGCATACATTCTTTTCTGCTGACTACTCGCAAATTGAATTGCGGATTATGGCAGCGCTGAGTGGCGACGAAGAAATGCAACGTGCATTTAATGAAGGGAAAGATATTCATTCCATTACCGCCGCAAAAATTTACCAGATTCCGGAAAGTGAAGTTGATTCAGATATGCGCCGCAAAGCCAAAACGGCCAACTTCGGAATTATTTACGGTATTTCGGCATTTGGATTGTCGCAGCGTTTAAATATTCCACGAACTGAGGCCAAAGATTTGATTGACGGCTATTTCGAGAATTTTCCGAAGATTAAAGCTTTTATGGACAAACAAATTCATCTGGCCCGCGAGCAGGGTTTTGTGGAAACCATAAAAGGTCGCCGCCGCTATTTAAACGATATTAATTCAGCCAATGCTATCGTTCGTGGAATGGCCGAACGAAATGCTGTGAATGCTCCAATACAAGGCTCTGCCGCCGATATCATTAAAATTGCGATGATCAACATCCACAACAAAATGGAGGAGCAGAACATGAAATCGAAGATGATTTTGCAGGTACATGATGAATTGAATTTTGATGTGTATAAACCGGAACTGGAGACGATTCGTTCGTTGGTGAAAAATGCAATGGAAAATGCCGTGGATATTGGCGTTCAGTTAACGGTTGAAAGCAACGCCGCCGATAACTGGTTAGATGCTCACTAGACGGCAATTTCGTTAAATATTAACCTGACAGTTGGATTGTATCGATTCAGGGCTTTCACTTTTTTAATGTGTTTCATCACCTTTTTGGGGTTTGGAAAACAGTGCGCGAAGTAAATCCAGAACTGTTTCATTTTATTTAGCGCATTGCCTTCGTTATCCATAATCTCAAGATAATGCTCCAGTATGGATTGATGAAATGTATACAAGAGATCGGTACGTTCTTTTTCCGAAATGTCAATACCTTTTATGTCGTGTGGCAACAAGGGATTCATTAAAATTCCGCGTCCCAACATCCAGGTATCGATGCCTGGAAATTTGTTTTGTTTGTCAATAAAATCCTGTTTTGAAAAGATATCGCCGTTATAAACCAGTTTGTGCTTTAGATTTTGTGTTGCATAAAAAAAGGCATTCTCATCAATTTCACCCGAATACAACTGTCCGGCTAACCGCGCATGGAGAATTACTTCTTTTAAAGGAAACTGATTCAATACTTTTATAACGTCTTTTATCTCATCTGCTGATTTTAATCCGGCTCTCAATTTTACAGAAAGTTCTCCTTCTGCACTGCTGTAAAAATGATCAAGTATCTTATAAATCTCTTCCGGGAAAGGCAATAATCCGGAACCTTTCCCCCGGTTGGTAACCATCGGATACGGGCATCCCAGGTTCAGGTTATATTCTGAATAACCTTGGCCGGCTAAAACATTTTTCAGAAATTCAAACTCATCGGCATCTTTTGCCAGAATTTGAGGGACGACCCTGCTTTGTGTGTTATTCTCCGGGAGTATTTCGCGCGTATATTTATTCGGTATCACATTGTTTTTCACCGAAATATAAGGAATAAAACAGGCATCAACAGTCCCAAATACCTTTGCGTATGATTCGCGGTACACATAATCGGTAAATCCCTGCAACGGGGCCATGTATATCATTCCTTCAATTTTTTGTTTTATGCGTCACAAAATAACAAAAATTACTCCTCCTGTGCGTATAAAAAAGACTGCTTGTTCTTCTGACCAGTTAAGTTCTCATCTTAATATTTTGGTATCTTTGCGCCATTAACAACTATGGGGGCAAATTATACATATTATCAGGATACTGTTGCTGCGCATAACGCAAGTGCGGAAGTGCCCCAAAATGGTGTGAAAAAGACAACCACATTACAAAGCAGCAGGTATAAAACCAAGCGGCAAAAGCTTCAGGTTGTTGACAGTTCCGATTACATTGCTCCGCGTCAACAAACCGAAATCCACAGCAGTCAACTTGAACAAAACTCCCTGGTTTTACCCAACCGTGAGCGCGACTATTCGGGGCACGACTGGTTAACCATTATTATTTTTGTTACCATTGCCCTATTTGCCAGCATTCGGTATTCGTATGCCAAATATATTAAGCAGCTGTTGTTATCGTTATTTAATTATGCTACTTCAACGCGCATGCTCAACGATAAAAACTACCCTGTTTTTCATGCTGCATTTCGTCTTGAGGCCATTTTTTATATCATCTTCCCGATATTTATATTTCAGTGTTTAAATCTGTTTAAATACCAAAACACGGCACTAACACCTGTGTATTTATCCTTAATTTTCGGGGGGACTTTACTCTATTTTTTTGGCAAAAAAGTTATCTATTTAACATTAGGATTGATGTTTGAAACGCAAAATGAAACCCGGGAATATCTGTTTAGCTACGATAATTTTAACCGTTCGCTCAGTTTAATTTTCTTACCTGTAGTAATCTTAATTCAATTTGCACCACTTAAAACCCCTGTATTTATAGCTATTCTAGGGCTTATTATTCTTTTTCTTTTTAATATTATATTATTAAGAAGGGGAGCAATTATATTATTGAAAAAACAATTTTCTTTATTTTATCTGTTTTTGTACCTTTGTACCCTTGAAATTTTACCCTTGCTTTTAATTTATAAAGTTGTTGTTTGAATAAGAAGGGGGAAAGTCTCATTAAAAGCATAAAAATTTGAAAGTCAAGAGCATTTTAGTTTCACAACCGGAGCCAAGTACCGCAAAATCACCGTATTTTGAGTTGGCTGAAAAGAATGGCCTGAAAATCGACTTCAGACCGTTCATACAAGTTGAGGGAGTTCCTGCCAAGGAATTCCGCCAAACACGAACGCAGATACTTGAGCATACTGCGGTAATTTTTACCAGCCGTACTGCTATCGATCATTTTTTCAGAATTGCACAGGAATTGCGCATTACAGTGCCTGATTCGATGAAATATTTCTGTATTTCTGAAGCAACTGCTTTCTATCTCCAAAAGTATATCGTGTACCGTAAGCGTAAAATATTTTATGCCGATGGTAGATTCACCGATTTGGTGAATGTGATGAAAAAGCACAAAGACGAAAAATTCCTTGTACCTCTTTCGGATATTCACAAACAGGAAATTCCAACCCTGTTAGACAAAGGAGGCTACACGTATACGAAAGCAATATTATACCGTACTGTTAGTGCCGATTTATCGGATTTGGCAGATATAAAATATGATGTGCTTGTATTTTTTAGCCCGTCGGGAATTAAGTCGCTGTTCCAGAACTTCCCCGATTTTGAGCAAAACTCAACACGCATAGCATGTTTTGGTCCGTCAACAGCAAAAGCAGTAGAAGAGGCCGGATTAAGACTGGATATTCAGGCTCCGACAGCACAGGCTCCTTCGATGACTATGGCTCTTGAACAATACATCAAAAAAAGCAACAAGAATTAAATAGAAAAATATATAATTTTGAAAGGCCGTCCGTCGCTTGACGTATGGCCTTTACTTTTTTATGGAAACAAAAGAAAAAATAGAATCGCCGGTATCTCACTCCTTTAAAAAAACGGAGCGTTTGTGCAGTAAAAAGGTTATCGATAAACTTTTTGCTGAGGGTGAATCATTTCTAGCGTTTCCAATAAAAGTTGTTTACAAGGTAACTGAACTTCCTCAACCCGTTCCTGTTCAGGCTGGATTTACAGTTAGTAAAAAAATATTTAAACGAGCTGTTAAGCGAAACCGGATTAAACGCCTGATGCGCGAAGCTTACCGGTTGAACAAACAAATGCTCCGCGTGGATGCAGATTCACAGCAAATGGCCGTTTTTTTCATTTTTATTGGCAAGGAACTGCCAGACTTTGCGCAGGTTGAAAAAGCCATGAAAAAGGCGCTTTACAAGCTAGCCAACTCATGTGCCGTGGCCGAAAACAAAAAAGCATAAAAAAAGCCCCGGAAATATCTCCCGAGGCTCATTATTTTTTCAATCAAAATTTTATTCCTGATCCATAATTTCGGTTTGCATACGCACCGAATCTTCGTGAATTAGCTGAAAAAGGATTTTTACAAACGTTTCATTTATTTCCATACTCTTCCCCAGCTTAACGCGGTTTTCCATTAACTGTGTCCAACGGTTAATCTGAAGCGCTGTAACGTTATTGTCGCGTTTATACTCGCCAATTTGTTTAACAATCTGCACACGCGAAGCCAGTGTTTCCAATAATTCGGCATCGATAGCATCAATTCGGTTACGCAACACATCCAGTTGATTGTCGAAATCCGGATTGCTTGCATTCTCGTAACGAATAACCAATTTATCAAGCATTTTCCCCAGATCGGCCGGAGTAAGTTGCTGTCCGGCATCACTCAATGCACATGAAGGGTCGCGGTGCGATTCAATCATCAGGCCTTCCATACCCATATCAAACGCTTTCTGCGAAATTTCGAAAAGGTATTCACGAGTTCCGGCAATATGGCTCGGATCGCAAATAACAGGTAAATTCGGAAGCAGACGCTTTAATTCAATAAAGGTTTTCCAGTTGGGGTAGTTACGGTATTTAGTTTCGCGGAATGGCGTAAAACCACGGTGTATTCCCACAATGTTTTTAATCCCCGCCTGGTAGATTCGCTCAACAGCACCCATCCAAAGTTGTACGTCAGGGTTCACCGGGTTTTTAATCATCACCACTGCATCTGTTCCTTTCAACACATCGGCAATTTCCTGCACCACAAAAGGGCTGGCAGTAGAACGTGCTCCAATCCACAATACATCAAGTCCGGCCTTTAAGGCCTCTTCGGTGTGTTGTGCGTTGGCTACTTCTGTTCCAACCGGTAATCCGGTTTCTTCTTTTACCTGCTGCAGCCATTTTAAACCGATCGATCCAACGCCTTCAAATGATCCCGGGCGTGTTCTGGGTTTCCACACCCCACCACGAAAAACAAATACGCGTTTGTCTTTTGCCAGCAAACGGGCAGTTTCCATGGTTTGTTCTTCCGTTTCAAGGCTACATGGCCCTGAAATCAGCAGTGGATTGTCGATATTTGGCATCCACGCTTTAATCGGATTAATGTCTAATTTTAAAGTCATGATTATTTCGTATAAAGTTTTGTCAATTTCTCTTCATTCTTCAGAAAATGCGGATTCTTACCTTCAAGAATTCCACGGATTTTATTTGCATTGTTAATCAGATCGAGCATTTTATCATCCTCTTCGTTTTTCATACAATCGCGAAATTCGATGAGATGTTTGATATACACGTTCAGCGATTCAACAACGTATTCGCGATTTTGTTGAAAAATAGGGTGCCACATGGTAGCCGAACTCTTTGCCAAACGAACCGTTGAGCGAAAACCTCCACTTGCCAGATCGAAAATGATTTTACGATCCTCTTTTGCCTGAACTGCATTGGCCAACGCATAAGCAGCAGCGTGCGGCAAATGTGATACAAAAGCGGTGCTGTGGTCCTGTTCATCTGATGTCATATAGGCAATGTCCATACCCAGTACCTGAAACATCTTTTCAATTAAAGCCACATGCTGCGGGCCTGAGTCTTCCTGGTCACACAAAATGGCAATTTTGCCTTTAAACAATCCTTCCAAAGCCGCTGTTGGGCCCGAGTCTTCCGTTCCCGACATGGGGTGCCCCGGAACAAAGTTTTTTCTTCGTTTGTGGTTGGCCACCAAATCAACAATCACCTTTTTTGTCGATCCCATATCGGCTACCGTTGTTCCGCTGCCAATGGTATCCAACACCCGTGGCAAAACCTCAAGCTCCTTGTTTACCGGAATGGCAATAATAACCAGGTCGGTATCTCTCACCCCGTCTTCAAGCGTTTCAATCCGGTCAACTAATCCAATCTCCAAGGCCTTGGCAGCATTTTCATCACTGGCATCAACCCCGATTAATTCGGTGGCAAAGCCTGATTTTCGCAAATCACGGGCAATCGACCCCCCAATTAATCCAAGTCCTATTACTGTTGTCTTCATTTGTATATTCAGTTTTGTTTATTTCACTTTTTACCAAAAAAAAAGGTCCCGAATTTTTTCGAGACCTTTCTGTAAAATATTTTTAATTTAGACAATACCCTACTTCCTGACCCCGTTTTCAGAACCATAATAAAAATAAAAGTAGAAATAGTTATTGTTAAATTTCGTTGTCATTTCTTTAATTTCTGTCAACAAATATAGAGATATATTTTTGAAATGAAATTTTTATCATGTTTTTACTCCGAATTTTATAGCGAATATTTGAAATTTAGTTTTTAATTAACTTTTTCGTAAACACGGTTTGCCCGTTTTGACTCACTTTTACCAGGAACATACCATTTCCGTATCGGGAAAGATTAATTTCATCGGAATACTCGCCAATCACTCCCTGTTCTTCTGTCGCATATATTTTTTGTCCTACGGCATTAAACACATCAACTTGTATATGCGACTCCTGTTGAACAGGTGAAATTTTTACCGTAACATTATCGGTAAACGGATTGGGGTACACGTTAACTTCTCCGGGCGACAACAAGATAATATCGGCTGACACCGGTCGTTGAATCTCAAGATTATCAATTGCCCATCCCCAACCTGCTGCGTAGGGATCGGAATACAAACGGAACCGAATTAATATGGTATCGCCGGCCACAAAATAGTCATTGTCAGTTAGCGTAATAGTGCGCGAGAAAAACCATTCGGCACTTCCTCGTGTACCGGAATCCTGTTCTCCGGATGGTATTCCATTATTATAATTTGTTAGCCACACAATTTGATCTGACGAATCATAACCATCGGCAAGCGGATACCAGTTGTCTCCGTTATTTTTACTGCCCTCAACAATTACATAATCATAAAAATCGCTGTCTCCATAACTTGATAATTGTCCACCCGGCTCAACCAGAACAACCTCGTCAAAATTCATTGTACCATCTTCCTTTATTATTATCGGCCTTTTCAGAAAAGTAGTAAATTCCAGGTCTGAATTATCGATCTGTGGTGCCGGATAAGGATGCACACTATGTAATGCTCCATCGTTAAATCGCATGGCAGTGTATATTTCAAAGTCAGAAATGATAAAATCAGGTGTTTCCTGATTAAAGTCGTTGGAATAATAACTTACCGGATCGAAAATTTCCTGTACTTTAAATGAGAAATATTCTCCCTGGTCTGCCGGCAAACGCGAACTGTTAGAAAAACTTGAACCATCTGTTGCATAAATAGCATAAGTGATCTCATCACCATCTTTAAGGGTATTCAGATCAAATGGGAAAGTACCAACATAACGATCATCAAAATCCCTGCTTAAAGCAAAGTATTCCTTTGCTTCTCCGTTTATGAAAAACTCCGCATAAGCTGTATCAATACCAAGGTTATCGCTAATATCAGCAAGTAGCTCCTGCTGTTTATTTAATGTAAGAAAATAATCTATTTCCGTATGTGCAATAACAGGCTTTTCGTTATCAGGACCAACATGAATGGTATAAAACTCATTTGGTGCTAATGCCGGCTCGGTACGCACACGGTTCATTGTATCCAACACCTCGATATAATAAGAGATCCTTTCTGTACCATTTGCGGGAATAAAAGTGGCCGCATATGCTCCATCGCCTTTTGCATCAACCAATTCGAGCGTATCTGAATGATTTTCAAATTCATCCAGAGAATAAATTACTTTAGGAGTACCCGCTTTTACATCATAATCACTTTCAAACCAGCCGCTAAAGAGCAAAGGCTGAAGTTCTTCGATATCTTTGACCTGAGTGAAACGGATAAATATATTTCGCCAGCCAATATCATCCATAATACCGCGGGTTAATGGCCCGGGATTATGAATCGCTTCAGCCATACCTATTGCATGAGTCATCAGAGAGTTTTCATTTCCTTCGGGATAAGTGCCATCATTTAAATGGTATACGCTTGAACCATTGTCAAAGGATAATGGAGCATAAAGTTTTGGGTTATTGCCTCGGTTCCAATTTGATGCAACTGGACTATTGGCATATAGGTTTCCAGATTGCAAAGCATCTCTTAAATTTCTGCTCGTATTCTCAAAAAACGAAGTATCTACAAGTTGCTGACCATTCACAGCTCCTCTGTTTACCAATAGGTCAAACGAAGTAGCATCACCGAACTCGTAATATCCATAAGAACCGTATTCTTTCTGGTCATCAACAAAGAAGAAACCGGTAAACCCAAGTCCATGACCAATTTCGTGCATTACAACCGTTACCAAATCGTAAAGGGTATCGGGGCAATTCATATCGGTTCCATAATACCAATCAACGTCGCTGTTAAAATTGGCAATCATATCGTAACGGCTTTCCCCGTTCATCTCTCTTTTGGCAATTTTTTCGGCTATGGCAACCGGGTAATAACGTCCTTTAAAAGGAGCATCCTTAAAATCTTTGTAATAGGTTTCGGGGCCGCAACTGCCCAGAACATTTGTTTCCAAATTGTCGTTCCAGTTGGCTTCCATCCGTATTGGCATATCCGATTCAATAAGCGATTCCCAGATACTAACAGCATAGGCAAACGCCTCCTGTGCCTCGGGGGTAAAACCGTTATAGTCGACAATTATTTCTGATTTTGCAGCTCCGCCCGATTTCAGAAGAAATTCGGTAGGTGGCGCTATTCGCACCCTTTCAACTTCTCCGGAACCATAACAAACCGGGGGTGGAACTTTTATGCTTTGGTTGTAACTCTTCATTTGTGCACTGGAGGATAGCGCTACAAGAATCAACAAACTTATTAATGTATAATACTTGCTCATTTTACTATTTTAATAACATTTTTTAGGGCAGTAAATTTTCACATTTAAAAGAACATGGACAACAAAAAGTTCATATAAATTGGACAAGAGTTAAAAAAAAATGCCGGAATTTTCATTCCGGCATTACCTAATTTAAGGTCGTAATACCAATCATCTAATATTCTAACCTTTGCGCTTTTTTCTCAGTTAGTAATTTGTACAACACCACTAAAGATGTTACTAAGCCTGCGAATGCTGCTATAAAAGCAATCATTAATAAAGTTTCCATAGTTCTAATTTTTTATGATTTTTTGAGTAATAGTATTTAAATTGTTATCTGATATACTTGCCATGTAAATTCCGGGAGCTACATTAGGAAGATCGATTTTTATTTTGCCGGAATACGCTGCATTGTAAAGTGTTTCGCGATGCACTGTTTTTCCGTATAAGTCGGTAATAGTTACTTCAACATCATCTGCCATCTCCGAACGGAACCCATCGATATAGATGCTGCTTTTAAAAGGATTTGGGTAAATGCTTACTTCATTGGCAGCCAGCTCTTCGTTAACGTCAGTGGTAACTTGCTGAATTGACAAGTTGTCGATTGCCCATCCCCAGCCGGTAGTGGCTTTATCTGATGCTAAACGAAAACGAAAAATTACGGTGTCGCCTGCTTCAAAACCGGTGTTGTCGGTTAAGTTTATGGTTTGTTTCAGGAACATGTTCTCTGCTCCGGCAGCTTGCGACACCGCACTTTTTAACGAACCTGTGAACTGCGAACTCCAAAGATCATCAACACTCGAGTCGTAACCATCGGTTATAGGCAACCAGCTTTTTCCATTGTTTTTACTTGCCTCAACGATTACAAAATCCCAAAACTGATCTTCAGTATAAACAGTTCCTTCTACACCCGGTTCTACTAAAACTACCTCATCAAAACTCATTAGACCATTTTCTTCAAGAACAATCGGATATTTTAACTGGGCGAGCAGGTTATATTTTTGATTATCAGCCTGTGATTCAGGGTATGGATTTATGGTGTGCAGGTTACCACTTGAGAAACCGGCCGGTAAGGTTACTTCAAAATCAGAAATTTCGAAATCGGTATTTGGCGAATCAAAATTATTAAAGTAGCCCATTAAAGCCTCTTCTGTTTCAAATACTGAAACGTTATAATAACCACTGGTTGGCATACGGCGTTTGTTTTCGCGCGATGTATTGTCGATTGCTACAATGCTGTACTCAACCACATCGTCGCTAAATAATTCTGTAGGAAATTCAAGTTTTCCGGCGTAATTATCTGCACCCTCTTTTGATAAGATGAATGGCTCCTGATCTTGTCCGTTAATACGGTACTGAACCTCAACTCTGTTTATTCCAACATTATCGCTTGCAACAGCTGCAAAATTCATTACAGGGCTGCCGGCGTTTACCATTTTCTCTGGATTATGCTGCAAAACCGGTGGATAATAATCGTCACCAATGCGGAAATTTAGTTTTTGTTCCGGTGCACGTTCAGGGTAACTGAATGCTACATTACCTGTAGTTTTTGCCTGGTAGTAGTAATAAATTTTACCGGTTGCGTTGTTTAAAGGTAAGTCACCTTCAAACTGATTTGTATTAGTATTGTAAGCAAGACTTACAGTTTGCGATGTTGCAAAGTTATCGGTTGAGAAAGTGATTTTTACAGATGATTGATCAATATCCATTTCTCCGCCTACCTCAACAAAAACAGGAAGTTTTTCACATGGCTCTTCAAAATCTTTAATCTCATAACCATCAAAACTAACCGACTTCCATCCCAATTGAGCCAGAACATCCAATGTTTTATCACCCGGATAATGAATAGCTTCTCCTTTATAAATGAAAGGAGTCATCAATGCGTTAGCGTCTCCCTGGCTAAATTCACTTTCCGGATAATGGTAAATACTTGATCCAATGTTCCAACTCTGTGGAGCATATACTTTTACAGATTCAGAATTACCCTGGTTTTTCAACACCAGATTATTCGAAAGCAATTGCTCGGCAAGTGTTGCTGACGGACGAGAAAAAAGATTCTCATCGGCAATTTGTTCATTTAGCTGATTATAAACATACACATCGTAAATACTGGGAGCATTCGCGCTGTTATCAATAATTCCCTGGTTGTTTTCTACATCGAAAAAACCAACAAATCCTAAACCGTGTACCAATTCGTGCAACACAACCGTTACAAAATCGTACTCGTTTGACGGGCAATCGCCGTTGGTACCAAAATACCAGTTCATTGAGCTGTTAAACGCACACTCGATATCAACTTCAGATCCGTTCAATTCTTTTTCGGCCAGTTTTTCAGCCAGTGCCACCGGATAATATACATTACTCAGTCGTGCACCTTTAAAGTTGCGGTACATACTACCGGGAGCAGTACTTGCCAGTACGTTGGTTCCCACGCCTTTCCATGTTGCACGCACTTTAATCGGTACGGGCGACGAAATAAGGTTTTCGTATATGGATACAGCGTATAAAAATGCAGGTTTTGCATTTTCAGGAAAATTCACAAACTCCACCTGGAAATCGGAATTTAATACCGATCCGGATTTTAAGTTTGTTTCATGGGGTGCGATAAATGTTTTTTTACTGTCTTCAGAAGCAATATTGATCGGGGCATTGATCTTTGTGATCCTTTCCTGATCCGATTGCTCGGCCCTGGCACAAAAAGCGCCAACTAATACCAGGGCGGTAATAATTAAATGTCTCATTACAATTTTAAATTAGGGTTTGTAAAAATTGTCATGCCTAAATCTCAATTTGCGCAAAGGTTTTCGGCATGTTTTTAGGAAACTTACGTTGCGGTGTACCTGTTTCAATTGGGTTTGTTTGTTATTGAAACAGTGGGTTTGTAATCCCGCGATGCTTATTCCCTAAGACTTTTTTCAGTAAACAAAGAACTTAATCTTCTTGGAAAACGACTTCTATATTGTTCTGTCAAATATTCACTACAAAGAACCTGACTTTTAATAGAGTACCCTAATTATTGTTGCTGATTGATTGACCACAGATTGACCAAAATCTTACCGGTGAAAAGCTGATGATTTTATTAAATCCTTAGATCGGGATCCGAAATCGGGATGTTTTGCTGAGAAGATGGGTTTACTTTTCTTAGACCGTTTGTCTATGGTTTGCCCACAAAGTTCTCATACTTTTGTACTCAGCAATTTACGATCGAAATCCTTTCCCGCTCCTTATTGTTCTGCCTGAATTTTTGGTTCCTGATATGATTTACCGGGTTTGTAATGTAAATCATTGGGTTTGTTGAAACCTCAATTCCACACCAATAAGTTTCGCTTAACTGCGATCAGTAAATAAATTTTTTTCTGTTTATAACAGCGTCCTCAATAATTAAATGGTTTTGTTTCATTACAACTCAAATTAGGTTCTAACTTCTCAATTATAAATAATGAAACATTCGTTTGAATCCGGAAAATCTTTTACAAAACGCTTGCACGAGCGATAAAATATTGAGTAAGCAAAAATCCGTTTTACACATACTAAAATTATGCAAAGCGGTGGGTTTGTAATTTACTTCCACAAAATATCCACCCTGTAACAAAGGTTTCTTAACGCAAAAAATTCAACTTTTGATTTTTAATCTGATGATTGATGTTGTGTTGAAAATCAAAAGCGCCAGTCAAAGAACGGTTCTATATTTATGGGTTTGTGGATGTAAATGTAGGAATTAATTTAATTAAACCAAATTTTTTTTCATAAGTTTAGCTCGACAACAAAATTTAAGACCCGATTTTTTATGAACTTTTTATCAACATCCTTACTCTCTATTGCTCTGCTGATTAGTCTTCCGGCGCAAAAAAAAGAGCAAAAACTTTACGACGAACTTTACCGGCCACAATTCCATTTTACGCCGGATAAGAACTGGCATAACGATCCGAACGGGCTGGTTTTTTACGATAATGAATACCACATGTTTTACCAATATAACCCAAACGGGAACGAATGGGGCTACATGCATTGGGGCCACACAATAAGTACCGATTTATTGCATTGGCAACAACTTCCGATTGCCCTTTACCCCGATGAAGGTTCGACCGACAAAGAAAGATGTACCGCCTATTCAGGCTCGGCAATTGTTGATGAAAACAACCTGCTTGGCAAACAAAGCGGAAACAACAAAACACTGGTTGCTTTTTATACCAGCCAACAATGCGGACAGCGTATTGCCTACAGCACCGACAAAGGAAGAACCTGGGAAAAATATGAAGGCAATCCAATAATTCCGTTAGATGAAAATGACGATGCCCGCGACCCAAAAGTATTCTGGCACGAAGAAAGTGGAAAATGGGTAATGGCCCTTTACCGCAAGTCGGACGACGACGAAAACACTAAAGGTGTTTCGTTCTATACATCCACCAACCTGGTTAACTGGGAATGGCAAAGCCACATACCAGGTTTTTTCGAATGTCCCGACCTGGTGAAATTCCAGGTTACTAACCGCCCCGATGAAATAAAATGGGTACTGTTTGATGGCGACGGCAGCTATATTATTGGCAGTTTCGATGGCAAATCGTTTACCCCTGAAACAGCAAAGATGAAAAGCGATTGGGGTAAAAACTATTACGCCACACAATCCTGGAGCAATATTCCGGAGTCGGATGGCCGCGTTATACAAATTGCATGGATGCGAGGTGGAGAGTTCCCCGATATGCCTTTTAACGGACAGATGTCGTTTCCGTGTGAACTGTCGGTTACCAAATTCGATTATGGTTACCAGCTCATTCGAAAACCGATTTCAGAGATTGAAAAATTGCATGGCAAACACGATTCGTGGGAAGACAAAAACGTTTTTCCGGGGCTTAACGATAACAAACTAAAAAAGGTATCGGGCGATTGCCTGCACATCATTGGTGAATTCGACCTGAAAACAACCGACAATTTTGGGTTTATGCTTCGCAATGATAGCAAATCGGCCGGAACAGAGATTCTGTATAATGTAAAAAGTGAAACGCTGACCGTACTTGGTTGCACCGTACCACTTCCGCCTGTCGACAATACAATTAAACTCGAAATATTACTCGACCGCTCCTCCATTGAAATCTTTGCCAACGACGGTAAAAAAGTGATTAGCAACTGCTTCACTCCTGGCGAAAAAGCAATGGATGTTGTACTTTTCACCAACGGCGGAGAACTGGGAATTAACAAAATTGATGTTTACGAAATGAATTCGATCTGGGAAAAAGAATAAGATGATGAATTATATTAAAACAATAACGCTGAGCCTGGTAATGATTTTGCCAATGCTATTAAGCGCACAGGAACAAAAGATTTACGACCCAACTGCCGATGCAAAAAAAGACATCGCCGAAGCTATCGAAGCAGCTCAAAAAGCAAACAAACATGTATTCCTGCAAATTGGTGGAAACTGGTGCCCATGGTGTATCAAATTTCACAATTTTGTGCATGACGATGAAGAACTCAGTTCTTTTATCAAAGACAACTTTGAGGTGGTAAAAGTAAATTACGATCAGAACAACCGCCAGGAAGAACTGTTGGCTGAACTTGAATTTCCGCAACGATTCGGGTTTCCTGTTTTTGTTATTCTTGATGCATCGGGCAAACGTATCCACACGCAAAACTCGGCCTTTTTAGAAAAAGATAAAGGTTACGACAAAGACAAGATCTTTCGTTTTCTGAAAAACTGGTCGCCAACTGCTTTGGATCCGGCGTCGTACGAAAAATAATACCGATGAGCAGTTGAATTGAACCTTAAACTCATTTCATTTTTAAGCCTTTCAATTGTCTATCGGCATCAACCATTGTAATTTCAGAGTTTCGTTTAAAACTCGCTCAGAAACACAATTGGCAGAATCAGAAAAACATCGTAATTAGCTGAACACAAATAATCAGTAACACCATTGCCACCGGATAAACTGTGGCATAGGCGATGGAGTGCGCGTTGGAGTCGGTCATCGAATCGGCGGCTGCCAGCCCCGGAGTACTTGTCATACTTCCGCTGATAGCTCCCAACAGTGTTAGGATATTCATTTTAAAGAAATACTTTCCGAGAATTCCTGCCACAATCATTGGCAGGATGGTAATGGCACCTCCGTATAGGAACAGCTCTATGCCGTATTGGTTAAAGGTTTCCACAATTTTTTGCCCGGCACCTGTTCCAACAGCCGCCAAAAACAGCAATAAACCAAACTGACGAACCAGCTGGTTTGCGGCACCCGTCATAGTCCATAAAATTGGGCCGGTTTTACCAATGCGGCTAAGTATTAATGCCACAATAAGCACTCCCCCGGTTAAGCCCAGGCTAAAAGAAAAAGTTCCCATTGCAATACTTATTTTCCCAACCAATACTCCAAGAATAATTCCGAGAGCTACCGGCAAAATATCAGTGTCGGACAAACGTTTCTGGTCGTTACCAAAGATCTTTGAAACCATATCCATGTTGGCACGGCTACCGGCAATCACCAGCTTATCGCCAAACTGTAGTTTCGAGCCCGGGCTTGGCACAATATTAATACCTGCTCGGCGGATACGGGTGATTGTTGCGCCATAGGTATGCAGCAAATTAATCTGCCCAACGGTTTTATTCACCACCTCTTTATTGGTAACCAATACCGATCGTACATCGTATTTCGCGTCGATTGAAATTTCCTGTTCTGTTTGAGGTCCGATCAACAACTCCACATTTTTTAGTGCTTCCTCTGTGCCAACAGCTTTTATCAAATCGCCTTTCAGCAACAAGGTTTTGGGAGTTGGAGTTACTGCAACGCCATCGTGTACAACGCGTGAAACTACAGCTTTGGTCATAAACCGGATACGTAACTCCCCTATCGTTTTGCCAACAACATTTTCGTTTTCAACCACAAAATTGCGTTTTACTACTTCCGGGAATTCATCTTTTAAAACCGCCAGATGTTCTTCTTCTGCTTTAGCAATGGAAGTGCCCAATATTTTTGGGAGGAAACGAATGAACAGAATTACACCAATAACTCCAAACGGATAGCCCACACCATAACCGATGGAAGCCAGTGGCGAGCCGGTATAATCAATTGCCGCAGCTAAACCCGGCGTACTGGTTAACGAACCGGTTAACAATCCAACCGCGATATTGGGATCAATTTTAAAAACGGAAATAATGAGGACAGTTATTACCGAAGCCAGTACTATGAGCATAGATGCAAACCCGGCCAGTTGCCGCCCTTCCTTTTTAAACGACTCGAAGAAACCGGGACCAGCCTGAATCCCAATAGTAAAAATAAACAGCACCAATCCGAGGTACTGAAAATCTTTTGGGATAACAACGCCGTAGTGACCAAAAACAAGGGCTACAAAAATTACTGCCGATACATCGAGCGACAGTCCGAAAACCTTGATCCGGCCAACAATAAAGCCTAATGCAATAATAACAAAGAGGGCAAAATAACTGTTTCCTAGTAGTTCCATTTGTGCTAAGTTTGGCGCAAAGGTAAGGAATAGTTTTTGGGACTAACAAGCATCGAACCCGAGATACAGCCCGATTTAATGTTAACTACAGGAACAAAAAAACCGGATAAAATTATCCGGTTGCTCTGTATTGTGTTCCAATTTATGGTAGCAAAAAGCTAAAATCGTCGCCGGCCTTTAACTCATAAGGTTCCTGCCCTTTTTTAAAGATCCGGCAACTTCTGTCACCAATCAGTTCAATTTTTCCGTCTTCCACTTTAAACATGGTTCCTTCGCGCAAACCGGCAACGTAACACTTCGGATTAATCTCAAGGAATTCAGAAATACGCTGCTCCCGGGTTTCGCCACCGTGTCCTTCAGGATTGGCATCGAGGTAGTGCGGATTGATCTGGAACGGTACCATATTTATACAGTCAAATCCCAGCGGATCGATGATCGGCATATCGTTGGTGGTACGCAGTGTTGGGCAGGCCACGTTCGATCCGGCACTCCAGCCAATGTACGGTGCTCCGTTGTATACGCGTTCGCGAATCGGATTCATTAACTTCTGATCGTGCATCATACGAACCAGTTGCCAGGTGTTTCCACCACCAACAACAATGGCTTCGGCTTCTTCAATTGCTTTCACCGGATTTTTAAATGTATGAATACCTTTAATGTGATGCCCCAGTTCGGCAAAACGCTCTTCCACCTTTTCGCAGTAGGTATCAAACGAAAAAGTAACGGCTGCATACGGAATAAAAACCGCAGTTACCGACTTTTCTCCCAGGAATTTTTTTATCTCATTTTTCGGGTAATCCAGGTAAGGTTCGCCCGGCATTGTTGAGTTGCTTAGCAGTAATAACTTCATTTCTCTTGACCAATTAATTTGTTGCCGAAAGAACTGAAATCTTATGGATTTTTCCAATGACAATTAACGGTTTTTCAGGAATTTTTACTCATACATATCCTCAAGATCACAAGCCGCCAGCTCCACAAAATAACCCGCTATTTGTGTGGTTATATCTTCTACAAACTTTTTACCTTTTTCGGCAGTGGCTTTCCTGGGGTTTCCAACACCGGTATCAGCTGAAACTTTGTCCCACTGGCGGGGTGCCCAGGCAGTTTTGTTTTTTAATCCTTCCAGTTTTAACGATTTTGCTTCTCCATCACCGGCCTCATTAAGCGGTAGTACCAATTCCGGGAAAAAATGCATGATTATACTTGTTTCCATTTCGTTGGCATGGTCGCCGGATTCCTCAAAATAATCTTCCTGATCAAGCATCCGAAACCACTCTACCAACGAAATAAACACATCGGGAAACTGAGGTTGTAACTCGCGCACCAGTGGCTTAAAATCATTTCCGCCATGACCGTTCATCAGCACCAGCTTTTTTATGCCTTGCCCACTTAAAGCAGTTAACAAGTCTTTCAGAATTATCAGTTGTGTAGACGGTTTGGTGTGCAAACAAAACGGCATATCAATCTGCCCCATGTTTTGTGCGCCCAGCGGAATTACCGGAAGCACCATTATTTTTGCGCCTTTTTCCCAGGCTTTACCCGCTGCCTGCTCGGCAATTTTAGCCGTTTCAAGCGAATCGGTTCCGTATGGTAAATGGTAGTTGTGTGGTTCGGTGGCTCCCCAGGGCAAAATAGCCACATCGTATTTTTGATTTTTTACTTGTTTCCAGTTGGTTTGTTCCAACACGTAAGGTTTAGCATTCATTCTGTTAGGTTTAGTTTGTTGTCGTTTATAGTTGGAATAAAGTGATACCAAAAGTAAATGGCGTAAGTTCCGGGCCTTTGTCGGTTTTAAACAGCGGCACCAAATCGTAGCTGGCAAACACATTAAACCAGCGATAGCCGGTTCGCACCATTACCGAGTATTTAAAACGGTGCATCGAAAAATCATCCACCACTTTTAGTTTCTCTTTCTTTTTTTCTTTGTACTTTATTTTGGTGTGACTGCTCAGCCGTAAACTACCTACCACACCAGCCGAAAAAAACAGACGGTTATCGTAATGATTGATAGGAATCTGAAATTCAAGAAGCAGAGGCATGGTGATCATCTCAACTGCCAGCTTCGATTTCTGGTTATCATTAAAATAGAGATATTCGGGCGATATCACTCCGTCGTTGCCTTTTACAATTGTTGTATTATCGTCAAGGCGATAGCTTTGCAATTGCAGCCCCAGCCCGGTAACCAGGCCGATGGTATTCTTATTTCTCTGCAAGCCGATACTTTGTTGTAAGAAGTTGAAATACGCCGAATTCGAGCGAAAAATATCGTTATCCATAAACTCCGACTCGTAACCGGAGTAATCTTCGTTAAGCAGCATGTTAAAACCAAAATCGATGCCCACCCAGTGCCCCGAAAAATCGTCTTGCCACAATTTCAGGCCGTTATGGGTAACTTCCGAAAGATCGATTTTACGTAAAAAACGCAGTGGGTTTTCTATCGGAACAATGCTGTCGTTATCCTGAGCCTTTATTTCGAAACCTGAGAAACAAAGGAACAGCATTAGGAGTATCTGAGTTTGAAGTATTCTTTTCATGGGCTTTCTGTGTTTCATATCTAACATGTGTTTTACATATGAACACTAACAAAAATACACGTTTGGAAAGAATTTAAAGCCAATTCGGTGTTAAAAATGGTAATTGCCAAACAATCGCAAATCAATTCGATAGAATACAAAGCGAACACCCAAAGTTAAATTTATGAAACAACAAGCTATAAACCTCTGAAATACAAATAAAAAGAATACCTTTGCGGCCACTTTAAAAAATTGATTATGAGTTTATTCGAAACAATGGGGTTAAAAGCCGAAATCCTGGGGGCGATCCAGGAACTTGGTTTTGAGAATCCCACGCCAATCCAGGAACAAACAATTCCGTTTCTACTGGAAAACGATCAGGATATGGTTGCCTTGGCACAAACAGGAACGGGAAAAACAGCGGCATTTGGCTTACCCATTGTTCAGCAGTTCGATAGTTCGGTAAAAGCCCCACAGGCTTTAATACTTAGTCCGACACGCGAGCTTGCTTTACAAATAGCAAAAGACCTTGAGAATTTCTCGAAAAATATTAAAGGAGCAAAAATTGCCACTTTATATGGCGGCTCCGACATCAGGAAACAGATTAAAGAGCTTGAGAGTGGTGCCCAAATCGTTGTGGGAACTCCGGGCCGTACACTCGACCTGATAAAAAGGAGTAAATTAAAAGTAAACGAAATCCAGTGGTTGGTACTCGACGAGGCCGACGAAATGCTTTCGATGGGATTTAAGGACGACCTTGATGCCATTTTGAAAGATACTCCGGCAGAAAAACAAACACTGTTGTTTTCGGCAACTATGCCAAAAGAGATCGTACGAATTGCCAATACATACATGGCCAATCCGCACGAAGTTACAGTGGGTAAAAGAAACACTGCCGCTGAAAACGTAGAGCACAACTATTACCTGGTACACGCCAAAGACCGTTACATTGCTTTAAAACGTATTGCTGATATTAACCCGAACATTTACGGGATTATTTTCTGCCGTACACGTGCCGAAACTAAAGATGTGGCCGACAAACTAATGCAGGACGGATACAATGCCGACGCTTTGCACGGCGATTTGTCGCAGGCACAACGCGACCACGTTATGTCGCGTTTCCGTAGCAAACACCTGCAAATGCTGGTGGCTACCGATGTGGCTGCACGCGGACTGGATGTAAACGAACTGACCCACGTTATTAACTATAACCTGCCCGACGACCCTGAAGTGTATATTCACCGAAGCGGAAGGACAGGACGTGCCGGTAAAAAAGGAATTTCCATTACACTGATTCATATGCGCGAGAAAGGTAAACTTCGCGAGGTGGAAAAGAAAATGGGCAAACAATTCACAAAAATTCCGGTTCCGCTGGGAAAAGAAATTTGCGAAAAGCAGCTTTTCAACCTCATCGACAGAGTGGAAAAAGTGGAAGTGAACAACGAGCAAATTGGCGAATTTATGCCGGTTATTTACAAAAAACTGGCCTGGCTGGAGCGCGAAGAGCTGATCAAACACTTTGTATCGGTAGAGTTTAACCGCTTTTTACAATACTACGAAAACGCCAAGGATATTAACGTTGACGAGGCACGCGAAAAAGAATCGATGCGTAACGATCGTGGCGACCGCCGCAGAGGAGGACGTGACGGACGCGAACGTGGTGACCGTGGAAACCGCGAGCGCGGCGGAGACCGCGAACGCGGAGATCGTGGCAGAGCACGAAGAGGCAACGGCGGCAACATGTCGCGTTTCTTCTTTAGCCTGGGCAAAAAGAGCGGAGTTAACAAACGTGCAATTATCGATCTGATTAACCAGAACACCCCGGGAAAAAGTATCGATATTGGCAGCATTGAAGTGCTGAAAGGTTTCTCATTCTTCGAGATCGACTCGAACTACGAGAAAGAAATTACAAAAGCTTTCAAAAATGCCCGTTTCAGAGGCCAGAAAGTAAATATTGAAGTAGCAAATAAGAAGAAATAGCTTCTAGCCACTAGTTGCTAGCTGCTAGCTTTAAGAAATAGGAAATCCGGTCTTTTTGAGATCGGATTTTTTTATGCTTTTATATGAAACTATCATTCTGATTCGTCGGCTGACGGAGAAGAATCTGTTGCATCGTAGCTTTGATGGTACAGATCTCTCACATTTGTTCGAGATGACATCTTTCACAAGAAAAAGAGGAAGTGTAATTCTTTCATTCAATCGTAACATCCTTTTGCATTCTCAGGCTGCCCAGCCAAATCTGGCCATTGTCTTGATGAATATCTGCCTTACTCACCTGAAAACTTAGCCCGGGAAATTCGAAAGTTGCTTTGTATTGCCCTGGTGGTACATCTTCAAAATTGTTATAGGAAATAGTTATTTCTTTGCTCCGATTACCATTAATTACCGACAACCAATCTAAATCCCAACTATTATAAGGGTCGGACGAAACTGTCTCAATTTTATGCTCATACCACTCGTAGGTGCTGAATTCCCTTATGTATAATCCATTTGTAAAATAGTGAAAAAGACCAATCCCGGTTTTTTCAGGATCGATATAATAGTAATTGAAATCGTCGTTATTTTTTAGCAGTAGTTTAACTGTTACGTTTGTTGAAGATACGTACTCAACTGAAGTGATTTCACAACTCAACCCGGCATGAAACTGATTGTACTTCTTTAGCGCATCAACAATTCTTTCATCGTTGCGTGGGTCAGGGACAGAATTACCCAAGGTATCGAGGTAGCTTACAAATCCAATAGGTACAATATTGTCGCCATAAAAAGAAGGGTGTGTTCTAATTATCGCACCACGAGGCGTAGACGACAAATAAAAAGGCCAGGTCTCACCAATGTATATTTCCTCTTCCTTTGCAAAAACTGTAAATTCTCCAAGGTTTTCAAAATCCTCAACAAACGACATATTATCATTTAAATAAATCAGGTGTGCGGAACAATCATAATATTCAAAATCATTATGAGTTAAAACAACCTCACCATTTGATGTAATACAAAATCCATCGGTAAGATTTTTTTTGATTTCAATTTCGTCTTCAGTCAGATCATCTTCTTTGTCGCACCCTGCAACAAAGAATAACACCAACAGAAAAAACAAGCGAGTGTAATTTGTGGCTATTGCTTTCATTTGGTAGTGGTTTAATTTTTCAAAGTATCAGTTCTTGAAATCGTTTCGTAAACAATTTGCATAAATAGTTCAAGTTCCTCCGGCAGCTCATTTTCATTTGGATAGTATAAGTAGGTGGAATCACTTTTATTCGTGGTTACGTACTTCATTATGGTTATTGGTGCATCCGTGGCAGCATTATCATGAAAACCATACTTCTCCGACATATTAATCGACAGCAATGCTTCTATCCTTTCTTTAATTAATTGCATGTCCTCATTTGGAATTTGAAATTCAGATTCCCTGTACTGGTTGCTTAACTGATATTCTTCCTGAATAGCTAGTTTCCCGCTTTGATCGATAGTCGCGTTGTAATAAAAATTAGCCCAGGCACTCGATTCCTTCCAGAAAATTGAATAAGTAGTTAAGTCATAATCAGGAATATCACCCTTATGACAGCCAGTAAAACCAATCACCACAATTACTGCGATAAGTAAGTTTATTTTCCGCATCACAGATTGGGTATTTTCTGTCAAATTTATCCGTTGAATGATGTTTTTGTTCATTATTGGTTTAATATGTTTTGAACATTAGATGATTAAAAGTAGAAAATGGTTGCGTTAAAGTAGAGTTGTGGACTTATGTTTAGCAACAGGATAAATTGTCACTGATCACTAGGTCACTGGTCATTTGAAAACCTGAACCATTGGCTAATGACTAGTGACTTTCTCTTTCCCACTCGTACCCCAAATTCCCCCACTCAGCAATTCTTTTTTTCAGAAGAACAGTGTATGCTACATCTTTGAACAAGCAAAAATAAATTCATGAAAACAATCTTTCTTTGATCTGATTATTGAGATTAGAGGTGGCCGGTCGTTATTGGTCGGCTGCCTTACAAAGTGTTTCTCAGAAACAGTTTTTTATTATCTTCATAAACGAAAACCATGGTGAACTTTAAGCTAAATAAACAAACGAAAAAACAAGTGCTCAGGCATCTGGCCATCCTGGCGGGCGCCGTGGCTATCAGCATTGTTTTTAGCCTGGTGCTTATGCAACGCATCTTGCACCCGGGTATCTGGAACATGCTACTTTTAACCTTTATCCAGCTGGAGTTGTTTATATACCTGGGCAACCGTTTTTTCAAGTCGGTCGATCCCGATTCTCCGGGAGCTATAAGGAAAACCATCATTCGTTTGGTTCTCTTTTACTTTACGGTGTTGCTTATTGCCTCAGCATTGTTCCTTACACTTTTCGTCTGGCACTTTTGGCGTGGCGGAGCACCATTTTCCGAGTTTATCCCCAGCCTTATGCATGCCGAGTTGCGGTCGTTTTTAACGGCTGCCGGAATTGGTTTTGCCATTGGTGCCCTCTTCTTTTTCTACACGCAATGGGCCGACACTGTAAAACGTATGCAGAAACTAAAGGAAGAGAAACTTATTTTTCAGTACGAGACATTAAAAACGCAGGTGAATCCGCATTTCCTCTTTAACAGTTTAAACACCTTGTCGTCGCTGGTAAACTCCGATCCCGCGTTGTCGGATAAATTTATTCATAAGCTTTCGGCCGTGTACCGTTATGTGCTCGAGAACCAGGAGAAAGACCTGGTGCCACTGGACGCCGAAATGGGATTTGTAAAAGACTTTTTCTACCTGCAAAAAATTCGCGACGGCGAGAAAATAGAACTCAAGATCGATTTTGAGGACATGGGATCAGCAAAGATTATTCCGGTGTCGTTGCAAATGCTGGTTGAAAACGCCATAAAACACAACGTTGCCACGCGTAAAGAGCCGCTGCTGATCACCATTCATTTTGAAGGAATGGACAAACTAGTAGTGCGAAACGACCTGCGCCAACGGATGCAACTGGCCACCTCATCGAAGATTGGCTTAAAAAACCTGAACGAACGTTGTAAGCTCATCCTGAACAGTGCTATTGAAACACAGGAAACTGCTGATGAATTTATAGTGAAAGTGCCATTAAAACTGAACGATCAAAACAAATGAAGGTAGTAATTGTAGAAGACGAGCATCTTGCTGCTGAAAAACTTTTGCAGCAATTGAATTCCATTTCCCCGGAAGCGGAGGTGCTTGCGGTGTTGGAATCGGTGGAAGAATCGGTCAACTGGTTTGCTGAGCATCCTTCTCCCGATTTGGTTTTTATGGATATTCAGCTCGACGACGGCCTTTCGTTTGAAGTTTTTGATGAACTGGAAATTAAAGCCCCGATAATTTTTACCACTGCTTTTGACGAATACGCCATCCGCGCCTTTAAAGTAAACAGCGTCGACTACCTGCTAAAACCTATCGAGTTGGAAGCTTTGCGTTCGGCTTTGGGAAAGTATACGGAGTTGTATGGTCAGCACCAACTGCTGGAAGACAAGGTGGCGAAAGTGATCGAACAGTTGTCGAGAACTTACAAATCGCGGTTCTTTATTAAAATCGGCAACCGCTTTCAGTCTATCCAGGTGAGTAAAATCTGTTGCTTTTTTGTGCAGGAGCGCAGTACTTTTATTAAGACCATGGAAGGCAAAACGTACGACCTTGATTTTTCGCTCGATCAGCTACAAAAAATGGTCGACCCCGATCAATTCTTCCGCATCAGCCGTAATTACCTGGTAAACATTAACTGCATAAACGAAATTATTGGCTACTCCTCCACCCGGCTAAAACTAAAACTGGCTGCCGAACTGGGCGAAGATGTTATTGTAAGCCGCGATAAGGTTTCGGGTTTTAAGAAGTGGATGGATAAGTGAATAAAGAGTTGGAAGCTTGAAGACAGAAGCTCGAAGACCAAACTTCCATCTTCGGACTCCGGTCTTCCGCCTTCCACAAATAAAAAAAGGAGTCATTTCTGACTCCTCCTTTATATGCAATTATAACTTTCTCTTTTAAACCAATTTTGCGTCTAATTCAATTTCGGCAGTACCACCGGCATACAAACGCGAGATTGGGCATTTTGCTTTAGCAGCTGCTGAAAGTTCGGCAAATTTCTCTTGCGACAAACCTTCGCATTTTGTAACGTTGGTTAATTTAATGTTGGTAATGGCCGGTCCGCCATCTACCTCACCAAGAGTAACTGCTGCTTCTGTTTCAACGCTTTCAGGAGTTAATCCTTCACCACTGATTAAAGCGGCCAAAAACATTGAGAAACATCCTGAGTGTGCTGCACCTACCAGTTCTTCAGGGTTAGTTCCTTTTCCATTCTCGAAACGAGATGCAAAAGTAAACGGCCCGCTGTAACCGGTGATGTTCATATTTCCTTTTCCCTCTTTAAGAGTTCCGTTCCAAACTGAGTTTACTTTTCTTACTGACATAATTTCTAGATTTTAAGTTTTACCTTCTATAGTGTATTGTCTCCTGGCTGCCAGTTACATCCGGTTAAACCAGGATTTTGAGTAGCTTCCAAAGCTCTTAATACTTCGGCAACGTTACGGCCGGTTGCATCGTTATTACAGTTTACCCATTGGATTTTTCCTTCAGGATCAACAATAAATGTAGCACGGTAAGCAACGCTTCCAGGTTGTAAGATACCCAATTTTTTAGACAATGACTTCGAAGTATCCTCGATTAACGGGTAAGTAAGATTGGCCAAACGAGGGTCGTTCGATTTCCATGCCAGGTGAACTTCGGCAGTATCGGTTGACACACCATATAACTCAGCATTTAACTCTTCAAATTTTGCGTGGTTGTTGTTAAACTCCACAATTTCGGTTGGGCACACAAAAGTAAAATCTTTTGGGTAAAAGTAGATTACCATCCACTTGCCTGCTTTTTTATGATCTTCTGATGTTACTTCTCCGAACTGGTTGTCTGCTAATACTGCAGTCTTTTTAAACTTTGGAAATTTATCTCCTACTGATTTCATGATTTTTTCGTTTTTTATTTTTTAAAGATTACATGCAAATGTAGATTGAAATACCGCTCGTGTCAAATTGATTTTTTTTAAGCGAAATAGACAAAAGCTATACTAAAAACAGTAAACCCCTGATGTTGAAGATTGTTCACTGCCGGGAATTAAAAACATCACTTCGTTGGGAGTCCTTCTAATTCCATTTTTCTGCTTGTTTCTCAACATTCTTTATTGAAAAGCACTTAACTATCGCTATATTTAACCGTTTTTTGAATAATTTTCGAGAATATTTAATACCTATCCGATTAAAACTAGTATTGTTATGGAGGAAAAATCAAAAATGACATCTGTATCAAGAAGAGCATTTCTTGGTACAACAGCAGCTGCGGCTGCAGGATTTACAATTGTTCCGCGCCACGCAGTAGCAGGGCTTGGTCATAAAGCACCAAGTGACAAATTAAACATTGCAGGTGTTGGTGTTGGAGGTATGGGTTTTGCTAACTTAAAAAACCTGGAGTCTGAAAACATCGTTGGTTTGTGTGACGTTGACTGGAAGTACTCAGCACCTGTATTCGAAAGATACTCGGGCGCCAAAAGGTACAAAGACTGGCGGAGAATGTATGACGAGCTGGGAGACAGCATTGATGGTGTAGTTGTTGCAACTGCCGACCACACACACGCCATTGTTGCAGCTCATGCAATTACTATGGGCAAACACGTTTATGTGCAAAAGCCTTTAACTCACTCAGTTTACGAATCTCGCTTACTTACCAAACTGGCCGACAAGTACAAAGTGGCCACATCAATGGGTAACCAGGGTTCTTCGGGCGAAGGTGTAAACCTTACCACCGAATGGATCGCTAACGGCGAAATTGGTGAAGTAACAAAAGTGGAAGCATTTACCGACCGTCCTATCTGGCCTCAGGGTTTAAACACTCCTGAAAGAGGCGACTGGGTTCCTGAGACATTGGATTGGGATCTGTTTACCGGTCCTGCAAAAATGCGTCCTTACAACCAGGTTTACCACCCATGGAACTGGCGTGGCTGGTGGGATTATGGTACTGGTGCTCTTGGCGATATGGCTTGCCATATTCTTCACCCGGTATTTATTGGGCTTGATTTAGGTTATCCTATTCACACTCAAGGAAACTCAACATTGCTGTTACAAGACTGTGCTCCTACTGCCCAGTCGGTAAAACTGACTTACCCAGAACGTAAGGCAAGTGCAGACAAACCATGGAAAGGCTTGAAGAAAAATACACTTCCTCAGGTTGATGTACACTGGTACGATGGTGGAATTAAGCCAATGCTTCCTGAAGGATGGCCAGATGGTAAAAATCCGAACGACCAGGGTGGTGGTGTAATTTTCCACGGAACAAAAGACAAACTGATTTGCGGATGTTACGGTGTAAACCCATGGTTATTATCGGGTCGCACACCTGATTCTCCGAAATTCCGTCGCCGTGTAGAAACCAGCCACGAAATGGATTGGGTACGTGCTTGTAAAGAAAGTGCTGAAAACCGTGTTCCAACTGCATCAGACTTTAAAGAAGCTGGACCATTCAACGAAATGGTTGTAATGGGCGTTCTTGGCGTTCGTTTACAGTCGCTGAATAAAGAACTGGATTGGGATGGCGAAAACATGCAATTCACCAACCTTACCGACAGTGAAGAAATCAAAGTTGTTATTAAAGACGGTTTTGAAATTCACGATGGTCACCCAACGTTCCACAAAACGTGGACTGATCCTGTTCCTGCAAAAGACTTTGCAGCTGAATTGATCAAGCATACTTACCGTAAGCCTTGGAGTTTACCTGATATGCCGGCATAAATTCAGTTTTAGAAGATATGCGAAAGGTGTCTGCGAATAGCGGGCACCTTTTTGTTTATCTAATTTTTAGGAAATGCTTGCGTATATTCGTGCAAATTAGTAAACTTGCACCCCGAAAATCGTATATAACATTACATTTTCACTCCGGGCCTATAGCTCAGTCCCGATAAACCAGAAATTTTAAATTTCATCGTTTATCGAGGATGCACGAAAAATCAGCAAAATGAAATTTTGAGTTTTTCGGCATTGGTTAGAGCACCAGCACGGAACATAAGTTGAAATATTGAATACTAAAATATTTAGGGCCTATAGCTCAGTTGGTTAGAGCACCTGACTCATAATCAGGTGGTCCCTGGTTCAAGCCCAGGTGGGCCCACTATTTAGAATAGTAAAAATTCATAAAAACACTCGTTATCAATGCATAGCGGGTGTTTTTTGTTTCTACGTACCGGTAAAATTCACAAGTTTGCTGTATCTCTGGGTTTAGAATTCGTGAGTCCTTTTAAAACAGCAAAAGCGCCTAAATCAAAAATTTAAACGCTTTTGTTTTGTCAACTTATAAACGGACGACAAGCAAATTTTTAGATCGTAATCGTCATTATCGAATGAGGTAAACTTTCCAGGTCGGTTGATTTGCCATTGATCATCAATCGGTAGTTGAATTTTTCGTCAGACCTGTTCAGTACAACAACAGCAATCGAACCATCAGGATTTACAAAAGCAGTTGCCTGCAAATCGGTGCGACTCGACGATGCTGCAATTCTCCTTGCTCCTTCTTTTACAAACTTCGAAAAATGTCCGATGTAATAGTAGCTATTGGTATAAATTAACTCGCCGGTTTGCGTATTGGCGTGTATCGGTGCAAAACAAAAGTTGCCAACATGGTTTGGTCCGCCGGTTTCGTCCAGTATGATATTCCAGTCAGTCCATGCAACAGTTCCGCTGTTAAAATCATTCAACATCGAATAGCCATAACGTTCGCCCAAAGCCCAGTCGTTAACCCGGTTAATATCAAAAGCTTCAACACAGCCTTCTGTAAAAATGAGTTTTTTATCGGGGAAAGCATCGTTTACCAGTTTTGTGTTTTCAAACTGCATATCGCCACCGGTCCAGGGTTCGTACCAGTGAAAGCCAATGCCCCAAACATATTTTGCAGCTTCCGGATCGCTTAAAATCGTTGTAGCCCGCTGATAAACCTGATCGCGGTTATGATCCCAGGCGATTAGTTTTTTATCTCCCATTCCATTACTGTGTAAAGTGGGTCCAAGGTATTTCTTTATAAAATCGCGCTCCTCATCGGCAGTATACACACATGATTCCCACCTTTGAACAGCCATAGGTTCGTTTTGTACCGAAAGGCCCCAAACCGGAATGTTGTGTTTTTCGTACTCCTCGATAAACTTCACGTAATAGTTTGCCCAGGCCGGTTTAAACTGCTCCAGCAGTTTTCCCCCCAGCAAAACGTTATTATTGCTTTTCATCCATGCCGGAGGGCTCCAGGGGGTAACAAACATCTTCAATTCGCCACCTGCCGCTTCAATAGCTTCTTTTATAAACGGAATACGGTATTGTTCGTCGTGCTGAACGTTAAAAGTGGTCAGCAGCGAATCATTCTCTTCTACATAGTTGTATGAAGCGCTCGAAAAATCGCAGCTGGCAATATTTGTACGCGAAAAGTTATAGCCTATTCCTATCTCCGGGTCGTAAAACGCAGTAAGTATTTCTTTCCGAACGTTTCTTGGCATTTTATAAAATGTTTCGGCCGCAGCATCCGTTAAAGCCGCTCCAATTCCTTCGATGGTTTGAAACTGTTTTGCCGGATCAATCAGGACAAAAGGCTGTGTTTCCAGAGGCTGGTCGGTAGTTTCCAAGCTAAATTCGCCAATTGTTTCTAACCTCAGATTGGTATCTTTTGCCGTTACGTACACACTTACTTTTTCGGGATTTACAACTACCGGCGATTGATCCACATCCTTATTTACTTCCCTGCTTGTGCATCCGGCAATAAATAAAACCGATACAGCAAAAACTCCAACCACTGTTTTCAAAATATTCTTCATGCTCATCTTCTTTTTCTTCGTTCAACATTATGGTGTAAAATGCCGGAACGGCTAACAAAAAAAGGCTGCGGAACTTCCCATTCCGGGAAGCCCACAACCTTTGTATATATCTACCTTTTCTCTCTTATTTTTTTGTAACTGTTAAAACTGCCTGATCGTTTCCTGCCGAAAGATCAACCGTAAATACATAAGTTGCACCGTCTTCCAGTGTAACTCCATCAACTAATCCGAGGTTACCACTATCGCGGCCATTTGTACCGTCGCCAATAAATACAATATCGCTTGTTGTTGAAATGGCATCTCCACCAAATTCTCCTCCCCAACCTTTTTGGTGGAAGAATTTAAAGTTGATTCCGTCGGTGCTGATATTTGTACCTCCAACTACGGTCAACTGATATTTTTTGTTGCCGATTGGAGCCATACACAATGCATTGTCAGGACTCCAGCCCACAGTTTTATCAGCTAACGATGGTTTACCAACATTCTCGCCAATCACCCAAACAGCACCTGTTCCGTCAGCTTTTAAAACAGCTGGTGAGTTGCCATCCAGGGCCTCAATTCTGAAATAGTTTAGTGCCAGATTAGCTGTTACCCGGTATTTTCCTGTAATCGGAACAAAAGTATACAAGCCGTCTTCCTGCGTGGTCAGATAATCGGCATCAATCCACCAGTCGGCAATATTTCCCAAACCCTGAATACTTACGTCCTGACCTTGCGTCAGCTCAACATCAAGCTGATAATTTTCTTTATCAAGCATATTCATCTTCTCACCGTTAAGCAGAATTTCGAAGAATGGGCCGGCCTCGTATGTTTTGGTATTAAATGTTACCGAATACGTTCCTCCAACCGGGCTTACAAAAGGAATATCTTTTGAAACGCCATTTGTTATTTCTCCGGCTTCCCAGCCAAATACGATTTCTGTTCCTTTGTCATCAACCACTGGTGTTTTAATGTAGGCCGACAAATCCGTTGACGGGAATGCTTCAGTAGCTGCATACTCATTTTCTTCGCCGGTTGGCAACATGGGGTACGATGCGTTTTCGCTTACCAAAATCAGGTAAGGATATTGCGCACGAGTTATTGGAACATCAAAAGTTTCCATACTGCTATTCATTGTGGTATTCAGTAATACAAACTCCAGAGTCGCTGTTCCATCAGGAATATCTTTTTCAAAAGGAATTTCAATTGCTCCTGAATATTCACCATTTTCTTTTGTGCGAATTGTCGTTCTTTCCACCTCTTCTTCGCCAAAATAAAGAATGGCAGTTAGTGTCGATAGCGAAATTTCGTCGCTAACCGAAACAGTAAACGGAAGCACATCTCCGAAATGTACATTTGAAAACTGGTTCTCTATTTCCATAACGGGATTTCCCGCCGGTTCGATTTCGCTGATATCATCGGAACACGACAAAACAGCCAAACCCAAAATGCCTAATATCAAATATTTTAAGTTCTTCATTGCGTTATTTTTATTTTTTCCATTGGTATGAAATAACCGATTTAGCAGGCACTTCGTAACTGAAGTGATTTGTGCCATCGTCAAGTGTTATCATTTTTGAAGCCGAATTGCTGTTCAATAATACCACAGCATAAGTTCCGTCGGTGTTTTCGAATGCCGAGTAGTAAAATCCGGCATCAGAAAAGCCCGACGTACCGATACGCACTGCACCTGGCTTAACAACCGACGACAAGTGGCCGATAATGTAATAGTGCGAATTACGCGTAATTGATGAATAATTTGCCCTGTCGATATCCACCGCGCCATAACAAGTCTGGCATCCGCCATCGCGATTGGGGCCTCTGTCGCTATCCAGCATCAGGTTCCATACAATTACTCCTTTACACCAGTTATTTACAGTTCCCAGTGCCACTTCGCGCATATCTTCAATTAAACGATTTTGCAGGTTTCGGCCATCATTCCAGGTACCGATAGATGTTTCGGTAAAAATCAACTCTCTTTCAGGAGCTTTTTCGTGTATATCCAAAAGCTCTTCCTTGTTTCCTCCATAATTGTGATAGGCTGCACCGACCACGATATCTTCATCAATCCCTGCATTGTAAATTTTCACCGGGTAATCATTCTGCTCGCTCATGTTATCGTAACTGTAATTGTGGTCGAACAAATAAATTTTTGTGTTCAACGATGCTGCTTTAAAAGCAGGCACCAGGTTGTTTTTCACAAATTCAAGTTGTTCTTCCCAGCCCATATACAACGACGCTGAATTACCTCTGTTAAGCGGTTCGTTTTGTGGGGTAACCGAATAAATATCGATTCCGTATTCCCTTAAAACCTGAATCCACTTTACAAAATACGTAGCATAATCGGCATAATACGCCGGATTTAACTGACCGCTAGTCCACGAATTGAATGGCTGTAAATCAGTAAGATTATTCACTTTCATCCAACGTGGGGAAGTCCATGGCGATCCCAAAATTTTAAGATCAGGATTAATTGCCTGAATTTCCTGTAAAATCGGAATCACGTAATCGGTTTCTTCCGAGGTAAGGCCGAAGTTTTCAATTCCCTTGGTATCGCAACAGGTATATTCGCTTAGTGAAAAGTCGGAACAACCGATGGCAATACGAACGTAACTGTAGCCCATTCCCTCTGTTGGCGAGAAAGTTTCTTTCAAAAACTTCTCACGGTTATCTTCTGTCATCTGTAACAGATTATAACAGGTTGAACCGGTAATTGCCGCTCCAAAACCATCCATTGTCTGGTACCGTGTTTCAGGCTCCAGATTAATGGTTGTTGGCGACATATTGCTTTTATCGCTAAAGTCAACCGCTTTTGTTGCAAAATCCAACGACCGGGTATTGGTAGTGATGTAAAGTGTAACATCTCCTGTTTCCGGTTCCGTCTGCTCAGGCTCTTCAACTTCACCATTATTATCATCGCTACAGGCCACAAAACCACAGCAAAGCAGCGCTATCAGCAAAATAAATTTTATATCGAATAATTTCCTCATTGTATTAAAGCGTTACTTTTTCAATGTTTACCGTGTTATCGTTTAAGTTGATTGTAAAACGATAGTTGGCTGATTCAACAAGCGGATCGTTCTCACCATTCGGAATGGTCCAATCGTTATCGCCTGAAATGATCTGTTCGCCGGTAAACGTAAACTGACCTGCTTTTTTCTCATTTGCCCAACCGGTATTTTCAAAAGGTTTGAATCCGGCGTAATGATCGTGATCACCCGGAGTGAAGAATGTTCCCTGGTAAATGCCATCGCCGATTTGACGCAACAACACATAATTCAGCACGTTTCCGAAACCCCAGCTGGTATGAACGCGGGTATGTCCGGCGTAAACTGCCCCGATTTCCTCGGTGCTTACGTTGGTAGGATAGCCCAAACCATAACCACAAGCCAGAAGGTACTGGGGATAAGAAGGATTATCAACGCCTACAAAAATATTTTTACGAACCGGGTTGTAGTAAATGGTGTATTCACCGGTTTCTCCAAGGAAAGTTACACGGCTGTCGGCTGTGCGCTCGAAGAAATCGGGATTGTAAATATTAGCTGCATCGCCCAGCTGCCCAAACACAGTGTAGGTTTTTCCCTTTTCCAGTGTGCGGGTAAGCGTGCGGAAAGCTTCTCCGTTAACATCCTGATTGGCGAATGCAGAAAGGGCCAAATCATCGTCGCCCAACTGGCTTCCGGTGGTTGCCGCTGTAAAAGCGTAATTGTCGAAAACAAAGGTTTTTGTGTAATCGGCATCAGGCGTATACACAAAAGCCGACTCGCCATTTTGGTCGATCATGGCCAATTTCCCATTAACATTACCGTACACATCGCCACTGTAATCAATCGTATTATCAGAATTGAGTTGCTCTGCAATTTTGTAATTCACCGATGTTTCCAGCGTTAAGTCGTTACCCGCAAACTGCTTGTTGTCTGATGGCTCCAACGTAACCACGCTACCATTGTCGGTAACCAGGTATAGCTGGCTGTAAACCGGGCGATTCCCTGTAAGTTCTTTAATTTCAGTACTTACTGAACCGTTAAGAACATTTCGGGCCTCCAACTTTAGCTGCACCGCAGAATTATCGGCCTGATCAACCAATAAGGGAACATAAACCGAATGTTCAACCGAATAATCGTCGCCGGCTAATGGAATTTCGCCGCTTACTACAGTTCGTCCTTCCGAAACCAGCTCGTAAGCCAGCGAAGTAAGCATTGTAGCCGGATCGGTAATTCTTGCCGACAAGGTAATTGAGTCGCCAAACGTAAAACTCGAAGGGCTAACTGTTGCCGACTCAATAAAAGGTGTAGATTCTTTTCGGGGGCCGTATTCGTCTTCGCATGAAGCAAATAACAAGGCAATTATCCCGGTTAAAATAAAAATTTTATATAAAGGTTTCATTTTACTCTCTTTTATATTTTTCGGTTTGAATTCTAATATCCGGGATTTTGTACCAGGTTTGGATTCTGGTCAATAATATCCTGCGGAACAGGAAGGATATACGACAGGTTTGTAAACGGATAAACCTGTGCCGGACGTCCTTCGTCTTTGTCGTACACTGCATTCATTACTTCCTCGACTTTATCTAAACGAACAAGGTCGAACCAGCGCTGACCTTCCATTGCCAGCTCAAGACGGCGTTCTTTCAGATAAGCTTCCATAATTGCATCCTCGCCCGCTGAAGCTGCTGCAGGCAGATTGTTCAAGCCGGCACGCTGGCGGGTTTGGTTGATAATCTGAGCTGCACCACTATAATCTCCTTTTCCGATCAGCGCCTCAGCTTTTAGCAAAAGAATATCGGCATAACGCATTTTTATTGTACTGTTGTAGGCACTGCGGCATTTGTACATAAACGCATAATTATCAGCCGGGTAATAGATATTCCAACCACAACTGTAAAAAACAACTGTTTCGGCGTAGCGTTTGTCACCCACTTCGCTTTTAAAAGCTTTAATCAAATCGCGTGACGGTGTGATCCACTTCGCCCAGGTGAAATAGAACGTCCAGTCGTTAAGCGGACGACCATACATCCAGGTTGCCCAGTTGGTATTTCCAGGAAAATATTGTGCTTCAAAAATGGTCTCTTTTGTATTACGGGCTTTGGCATCAATTGCCTTGTTCTCTTGTGAAGGTGGCGAGTTCGGATCTGTTAGTACGACACCAAACAAATCGTTGAAATCGTCAACCAGTTCATATCCATCGGCAGCCAGTTCATCGGCATACTGAATTACTTTGTCGTAATCGCGTAAAGGTTTTTCGGCATAAATTTTAGCCAGCAAAGCACGGGCAACCGATTTTGAAAACTGAGTTTTATCCTGCGGGTCGTTATCTGGTGCATATTGTAAACCTTCCAAAAGATCGGTCTCAATTTGCTGGTAAATCGTTAAGGCATCGGTTTGTGGCGGGAAATAAGCCGGGTAAACATCATCAATCGTTTCCGAAGTAATGTCGCCGGCAACTGTTGTTACCAAAGGAACATTTCCCCAAATCCGAACCATGTCAAAATAGATCATCGCCCTTAATATTTTCGCCTCGGCTTTATACTGAAGTTTTTCAGCATCTGTTAACGCCGGATCGTTTACGTCGTCAATAAAACTAATCAAGCGGTTGGCCTGTGCAATATTTCCCATGTGGCTATTCCAGTCCCTTCTCAGGTTCGTATTCGAGCCTTCAATTGAGTTGACTTCGAATGGTGTAGTTTCGGCACCCGGCGAACCTGCATAGGCATTATCAGAGTGCGATTCGGCCAGCAACAACATATCCAGGTACCAGTGTTCCTGGCTGTTTTTGTACAAATTAAGTAGTGTCTGCCTGTGCGCTAAAACGTCAGATTTATCTTCAAATACAACCTGAACGCTATCCTCGCTCACTCCTTCAGTTACATCTGAATAGGTATCTAAAGGATCATAATCCATGGAGCAAGCTGCCAACAGCGATAGGATTAGAATAGATAAAATATATTTTGTCTTCATTTTCATCTTATTTAAAATTCAACATTCAACCCAAAAACAAAAGTCTTACTGTGTGGGTAGGTTCCCCAATCGATACCCTGAACGGCACCACTGTTCCCCCATTGATTTACTTCAGGATCCATTCCGCTATAGTCGGTAAGCGTTAACAGGTTGGTTGCGGTAACATAAGGTTGCAAACGCGAAACACCCAGTTTGTTAAGAATACCACCACTGAAGTTGTAAGAGAAGGTTATATCTTTTACACGCAGGTAACTGCCGTCTTCAACAAAATAACTTGAAGGTTGCATAACAAAACCGGCTTTTGGTACATCAGTAATTTGTCCGGGCGTACGCCAGCGGTGAAGCACTTCTGTAGATTGGTTTTTCAAATCGTACATTCCCATCACATCGCCTTTTGAGGCATTAAAGATGTCGTTGCCAACAGCTCCCTGCAGAAAAACATTCAGGCTAAAACCTTTGTACGAAAACGAGTTGGTTAAACCAAAAGTAAAGGCCGGGTTCGGGTCGCCAATATATGTTCTGTCTGACGCTGTAATTTTGCCGTCTTCATTTATGTCGCGGTACATCAATTCTCCTGTTTCCGGATCAACTCCATCACTTATATAACCATAGAATCCACCAAGCGCACGTCCGGGTTCGTTACGTACAACACGAATTTGGTGAAAGGCATCAGTAGTTTCAGCATCATAATAGATCTGCTGTAATTCCAGGCTTTTCAATTCATTTGTGTTATGCGAAATATTAAAGTCGGTGCTCCAGGTGAAAGCACCTGTAAAGTTGCGTGAACTTACCGAAAACTCAACACCACGGTTCATCATCTCACCTTCGTTTCGTACAATATTGCTTGCTGCAGCGGCACCCGCCGGCAACGAAACATACATCAGCATATCTTCAGTGTGTTTCGAATAATAGTCCATTGCAATCGTTACGCGGTCGGCAAACAGTGTCGCATCCAAACCAAGGTTAACCTGCGAAGTTGTTTCCCATTTCAGGTCGGATGTACGAAGGTTAGCCTGCGTAATAAGCGGCAATGCATCTTCCTGCCCTGTTTCGAACCAGGCCTGACGAGTGATGTTGTAACGTTGCAAATAAGCATAGTCGCCAACTCCCGACTGGTTACCGGTTTGTCCCCAGCCACCTCTGATTTTCAAATCGTCGATCCAGGTTAATCCCTGCATAAATTCTTCTGACGACAAACGCCATGCTGCCGAGAATGAAGGGAATGTTCCCCAACGATAATCGGGATGTAGTTTTGACGAACCGTCTTCGCGAACATTGAATGTAAAAAGGTATTTACTTTCGTAATTGTATGACAGACGTCCGAAAACCGACATGATTCCCCAGGCCGAAGCGCCGGTACCGGTACCGTTCCAGGAAATTTTATTTGCCGCGTTTAAAGTATGGATAGTATCATCTTTATAGTGCGAGCCATTAACATAGCTTTGCGACCACTGCGAATCAGTCCACGAAGTACCGGCCATTGCTTCAAAATTGTGTTTCTCGGCAAATGTCTTTTTAAAGGTCATTACATTATCGAAAACCAGTAATGTATTCGTACTTCTGGTATCCCATGCATTTCCCCAGTCATCTCTGTCGGAACCATGTACCGGAGGATTAAATCCGGTATTTTTGCCGTTACGACGATCTAAAGTGAACGACGATTTCAAGGTTAATTCAGGTAAAAAAGTAATGGTTGAACTACCTGAAGCAATCAGGCGGTTCTCGTTATTCTTATTGTTTTTACCATTTTCGATCGATTCGATCGGGTTTACAATATTTTGTCCGAAGAAAGTGCGGTTATATAATCCTGTTTCAGGATCGACAATATTTGATGCAGTTGGCAAGTTAACAACCGATAGCACAACACCACCTCGGTTTGATCCGGCTCCGGTAGTTACCCCGTTGCGGGTGTTATCCGAATACGACAGGTTTAAACCAATATTCAACCAGCTACGTACCTGGCTTTCGAGGTTACTGCGCAGGTTATATCTGCGGAAAAATGCAGAGCTGAGTACCCCTTTTTCATTCAGGTAACCTCCGGAAATAAAGTAGCGTGTTTTTTCGTTACCATCCGAAATCTGTAACTGATAGTTTTGAGTGATACCCGTTCCGTATACTTCGTTGAACCAATCGGTTTGATCTGTGGTACCATCAGGAATTGCCCCCGGGCGAATTTCGTCCATCAGCTCCTTATACTGGGCAGCATTTAACGACTCTATCTGGTTGGCAACATGGCTAACACCAAATTGCGTATTCAGCGAAATTTTTGCTTCGCCGCTGGCCTGCTTGGTAGTAATAAGAATTACACCGTTTGCCGCTCTCGAACCATAAATCGCTGCTGATGAAGCATCTTTCAGGATTTGCATACTGGCAATATCCATAGGCGAAAGGAAATTGAGGTTATCAACCGGAACCCCATCTACCACGTACAAAGGATTGTTGCTTCCATTAAACGAAGTAGTACCACGCACACGAATAACCATTTCGCCACCGGGAGCTCCGTTGGGCTGGTAAACGTTAACACCGGCCGCTTTTCCCTGAATGGCCTGTGCTGCCGATACAATCGGACGTTCGTCGATCTCTTTGGTTGAAACTGTTGAAACCGCTGTGGTAACATCTTTACGGGCAACCGAACCATAACCGATTACCACTACTTCATCCAGCTGCTTAAAGTCTTCTTTCAACGCTACATTGATTGTGCTCTGGTTACCCACAGTAACTTCCTGCGAATTGTATCCGATAAATGAAAATACAAGTACAGCATCGTTTCCGGGAACGGTAATTTTGTAGTTACCATCAAAGACGGTAAGCGTTCCCTGCAAGGTGCCTTTAATTACAATATTCACACCTGGTAAGGGATCGCCTGAAGCATCGCTTACCACTCCCCGAATTTCAATCGGGTTTTGTGCCTGCAATGAGAGATTAAAGCCCATTAACACCACTAAAAAAAAGAGTGGAATTTTAAATTTTAAGAGTTTTGTCCTCATAAAAGAATTTGATTAGTTAAATATTTATTTAAACAGATTTTTATTCCCCGACCCCGGGGAACAGGTATTGGCTCTATGCCTAAAACACCAGTTCGAAAGACTAAATCTCCAGCTGCGGTTTTAAGTTCGTAAAGCTTATCTGTTTTCTCGTTTACAAAACTATGGCTTGAGTAGCTTGCTATTTTTTTTAGGGATAGGAAAGTGGATTAATGTGAGCTCGTTAAAAATACATCACACTCATATTCTGACACTTAATAGAAAGCAACACAGAAATAAAAGTGGACTAAGGGGAAAGAATAAAGAAATATTAACGGAAATAATCGTGAAAATTGAATATTGTATTTATAACGTTAACACGTTCCAGGAGCACGATAGAATTCGTGAACAGTTATCGAATTTGTGTAATCATTTCTTCGAAATCGTTACGCGATTTTGCCCTGTTTTTTGTTTTTGCCCGATAATTATAAATGGTATTTACAGAGTATCTTAAAAAGTCGGCAATTTGCGAGCTGTTACTAATTCCCAACCTGATTAATGCCAGAATTCGCAATTCAGTATTCAGGAGCTCTTCTTCTTTCAACTCAAACTTTTCTTCATCCAGCAACAGCTCGTTTACTTTTTCGACAAAATGGGGAAATATGCGTAAAAATGCCTTATCAAAATTCCTAAAGAGTTCTTCCGCTTCATCATCCATCATTTCCTGCGAACGGGTAAGCGCATGCAACTCGGCAACCTGGCCGTTGGTAATCTTTTTGTTTACCAAACGACGGAAGCTTTCCATTTTATCAATATAGGTGGAGCAAAGTTTTATAAAATGTCCGATATAAACTTCTTTGATATGGTCCGATTCCGAGAGATCCATATTTACAATTTGTAGTTGATCATTTACTTTTTGCAGCTCAGTATTTAAATTTTGCAAACTCGAATTGGCCTTTTGTAAATATTTACGCGTCTCGGATAAACGCCTCATCTGGCTGTAAATATAAACGAGCGCAACAGTTAGCAGAAGTCCCAAAATACTGGAAAGTAAAAGATAATTTTGGAGTTGCCGGTTTTTCTTTTCAACGGTTGCCTGGTATGTCCTGTCGATTAACGACAATATTCCGGCGCTTTGTAAACTTCGGAGACGTGCGTTATAAAATACAGTTTCGCTCCACGAAAAACGAATATAGTTGTAAGCACGTTCCATATCGTTTTCCTGAAATAGTATTTCTGCCAGCATCCACAACGAGGCATGGTCTTTTGTTGCAGACAATATATCGGACAAGGCCGACTGAGCCAGGTAATACTTTACCCCATCCGAATCTTTAATTCTCCGGTAGGTTAGCGAACGGTTATAACTGGCAATTGCAAACTCGCGGGTACCCATCGAACTGTTGGCCAATATCGTATCATTAATGCTAAGCGCTTCCTCTGTCTTCCCTGCGTTTCTGAGGCTTTCCTCTTTCAATGCATAATACAAATCGTTTGTTGAAGAAAGCACATTGTACATCGAATCGGTGTAACGATTTGAAATCTGCCAGTACCGCGCTTCGCCCTTTTTGTTTTGCGTGTAAAATGCTAATTCAGAGTAAACATGTCGGTAAGTATTGTAATATTCAATCAGTAAATTATCGGGAACTTTCGTTCTTTCAATTGAAGTAATTAAATCTACTGCCTCAAGATACATACCGGTAGAGGCCATAAGAAAAGCCAGGCTAAGCTCGCTTTCGTACAAAAGAGTGGTATTATTTAGTTGTTTGGCAACATCAATATTTCTGTTTTTGTACTGTATCGCCGAATCGCAAATGTAGGGTCGGTATTCATCATACAATTTCGCGTTCAGCCTATACTCTTCAATGGTATTAGGAGAAACTGTACGCAATTGATTTTTCAGCGCCTGAATCCGTTCCTCTTTCTGCTGTTGATAAACCTTATGATTTTCGATTGCTGCATCCAAACGATTCATAAGCGAATCCAAAGCAGAATGCCCAAACACAACACCGGGAAAGAATAATACAAGGCAAATAAACAATCTAAAAAATTTCATAAATGGCTATTCCGTTTTCTAAACATGCACAAAATAAACATTTTTCATCTCATTTTCTAAATCGTTCTAATTCTGAAGAAACTCGTTTTTCAAATTATTTCGAAAGCAGATTACAGCACAATCACTCCCTCAATCTTATCCACCTTCTCGGTTATCTCAATAATTTGGTCGGCCGATTTCATTAAAGCCACAGAAGTAACTGACACGTGTTTTAGATTAGCAGTATGTTTAAATGTTACTTTACCTTCTTTGGGCAGTAAAGCTTTTACCTGATCAACTTTACCTTCTTCATTGGGAATAATAAACTTAAACATATATTTCAGTGGCCATGTTTCTGTTTCCATCAGCCGATAGCGCAGATTTTTATATTTATCCATTTTCTTATTTTTCACTCCATATACTAATACAGCCAAACATTTCTTTTCGTTCACTTTTTAACTAAAAATCTTAGCATCTTTTTGGATACAAAAATTCAAACAGGGGCACAAAGATTAGATTTTTAGCCAAATTTCACCACTTGATATTAATATTGTATTTTAGAAACTTGTTATTAAAGTAATATTCCACCAACAGACCGGAGTTTTGAAAAAGATAATACTCATACTGCTTCTCATTTCCCCAATACTTGGATTTAGCCAGGTAAAAAGGATTGGTATTCCCAATATTCTGAATTACCCAAAAGCGGATTACCGGGCCGGGACACAAAACTGGGGTGTTGCTCAAGATCCCGATGGTTTTATGTATTTCGCCAATAACCTTGGGCTGCTTCGTTTCGATGGGCTGAACTGGGATTTATACAATGACTCTTTCACCTCAAATGTTCGTTCGGTGTGTATTGACGATGATGGAACTATTTATATTGGATTGGACGAAGACTTTGGGATTTTCGATCCCAATGCACCGGAAGGTCCGGGTTTTAAAAGTTTACTCGATAAGCTGCCTGAAGATATTCCTGAAACAGATGTGATCTGGAAAATATACAATACTCAGTATGGGATTGTATTTCAATCGTATAAATACCTCTTTATATACAAGGACAATAAAATTGATGTCATAAAACCACAAAAGGCATTTTACTATTCCTTTTATATTAATAACCGACTCTTTTTCCACGAACCCGGAGTAGGCTTATACGAATACATTAACGGATTTGTAAATAAAGTCCCCTGGGCCGATGAGCTGAAAGATCATGAAATTCAATCGATGGTGAGCTTTTTCGAAAATCATTTGCTGATTGGAACTGCCCAGTCCGGATGGTTTGAATACAAGAATGGTAAACTAAAAAAATGGGATGTTCCGGCCAATACACAAACCGAAAACGATGTTTTGTATTGCGGCATTAAACTCGATGGAAACAACCTGGCTATCGGTACTATATTAAACGGACTCATCATTGCAAATTCCGAAGGAGAGATTATTCAGCATTTAAATCTGAATAACGGACTACAAAACAATACTATTTTAAGCCTTTGTAACGATCGGTCGGGAAATTTATGGCTCGGGCTCGATAACGGCATCGACTATATCGAGCTAAATTCACCAATTAGCTACACCTCACGTTCCGAAAATATTGGAACCGGCTACTGTGCTGTAATACATAACAACCTGCTTTATCTCGGAACCAACCAGGGACTTTTTACCAAAAAGTTCTCTACTGTTGGCGATGACAATACTGAGGTTTTCAAATTAATTCCGGGAACAGAGGGACAGGTTTGGAGTTTAAAGGTACTAAACGGACAGTTATTATGCGGACACAATTTGGGGACATTTGCCATAAACGGACAAGAAGCGCACCTAATTAACGAAGAACCCGGATTGTGGACTTTAAATCAACTAAAAGATGAGCCCAATTACGCCATTGGAGGTACTTTCAATGGCCTATTGTTATTTCATTTCGAAGACGGGCAATGGAAGTTTCAAAATAAAATAAAAGGATTTAGTGTGTCGAGCCGTTTCCTGTCTGAAGACAGAGATGGGAATATTTGGATTAGCCACGGAGCGATAGGAGTTTACCGTGTTACATTAAATGCCCAACGCGATTCAGCAACGAATGTGAGACTGTATGGGGCAAAAGACGGACTCCCTAGCGACCTGACGAATATATTGCTGAAGTTCGACAATTCGTGGTATATTTCAACAGTTGATGGCTTGTATAATTACAATGCCGCTACCGACCGTTTTGAAAAACATAAATCGTTAAACGAAATTTTGCCCCAAAACAACCGGCTGAAATATATTGAAAAAGATTTTCAGGGGAATTACTGGTACATTGCCGAAAACGAGGTGGGCGTACTTCATAAAAACGATGATACCAGCTACACAAGAATTACAACGCCGTTCCAGCAATTACCCAACAAGCTGGTGCGCGAATGGGAATTTTTATATGTATATGATTTAAACAATGTATTTTTTGCCACCGAAAATGGCTTTGCACATTATTCTTCTCGAATTGTTACTTCGTATAACCAACCGTTTAAATGTTTTATTACACAGGTTGATGTTCCCAATCTCGATACAATAGTGTACCCCATACAAGGCCGCGACCCCATTGAGTTTCCTTTTCAGAAAAACGCCTTTCGTTTTAATTTTTCCGCACCTTTTTATCAAAACCCCGAGCAGCTGGAGTTTAGCTATTTTATCGATAACTACTCAGATTCATGGTCGGCGTGGTCGAACGATAACTACCGCGACTTAACTAACCTGCCTGAAAATGATTATGTGTTCAGAGTAAAAGCCCGTAACAGTTTTGGCATTGAAAGCAACGAAGCCACTTTTTCATTCGTCATCACACCGCCGTGGCACCGCTCAAAAGCTGCCACCTACATTTACATTTTAATTGTTTTTGTGATAGTTGTGATTATTGCCTGGTTAATTAACCGGCGCTTCGAAAAATCAAAACAAAAGGAACGTAAAAAACACGAGCAAAAATTACGGGTAAAAGAAAAAGAATTTGAGCAACAAGCTGTACTTGCCGAAAAAGAGATTATTCGTTTAAAAAACGAAAAGCTGGAGGCAGAAAAACTGTCGCTGGATAAAGAGTTAGCCAACCAAACACTTAGCATTGTAAACAAAAATAAGTTCCTGATGAAAATTAATGAGGAACTTAAACGGGTTTCGAATGAAACTTCTGACGGGGCCGTTAAAACAAAAATGGCGATACTTAAAAAACGTATCGACAAGGAAATCGATAATCAAAATCAAAATCAAATATTCGAAAGTTATTTTGAAGAGGTACATGCTGAATTCTTTGATCGCTTAAAAGACAAATTCCCTCACTTGTCGCCAAAAGACTTGCGTCTTAGTGCCTACATCCGAATGAACATGTCGACCAAAGAAATTGCAACCTTGTTAAATATTTCTGATCGCGGAGTAGAAATCAGCCGTTATCGCCTTCGAAAAAAGCTCGAACTATCGCGCGAGGTAAACCTATCTACTTTTCTTATAAATTTGTAATTATTAAACCTCATGCTGTATAACACAATTTACACTGAGGTATTGTACTCCTATGTATACAAATCTTATACACCTCATTTTCTGATATTTAAAATTACCATGATGTATTTTTGATGTAATTCAATAATATAGGTGAGAAATTATTGTGATGCCATTTTATTGGGAGTATAACTTTCAAACGTAAATATTTGTTTCATCAAAATTGATATTTCCTCATTTGCGAGGTAATCAATAACTATTTAAACTAATTAAATTTCTATGAAACTAAAGCTTGGTCTTATTAGAACCTCCTGCATTTTATTTCACAGTAATAAGAAGAACGAAGTATTGAAATTTCACATTTAACTGGGTGATATTTCAGTATCTACTATTAAAACTATTATCAAAATTAGATCTATGAAAGAAAAACTAAAAATGAGAAAAATGCTCCTGCTATTTGTGGGTACATTTTTCGTCTTGGGGGCATTTGCCCAGGAAGTTGTTCTGAAAGGTGTGGTAACCTCTTCTGACGATAATCAACCCTTACCGGGGGTGACTATCACAGTGCAAGGAACCACAAACGGAACAGTTACCGACTTTGATGGTAATTATACATTATCTGTACCATCTGATGCTATGCTTGTGTATTCTTATATTGGAATGAAACCACAGGTTATTGGCGTGGAAGGAAGAACTGAAATCAACGTACAACTCGATCCTGAATTGTTTAATGTTGACGAAGTAGTAGTTGTGGGTTATGGTGTACAGAAGAAAATCCTGACCACTGGAGCCAACTTAAATGTAAAAGGAGAAGATATTGCAGAACTTAATACTGGTTCAGCAATGGAAGCTCTACAAGGTGTTGCTGCCGGTATTAGTATTACAAGGAACAATGGTGCACCAGGTGCAGGAACCCGGGTTACTATTCGTGGTTTAGGAACCATCGGTAATTCAAATCCTTTATATATTGTTGACGGTGTTGCTGTTGGGGACATTGACTACCTTAGTCCTTCTGATATTCAGTCAATTGATGTTTTGAAAGATGCGGCATCTGCAGCGATTTATGGTTCAAGAGCTGCAAACGGAGTAGTACTGGTAACTACTGTTAAAGGTAGCGAAGACCGTCCTGCGAAGATTACTTACGACGCTTATTACGGAATTCAGAATATATACAAAAACCTGGATCCGTTAACTGCGCAGGAGTACATGTACATTATGGATGAAGGCCGAGTTAACGATAACAAGGCGCCAATGGACTGGCAGAAGGAAATCACAGGAAACAACTGGCTTAGAACCAACTATGGCGATGCATTAGCTGACCAGTTAGGGGATGACGTTTGGGGAGCACTTCAAAACGGTTGGGAAGGTACTAACTGGATAGATGAAATTACCAGTAGTAATGTTCCAATGCAAAGTCATGCTTTAAACATTACCGGAGGAAGCAAAGATATTACCTACTCCGCAGGGGTTTCCTATTTCGATCAAAAAAGTATTATCGGAAGTGAAATAACAGATGCCGGATACAAAAGGTTAACAGCGCGGTTAAATACCGAAATGGTATTAAAAAAGAACAAGGAACACAGTATTATTACTGTTGGCGAGAATATCACCTATACCAATACTGAAAACAGAAGTGCCAGAACCGGTAACATTTACTGGAATGATTTGCACAACGCACTTGTTCAGCACCCTTTAATGCCTGCTTACTGGCAGCCAGCTATTGATAATAACATCAACGAATTTGGTTTTACGCCAACCATGGATGATGTAAATCAAGCGACCAACCCAATAGCCTCAATGTACTATGCTACAAATTACAATTATGGTAAAGGAAACCGGGTTGTTGGAAACGTGTATGCAATAGTTGAACCGATAAAAGACTTAAAATTAAGATCCTCTTACGGACTGGATGCATGGTTTGGTTGGGGCAGATCGATGAACCCAACTTATCGATTAGGAACGCTTTATACCGATGCCACTGACGGAGCTTCACAAAACCAATACATGGGAAGTAACTGGACATGGACAACCACACTTTCATATGATCGTAAGATTGGAGACCATGATATAACAGGTTTAGTTGGTTATGAGTTACTTCAGAACGACATAAATCTGGAATTAGGAGGCTCACGAAATAATTTATTATTCCCCGGAGATCCTCGCTACGCCTATATTAATAATACCGAAAGTCCGGCTTCTATCAGCGATATCAATACCTGGGGAGCTGACTGGGCTGCCGGTGGTGGCGGTTTAATGTCGTACATGGCCAGAGCGCAATACAATTATAAAGAGAAGTACCTGCTCTCAGTTACAATGCGTGCAGACGGCTCTTCTAACTTTGCCAAAGGAAACCGATGGGGATATTTCCCTTCATTATCAGCAGGTTGGGTACTTACCAGTGAAGACTTTATGGAAAGTACTTCAGACGTTCTTGATTTCGCTAAAGTTCGCGTAAGCTGGGGACAAAACGGTAACCAGTCAATCGACAACTTTATTTACTCTTCACAAATAACCTATGCTTTCCCTGGTTATTTCTTTGGAGATACAAAACCGGTATCCGGAACAACAGCATATCCGTCAAAAGTTCCAAACCCGGACGTAACCTGGGAAACCTCGGAGCAGTTGAATATCGGACTTGATGCGAGATTACTTGATTCAAGACTAGGTATTGCGTTAGACTGGTATAAGAAAACCACAAAAGACTGGTTGGTTGTAGCACCTATTTTGGGTACTTCAGGCGCCGGTGCTCCTTTTATCAATGGAGGAGATATCGAAAATAAAGGTTTTGAAATGGTATTAAACTGGAGCGACAATATTAGCGATTTTAAATATAGTGTTGTTTTGAGCGGTGCACATAATAAAAACGAGGTAACGAGAATTGCCAATACCGATGGTATTATTCACGGACCTTCTCACGTAATATCGCAAGGTACAGCAGAGGTTTCAAGGGTTGAAGTAGGATATCCAATTGGTTATTTCTATGGATACGAAACAGCTGGTATTCTGCAGAATCAGGATGAAGTTGATGCTTATGTTGGACCTGACGGAACACCTTATTTTAATGATCAGCGACCTGGTGATGTTCGTTTTGTTGATAAAAATATGGATGGTATAATCGATGAAAACGATAAAGGCTATCTGGGAAATCCTAATCCTGATTTCGAGATGGGATTGCAATTAAACCTTGCCTATAAAGGATTTTACGTAAATACCACTTTAGCCGGAAAATTCGGAATGCAGGTAATGCAATCGTACCGTTCATTTGCTGATAGTCCAACACAAAACTACACCTCATCTGTTTTTGAACGTTGGCATGGTGAAGGTACCTCTACTAAGATGCCACGACTCTCTTCTGTTTCAAACAGGAATCAGCAGTACGTTTCTGACATTTACATGCATGATGCGGATTATTTGAGAATCAATAACTTGACAGTAGGTTACGATTTTAGCAAAATGCTTTCAAGTTTTGATGCTATTTCAACGCTTAAAGTATACGCTGCTGTAAATAACCTGCACACTTTTACAAGCTACGATGGAATGGATCCTGAAGTTCGTTTCGGACACGATGCCGGTTGGGCATCCGGAATTGACCTCGGATTATACCCATTACCAAGGACAGTAATGTTTGGATTAAGTGTTGCCTTTTAATTTTTAAAAACAAATGATGATGAAAAAACTAATATATATTACATTCCTTGCAGGACTGATTTTTGCAACGAGTTGTAGTCAGGATTATCTGGATACAGATAATTTATACGGAAAAAGTTTAGAAACCTTTTACAGCACTCCTCAGGATATAAAGGAGGCAATGGCAGGGGTTTATAATGCAATCTATACGCCTAACGTACACAGTAACGAATCTGTTGCTGCAAGCTTGATGTCAGATTTAATGCTTGGCGGCGGTGGTGCCGATGATAAATCAGCAAAATGGGTTGATAATTTTGAAGACCCGGCAGAAGACACTTACCGGGATATGTGGGTACAATGCTACAATGGTATTTCAAGAGCAAGTGCAATTATCGAAAAAACAGCAGAAGCTGACTTCTCGACCTATTTCAGTAGTCCTGAGGAAGCTCAGAATTATAAAGATCAGGCAATTGGAGAAGCACTTTTTATGCGTGCATTCTTCTATTTCAGATTAGCGAAATTTTTCGGCGGTGTACCATTAATTGTTACATTCGATGCACCAAGAGATGTTGCAAGAGCCACTTATACTGAGACTTTTGCACAAATCGCATCCGACCTGAAACTGGCTATTGAGACAATGCCTTCAGTAGCTTTTGCTAATATCCCTGAATCAGATTATGGTCATGCAAACAAATGGATAGCAGAAGCATATCTGGCTAGAGTATATTTATTCTACACTGGTTATATGACAAATATTGAAGGTCAGGCTACTACTACATTACCGCTTGTTGACGGTGGTTCTTTGTCAGCATCAGATGTACAGAGTCATCTGGAGGACTGTATGAATAACAGTGGTTACGGACTGGTTGATGATTTCAGAAACCTGTGGCCTTATTCGTATGTGATCATTGCAGCCAACGATACAACCGTATTACCATGGGCACATCAAAACGAACTTTCGTGGGTTGGTCAGGATGGCCACACTCCTACTTTTGGTCGCGGAAATAATGAAACCATGTTCGTACAACGGTTCTCATTTGGAGACTGGGGATGGTCAAACGGAAATATTTATACCAACAGACTTGCGTTATTCACAGGCCTAAGAGATAACTCTTTAGTACCATTTGGTCAAGGCTGGGGTTGGTGTACTGTTAATCCAAGATTATTTACCGGATGGGATGATAACGACCCAAGAAAACTGGGCTCGATCCTTCAGGTTGGTCAGGCCGACCAGGGAACCGGTGATTATGTTGGAGACAAAGGAGATCACGAAACAGGACTTTTTAACAAGAAATATACTGCTATTCAATACTGGGACAATGATGACCAGGCAAATGTAGGTATGTTCGTTCAGTTGTACGACTGGGGAAATACTGATATGCAGCTGATGCACGCACAGGATTTCATTTTTATGCGCTATGCCGACGTTCTATTGATGCACTCTGAGATTTCAGGAACAGCTGATGGAATGAACGCTGTTAGAGCAAGAGCCGGATTAGATCCTGTTGCTGCTTATTCTTTAGATGCACTTAAGGAAGAAAGAATGCACGAGCTGGCTTTTGAGGCGTTACGTTGGTTTGACCTTGTTCGCTGGGGAGACGTTAATACTGCCTTTAACGAAACAATACCCGTTAGAAATTCAGGAAGCGACGCGAACTACTCGGTTACTTACAGACCAGAAACCAAAGGTTTGGTTCCAATTCCGGAAACGGAAATGAGATTATCGAATGGAGTTTATGAACAAAATCCTGGATGGTAAAAGATTCCTAATTTTAATAGTAAGAGATATGAAAAGAAATAATATAATACAAGGTATTTTTGTTGGATTGCTGGCACTCTTAATTGTGTCGTGCGATGCCATTGTAGACGAACAATTCCTTGAGAACAACACAACTGTTGAAGGCGTTGAGTTAGTTGCAACTCAGAACTCAGCGAATGGAAATACGATTGAATTAAGTATGAATACGCCGGGCGTTACGGGTTACTGGAATTACAACTTAGGAGTGGCGCTAACCAACAAAGTTGAAATTGTTTATCCTATTCCCGGAACATCAACCTTTACCTTTGTTGGTACTTTAGGTGCTGAGTTTTTCGAAAAAACTATTGACGTAACGGTTGATGTATTAGACACTCCACTGGAGCAGGATTGGTACGACCTTGTTAGTGACAATACTTCTGCTGGTAAAACATGGGTATTTGATGGATCTGGCGGAGATAATGGCCTTTGGTGGTTTATGTCTGATCCGGGCAATCCTTGGGGTGTATGGTGGAATGCAGGAGGTACTTGTTGCCCTCCGGGTGATGCAAACGGCAGTATGACTTTTAACCTTGATGGGGCTGCAAATTACATTTACGACGATGGCAATGGCAATGTAACCAATGCTTCCTTTGTGTTGGATACAGAAAACCAACAGCTTATTTTTAGCGGAGCTTCAATATTAGGTTATGATGCTGATCGAGTGAATCCCGACGGTGTATATAATATTGTTGAGCTTAGCGAAGACAAGATGGTTCTTTTTACACCAACAAACGGTGGAGGCACCGGTTGGACATGGGTGTTAGTTCCTGCAGAATAATAACAAACAGAAATTTAAAATATTGGCTGTTGAGCCAATTCAGTTTGATAGTTTAGTTAGAAAATGGGGAGAGTTTCTCTCCCCATTTTTATCAACTTTCTACATTTTAAGAGTATTATTTCATTAAAACTCAGTACGGCCAATTGCCTTTAGTTTAGTGTTAAGGGCCGCATATCTTATCATAATTACTTCTTCCTCATAAAGGAAAAAAGAACTCAATACCTAACTACTTCAAGAACAAATGAAAATTCTTCTTTCCATATTATGTATTCTCCTCACGGCTCTAAATACTATCGGGCAGGTTGGCGAATTAGTGTGGGAAGACAATTTTAATACCGGCCAGCTCAACCTTGAGAACTGGAACATAGAAACAGGAACCGGTGTAAATGGTGATTTTGGAACCGGCCAACTAGATCGTGCTACCAACCGCGAAGAAAATATTACTTTTAAAAATGATGTGCCGGGAGCCCAAGATGGCTGCCTGGTAATTACTACTCGAAAAGAATTTTACATCAACAGAAATTATACCAGTGGCCGATTAAACACAGCCGGCAAAAAATCGTGGGGCCCAGGGCACCGTATTGTTTCCCGAATTTTTCCGCGCGATGTAAAACAAATGGGACAGGGTTTTGCCTTTTGGATGATGCCCGACGAAATCCCCGTGGGATGGAACAGTTTGATGTGGCCGCAAGGTGGCGAAATCGATATTATGGAATATGTTGGATCTATTCCCTTCCATAATCTCGGCAGTGTACACTACGCCTGGTTTTGGCAAAACAACGAATGGGCCGACTGGAACCACGGACACCAGGGCTTTTATTACAGCTACGAAACTCAACAGGTGCCAAATCCTGCAGAACCCGGCTACGGGAATTATCCGCCCGATGAAAATGATACGAATGCAGGAAGTTATGGATTTCACGATTATGGAATTGATTGGTATTCCGACCGCATAGAGTTTTTTATCGACAACAAAGTGTACCACATCCACTATTTAAACGATGGTGACGCTTTCGCAGTAGATGGCGAAGATCAATCTGCGGTTTTAATGCGCGAGGGAAAACGAGTTGGTATTTCTGAATATTCCAATCATTTTAACGAATGGCACCCTTTCGAGCACAAAATGTACCCGATTCTTAGTGCTGGAGTGGGTGGAGCTAGCTACTCATATGGTGGAGCTATTGTTCCCGAGGCAGAATTCCCATGCTCTGTTTTTATCGATTGGTTACGGGTTTACAAACTGGATGTTAATGTAGGTATCATGCAAACACCATTGCGGGAATTTCAGATTTATCCCAATCCGGCAAAAGACAATTTTACTGTTACGACCATAATCCCTGGAACTTACAAAATTAAACTGCTCGATATGACTGGAAAGATAGTACTACAAAAAAATTTCAGCAATACGGCAAAAATAAACACCACAGGCTTTCGAAAAGGACTTTACATGGTAACGATTAATGATGGAAACCGATCTGCCTCAGAAAAAATAGCAATTCAATAATAAACAAGATGCTTAAATCATTCAACAAACAAAAACAGAACTGGAACTATCTAGTTGCACTTCTAATTCTCATTGCTCCTTTTAACGGGTGTAGCAAAGACGGTACAGCTCCAGGCTTTACTGCCGATTTTTCCTATTCATTTATTGATGATAACAACGTTCGGTTTACCAACGAGTCGGAAGGAGACTACTTAAGAATGAACTGGAATTTCGGTAACGGGAGCACAGAATCAACAACAACAAAATCTCAATCGTACGAGGTTTATTATCCTGAAGCCGGAGATTATAATGTAAACCTTGTAGTAATTGGTTTCGACGGCGAGCAAAATTCAGCCTCGAAAAAAATAAACATTACGAAAACCGATTTTGCCATTAGCTTCACAGCAGAACCGGATGCAGCAAAATCAAATTACATCAATCTGAAAAATACCTCGGTTGGCGAATTTGATTCGTTTCAATGGAAATTCAGAAATAAGACCATTGAAAACGAAACAAATGCCGTGGCTTATTTTCCATACGCTGGAACTTACAAAATTGAGTTAATTATTACCAAAAACGGAAATACTTTTTCTTCAACTGAAAGTATCACTATTGCCGCCGATGATTCAGAATACTTCGCAAAATTGGAATTGGTTTGGGAAGACAATTTTGACGGGAACGCAGTAAATACCGACAACTGGACCTTCGAAACCGGATCGGGCGGTTGGGGAAACAACGAGCTGCAAAATTATACCGCCGGAGATAACGCCGTCGTACAGGATGGAATACTCACCATTACCGCAGGAAAAGTAAACGACGCAAAAGTTGCAGGATCATACAATTCGTCACGCATGATCACCAGTGGTAAAAAGGAATTTACCTACGGACGAATGGAAATCCGGGCTAAACTGCCTTCGGGAACAGGAATCTGGCCGGCAATCTGGATGCTGGGTGCCAATATTGGTACAGCAGGCTGGCCCGCCTGTGGCGAGATTGATATAATGGAATATGTGGGCTACCAACCCAATACCGTTCATGCAACGGTGCACACTACGGCAGGATCCGGAGGAAATGGAAATGGAAACAGCAAAACACTCGAAACAGCCGAAGAAGAATTCCATGTTTACGGGGTGTTTTGGACCGAAAAAGAAATGGTTTTCTATACCGATTCACCTGAAAATGTAACTCATCGATATGCACCTTCAAATAAAACCAGCGACAACTGGCCGTTCGACAAACCACAGTTTTTTATCCTGAATGTGGCTGTTGGCGGCAACTGGGGAGGTGCCCAGGGAATTGATAACTCCATCTTCCCTCAATCGATGGAAGTGGATTATGTACGTGTATACCAAGAGATGTAAAACAAAAACTAACTTAGATGAAGATTAGAGCTTTATTACTAATTATTGGAACCTGGCTAGCAACAGGTTGTACAACAACATTAACCGACAACCCCGATCCGGTAGAACAAAAAATCAATAACCTGTTAAGTGAGATGACACTGGATGAAAAGATTGGCCAGATGCAGCAGGTTAACGATGGTTTTTTTGGCGACGAAGAAGCCACAAAACAAGCCATTAGAGACGGCAAAGTTGGTTCGTTTCTGAATACAACCGGAGCCGACCGGGTTGCAGAATTCCAGCGTGTTGCATTGGAAGAAAGTAAACATGGAATTCCTCTGCTTTTTGGGCGAGATGTAATTCACGGATATCGCACTATTTTCCCTATTCCGCTGGGAATGGCATCCTCGTGGGAGCCCGAACTGGCTGAGAAGGCGATGCGTATTGCGGCAGTTGAAGCCTCATCTATGGGAATTAACTGGACATTTGCACCAATGATGGATGTTACCTGGGATCCGCGCTGGGGTAGAATTGCCGAAAGTTGCGGTGAAGATCCATTGCTGACTTCGGAGTTTGCAGCTGCCATGGTAAAGGGATTTCAGGGCGATTTGGGCGATCCAACAGCAGTAGCAGCCTGTGCCAAACACTTTGTTGGCTATGGAATGTCGGAAGCCGGACGTGATTACAATACCACATACATTCCCGAGCCGCTGCTCAGAAACGTACACCTTCGTCCGTTTAAAGCTGCAGCCGATGCCGGAGCATTAACCTTTATGTCGGCATTTAACGACTTAAACGGGGTACCAACATCTGGAAATGAATTCACGCTAAAGCAAATTTTGCGTAACGAATGGGACTACAAAGGAATGGTAGTTAGCGACTGGGGATCGATTGAAGAAATGATCAACCATGGTTTTGCTGCCGATAAAAAACAGGCCGCCGAAATTGCCGCCAAAGCCGGTGTCGATATGGAAATGGCAACAACCTGTTACGCCGATAATTTAAAAACCTTGATTGAAGAGGGCGTGATCACTGAAGATATGATCGAGACTTATGTTGGCAATATTTTGCGTGTAAAGTTTAAACTAGGACTGTTCGATAAACCTTACGACAATCACGTTTCAACCGATACCATTTTGGCGCCAAGCCATTTGGCAGTATCGCGCGAAGCGGCACGAAAAAGTATGGTTTTGCTGAAAAACAACAATAACACATTACCTATTTCAAAAAATATTCATTCGCTGGCGGTAATCGGACCGCTTGCCGATGCCGCACGCGATCAGCTGGGAACCTGGATTTTCGACGGACAAGGCGAAGACTCAACCACTCCAAAACAAGCTTTTGGCGAGATCCTTGGCGCAAAAATGAATTATGTACCCGGTCTGGAATACAGCCGCGATAAATCCACTAAAGGATTTGCTGAAGCCGTGGCTGCAGCCAAACGTTCTGATGCTATTTTATTCTTTGCCGGCGAAGAGTCAATTCTTTCGGGCGAAGCAAATGCTCGTGGAATTATTGATCTTCCGGGTGTTCAAACTGAACTGATTACCGAATTGAGAAAAACAGGCAAACCGCTTATTTTGGTGGTAATGGCCGGAAGACCGCTGGGAATTGGTGCCGAAATGGAGATGGCCGATGCCGTACTTTATGCCTGGCATCCGGGAACAATGGCAGGGCCTGCAGTAGCCGACCTGATTTTTGGTGACTATTCGCCGTCAGGAAAATTACCTGTAACCTTTGTAAAAGGTGCCGGACAAATTCCGTTTTATTATTACCGTAAAAACACCGGCCGTCCTGCAACCAAAGATGACGTTACCTACATCGACGACATTCCGCGCAATTCAAAACAACTATCACTCGGTTTTAAATCCATGCATATTGATTATGGAGTTACTCCTCTCCTGCCCTTTGGATTTGGCTTGAGTTATACCGAGTTTGAATACGAAAATCTAAAACTGTCGTCGAACGAAATGGCAACAAATGGATCAATTACCGTTTCTGCCGATATTAAAAACATTGGCAACTTCGAAACCGAAGAGATTGTGCAGCTATACGTACACGACAAAGTGGGCAGTATTACCCGACCTATTAAAGAATTGAAAGGTTTTGAAAAAATTAACCTTAAACCTGGCGATGTAAAAACAATAAGCTTTGAGCTAAAAGCTGAAGACTTACAGTTTTTCAACGGCGACGATTATGTCATCGAACCCGGAGATTTTGAAGTTTGGATTGGCCCGAATTCGGATGAAGGATTAAAGGGAGCATTTATGTTAAAATAATTGTGATTTAAAACGCCATTTGTAGAACTACATATTGCTAAAAAAAGAGATTGTTCAAAGTTGGTTTATCCAGCAAAAAAAGGGGAAACACGAATGCGTTTCCCCTTTTTTATGCCTGTTTTGGTACATGCACAAAATTTTTAGTATCGAATAAATGTATAATCTTATTTTTCGACAAAAAAATAATTTCAACCCCACAAGCAATTGACATAAAAAACATTAGGCGCAATAAATGTTGATGGTTTATTAAACAATTTATTTAAATTTGTTTTGAAACCTGGATGAATGAATGTCCGAAATAATAGACCTACATAAAATTTTATCGGCACTGGCGCAAGACGATGAAGCTTCTTTAGAGAAGCTTTTCAACTATTATTATCCGAGGTTGTTCAATTTCTCAAAATCCATTTTAAAGCTGGAAGACGGTATTGACGATATTTTGCAGGAGGTTTTTGTGAAGATCTGGAAAAACCGTAAAAACATAAATTCTGCCGCTACTTTCAATTCGTATATTTTTATCATCACCCGAAATCTTTTGTTAAACGAACTAAGGAGGCGATTAAGCTTTCAAAATACGAAAGAAGAAGTTAAACGACTTTCGTTGGCAAACGAATACTCGTTATCCGAGCAAATCGACTACCAGGAACTGAAAGAGAAAATTGATGCTTTCGTAGAAGAACTTCCTGACCGTCAGAAGGAGGTTTTTTTACTAAGTCGTAGCGAGGGACTGTCGCATAAAGAAATAGCGGAAAAACTTGGAATTAAGCCTAAAACTGTAGAATACCATATTACATTGGCAGTCAAGTGTCTGAAGGAGAAAATCACAGGTATTGGAATACTCTCGTTGCTCTATTTTTATCTTTTTTTCTAGAATTATCTGATTTCTCACTGGGGATGTCTCTTTTTGCTGTGTACTTAATAATAGAAGACACAAAATGAACAGATTATTCAACAAGTACTACCGATCGTTGCTGAATCCCGATGAGTTTTCAGAAGTATCAGAGTTTTTTTCGGAAGCAAAAAACGAGACGCGCATTTTTAACATGATGAAGCCATTTTGGGAAGAAGAACTAACAAAGTCTCTTGATTCAAAACATTCGAATTCCGATTTGTATTCCAAAATTAAAGAATTTGTATTGCTCGATAAGCAAAAAAGGCTTGGCAGAAAAATCAGATTTTATACATGGAGCCTGCGTATAGCAGCTGTCTTTATCATTGGACTGTTGTTAAGTACTGTTTTTCTGTTTCAGGAATCACGTGTACAATACTCCGATCAGATACAAACAATTACAACTCCTTACGGAGCAAAAATGAATTATACGTTACCCGATGGTTCAATAGTCTGGTTAAACTCCGGGTCAACATTTTCATATGCTGCAAAATTTGGTAAAACACGATCGGTAACTTTGGATGGAGAAGCTTTTTTTAAGGTAGTAAAAGATTCGAAACCATTTATTGTGGCAACCAATCACGGCAATGTGGAAGTGAAGGGAACTTCATTTAATGTTAAAGCTTATACCGACGATAACGACTTTGAAACTACACTGGTGAAGGGATCAGTTGTTTTTAAGGTAAAAAACGCAGGTAATGAAGTTACCCTTAAACCCGGAGAGCAGGTGAGCAAAACAGAATCGGGGTATACCGTAAAAATGGTTGAGACAAAATATTTTACCTCGTGGAAAGACGGAAAATTACTGTTTAACCGTGAGCCTTTCCCAAGTTTCATAAAAAAGCTAGAACGATGGTACAACGTAAAAATCGAGTATTCGGATCCGAAGCTTAACGATTTATGGTACACCGGAACAATAGAAATGGAAAGCATCAGCGAAGTAATGGAAATGATCAGTAAAGCCGCACCTGTTTCTTATCACTTTAATAATAAAACACGCGTATTCACCATAAATGCAAAATAGAACACACCATAAATAAAACAAACGAAATAGAATTGCCTATGATATAACGTAATGCCTGCTCAGCTACCAGGCAAAAAAAAGAAGCAAGAACTCGTCCTTCTTGCTTCTAAAAGTGGTTGAAAAATAAATGAGTTACTTATTCAAACCAGTTCAAAATTATGGAAAAAAATCTAACTATCCATGGACTAAGTCCGTGTGTTTTGAAAATGCTTAAAGTTATGAAACTAACGATCTTTTTGTTGCTGACAACCTTTATCGGAGTATTTGCTTCTGAGTCATATTCTCAGACTGCCAAATTATCCTTAAAAGCTGATCAGATATCACTCGAAGAGTTCCTCATAAAGATTGAAGAACAAAGCGAGTTTCACTTTTTCTATACCGGCGAAATCGATGTTGAGAGGAAAGTTTCCGGCGAATTCAGAAACAAAAAAATTAAGGATGTTTTGGATGCAATATCCGAAGAAGCCGGCATAAGATACGAAGTAATGGGACGCCAGATCATTCTTTCTCCAATGCATTCAGAAATGGTGATTCGAAGCATCCAGCAGCAGAGGCAGATTTCGGGGAAGGTTACTGATTCTGGTGGAAATCCTTTGCCAGGTGTAACGATTACGATAAAAGGTACAACAATCGGTACCGTTAGTAATTTTGACGGAACTTTTGAGATACAAAACATTCCGGAAAATGCAACTCTTACTTTTTCATTTGTGGGAATGAAAACCCAGGAGATTCAGGTTAGCGGACAAAGTGAAATTAACGTTTCATTGGTTGAGGAGTCGATTGGACTTGAGGAGGTTGTTGCAATAGGATACGGGTCGATAAAAAAGAGTGACCTTACAGGAGCTTTGTCTCAGGTAAAGTCAGATGAAATTGCAGCTTATCCTTCTATTAATATGGTGCAGGCTTTGCAAGGAAGAACGTCGGGTGTTCAAATTCAGTCGAACAATGGTGAGCCTGGATCATCATATAAAGTAAGGATTAGGGGGGCAACTTCTATAAATTCTTCTTCTGATCCCTTGTATGTGGTCGATGGTTTCCCTGGTGGATATGCTCCTCCTGCAGAAGACATTGAATCTATTGAGATTTTGAAAGACGCATCGGCTACAGCAATTTATGGTTCGCGTGGTGCCAATGGGGTAATCATGATAACAACCAAACGCGGAAAAGCAGGGAAAGCTACTGTTGAGCTAAATTCATCCTATTCTTTTCAAACTCCAATAAACAAACTGGACTTACTAAACAAAGACCAGTTTATTGATTATATCACAGAAATATCACCAACTGCGCTTGATGGACAATTGATAGGACCGGGAACAGACTGGCAGGATGAAATCTTTCGAAATGGAGGAGTTCAAAATTATCAGCTATCTTTTAAGGGAGGAAGTGAGCAATTAAAATATTACATCTCAGGAATAGTTTATGATCATAAGGGTATTATCCTTAATTCAAATCACAAAAGGTATTCAGTAACTGGTAATTTCGATCTTAATATTTCTGAAAAGTTTCGTTTGGGCGCTAATTTCTTTCTTTCAAGAACTCAGCACGACGGTATTAGAACCCAGGAAAATGGAGGTTCAACGGGTGTTGTCACCGCCGCTTTCCAGATGGAGCCAACCCTACCTGTTTATGATGATAATGGAGATTATACCATTTCTTTTTTAGGAGATCCAAATGATAACCCGGTGGCCTTGGCAGAAGAATTAAAATCACAGTATGTTGACGACATTATGCAAGCCAACTTTTTTGGAGAGTATGACCTGTTAAAAGATTTGAAGCTAAAAATTGTTCTGGGAGCAACAACCGGCAATAATAGAAGCGGGGGTTATACTTCTACTTCACTTATGTCAGGTAATGCTATTGGAGGAGCGGCCAATATAGATGGATCAAAGTCGACAAATCTGATAAATGAGAATTATTTAACCTACTCAAAGAGTTTTGGAGAACACGATGTAACTGCAATGGGTGGTTATTCTTATCAGTCAGCCAGACGCGAATATTGGGGTGCTGCTTCAACAACCTTCTTATCAGATGCATTTTTATGGTGGGATCTGGATGGAGGCTCAGTTTATAGAGCTCCATACTCAGGAATAACCGAATCTGAGCTTGCTTCTTATTACGGACGGATAAATTACAAACTGGCGGATAAATATTTGATTACCTTAAATGCACGTTATGACGGATCTTCCCGTTTTGCTAAAAATAACAAATGGGCTTTTTTCCCTTCTGGTGCTATTGCATGGAACGTTGCTGAAGAATCATTTATGGATGATATTCCCCAGGTTAGCCAGTTAAAAATAAGAGCCAGTTATGGGGTTACCGGAAATCAGGCAGTTGGAGAGTATCGCTCCTTGGCCCGTTTAAGTACAGTTCATTCTGTACAGGGTGGGCAAATTGTTAATGCGGTGAGACCAAGTTCGGTAGCCAATAATAATCTATCCTGGGAAAGCACTGCTCAAACCGATATCGGTTTTGATTTGGGCTTGTTTAATCAACGTGTTATGTTGGTGGCCGACTATTATTATAAAAAGACTACAGATTTATTATTTAATATGCCGCTTCCTGAATATTCCGGTTTTACTACCATGTTGAAGAATATTGGTAGCCTGGAGAACAAAGGCTTTGAATTTACATTATCGACTGTCAATTTCGACAATAAATTTAAGTGGACAAGTGACTTGAATTTTTCTGTTAACAGAAACAAAGTTCTTAAGCTTCCTGATGGAAATGATATTCTTTACCGTGTTATGCCAGCACATATGGTTGGTATTACGAACACGAATGTTTTAAGAGAAGGAGAAGCTGTTGGTGTATTTTATGGATATCTTTATGATGGTGTCAATCAGGAGAATGAAGATATATTACCGGGAAATTTCGACCAGTATGCTGGTGGCGAAAAATACAAAGACGTTGATGGAACACGGGATGAAGATGGAAATCTAACCGGAGAACCTGATGGAAGAATTTCTTCCGATGACAGAACGATTATGGGAGATCCTAACCCGGATTTTATATGGGGGCTTACCAATAATCTCGAATACCAGGGTTTCGACCTTAATATCTTCATACAGGGGTCACACGGAAACGACATGTTTAGCTACACCCTTATGGAGTTGGAAACACTGAGGGGATATAACAATTCTACAACAAGAGCTCTTGACAGGTGGACACCAACCAATACAGATACAGATGTGCCCGTAGCAAGTTCAGCCAGAGGCTATCATTCGTCATCCCGATGGGTTTACGATGGAAGCTATGTACGTCTAAAAAATATCGCGTTAGGTTATAGCTTACCACAATCATGGACAAACCCTTTGGGCCTAAGTCATGTGAAACTATACATAAGTGGGCAGAACTTATTAACCTTAACAAAATACCGTGGGTATGATCCTGAGGTGAATTATAACGGTTCGAACATTAGTGCCGGGTTTGATTATGGTAGTTATCCAAGTGCTAAATCATACACATTTGGGGTTAAAGTTATTTTCTAATCCATCATGAATAATCTTAAATTAACAAAAATGAAAAAGATTAATATATTATCATTAATACTTATACTATCCATTATTTGGAGCTGTACCGATTTGGAGGAAAAGCCATTGGGTCTTTTAGCTCCGGAAGGCTTTTTTAATACTGAAAAGGATGTTGAGGCTGCTATCTTTGGAGCCTATGGACGTATGGCTTCTGATCCTTATTGGGGCCGGAGAATGAGCTTCTGCCTGATGTATCGCAGCGACATGGTATCAGCTGGTCATCCGGGAATTCCCTCACAAAGGATCCAAATAGATAATTTTACTAATGATGCCAATAATGGGATGGTAACAATATTTTGGCCACGTGCGTACGACATCATTAGTGCTGCAAATACAGCTATTGAAGGTGCCAATATTATCGATATCGATGAAGAGAAACGTAACGCACTTATTGCTGAGGCCCGGTTTGCACGTGCTTCTGTGTATTTTAACCTGGTACGTCTTTTTGGTGATATTCCATACATTGAAGCGGCAGTAACAGATCCGGAAGCAATGACTGATATTTCAAAAACACCTGAGTCTGAAGTTTATCAGGGAATAATCGAGGATCTTGAATTTGGGAAACAACATTTGCCCAACTATGTTAAGTATAGATCTCGTCCATCTAAAGGTTCGGCAGCAACCATGTTGGCAGATGTTTACCTTACCCTGGAAAACTGGGATGAAGCGTATGGCAATGCGAAATGGGTAATTGATAATGCTGCAATGTTTGATTATGCTTTAGAAGCTGACTATCAGGATTTGTTTAATGCGACAAAACAAGACGGAATGAAGGAGCATATATTCGTTGTTGATTTTCTCGGATTAATGAACGGAGGTGGATCTGAGGGTGATGACGTTTGGGCATCAATGACCGGCATTCGGGGGTCTGATGTGCAAGGCTGGGGAGCAGCTGTTCCTATCATGTCAATTTATGAAAGTTTCGATAAAGATGATTACCGTACATCTGTTTCCTGGGATACCGAAACTTTAATTGGTGGGGTAATGACACCTTACACTGATTTCCCGAATGAAAAACGGCCACATATTGCCAAATATTCCCGATTTATGGGTACTTCTACTAGTGGCCTCAGATACACAGATTTCAATTATTGGTATTACCGATATGCAGATGTTTTGTTAATGGCTGCAGAGGCCGGATGCGAAGTAAACGGCGGCCCAAATGCCGAGCTGGAAGGATATGTTAACCAAATAAGAACCAGGGCACGTAATGCTGCCGGGGTAATGAACACGGTTCCTGAGGATGTTACATCGGGACTGAGTAAAGAGGATTTTATTGATTTGGTTATAGAAGAGAGAAGGATTGAATTATGCTTCGAAGCTAAGCGTTGGTGGGATATAAAACGCAGAAAATTAGGGCAGGAAGTATTTAAAGGCCCAAATTCAATCGAACCTCAGCCGAACTTCCAGGATTTTCATTATTTGTTGCCACTACCTCAGGATGAGTTGGACAGAAATCCAAACCTGCTTCCTCAAAACCAGGGGTATAATTAATAAGCTTTACAATTTAAGGAGTTCCTAAAAATTATAGGAACTCCTTATTTTTATCTTTTATATCGATTGGTTTCAATCCGTGTTGAAATGAAAAATGCCTTGTACTATATCTCATTGTTTTTTGTAGTATTCCATACAAATGTTATGGCCCAAAAACCTTCTTATCATGATATAACATACTACAGTAAGGTTTTTGGAGGGGAAAAAACATTTCGCATTTACTTACCCCAAAAATACGATTCAACAACAAAACGTTACCCTGTAATTTATTTTTTTCATGGCTGGGGTGGCCGTTATTTTAAAGATCCTTCCGCCAATATCGCTCATGAAAAGTTAGGTAAACTGGCTGAAAAGCACCAGGTTATTCTGGTTATGTGGGATGGAAATATGGAAGAAACAGAACCACGCCCTTACAATGTAGGGAACCATGCCGATATGAAATACAAGATACAGATGAAAGATTATTTTCCTGAGTTGATTAGCCATATTGATTCATCCTTCCCGACTATTCCTGATCGAAATAACCGCGGGATAATTGGGTTTAGCATGGGTGGGTTTATGGCTTCTTATCTGGCAGGAAAATATCCTGATAAAGTTTCGGCAGTGGTAAGTTTTACCGGAAGCGCAGAATTTTTCGTTGGATATCCTGATAATTACACCTTGTATCCGGTGCGGTATACGCTGGACAACCTTCGTGATCTTGCCTTTTATTTACACAACAGGGACAATTGCCCCATGGCTGGTTTAAACGAAGAAGTTTATCAGGCTGCGGTCTGGAACGAAATGGATAATTTTCAATATCAGAAAGTGCCGGGAGAACATTCAATCGACAAGCCTGGCGAAACCGAAGTTTTTGAATCGGCAATAAGTTATTTAGTCGAACAATTTAACAAGCCTAAACCAACTAAACCAAAATGGTCGCATTACGATTTATACCCCGAATTCAAAGTTTGGGATTATACGGTGCAGAGCAATAAATCCGAGCCTGGTTTTTTGTACTTGAGAAATGTATCAAAATCAGGCTTTGGGTTTTATACTTACCGCTGGCTGCCCCATGGTAGTGCGATTAAAAATTGCAAGGCCGCAATAATTACGGCTCCATGTTATAAACCCAACTTTCAATACCAAATTACTATTGTTCATTCTAACACGGGAGTGATTAAGCGATTACTGCAAGAATCAGATAAAGTGGGCCGCTTGCATTTCAGCTTGCCTGGCGATGGGTGCGAAGTTGGAATAGAGGAGGCTTCAGCAAATCCTGCTTTTTCGATTGTTGGTTACCGGTTGAACGGGAACGAAAAATATTTGAAGATTAACGAGCAAAACGAACTCCGGGTACAGTTATTAAACCGCACCCAATATATTCCGGCAAACAAGAAAATCAAGATTGAACTTTCATGCTCCGACAGTACCGTTCGTGTGCTTAACCCGGTTGACGAAATCGAATTGGGTAAAGAAAGTATAATCCTGGCTTCCAATACCTTTAAGGTTATTTGCACTAAAAAACCACCTTCCAACGGATCTCCGGCACGGTTAAACATGAAGATAAAGATTTCGTTTGAAGACTCTTCTAATGAAGATAGTTTTACTCTCCCGGTGTGGTTCGATGTACCTTACTTCGAAAAAACACTGATAATTACCGAACGAAATGACACTGTCTCAAAAAATAAGATTATAAGTCCAGGAAACCGGATCAAGATGCAACAGGACGGGCATTTATTAAAATTATATACGGAAGATCCGTTTGTAGATTTTAATGAAGAAAAAGTATTTGCCGAAGTGATTCCGGCCTATTGGCCTGACGGGTTAAGCCTCAGCTCGCAGGTTAAAATTGCAGAAGATTGTCCAAACGGGCATGAAATCGAATTCCTGGCATATTACGAAACAAAAACCTACAATCCAATATTTAGGCAACGGCATTGGGGAAAGGTTAAAATTGTGGTAAAAGAATGAAACCCGGTTGATAAAAAATGTGACAAACTAAAAATAAGAACCCATGAAAAATATGCTTGTAATTTTATTCTTCACGCTAACAAGTGTGACAATGCTATATGCACAGGATGAAAAACATCCCGGGTGGACTCATTTTTATATTGATGCGATTCTGCCAGGCTCAACGTACGGAGCTGCAGGCCCTGTGTTAGCCGACTATGATGGCGATGGTGACCTGGACGTAGCTATCTCTCGCCGAAATACAAAGGAAGCATATTGGTATGAACGGTTTAATGATTCAATTTGGATACCCCATATTATTGGGCATGCAGATCAATTAGGCAACACTCTTGGTTCCGCCGGAATTGATATTGACCAGGATGGATGGACTGACGTGATGTTTGAAGGCGTGTGGTTTAAAAACCCGGGGGACATTGGGAAAGATCCTTATAGCGAACCACAATGGAAATCCTATTTTTATAAGGGCGGCGGCCATGATATTTGTAGTGCAGACATTGATGGTGACGGTTCTGCAGATCCGGTTATCTACGATGGGTACAAACTATCGTGGTATACACGAACCTCAAAAGGCCTTGCTGAAAGGCTTATTGATTATGGTTATGAAGATCATGGTGGTATTGCCCCTAACGGTATTGGTGACCTGGATGGCGATGGTGATCTGGATGTGGTTAACCCCGGTTACTGGTTTGAGAACCCCGGAAAGCAAATGGAGCGCTGGACACGCCATGAGTGGCCTTATCAGGAAGTACCGAATGCCTCATTTGGCAACAGCATTAGGGTGTGGATTGCCGACATCAATAAAGACGGCAAAAATGATATCGTATACAGCAATTGTGACACCGGAGGTTCGCATGTTTACTGGGTTGAAAACAAAAATAATGGCAGATCATGGGAAGCGCATAAACTGGCAGACCCCCCAACCCGTGAAGGTGATGTTCCCGGAACAGGTTCGTTTCATTCGTTGGGCATCGCAGACTTTGATCAGGATGGTAATATTGACATTTTCGCAGGCGAACAGGAAGACCCTTCGGTGTATATGGTTGAGCAAGGCAAAGTAGCAATGAAACCACAGGGTCTAAAAGAACGTGGTGTGATTTGGTATAACAAAGGGGGGACAAACCCCGCATTTGAAATCGATGTTATCCAAATAGACAACCCAGGCTGGCACGATGCACAATTGGGCGATGTGGATGGTGACGGGGATATCGACATTGTCTCAAAAGTGTGGCATGCCGACGGACCGATTCATCATCTTGATTACTGGAGAAATGAACACCGAAAGAAATAATAAGGGAGAATGCCGATTCAAAAAACTGTCCAATTAAATATTTATGCCGTTATAAATCAATAATAAAAAGACATATGAACCCAAAAAAAACTATCGCTCTATTCGTTATCTCATTTCTATTTGCTTTTAGCACTCATGCGAGCGATGACGTGTTCGCCGGATATGTTGTAAAAGAATTTACATTTGAAGGACATGATGCCAGGATTGTATTTCCGAATAAAAAGGAGGATCATAATTACTGGATCTGGAGAGCAAGATTCTGGGGACATGAACCCCAGGTCGATAAAGCCTTACTTGAAAAAGGTTTTCATGTTGTATATGTTGACGTTGCTAATTTATTCGGAAACCCGGAGGCAGTAAAGCTTTGGAACCACTTTTATGATTTTTGTGTTTCTGAATATCAACTAAATCCCAGAGTGGTATTGGAGGGGATGAGCCGTGGTGGTTTGATAATATACAACTGGGCCTCGCAAAATACAGATAAGGTTTTTTGCATTTATGCTGATGCACCTGTATGTGACATAAAAAGCTGGCCCGGGGGCATGTTTAAAGCCAAAGGAGACCCCGATTTATGGAAAATTTGTTTAGAAGGTTATGGATTGGATTCTGTTTCGGTTAAAGATTTTAAGAACATTCCAATAAACAATTGTGTGCATATCGCACAAGCCGAAATCCCGGTACTCCATGTTTATGGAGATGCGGATACCATCCTTCCTTATCAAGAAAACACAACATTACTGGCCGAAAACTTTAAAAATGCCGGGGGCACGATTAAATTAATAGCAAAGGAAGGTGTTGGACATCATCCTCATTGCCTGGAAGACCCAACACCAATTGTAGATTTTATTTTAAGTAGCATTCATTAATAATGCAGAAACAGCAGTTACTTTTTGAAAAGTATTTTCGTTGTTGTCAGTTTTTTCACTCAATATTGAAGCCCTATGCCAAAGCCCAAGTACCTGACCAATAATGGGTTAGAAAACCGGAATATTGATTATGACCATTTCAAGCTGACCAAATAAATATATTGAAGTGACAGAAGATTAATTCCGCATTATTATTTATCAAACTAAATTCAAAAATGAATAAGATTATTTTTTTTACAGGCTTATTATTTTGTTCATACCTGGCTGACGCGCAAAAATCTAATATCAGGCACTCTTTACTCCGTTCCTTTAAACCGGATTTTTCGAACGAATTAATACATATTGATCTGGATAATGATGGTGATCCGGATCTTATAAAAACTACGCTTTCTGATTCCATTCCCATGTATTGGATTGATGATGATGATGACATGCTAACAACAGACAGGGAGGGTGATTTAGATAGCGACTGTTTGCTTATCGACCGAAATCGTGATGGGATTTTTGCCGGCCCGGGAGACCTAAGCATCGATTGGGTGGATAACAATGGCGATGGTATAGCCGATATGCAGGTTGTGGTAGAAAACAGCCAGCCTGAGAGTAAAGGCGGTTGGGGATGGAATAGTAATTATATGTGGATCATCGATCAGGAACAAGACGAGACATTTAATTATATCAATTGGAAAGATTTGGTATTACGTTGTTGGGAGCATTATGGCGCCTCTCATTTTTATGAAGATTATCACGGACAAACCTTATTTCAAAAAGCGCATATTCCCAGTTATCGCTACAGCGATTTACGTTACAGTTGGGAAAACCCATTCCTGTTTTACGATCTGGACGACGATGGATTGTCGGAAGTGGCTATTCGCCTGGAGGACAGTGGCCGGTTTACTAATAAAAAATCGAAGGACAGCAGTTTAATTGATACCTACCCAACAGCAATGATCGACCATGTGTATATGGGGTTTGATATGGACAACGACAATGCTCCATCAAACGAATTCGATTTTGATATGGGAATCCGCTTTTCGGGTGAAGGATTTTCTTATGCCAGTCAGGTTCATAAATTTGAAAACATGCGTGGATTACCAGCCGCTGATAGTTTGTTTTTTGATAATCGTTGGAGAGAACTCGATGAATTGATTTATACCAATCATGATTCGGCGTGGAATTTTGTTTTTAATAAAGGGAAGTGGGATGAATGCTGGTTTGTATTCGACGAAGATGATGATTGTGAACGTTGGGAACGAGTTGAATTTTATCAACCTCTCAATCCTTTTAAGATTGGAATGAATAACGGTGGAATAGATAACAATCCACAAGCTGATGCCGCCGGAGATCGTGGCGAGTGGGATCTGGATAATTCTGGAAAAGGGAAGCTTTATATTGGTTTCGACAGCCGAATACATTTGTACGGAGCCGAAAGCGGTTTTTGGAGAATAGATCAGGATGCCGGCTCGTATCAGGGCTGGGGCGGATTATATGCCGATAAGTATAAGAGAGATCAGCAAATTCCTGAAACATTTGCTACAATTGGCTACGAAGACTCCAACAACGATGGTTTTCTGGATTTGATAAAATACGATTTAAATGGCGATACGATTTTTGAGGAAACATATAGTTTGATCAAACTGGGAATAAAACCCGATTACCAGGTTTACAATACAAAGGATATTAATCCTGAAGACATAAATGAACTATTTGGAAAAGCAAGTGCTCAGATGTGGGAGCAGGCAGAAGCAGCGGTCGAAGCAGCAAAAAAGTACAACATTAATTATAAATGGTACAGCCCGTTATTGCATCCCAAGAGTTTAAATGAGAAATACAGACACGGATATTGGTTGCAGCTATATTTGTTTCGCGATATGCTGCAATACGCCCAAAATACAACTAACCCAAAACTGGAAAGACAAATATTATCAGCGTATTTTCAGCAGAATTGGGAATTATTGCTCAATAACTAAACTTTAAGAATTGGCGAAATGCCTGTTTTTTTTTACGATTACAACTCTCCCTTAAATTCAACTTTCCATAGTCCCCGGAAATCATTCAATTGATAACCCGTTGCCAAATCATTCGGATACAATTGTTCCAATTTTTGATTGGTGGCTGCATTTATATCTGTTTCCGGATTCCCATGGCATTTTAAACAGGCAGGCATTCCCGTTCTGATCGGCTTATAATAAACCAAATGATTACCACTTTGTAATACCGTGTCGGCCTGTTGTTCGTTGGCAAAAAGCTCCCACATTAGTTTTTCCTGCTCCGTATTTAAAGCATTAAGCGGATTACGGTTTTTGGCCGAAACTCTTGAAATGTTACAACCAAATACACCGTTCAAACTATCAACAATGGTGCTTGCCTGCAGATTACAAAACTCAACAGCATATTCAGGTCCGCCGGATTGAATCGCTTTCCCCACATTACTCAAAAGCACCGCTTGTACATTGGCTGTAATTTCCTGTCCGCTGTTTTGATACTTTTTATAAGTTTCCTTATCCAATTTCGGAGAACAGGCGAAGCAGAGAAACACAAGAAGAATTGGATAGATTTTATTTGCCATAGTTCACATTTCTAAAATAGTTCAAAATATCTATAATTCGTTTACTGCAAGTTCTGCTTTATACCAATTTTAATTCCAAATGAACTTTACAAATTTTTAGAGATTTTGGATTTAGACAAGTTAATAAAATTTTGGCATAGCCTAAGTTCTGGCAAAATTTTTTAGCGAAGTATAAATTCAAAAGAATAGTAATTTTAAGCTTATATGGTGTTAATATTGGTATTGTTTGTTAAATCACAAAATCAACTATCTTTGCGGCATCAAATATTCTTTTGACTAAGAGTGTTTGCTTATACAGAAGAGTGGAGAGATCGGGCTCTGCGAAACTCTGGCAACCTTGTCAGCCAGCCGGCTGATAAAAAGGTGCCAATACCCGGCCGGAAACGGAATTATAATTATAACACGATTGATGAAGAAACTGCACTACAAATTATTTTTTACAAGCTACTTGCATGGGGCAAATATGTGTATGCGCCAGCGGTTTTAACCGCATAAAAATTAGCAGGGTAAAAAATATCATTAAAACTTATAATTGAAGACAGTAGCCGATTTCGAAGATAAATACTTCGGTCTTCCGGCTTCGAACTTCCGACTTTTTAAAATATGTCGAAAACAAAATCGTACGAAGAAATTAACCAAAAACTGAAGGCCGGGAAAGCAGTTGTTTTAACCGCCGAAGAAGTTGCCAAGATGGCGAAAGAAATGTCGCCCGAAGAGATTGTTGAAAAAGTAGATGTAGTAACCACAGCAACCTTTGGCGCCATGTGTTCATCGGGGGCGATTATAAATTTTGGCCATGCCAATCCGCCAATCCGAATGGAAAAAATACGTTTGAACGGCGTTCCTTGTTACGAAGGGCTGGCCGCTGTTGATTCATACATTGGCGCAACGGCCTGCAATCCCGAAAATCCGGAATACGGCGGGGCACACGTTATTCAGGATCTACTGGAAGGAAAAGATGTGCTTTTGGAAGCCTGGGGAAAAGGCACCGATTGTTATCCACGGAAGCATATTAAAACCAAAATCAACATTAACACCATAAACGAGTTTACGCTTTTTAATCCGCGAAATGCGTATCAGAATTACAATGTGGCAGTAAATACCACTTCCACTATAAAATATACTTACATGGGGAGTTTACTTCCCAATTTACGCAATGCCACCTACTCCACTTCGGGCGAATTAAGCCCGCTGCTAAACGACCCGGAGTTTAAAACTATCGGGCTGGGTACACGCATATTTTTAGGAGGTACACAAGGATTTGTGGTTTGGCCGGGAACACAGTTTCACACCACAAAACCCAAAAACGAGCTGGGTGTTCCGGTTACCAATGCCGCTACCATTGCGGTAATGGGCAACCTAAAAGAAATGTCGCCCGAGTATATTCAGGCCGCTTCATACGAAAAATATGGTGTAAGCATGTTTGTGGGAATTGGAATTCCAATCCCGGTGTTGAATGCTGATATTGCCAAACGCGTATCGATTAACAACAGCCAGATTGAAACTTCGGTACTTGATTACGGGACGGTTGGAACGCCCAAACTTGGTCAGGTTACTTATGAGGAATTGCAGTCGGGAACCATTAAAGTAAAAGGCAAGAAAATAAGAACAGCACCTGTTGCCAGCTTAAAAAAAGCGCGCAAAATTGCTGATGAACTGAAGAAATGGTTGCAAAGCGGGGAATTCGAAGTAACTAAACCCGTGCAAATGTTCCCTTCGAATACATCGTTAAACGGATTAAAAGAAACGGAGGTTGACAATGATTAAAAAAAGATACATACTGAATTTTCCTCCGCAAAGCGGCGACAAAGCGTTTACCTATCACCTGGTGAAAGAATACGATATACGGATAAATATTCTGAAAGCAGAAGTTTACCCTGGAAAACGCGGAAGTCTTTTGCTTGAACTGCAAGGCAAAAAAGAAAACATTGATAAAGGCGTTGAATACATTAAAAGTCACAAAATTACCTGCGAATCACTAGATAAACGTATTCGCTGGAAAGAAGAAAAATGTATCGATTGCGGAAATTGTACCGCCGTATGTTTTGCCGGAGCTTTAAACATGGATCGTAAGTCGTGGAAACTGGAATTCGACAAAAGCAAATGTGTGGTTTGCGAACTTTGTATTCCGGCCTGCCCGCTAAATTTGTTTGAAATTGATTTTAGATAAGATTACCAGTGAACCGTCATTCCGTCCGTCAACTGACGGATTCGGAATCTCATTTAAAGATGCTGAAACAAATTCAGCATGACGTAATAGGGGAAAATATGAAACTTTTTGAAGAACGTACATATCGCAGCCAGTTTAACACCGAACGTTATACAGGATTCGAAGTAAAACACCTGGAAACCGACCTTTGGATCGGTATCGATCCGGCTTCTTACCAAGACGGGATGCAGGAATTGGTTTTGGCAAAAATGAAAACGCTACGCCAAACTTTTGAGGATTATATCGAAAAGGAACCGTTTTTCAGGAAAAGCCTGAAACCATTTCAGCCGTCTGATTTTGCTCCTGAAGAAGCAAAAGAAATGGCTCGTGCTGCCGAGAAAGCCGGAATTGGTCCCATGTCGGCAGTGGCCGGTTTGTTCGCCCGCGAAATTGGTGAAGAAATTTGTAAAAACTTTTCGGTGAAGGAGCTGTTAGTTGAAAACGGTGGCGACATTTATTTGCTTTTACAGGATGAACTGGTTTTATCGGTTTTTGCAGGCGAATCAATTCTATCTGAACGTATCGGGCTGGTAATTCCCGCAGGGAGTAGTACCTTTGGTATTTGTACTTCTGCCGGAACCGTTGGCCCATCGATAAGTTATGGAAAAGCTGATGCCGTGGTGGTGGTTTGCGAAGATATTCTTATGGCGGATGCGTTGGCAACAGCTCTGGGAAATAAGGTAAAAACACCTGACCATGTTGAAAAAGTGATTAAACAGGCAGAAAATTATAACGAGATACAATCGTTGCTCATTATTTGCGAAGATAAGATTGGCATTAAGGGCGAGAATGAGATAAGGATATTGAAATAGATTAAAACACGAAGTCACGAAGACACAAAATATTCTTAGTGGCTTTGAGTCTTAGTGTTCAAAATTAAACAGATGACAACAAAAAGAGACATACGGGAAGAACTCAAGAAGAGAGTATTGGTATTGGATGGAGCAATGGGTTCTCTGATTCAGGAATATAAACTGGATGAGGCAGATTACAGGGGCGAATTATTGAAAGATCATCCCAGCGATTTGAAGGGGAACAACGACATGCTGTCGCTTACCCGCCCTGATGTTATTTCAGAGATACATGAAGCCTATTTGGAAGCCGGTGCCGATATTATTTGTACCAACACCTTTAATGCAACCAGCATTTCGCAGGCCGATTACAATACTGAAGAGTATGTTTATAAAATGAATAAAGCTTCGGCAGAAATCGCTAAAAAACTTACCGATAAATTTTCCGAAGCTAATCCGGATAAACCACGTTACGTGGCCGGATCAGTTGGTCCGACCAACAAAACACTATCACTTTCGCCCGATGTAAACGATCCGGGATATCGCGCCATCTCATTCGATGAGGTGAAAATAGCCTATCGCGAACAGGTGGAAGCTCTACTCGATGGTGGAGTTGATCTGTTGTTGATTGAAACAATTTTCGATACGCTGAATAGTAAGGCAGCCATTTTTGCCATTGAAGAAGTTCTTGATGAAAAAGGGCTAAATATCCCACTAATGGTTTCGGGAACCATTACCGATGCCAGTGGCCGTACACTTTCGGGGCAAACGCTGGAAGCTTTCCTAAATTCAGTTTCGCACGTCGATTTGTTAAGTATCGGGCTGAACTGTTCGTTGGGAGCTACCGATCTTGAACCTTACATTAAAGAGCTGGCCGGAAAAGCACCCTTTCACATCAGTGCACACCCTAATGCCGGATTGCCTAACCAGTTTGGCGAGTACGATGAAACGCCCGAAATTATGGCCGGGCACATCAAACAATACCTCGATAACAACTATGTAAATATCATTGGTGGTTGCTGCGGTACAACACCTGCTCACATAAAAGCTTTTGCTGACATGGCTGCCAAAGCCAATCCGCATCATCTTGCTAAACCTTCCAGCTACACAAAATTGAGCGGAATGGAGCCGGTTACCATTACCGAGAACACCAACTTTCTGAATATTGGAGAACGTTGTAACGTAGCCGGATCGCGCAAGTTTGCACGTTTAATAAGTGAAGAAAAATACGAAGAAGCACTTACCATCGCCCGTCACCAGGTTGAAAATGGTGCGCAGGTAATTGACGTGAACATGGACGATGCCATGCTCGATGCGGAAAAGGAAATGACTACTTTTCTGAACCTGATTATGGCCGAACCCGATATTGCGAAACTGCCCATTATGATCGATTCATCAAAATGGCATGTAATTGAAGCCGGGTTAAAATGTTTGCAGGGAAAAGCCATTGTAAACTCCATCAGTTTAAAAGAGGGCGAAGAAGTATTTATCGAGCAGGCGCAAAAAATTAAACGTTACGGTGCAGCCGTTATCGTAATGGCTTTTGACGAAAAAGGCCAGGCCGACAACACCGAACGCCGTAAAGAAATTTGCAGCCGAGCCTATAAAATTCTTACCGAAAAAGTTGGATTGCCCGCACAGGATATTATTTTCGACCCGAACGTGCTGACCATCGGTACCGGCATTGAAGAGCATAACAATTACGCCGTTTCGTTCATCGAATCGGTAAAATGGATAAAAGAAAACCTGCCGTTGGCAAAAGTTAGCGCCGGTGTAAGTAATGTTTCGTTTGCTTTCCGCGGAAACAATGTCGTGCGCGAAGCGATGCACTCGGTGTTCCTTTTCCACGCTATCAAAGCAGGACTTGATATGGGAATTGTAAACCCGGGAATGTTGCAGATTTATGATGAAATTCCAAAAGATTTCCTTGAACGAATTGAAGACCTGGTATTAAACCGCAGGCCGGATGCTACGGAGAGATTACTTGAATTTGCCGAAAACCTGCAGTCTACTTCAAAAAAAGAAGAGAAAAAAGATGTGTGGCGCGAGCTGCCTCTTGAAGAACGAATTGCACACTCGCTGGTGAAAGGATTGCCTGAATTTGTTGACGAAGATATGGCCGAAGCTGTTGAAAAATATTCGCCTGCATTGGACATCATCGAAGGCCCGCTGATGGATGGGATGAACATCGTTGGTGAGTTATTTGGATCAGGAAAAATGTTCCTGCCACAGGTGATCAAATCGGCAAGGGTGATGAAAAAGGCTGTGGCTTATTTGCTGCCGTTTATAGAAGCGGATAAAGCGAAATTTAAAAACAGCACTTCGCAGAAAAAGGTACTGATGGCAACAGTAAAAGGTGATGTTCACGACATTGGTAAAAATATTGTTGGCGTGGTTCTGGCTTGTAACAACTACGAAATCATCGATTTGGGGGTTATGGTTCCAACGGAGAAAATCCTTGAGGAGGCCATTAAAAACGAAGTGGATGTAATCGGGCTGAGCGGATTAATCACTCCGTCGCTGGAAATTATGGTGGAGATTGCCAAAGAAATGGAACGGCGCAAAATGAATATCCCGGTGATGATCGGCGGTGCAACTACATCTAAAATTCATACCGCCGTTAAAATTGCACCTGAATATTCGGCACCGGTTGTTCACGTAAAAGATGCATCACTGGCCGTTAATGTGGTTTCCCATCTGATTTCCAAGAACGAAAAATTCCTACAGAATCTGGATACTGAGTACGCTCAGATTCGCGAATTCCAGGGAAAACGAAAAGCGAAAGAATACATTACGCTCGAAAAAGCACGCGAAAATAGATTCCCGATCAACTGGAACAATACACCAATTTACAAACCGAATTTTACCGGGGTAAAACACTTGATCGACTTCCCGCTGGAAGAACTCCGAAAGTATATCGACTGGACATTCTTCTTCATTACCTGGGGATTAAAAGGGCATTACCCGCAAATTTTGGCCGATGAAAAACAGGGCGAAGAGGCCAAAAAGCTTTTTAAAGAAGGGAATGAATTCCTGGATGAAATTATAGAGAAAAAGATGCTGCAGGCTAATGCTGCATTCGGAATCTGGCCCGCACAATCGGATGGCGACGACGTGGTTTTATACGAAGATGAATCGTGCCAAAAAGAAATCGGACGTTTCTATCATCTTCGTCAGCAAGAAAAGAAAAAAGAGGGCGTAGCGAATTTCTGTTTGTCTGATTTTGTCGCTTCGAAAGAGTCGGGAAAAGTGGATTATTGTGGAGGTTTCGCTACCACTGCCGGAATTGGTATCGAGAAATGGACCAAACAATTCCGTGAAGAACACAACGATTACAAAGCGATAATGGTTGAAGCACTGGCCGACCGTTTAAGTGAAGCTTTTGCCGAACTGCTTCATCTCGAAATTCGTAAGAATTACTGGGGTTATGCACCTGATGAGAACCTGTCGCTCGACCAGATCCTTAAAATAAAATACCAGGGAATTCGTCCGGCTTTGGGCTATCCGGCATGTCCGGAACACTCTGAAAAAGAGAACCTGTTCAAACTAATGAATGCCGAGGAAATTGGCATTTCGCTTACCGAACACTTTGCTATGTATCCGAATGCATCGGTTTCAGGACAGTACTTCGTGCATCCTGAGTCGCGCTATTTCAGTCTCGAGAAAGTGGGAAAAGACCAGGTTGAGGATTATGCGAAACGTAAAAATGTATCGGTAGAATTTGTTGAGAAATTCTTGCCAACAAACCTGAATTACAAGTAAACAGCTGAATTCATTTTAAAAAACTGTCATTTATTTTTCAATTTGAAGTTTATTCAGACGATCAGGTACGAAATTGTTAAATTTGCAGAAGCAAAACAGACGAAAGATGAAACGAGTCCAGATTGATAAGGACGAGTTCCATGTGATACAAATAAAAAACAAACGATTTTAATCGCATGAAAGTTATAGACACCATAAATCAGGCAAAGAAAACCGTATTTTCTTTTGAACTGTTGCCGCCATTAAAGGGCAACGACGTTTCGCGCCTGCATAAAACGATTGAAAGCTTAACGGAGTTCGATCCGAAATACATTAACATTACCACTCACCGCGACGAGATTGAATTTAAAGAACTCGCCGATGGAAGCATTGTGAAACAAACAGTGCGCAAACGCCCGGGAACGGTTGCCATTGCTGCCGATATTCAACACAAATACGGCATTCCGGTGGTTCCGCATATTTTATGTGGCGGTTTCACCAAGAGCGAAACGGAGCACGTACTTATTGACCTTAACTTTTTGGGAATTAACAACGTTCTGGCATTACGCGGCGACGGACTTAAGAACCAACATGTTTTTCAACCCACCGAGAATGGGCACTCAAATGCCAACGAATTGGTTAAACAAATTAAGGATCTTGGAGAAGGTATTTACCTGGATGCAGATCTGAAAAACAATAAACCACTTGATTTTTGTATTGGTGTTGCCGGTTATCCGGAGAAACATTTTGAAGCGCCAAACATGGAGCAAGACATGGCTTACCTGAAACAAAAAGTAGATGAAGGAGCGGATTACATTGTTACCCAAATGTTTTTCGACAACCAGGTTTATTACGATTTTGTGGACAAATGCCGCGCAATGGGAATTACAGTTCCGATTATTCCGGGAATTAAGCCTATCAACCTGAAAAACCAGTTAACGGTGCTTCCAAAAATCTTTAGCATCGACTTGCCACAGGAATTATCAAAAGAGCTGACAAAGTGCAAAAACAACGATGACGCACGCCGTGTAGGAACAGAGTGGGCCATTTACCAATCGAAAGATTTGGTTGCCAATAATGTACCATCGTTACACATTTATACCTATGGTATTTCTGATAATGTTAGTGAAATTGTAAAGGCTGCTTTCTAAGCAGAAGTTAGACAAAATCATAAAAAAAGCAGGCTGGAAAAATCAATTTCCAGCCTGCTTTTTTTATTAGCGTACTGCTCAGTTATTTCTTTCTAAAACACCCTCCGGCTTCCTTCGTCAGCCACCTCCTTAAAAAGGAGGATTGACAATATTCCACGTTAGTGGTTTAGTAAGAATTCCGCTTTGAAGGGGAAAAGAAGGGGATGAAAGTTATTAATCCGCTGAAGAACTATAGTTTCTATCTTAATTTTCGACTATCCTTCCACCTGGATTTCAATATCCTGTTGATTTAATTTATCGTTATCAGCCTGGTTATTTAATTTCAACGAGTAAATCATTGCTTCCAGCTGACGCAACAAGTTACGTTTATCTTTACTTGGTGCATATACAAACCCAAAAGCGTTAATTACACGCTGGTTCGATGCATCTAATTCCGATAGTGCAACGTATGGTCCACCCATAAAATCATTCTCAACACGCCACAAACCACGCATTTCGGATGCATAATTTCCATTGTGCTTGATTACATTATTAATCTGATCGAGGCGTTTTTCTGTCGACATATAACTTCCGTCAGTTGGGCCGGGAACGTATTTTTTAAGTAAACTGTCGCGGATTGGCAACTGATAACCAACTGTAAAAGCGCTATCAGAAACATAAGGATACGAATAAATCACAATTCCCTGAGTAATTTCAGGCGAATCAAATTGTACCCACAGAAAATCCTTTTTCTTTTCCATGATCCGGAAACCCGGTGGCACTTTCATGGTTGCATTAAACTCGGTGTTCAGCGTATTAAAAACGGCCTTTTCGTAGGTGTTTTTATAATTCATTGTTATACGCTCTTTCTCAGCCTGCACAAAATAGGATAGTATTCTGTCCTTGTTCTCATTGAAGATCTTTTCAAATTCATCGGCATTTTTAGCACGAATTTGTATGGTTGCCTGCGGATAAGCCCACACATCGTCGGTGAATTTTATTCCGCTCTCGTCAACATTCGGAGAGATAGTAGTTTGTACAATGTTTCGGGTCGATCTGAAAATATCTTTAAAAGCTTCGTGCGGCACATCAATCAAATCGAAAAGCGGTTCTTCCTGTGGCAAGCCCGCGTGCGGTTGCGCCAGCGTTTCGCGAAGAACTTCTCCGGGTTTACCATTCCACGAATCTTTTGATATTACTACAACCATTTCACCGGCTTTCCCGGTAATATTTTTGTACATAACAGTTGAGTCGGAATCGCAGCCGGCAAAAATTGCAGCAACGAGCAATAGAAAAACAAGGTGGTTAATACGTTTCATATGATCTGTTTTTTTGGATTTCTAACATTGATAACAAAAACCTTACCAGACTGTTAATCTGCAACATGGTGTGATAACAGGCCATTGGATGAAATACAAAAAATCCCGTACCTGTAACACAGAACGGGATTTTAATATCTATTTCGATATTAATTACTTGTCGATTTTTTCGCTTTCCGGTTTTTTATCCTCAGCATCGTCCTCTTTTGTGGCTTCTTTAAATTCTTTCATTCCTTTTCCAAGCCCTTTCATCAACTCCGGAATTTTACGACCACCAAATAAAAGTAAAACAATTATTAAGATGATTATTATTTCCTGAGGTCCGATAAATCCTGCAACTACAAATAAATTCATATTACTAATAAGTTAATTGGTTCCACAACAAAAATAGTTTTTTTTCATTAAAATGTACCGTTAATCATTTTAATTATATCGTTGGCATTGGCATAAAGCACCAAAGCCAAAAGTAATACCATTCCGGCAATTTGTGCATACTCCAAAAATTTCTCACCGGGTTTTCGTCCGGTAATCATTTCGCCAAATAAAAACATTACGTGTCCGCCATCCAATGCAGGAATTGGCAAGAGGTTCATAATGGCCAAAATAATAGAAATAAACGCTGTCATATTCCAGAAATGCGCCCAATCCCATGAAGAAGAAAAAATATTTCCGATGGTTGCAAATCCTCCCAGCGATTCGTATGCTTTTGTTTCTTTTTTAAAGAACAGTTTAAATTGTTTCAGGTAATTTCCGGTAGTTTGAACACCACGATCGATACCTGCAGGAATAGATTCTAAAAATCCGTATTTGATGGTTTTAAATTCGAAAACATCCGGATTATTGAAAGCCGGATTAAAACCAAGCTTACCATCTTCGTTTACAGTTACATTTTTTGTCATTTTCTGACCATCGCGGTTAATATCAATGGAAACTTCCTGACCTTTCTTTGATTCAACATACGTACTAAACTGGTCGTAAAAATCAAACGATTTTCCATCAACATTTCCTAAAATATCACCAACTTCAAGACCGGCCTGTTGTGCAGGCAGATCTTTTGCCAAACGCCCGATCTGGATATCGTAAGGAAAACGCTCTTCCCAAATACCTTTGCTTTTTAGCAATAGTGCCAAATCTTCTCCGGTAATCTCCACATCAACTTTCTGTCCGTCGCGCTCTACCTGAACCGTTTTTGCACCATCTAAAACAATGGTTGGTACAATTTTGCTGAATTGCTCGATGTATTGATTATCAACGGTAAGAATTTTATCGCCGGTTTTAAAACCAAGCTCCTCGCCGGTTTCGTTAACTACAACACCGTATTTTACATTCTCGGTTGGCAGGTATTGTTCGCCCCATGCATAAAGCACACCAATGTAAATTACCATTGCAAAAATGAAATTCATCAGTACTCCACCAACCATAATCAGCAAACGTTGCCAGGCCGGTTTTGCACGAAATTCCCAGGGTTGCGGTGGTAGTTTCATGGCTTCTTTGTCCATCGATTCATCGATCATTCCCGAAATTTTCACGTAACCGCCAAGTGGTAACCACCCGATTCCGTACTCGGTTTCGCCTTTCTTTATTTTAAAAAGCGAGAACCACGGATTAAAAAAGAGGTAAAATTTTTCTACCCGGGTTTTAAATAAACGGGCAAACATAAAGTGGCCGGCTTCGTGCAAAACCACCAATATCGACAGACTTAAAAGTAACTGTGCTGTTTTAATTAATATCGACTCCATTAAATTCCTTCTAAATTTTGTTTTCTGTTAACAACTGTGCCACTGTTCTTGTTTCGTTGTTGGTCTCAATTAAATCATTGAGTGTTGGCTGATTTACAAAATCAACCTTGTTCATGGCTTGTTCTATTATTTCGGGCATTTGCAAAAAGCTGATTTTCCGTTTCAAAAATGCCTCAACAACTATTTCATTTGCAGCATTTAAAATACAGGGCATATTTCCGCCTTGTTCCATTGCCGCAAAAGCGAGTGCAAGGTTACGAAAAATTTCTGTATTTGGCTGCTCAAAATGCAAAGACGGGTAATCTAAAAAGTTGAACCGCGGGAAGTTATTCTTGATTCGGTTCGGAAATCCCATGGCATATTGTATGGGTAACTTCATGTCGGGCAATCCCATTTGTGCTTTCATCGAACCATCTTCAAACTGAACGATGGAATGAATGATAGACTCGGGATGAACAATAACATCGATTTTTGAAGCAGGCAAACCAAAAAGCCAATGTGCCTCGATTACCTCGAAACCTTTATTCATAAGCGTTGCCGAATCGATGGTAATTTTTGCGCCCATATCCCAGTTGGGATGCGCCAGGGCATTGTCAACGGTAACATGCTGAAGTTCGTCGAGCGTTTTTCCACGAAACGGACCTCCGGAACAGGTGAGGTAAATCTTTTCAATCGGATTCATAAACTCGCCGACCAAACATTGAAAAATGGCCGAATGCTCCGAATCAACCGGCAGCAGGTCAACCTGTTTTTCGCGTGCTGCTTTTGTTATGATTTCGCCGGCAACCACCAGCGTTTCTTTATTTGCCAGCGCAATTGGTTTCCCGGCATTTACGGCATTGTAAGTCGGAATTAAGCCCGAATACCCCACCATGGCCGTCAGTACCATATCAATGGTATCCATTTCCGCCACCTGGTTTAATGCCTCTTCTCCTGCGTATACTTTTATATCTTCGTTCTCAAGAGCATCAGAAACCAGACGGTAGTTGTCCTTGTTGGCGATAACCACCACATTGGGCTGAAATTTTTTTGCCTGCTGAATGAGCAGTTCCACACTGTTATTTGCTGTTAGAACCTCAACTTCAAACAATTCGGGATTTTGCTCAATTACCTCGAGCGCCTGGGTTCCTATGGATCCGGTTGATCCAAGAATTGCTATTTTTCTCTTCATCTTAAAAGTCAATGTACTGTTCCGGATCAAGTGCGGTTCCGTCGTGCCACAACTCAAAATGCAGGTGTGGCCCACTTGATAATTCTCCTGTATTTCCGATAATGGCAATCGCCTCGCCGGCTTTTACTGTCTGTCCGGTTTTCTTCAATAATTCGGCGTTGTGTTTATATACCGAAACCAAATTTGCCTCGTGCTGAATGTAGGCTACATAGCCCGTTTCGAGCGTCCACCCGGCAAAGATCACCGTTCCGTCTAACACGGAAGAAATACGGGCATTGGGCTCACTCACCAAATCAACACCAAAATGATCGGGTGTATTTTTGAAATGTTCCGATACCACCCCCTTTACCGGCACAAAAAAGTGAACCTGGCTGAGCTGTGTTACATCGGCATTATTGTCCCGAATAGAAAGACTCAACTGTTCGGCCAGCAATTTATCCTGAAAAACAGAATCGTGATTGTACTGTTTAAATTCGACCTCATCCGTCTCAACATCAGCTGCAGTCATTTGATCATCCTCGGGCACTTCGCCCGACATAATGGCCTGAATACCTTTAAAAAACTGATCGCGTTTTGCCAACTCCTGTTCCAGCGAATCGACCACCAAAGCGTTACGCACCAACATTTGCCGGTACTCAGCTTTCGGGTAACCCGGAATATACTCGCGCAATCCGGTAGTTGCAATCAGCAAGATTACCAGAATTACCAAAATTGCCGATGTTAAACTGGTTACAGTAAACACTTTCAGTCGCGAAAGCTTCATGCTCCACACCGACTGAAACGTGGTATCGTTGTAAATAATTAACCGGTATTGATTTTTTAGTTTATCAAAAAACTTCTTCTCTTCCACCCCCAAAAAATTTAAGGCTACAAATTTAGTAAGAATTGAGACATAGCCCTGCTGTTTAGGTATTTTTAACCAATTGATTTTTAACTATTAGAAATTAGGTTCTGCCTATTGTTCAACAGGATAGCAAATTCGGGTGATCCATTTTGCCGGATCGGGTTCCTGCTGCGGATCGCTTAGGTATATTTCCATGGGTGCACTGGCCAGGTTAAAACCGTGAGCTTCCACCCACTTTTGCAGTACAATGTGTCCTTCCTGCAAATTGCTGTAATCGCCATAAAAATCGAGGCAGGCACAAGTAGTGGTGGGAAAAGTAGCCACTTTTACGATTTTATTTCCTTCAATAGCTGCGTCAATCGGGATACCACATTCAAGGTCAATATTTTCTTCATCCATCAGATGATACAGGGCAAAAGGCATTCCGGCCATTTCAATTTCCTTTTGCGCCAAAAAGCGGCTAATCTCGCTGTACATTTCGCTCATTTCACGACTCACTTCAATAAAAGGCACAGTTTCGCGAATGCCGGCATATTTCATTTCTGCTATTTCGTCAAGCAATACTACTTGTTCTTTCTCTTTTTCAATTACCTGGCAAAGTGCTTTTAATTTTACCAGACCGTTGTCGAAATCGGTTGCCATACTCTTTTTCATCAGCAGCCCGATCCAACGTGCAAATGGGTTGTTACCAACATCGTATGTAAGGGTCCATTTTACCTTTGTCCCCTCACTATTATCAGTAAGAATAAAACTACTAGAAGCCTCTCCCCGCTGCATAAAATCAAGCGAAACCGCCACTTTGCTATATGGATCTGCCTCGGTAATTATTATGGTTGCACCACTGTTTTCTTTGGTTTCATTTCGCAATACATAACCTCCACCCAGTCCAACTCCATGATTAATGTACTCTACACTCACGTTTTCACCCATTCGTTTCCACGGCGACCAATGATCCCATTGGTGCAAATCAATTAGTTGTGCATATACGGTTTTTACAGGGGCCTGAATATCGGCACTCCGCTCAACTACTACCGTTTTGGGCAAAAAATAAGCAAGGGCAACAAACAACGCTCCCCATAACAAAACCCACATAATAATTCTGGAAAATCGGCTCATAACAAGTTTTTAATTTCAATATAGTGCAATTCGTGTAATTCAGGCATCATTTCAAATACAAATGTTAAAACCGGACCAAAATTTACAGGAAAGTTAAAAATACCTCTTCGGATTACTGAATTACATGAATCTGTGTGGTCTTTCTGTTAAAGAGATATAAATCACCTTGTCAAGTATTTTGAAAAACTATATTTGCACAAATTTTTTGAAAAGAACAATTATTAAAATGATGAGAAAATTAAATCTGATACTGTTGATATCGATCTTCATGATTGGTTCGGCAGTTGCAAAAGAAGGAATGTGGCTTCCTTCGCTTATTCACAAACTGAACATTAAAACCATGCAAGATATGGGCTGCGAATTGAGTGCTGAAGATATTTACAGCATCAATCAATCGAGCCTGAAAGATGCAATCGTTGCACTCGATCGCGGATCGTGTACTGCCGAAGTAATTTCGAAAGACGGTTTGCTTTTAACCAACCACCACTGTGGTTTTGGCGAAATTCAACAACATTCAAGTGTTGAGCACGATTATCTGCAGGATGGTTTTTGGGCCCGTTCGAAAGAAGAAGAACTTCCAAACCCGGGAAAAACAGTTACTTTCCTTATTTCGGTTGAAGATGTAACGGCTAAAGTTTTGGCCGACGTTACCGACGAAATGAGCGAAAGCGAAAGGAACAATAAAATCGACCAGGTAGTTCGTCAGCTGGAAAGAGAAGCAAAAGGCGATTCGCACTACGAGGTATATATCAGAGACTTTTTTAAAGCCAACCAGTATTTCCTTTTTGTTACCGAAACTTTTAAAGATGTACGTTTGGTAGGAGCACCTCCGCAAGCGTTGGGTAAATTTGGTGGCGATACCGACAACTGGATGTGGCCACGCCATACCAACGATTTTTCGATGTTCCGCGTTTATTGCGCTCCTGACGGAACTCCTGCAGAATACTCGGAAGACAATGTGCCTTACCAGCCAAAACATCACTTGCCAATTTCGCTTAAAGGTGTTGAAGAAGGAGATTTTGCGATGGTATTTGGTTACCCGGGAAGCACCAACCGTTACAAAACATCGTGGGGAATTGACTACACCATGAAAGTAACAAACACTGCCCGTATTTTGGTTCGCGAGAAAAAACTGGACATTATTGCCGATTACATGGCTACCAGCCAAAAAGCAAAAATTCAGTATGCATCGAAACATGCACGCAGCGCCAACTACTACAAAAATGCAATTGGCCAAAACGAAGCGCTGACAAAACTGGGTATCATTGCTCAAAAGCAGGAGTTGGAAAAAGAATTTACCAATTGGGTAAATGCAAATGCCGACAGAAAAGCAAAATACGGAGAAGCTCTTCCTTTAATTGAAGAATCGTATGAGAATGTTGAGGCTGAAAAAGCAATGGAATTTGCCGCCGAAGCTTTGTTGCGCGGACCAGAGATTTTTATGTTTGCCTACCGCGCCAGCCAATTGGCCGACCTGTTGGAAAAACCGGAAGAAAACAAAGACAAAATTGAAGCTTTTGCCGGTAGACTGGAAGAATCGCTGGATGCTTTCTACAAAGATTACGATGCTGCAACCGATGAAAAAATTGTTGCTGCACTGATGAAGATTTATGCAGAAAACATTTCATCGAACTACTACCCGTCTTTCTACGCTGAAATTCAAAATAAATACAAAGGTGATTACGCCAAGTACACCGAAAAAATGTTTAAAAAATCGATTTTCGATAACCAGGAAGAGCTAACTGCTTTCCTCGAAAATCCTTCGTTGAAAACATTGAAGAAAGACATGGTATTCCAGGCAGCTGTTGATATTTTTGATATGTACCGCGCCACATCGATGAGTTTAAGAGAAGGTGACGAAAAGCTGCTAAAAGGAAGAAGGTTGTTTGTAGCCGGTTTGATGGAAATGCAGCCTGACAAGAAATTCTACCCGGATGCCAACTCAACCATGCGTTTAACGTACGGAACTGTAATGCCATACGATCCACGCGATGGTGTGACTTACAAATACTACACAACAACCGATGGTTACCTGGAAAAAGAAATCCCGGGCGATTACGAGTTTGACGTTCCAAAACGAATGAAAGAACTGTTGTTGGACAAAGACTTTGGCGAATATGCTGATGCTGACGGAAAATTGCACACGTGTTTTATCACCGACAACGACATTACAGGCGGAAACTCCGGAAGTCCTGTTATTAACGGAAAAGGAGAGTTGATTGGTATTGCTTTCGACGGAAACTGGGAAGCCATGAGTGGCGACCTTGATTTTGAAGAAAACCTGCAACGCTGTATTAACGTCGACATCCGTTTTGTACTTTGGGTTGTTGATGTTTATGCCGGGGCTCAAAACCTGATCGATGAAATGACAATTATTCGCTAAGCGAATTAAAGATACTCAACTAAAACCTCGTCAATTTTTGGCGGGGTTTTTTGTTGATCAGATATGATCTTATGAGTATTGAGCAATGAGACTAATAAAAACAAAGTTTGTTTATTAAAAAGAATACTCACTACTTTGTACTTTTAATCTCACTACTATAAATAAAATGGCTCGTCCAAAAATAACAATATACACCGATGGTGCAGCCCGCGGAAATCCGGGAAACGGAGGCTACGGAATTGTGTTGCTTTCAGGCCCTCACCGCAAAGAACTTTCGGAAGGATATAAACTAACCACCAATAACCGAATGGAGTTGCTGGCGGTAATTGTAGCTCTCGAGTCGCTGAAGATTGAGGGTAGCGATGTTACCATTTACACCGACTCGAAATATGTTGCCGATGCCGTTGAAAAAGGCTGGGTTTTTAACTGGGTAAAGAAACGTTTCAAGGGCAAAAAAAATCCCGATCTTTGGATGCGTTTTCTCGAGATCTACAAAAAGCATGTAGTTAAGTTTGTTTGGGTGAAAGGCCACGCCAACAACCCACTTAACGAACGTTGCGATGAGCTGGCGGTTGAAGCATCGATGAAGCCGAATCTTTTAGTTGACGAAGGTTATAAACCTGAATAATGAAATGTTTAAGTTTGGTACTGCTTCTTTTTACTTTTATTTCCTGCCAAAAAGAAGTTGAGCCGGATAACAAAATGGAAACCATAAAATATATAGAAAGAGCAAATGGGGAACTTAAAACCGAGAATGTTCCCAGCGATGGAATGCTGAAATGGCTGTATTCATCGGCAACAGGGAAAGCTGCCCTGCATTTGTTGTTTAAACGTAAAATTGTTTCGGCAATTGGAGGTTGGTACATGAACACGCCTTACTCTGCACGGCGAATTGACGATTTTGTTAACGAGCATCATATCGATAAAAATGAATTTGAAATCGAAGACCTGGCAAAATTCAAATCATTTAACGATTTCTTTTACCGGAAATTAAAACCCAGTGCAAGAAAGATCGGTAATCAGTTGGTTTCTCCTGCCGATGGCAAGATCCTGGTTTTCCCGACATTAAACGATGTCGCTAACTTTTTTGTAAAAGGTTCAGAATTTACCATGCAAAATTTTCTACGCGATAAAAAGCTGGCCTCGAAATATAACGACGGAGCCATGGCTATAATTCGCCTTGCACCACCCGATTACCACCGCTATCATTTCCCTGCATCGGGAATAGCTTCCGAATCGGTTAAAATTAACGGGCACTACTTTTCGGTTTCGCCGTTGGCCTTACAAAAAAGCCTGAAAATTTTCTGCGAGAACAAACGCGAGCACTGCACACTTTCAACTGAAGATTACGGAGATATTTTGATTATTGATGTGGGTGCCACTATGGTTGGAAGTATTATTCAAACTTACGAGGCAAATAGCAAAGTAAACAAAGGAGATGAAAAAGGCTATTTTGCTTTTGGCGGATCTACATTGGTTTTGCTGTTTGAAAAAGGAAAAATTTCGTTTGATGCCGATTTGATAGAAAACACAAAAAAAGGGATGGAAACCACGGTTAAAATGGGTGAAGATATTGCTGTTGCTTTAAATTAGTGATAGCATGACTATGAGTCATACTATCACCTGCTTGAAATGTCTTTTGTTTTTAAAATGCCACCGACAACCGAATTCCCGGATATACATTTTTAAAGAAGTCGTTAAAGTATAGTTCAGGTTTGACCGTAAAGGTATCGTTGATCTTTTTATTGACCGATACTCTAAATGTGTTATCCTTAAAAAAGTCGTTGTTCCGTTTCACCAGGTAACCCACTGAAAAACCGTACCATTTGTCCTGCCCCGTAACATCCGAGAAATTGTGTTCCCAGGCCAGCGAAACAAAGTGGTTAAGTTCAAAAAACTTGTTGTCGTTCGATTCCGAAAAATCATACATCATGTTGTAATCAACAGCGTATAGATTTTTGAATACTCCTTTTTTACTAAACGACACTCCCAATCTAAAATTAATATCAGAAACAAAAGTATTTTTGATCCATCCCGACCCAATTCCTCCTGAAATGATGAGCATATCAAGATTTTTGTTGTTGTTTTGATACTTAGCTTTCACTTCATCATCGCGCAAATCGAGCCAGGCAATAATCCCTTTCTTGTATTTCTCGCCAAATTCCTTTTTCAAAAAATCCTCGCTTTGCTGCGTCTTCTTTTCAAATTCATCGGAGAGGAAAAAATCAAGATCATCCAGATCGTCGACAAAGATTTTCATTTCCATGGCACGATACGAAAAGTAAATACAGTAACGGCCAAAGTCCTTTTCAAAAGTGGTTCCATCGTCGAAAACAACCAGGCTTTTGGTGTTCCGTTTGCTACGCGACAGTTCGATCTCTTTGAAATTCCACTCCCACATATCTTCGCCCTGATCGCGAAATTCAATGGTAATCATTTCATCATCGGCTGGCGGAACTACGGTCATTTCTGCAAGTACTTTCTGAATCTGCTCCACCCTGCCCTGCATACTCATTTTGTGTGGTGTTTTATTCAGCGCATTGGTACTGGCAACTTCCACCAACATCTTATCAAATTTGTAGCGAACGGTGTCAGCTTTAAAATACCCGTCTATTGCTGACGCTGAAAAGGTTAGGCTTACAAAGAGTAAAATTGAAATAATTGTTTTCATGGCTTATTTGTTTATCATTTTTTGAATATCGTACTGTTCAGGTTATTTCGGTTCTCGATAAAGTTTTTCTGAAATACTTTCATTTCCATTTCCGGCGACTTAAGCGATGGTTTTTGATGAGGCCCCAGTTCCACACGTTCGCTTTTTAACTCAAAAGGATTTGCAGCTTGAGCAGACCCTACTCTTTCCGTTTCTGCCTGATTTTTTAAAGCAAGCAGTTCTTCATTCAGTGTATCTATTTCTGCTTTATAGGCTGCATTTTTGGTTTGTAACGTTTGCAGTGAATCCATAGCCTTCTGATAGTTTTGCTGCCATTTAATAGTTTCATCAGGAACATTGCTTTCAACCACCCTGTCGCGGTAAACCACTTTTTCCTTTTCAACCACCTGCACTTCGGTTCTAACTTGTGTTGGCAAGGTTTGCAAAGAATCGATCAAAACTTGTAATCGATTGATCTCGTGGTTTGCTGTTTCCATTTCGGCATATTGTTTTGCCCGGATATTTAACGACGCAACAACGCCCAGCGTAAGCAATAGTCCCAGAAAAACCGCAGCAATTCTCCAGAAAGCAGCCACTCCTTTTCTTCCGTGCAATTCGGAATCGAGCCGATCCCACATTTGCTCTTTTCCTGCGAATGACGTTTTCTGATCATTCGAATCAAAGGCAGTTTTTATTCTATGTTCCAGCTTGTCCATAATCCTGTGCGAGTTTTTTTTGTAAAAATTTACGTGCTTTAAAAAATTGCGACCGCGATGTGCTTTCCGAAATTCCCAACACTTCGGCAATCTCTTTGTGCGCATAACCATCAACAGCATTCATTAAAAACACGGTTCGGTATCCTTCCGGCAATTTATTTACCAGGTCAATCAGCGCTCCGTCATCCATCTCCTCCATCCAACTTGCTTCATGACGTTCTTCGTCCAGCGTTTCCACTTTGTAAAGTGTGCTTAGTTCTTTTCGCCTGTCCATCAGCGTTTGGTTAATAACAATGCGGGAAAGCCAGCCCACCAGCGCAGCCTCGTTGATGTATTCAAACTCAGGCAACTTGGTGTAAATCTTCATAAAAGCCTGAAAAAGTGCATCTTCTGCCAATTCTTCATTAACAGCATAACGCCGGGCAATGGCAAACAGGCGGTCGACATATTTATCGAACAGCAGCTTCTGAGCTCGTCGGTCGCCCTTTTTTACTTTATGAATTAGTTTTTCGAGTTGCACTTCTTTGTTTGCTTTCACTTTTAAAATGCAAGGGATATCAAAAACGTTGCCTGAGGGTTAAAATATTTTTCGAAATTGGAGTGATAGTATGACTCTGAGTCCTACTATCACTAGCGTGAACGAAGCCTAAGTCTTGCAATCGATTAAAATTCAATCGCAAGCTGTTCATCCAACAAACGAAACGACATACGGTGGTACTTGCACGGACCGTGCTCTTTAATTGCCGCCCGGTGTTTTTTTGTTGGGTAACCTTTGTTTTTGTGCCAGTCGTAATACGGAAACTCCTGATGGATTTCTGCCATATAATCATCGCGGTAGGTTTTGGCCAGAATCGATGCGGCGGCAATAGAATAAAATCGTCCGTCGCCTTTTATCATGCATGTGTAGGGGATCTTGCCTTTCGTTCTGAATCGGTTCCCGTCAATCAGCAAATGTTCGGGTACAGTGGTAAGCTTTTCAACGGCCCTGTTCATCGCCAGAAACGAAGCATTTAAAATATTTACCTCATCAATTTCCTTATTATCAACAGCAACCACAGCCCACGCCAGGGCTTGCTCTTCAACCAGCGGACGCAACTGATAACGTTGTTTTTCGCTTAGTTTTTTGGAGTCGTTCAGCAGCTCATTCTCAAAGTTGGACGGAAGAATTACCGCAGCGGCAAATACCGGCCCTGCCAGACAGCCTCTACCTGCCTCATCGCAACCGGCTTCAATTATATTCTCGTTGTAAAAAGGAAGTAGTTTTTGTTTATTCATTTAAAACGGGCAAATTGTAAAACTGAAAACTGTGACTGCAAACTGCTCACTGGAGCGATTTCTCCACACTCATCCAAAGCAGTCGCGCTGTTTCGTCCCAGCTAAATTTATTTTTCTGTTGAAAACCTTTTTCCACCAGCTTGGTGCGCAAATCAGGATCTTCGTGCAACTTAATCATTGCATCGGTTATCTGATCGATTTTTAACGGATCGGCATAAAGTACAGCATTGCCGCCAACCTCCGGAATAGAAGTTGTATTTGAGCAAATCACCGGTACACCGGCACTCATTGCCTCAACCACCGGAATTCCAAAACCTTCGAAAAACGGAACAAAAGTAAGTGCCTTTGCGGCTCCAAAAATATCGTGCAAATCGGCCGTTGTAACCCGCCCCGTAAACACTACATCATCTTTGTGACGCATATTTTCGTAGGTTTCAAAAATATCTCCTGTTTTATGCATTTCGCCGCCTACGATTACCAGCTTTGTAGTATTGTTAACCACACTTTTAAACGCATCGAAAGCTTTTAACAAGCCACAAACATTCTTACGCGGATGTAAGGCTCCAACAAACAGAAAATATTCTGCACCATCTGTAAACATGGACCGTACCTCCATTTTCTCTTCTTCAGAAATGGGCTCAAAAATCTGGTTTATTCCGTCGTAAACCACATCAATTTTGTCGTAGTCGACTTTAAACGACCGGGTAATATCTTCTTTTGAATAAAACGATACTGTGGCAATCCGTTTAGCCAGGCGGGCAAATCTCGGAAAATAATGATTGTAATATTTACCTTTTAGCCAGGGAAGATCATCGGGACGATGCACAAAGTTAATGTCGTGAATAACACCCAACTGTGGCACTTTAGTACGTTGCGAAAGATAGCCGTCGGGTGAAAGAAAAAGATCAGCTTTGTATTTTTTCAGAATTCCTGGTATCAGGAATTCAAACCAAAGATACCATAAAACCGGGTGACGTGTTGGCGGCCCAACAACTACCGGAGTAACATTTTCTGCAAAAATATAATCTTCGCTGTATGGTCTGTCGAAAATAAAAATAAACTCATGCTCCGGATGATTGATCGTCATCCGTTTTAGCGTTTCATAAGTAAACCAGCCTATTCCCTCAAGCTTCCCCTTTATCAATAAACGAGTATTTACGGCAATAACCATAAGTGCTGTCGATTTTTCGTAAATGTACAAAGTCTGTTCAAATATTTGTTACTTTTAAGTATTCAAATTCTAGATACAATTCAAGAAACACGGTGTTTTGAAACGCAAATTTGTAACCAACCTGATATTATTACTTTTCCTGAATCTGCTGATAAAACCTATCTGGATTTTTGGTATCGACAGGACGGTGCAAAACACGGTTGGCGACGAGACTTTTGGTCTGTATTTCGCGTTGTTCAACTTCTCGATATTGCTTAATATATTACTCGACGTTGGGATTACCAACTATAACAACCGCAACATTGCCCAGCATAACTTTTTGTTGCCAAAACACCTTTCCAATATCATTGGGTTGAAATTTATACTGGCTATTGTTTATGCCCTGTTCAGTTTAGGAATTGCAGCCATTATCGGGTACAATAACATTCAGCTCCACCTGCTTTTCTTTTTAATTTTTAACCAATTCCTGATTTCTTTCACGCTTTATCTTAGGTCCAACCTCAGCGCTTTGCATCTATTCCGCACCGATAGTTTAATATCGGTTTTAGACCGAAGTATTATGCTGGTTTTATGTAGCATTCTACTTTTTACTTCGTGGACAAACATCCAATTCTCAATCAGTTGGTATGTTTACGTTCAGACCATTGCATATGTGCTGACAGCTATAACGACTTTTGTTGTAGTGCTGGCAAAATCGGGGCGAATAAAAGTGCGATTTGATCTTACTTTCTTTCGGGTATTTCTGCGGAAATCATATCCTTATGCACTACTTATTTTGCTGATGTCGTTTTACAACCGAATTGACTCTGTCATGCTGGAGCGCCTGCTCCCTAATCCCATTGGTAAAGAGCAAGCCGGTATTTATGCTCACTCGTTTCGTTTGCTGGATGCCGTATCGATGTTTGGTTTGCTATTTGCCGGATTGCTGTTACCTATTTTTGCAAGAATGATCAAACAAAAGGAGCATGTCAGGCAGATGGTAAAACTTTCCTTTACGCTGTTAATCGTTCCGGCAATTATTATTGCAGTCTCGAGTATCTTCTACGATAACGAGATTATGGCCGCGCTATACACTTCAAGTACTGAGCATTCTTCAGGCATTTTGGGAATTCTTATGACCGGGTTTATTGGCGTTGCCTGTACCTATATTTTTGGCACTTTATTAACCGCCAACGGCAGCATGAAACAGCTAAATATTATGGCCTTTTGCGGAATGGTGTTGAATATAGTGCTCAACCTGGTGCTCATTCCTCGTTTCATGGCCTATGGTTCAGCTTATGCAAGTTTATCTACCCAGTTGTTTACCGGATTTACCCAGGTAGGCCTTGCCCTTTTCATTTTTAAGATAAAACCCCAAATTTCTTATATCTTCCAATTAGCTCTTTTTACCGGATCAGTGATAGTTGTCGGACTTGTTTCGAAACAAATCGGCCAATGGTTTTACGGCTACCTCGCAATGTTGGCCGGCTCGGTAATTCTGGCGGTATTGTTCAGGCTTTTTAACTTAAAAGATCTATATCAGATCATTCGTTATGAAAAGGAATAATCCATCGATTGAAGCATTAAAAAACGGAGAGGACTACGAGCTTCTGGCAGAAGTGGAACATGATGAGATTAAGTCGTTTGTGCTTTCGCAACTGGATAAAGGTGGTTGGCTGGTTAAAGGATTTATGGTGTACCAGACTATTATGGTACTGCTGGGCTTATTCATAATTACCCGTGCACTGGTTTTTAGTTTCAGAGGCATCTACGAGCCACTTTGGTATAGTATCGGAACAATTCTTTTTTGTGTAACGGTGCTTGTTATCATTCACGAATTGCTGCATGGAATTGCTATAAAGCTATCCGGTGCTAAAAATGTGCGGTATGGAGCCTATTTCAAAAAGTTTATATTTTATGCCGAAGCCGACCGGCATGTTTTTAATCGTCGCCAGTTTACCTTTATCGCACTTGCTCCATTGGTTGTACTAAAACTAATCACTCTTGTTGGGATTATTATCTTTTTTAGTCACCCGCTCGTTTGGGCATTCACACTAATCATGTGTATCCACAGTTTGTTCTGTGCCGGCGATATTGGCTTACTTTCCGTGTTCTTTTCAACACAATCAGAAGTATTTACCTTTGATATAAAAGAAGAGCGAAAAAGTTATTACTTCAGAAAGAAGTAAAATTGAAACTCCTCGTAGCAGAGCTTACGAGGAATCCGATTCCGTTAAGGACTTCATTATTGTTTTGTTCGCTTACCCCGAGGCAAAGCCATCGGGGAATGCACTCACCGGAATTAAGGGCAAAAAAAAGGCAGCTTCTACAAGCTGCCTCAAAGCCATGAAAACAATTAAACAATGTTCAGAAAACAGAAAACTAGAAACAATTAAATAGTCATTATATCTTCTTCCTTAGCTTCCACCAAGGCGTCGATCTTCTTACCAAAATCATCAGTCAGTCGTTGCACTTCCGCTTCCGCGTCTTTCTCGATATCCTCCGACAATCCTTCTTTTAGAAGTTTTTTAAGGCTATCGTTCGAATCTTTTCGTGCTCCACGAACGCTTACTTTTGCGTTTTCACCTTCCTGATGGGCTTGTTTTACCAAACCTTTTCGTCTTTCTTCAGTCAGTACCGGAATATTTATTCTAATAATCTCGCCATTGTTATCCGGATTCAATCCCAGATTTGCATTTTGAATTGCTTTTTCAATTTGTGGGATCAAATTCTTTTCCCAGGGTTGAACAGCAATTGTTCTTGCATCAGGTGTACTTACGTTAGAAACCTGATTTAAAGGCGTTAAACTACCATAATATTCCACATGAACTCCGTCTAACATAGCTGGATTTGCTTTACCTGCACGGATGTGAACTAATTCCTTTTCAAGGTGCTCAACGGCAGCCGCCATTTTCTCTTTACAATGGTCTAAAATAAATTCTACTTCTTCTTGCATCGGTATAACACTGTCTTTCCAACTGCGGACTGTCAGCAAATATAGAAAAAATATAAATTCACAAAAATTTTTTACCCAATTTATTCCTGTTTCAAATAAATCAAGCTTAGCTATAAACCAAAGTTCCCAGGTCTTCACCACTCATAACTCGCTGTAAATTACCCTTTTGATCCATATTGAATACATAGATAGGAAGATTATTTTCTTTACACAAGGTTGTAGCGGTAAGATCCATTATTCTGAGATTACGGTTATAGATTTCGTCGAAACTGATCTTATCGAACTTGGTAGCAGTTTTATCCTTTTCCGGATCTGCAGTATAAATACCATCAACGCGGGTTCCTTTTAGCATAACATCGGCTTCAATCTCGATTCCACGCAGGGCACTTGCTGTATCGGTGGTAAAATACGGATTACCGGTTCCACCTGAGATAATCACTACTTCGCCATTTTCCAAAGCCTCAACTGCTTTGTCTTTCGAGTAATATTCTCCAACAGGCTCCATTCGGATTGCGGTTAACACTTTTGATTTAATTCCCTGACCAATCAATGCAGAGTTTAAAGCCAGACTGTTTATTACTGTTGCGAGCATTCCCATCTGGTCGCCTTTTACACGATCGAAACCTTTTGCTGCACCGCTTAATCCGCGAAAGATGTTACCGCCGCCGATTACAATTCCAACCTGTACACCCGATTTTACAATCGCTGCAATCTCTTCGGCATAATCGCCTAGTCTTTGCTGGTCTATTCCGTATTGTTGATCACCCATCAACGATTCGCCGCTGAGTTTTAGTAGAATGCGTTTGTATTTTGCCATGATTATTTGCGTTTTTTTAGCTGCACAAATATAGCACAACCTTTATTAAAACAGGAAATGGTTGAAGAGTTAATTGATTCTAAACTCCCGATGCACTTAGCGATTGGGATTCGTTCAACTAACATATTTCAATGCAAGAGGTTTTGAAAATCTGAGTTTCATAAATAAAAAAGCCACTTGCGTTTTGCAAATGGCTTCAAAAAACTCTGTGCTGTCTAATCAATTACCCTTCGCAGTGGTAATTAAATACTCATAAAAAAACTGCTTTTCTGAACAGCTGCGAAAATTGCGCTTTTTACATGCCGAAAACATGACAAAAATCAATCTTCATCAACTGCAAAATCCAAGCGATTTACTGCTTTTAAGTGAATGAGGAGAAAATAAACGAAACCCTAATTGAAATTGTTAGGAGAATAAAAAATGATAGTGTTTTATGTTTTTCCCTTGCAGATTGTAACTTATTAAAAAGATCTAAAATATATTCAATTATTTCTATCAAACACCGTTTTTTAATAGGTGCGACCAATCGATTTCATACTAAATAATCTCTATGCCCTGATCTTTACATAGTTCCACCGACATCTCGCTTAGTTTGTATTTTTGGATCTTTCCGCTGGCGGTCATCGGGAATTCATCAACAAAAAAGATGTATTTCGGAATTTTAAACCGGGCAATATTTCCGCGGCAAAAATCGATGATCTCTTCGTCACTGAGTGTTTCTCCTTTTTTCAGTTTAATAAAGGCCCCAACAGCTTCGCCATATTTTTGGCTTGGCACACCTGCAACTTCAACCGCCTCAATTTGCGGCAAACGATACAGGTAATTTTCAATCTCGCGCGGGTAGATATTTTCGCCTCCACGCACGATCATATCTTTTATGCGGCCGGTAATTTTATAAAATCCATCTTCTGTCTTTACAGCCAGATCGCCCGAGTGCAACCACCCTTCCTTATCGATAACCTTTGCAGTTTCTTCAGGATTGTTGTAGTAGCCTTTCATTACATTATAACCCCGGCAGCAGATTTCACCCTGGTCGCCCGGCTTACATTCTTCGCCCGTTTCAGGATCCACAATCTTCACCTCAACATTCGGGAATTCAAAACCAACTGTGGTAGCCCGAACTTCAACCGAATTATGTGTACGCGTAGCCGTCATTCCCGGTGAACTTTCGGTTAAGCCATACACAATAATAATGTCTTTCATGTTCATTTTATCCATCACCTGGCGCATGGTTTCGATGGGGCAAAGTGCGCCCGCCATAATTCCTGTGCGTAACGACGACAGATCGAACATATCGAACATCGGATGATTCAACTCGGCAATAAACATGGTTGGTACACCGTAAAGCGCCGTACATTTTTCTTTTTGTACAGAAGCCAGTACCAGCAAAGGATCAAAATCCTCGGTGAATACCATTGTAGCTCCGTGGGTAACAATGGAACATACGGCCAGCACACAACCAAAACAGTGGAATAGTGGAACACAAACCAACAATCGATCGTCTTCGGTATATTTCATACACTCGCCGGTTGCAAATCCGTTGTTCAGAATATTGTGATGCGAAAGCATTACACCTTTTGGGAAACCTGTTGTTCCCGATGTGAATTGCATATTCACCACATCGTGGCAGTTGAGCGCTATCTTTACGCTTTCCAGTTCCAGATCATCGATGTGGCTTCCCAGCAACATCAGCTCATCGGTATTGTACATTCCCCGATGTTTCTGCTGACCGATAAATCCTACATTTTTAAGCTGCGGGAATTTTTCTGATTTCAGTTTACCGCGTGGTTGTGTTTTTAGCTCGGGTACCAGCTCGAATACCATTTTCACATAGTCGCTGTCGCGGTATCCATCAACAATAAAAAGCGAATTAATATCGGCATTTTTCAGAATATATTCCAGTTCCGCTAATTTGTAATTGGTATTAACCGTTACCAGAATTGCCCCTATTTTGGCAGTGGCAAACATCAGCGTGGTCCAGTCGGGAACATTTTTTGCCCACACACCTACTTTATCTCCCGGTTTTATACCGATAAAAAGCAGCCCTTTTGCCAGTCGGTCTACGCGTTCGTTAAACTGCTTATAAGAAAACCGCAGGTTACGATCGGGATAAACAATAAAATCTTTATCTGGTGTTTCGAAGGCCCATTTTTCAAGTATATTTCCTAAGGTATAATCAAGTAGCTGCATGAATACGTTTTTAAATTATACGGGTGTGTAAACTACCGCAAGAATTTTTGCAGCCTGATCGCCGGCTGCGTGAATATTGTGGGCAACAACCGAATCGAGATAAATGGTATCGCCTTGTTGTAAGAGGTAAACTTCTTTTCCGTAATTGATCTCAATACTTCCTTCAAGCACATATATAAACTCTTCGCCTTCGTGCGACGACAATTTATAATCCGACTCTTCCGCAGGTTCAATTTCAACCAAAAACGGCTCCATATGTCTTCCGGATTTTGCCTGTGCCAGCGAGAAAAAGTTCAGGTGCTCGCGAGTACTTTCGTCTTTGGTAGAAAAGCTAAGCGTTTCTTTTGCTTTACCTGCATTTACCAGAGCCGGGCCAATGGTTTCCTGATCGTCGAGAAAGGTTCCGATACGCACACCCATTGCACGCGATATTTTAATTAGCACACCTAACGAAGGAACATTTCCCTCGTCTTCAATCAGCTGTAACTGGGCCTCATCCAAATTAGCCTGTATTGCCAAATCACCGCGCGAGAGTTGCCTGAACTCACGAAACTCCTTGATCTTATTACCAATCTTTTTCCGGTTTTTCATCTCATTAAAATTGTTCGTTTCATTTATATTCGATGTAACTCCCGATGAATTTGAATTCTTCTTGTTTGTGAATTTGAAGAATAAAAATTCATGCTCGTTTCATACGATTAAAATTGTTTAATTTAATAGGTTATCGTATGGAACTCGCACATTTTTAATTATCCTTTTAGGTGTAATTAGTCTACATGCTCGTTTCATCTTATTTACTTTTTTACTTTATCTTGTATTAGATGCCTGTCTGTCGGCAGCTATGGAACTCACCCCGATTTACCGAGACTTGTTTCATAAGACATTTGATTACGGTGTAAAAATAACAGTTTGGATGAAATGTAAAAATGACGCCAATTAGTATTTTGCGTTCTATGCCATTTTGAAACTAATGTTGCACAACAGCATTACTCCCCGGTATAAGAAAAAACATTCATGATTCCCGGGAATTATCAACAGGAATGAAAGTAAAGTCTGTTAACAGCATTTCATAAAAATGGCCAGGTTACAAGGCGCACATAACGATTGTGCGTTGAACAGCTTACTGATTGCGCCTTTAAATTACCGCACATCAACCCCGGGTTTCACCCGAGGTTAGTCACATTTTATCCCTTCGGGATAATATTGAGCTGAATTACAAAGTTAAGACGAGTTTATTGACCTGCATTGTAGCAATTGCAAGTTTTTATGACGCTGGAAGCGTCGAATGTGAATAACCCGGTGCGTAGCGCCGGGATGAAATGACCAAAGGGAAATCGTCCGACAAAGAAAGCAGATCGAAGCCAGATGGTTCTCCCGGACGAAACTCAAACGGCAATACACATAAAAAGATGGGGACTTTCAAAAAAAAAGGTGCCCAAACGAGCACCTTTCTGTGTATTTTATTTTTGCTTTTGCAAATATTTCAATGTTTCACTTCAGGATTAGCTGATCCATTTTATGAATCGGAAATCCTGGCGGTGTGGCAATTCCGGATGTTTGGCATACAAACGGAAACTGTATGAGAACGATCCCGGATGGTCGGGTAAAATGGCATGCTTATAACAGCAAGTTGTGCCCTCGCATTTATCAGGATGGAATTCAACTGTATCAACAATTTTTTCCTGTCCGTCTCTATTTTCAGCAATTAATAATTCCACTCCAACTTCCTCAGGTTTTAAGCCTTTTAAGTCAACCGATACTTTAACCGGATACTTATCACCCATTACCATTGTGTGCGCAATACCGTCGATGATTTCAATGTTTTTCACCTCAACACCATCCCATTTTGCAGCCATTTTGGCTTTCCAGGCAGCAATTTCTTTAGCCAGTTTAAAACCATCTGCATTCACACGTTGAGAACGCTCAAACTGCGGATTGTAGTAACGATCCTGGTAGTCGCGCATCATTCGTGAAGTGGTAAAGTTTGGCGAAACATTTGCAATGGTATTTTTCACATATCCCACCCATTTTTCAGGAATATCGTACTGGTTGCGGCCATAATAAGCAGGCACAACTTCTTCTTCCAGAATATTGTAAATGGTTTCAGCATCCAGCTCATCCTGGAAATCCTGTACATCGTAAGCACGCTCGGCAGGCAATGCCCAACCGGCATCTTTCTGATAACCTTCAACCCACCAGCCATCAAGAACTGAGAAGTGAAGCGTTCCGTTCATAACTCCTTTTTCGCCACTGGTTCCCGAAGCTTCCAACGGACGGGTTGGCGTATTCATCCAAACGTCAACACCCTGCAACAGCATTTTTGCCAGGTTCATATCGTAGTTCTGAACAAAAAGAATTTTACCACGGAACTCAGGACGTTTAGATACTTCTACAATATGTTTTATCAAATCCTGCCCAGCCTTATCGGCCGGGTGAGCTTTACCGGCAAAGATAAATTGTACCGGACGCTCAGGATTATTTACAATTTTCGCTAAGCGGTCGAGATTACGGAACAACAAGTGCGCACGTTTGTAGGTAGCAAACCTGCGTGCAAAACCAATTGTTAAGGTATTCGGATTCAGTTTCCCGAGGATCTCGCTGATCAACTTCGGATTCTCGGAACGTTTAACCCAGTTATCCGAGAAACGATCTTTAATGTAATTAATCAGTTTTTGACGCAATTTTTTACGCAGTTCCCAGATCTCGAAATCCGGAACGTTGTAAATATTCTTCCACACATCAAAATTCAATTGATTGGTAGGGAATTCTTCACCAAAATATTTTTTATGAATGTCTTTCCATTCCTGTGCTGCCCAGGTTGGGTAGTGAACACCGTTGGTTACATAACCAATCTCCAGCTCTTCCTCGAGGTAACCCTGGAACAAATGTTTTAGCACAGCCTTACTTACTTCGCCGTGCAACATACTAACGCCGTTAATTCCCTGCGACAGGTTGCTGGCAAGGTAACTCATATTAAAATGGTCTTCTTCAGCCCTGGCCTTACCTAACATCTCAAAGTCGTCCCAGGTCAGTCCAATCTTTTCGGGGAAGAAATTCATATAATGACGGAACATATCTTTATGGAAAGAATCGTGCCCTGCCGGAACCGGCGTGTGTGTTGTAAACACTGTTGATGCATTAACAACTTCTTTAGCCTCGGCATAACTAAGTTTCTGTTCAGCCATCAGGTTGGCAATACGCTGTATTCCTATAAACGCTGCGTGCCCTTCATTACAGTGGTAAATATCTGAATCTACGCCCAGCTTTTTTAATGCCTGAATACCACCCAAACCAAGTAACATCTCCTGTTTCAGGCGGTTTTCGTTGTCGCCACCGTATAAATGATGGGTTACAAAACGGTCGGCATCGTTATTTTCATGATGGTCGGCATCAAGCAAATACAATTTTACCGAACCAATGTTGGTTTGCCAAACACGTCCGATCAATGTCCGTCCCGGGTATTGCACTTCAACACGCACCCATTCGCCATTTTTATCCAATGCCGGCTGAACAGGGATTTTCGAGAATTGCTGTGCATCGTAAACAGCCATTTGCTCACCGTGTAAATTCAGTGTTTGTTTAAAATATCCGTAGCGATACAACAAACCTACGGCAACCAGTTTTACTTTCATATCGCTGGCTTCCTTCAGGTAGTCGCCGGCCAAAATACCCAAACCTCCCGAGAATATTTTTAAGCTATCGTGCAAACCGTACTCCATACTAAAATACGAGATTCCGGGGCCTGCAAGCTCTTTACGATCATCAAGATATTGGTTAAACTTTGCATTTACTTCGTGCATTCGGGCTACGAACATTTCATCGCTTTCCAGCTCTTTAAAACGGTTGTAGCTCACCTGGTCGAGCAAAACTATCGGGTTGTGGGCGCATTCTTCCCAAATTTCCGCATCTATCTGCTGAAATAATTCGCGTGCTTCAGAGTTCCAAACCCACCAAAGGTTTTTTGAAAGCTCGCGCAGTGGTGAAAGACTTTCAGGAACGTTAGATTCTACAATAATCCTTTTCCATACCGGCTCTCCCACAACCGGATTCTTTATAAATTTTTTCTCTTCCATTTTCTTCTCATTTTATTAATTACTAACTATACCCAGTGGGCAAGCCTATCGTTCTAACTCACTTAGAACGAGCAGCAAAATTAGATTATCATTTCAACAAATTGTTTGTTCTACAATTATCGTTAAGTGAATTTAATGTTAGCGACAAATCGTCTATTTCTTTTTTCCCAAAGCCGTTTTTTGCTTTTTCGTTTTTTGCAAACGGCGCAAATCGGCTTCCATTCTCTTAATTTTTTCTTCTTTTTCTTCGAGCAAACGATGAAGCGAAGCAATTTCATTCTCCACTTCACTTTCCGGAACATGCGCATTTAATCGGATTTTAAAATCGCTCAGCACATTCATATAATTGATAAAGGCCTCGTATGGCGAATCGAAATGACTGTAGGATTTATGCAGATTACCGCCGGCAAAAAACTTGGTCGACATATAAAAGAAATGATCGCTCGCCTGCAGGTAATTCCAATCCTTCTGAAGAACACTGTCGGTACACCGGGCCATTTGTTCTTTCATGGCATACAATTTTTCAAAGGCCTCTTTTTGCATCTCGTTCCCCAACCAGGCACTGAGATCGCGCTCTTCGTCGGACCAGGAGATTGGATGTGGAACACTAACAACAGAAATCGGCTGAAGTTCACTAACAGCCTCCGAAGGAGTTGAAAATTTTAGCTTATCGCTTTTAACGATCTGTTCAGCCAACGCATTTAAGAAATCGAATATCCCGGCTTCTTTTGGCTGTCGGGTTCCAAACGAATCGTAACCCATGAACAAGTTTATTACCTCTTCTTTTTCACCAACTTTTTCGAGCCAGCTCACATACTTTTCGGCTGTTAAGGGGTATTTATCCCAGTTTTTGTCTGAGAACCGAAATCCAATGTCGTCGCTCAGTTTGTAGTTGCGCATTAACACTTTTAGCCGCGGATTAATGGCGTTTACATACAGAAAATCAGGACTTTTCCATCCCAGCACGTGTTTGGCTCCTTCGGTTAACATGGCCGAATAACCCAATTTGGCCACTTTCTCGCCAATTTCGTCGGAGTAGATCATTTCCGTATTTCGGAAAACACGCGGTTTCTGTCCGAATAACCTGAAGATCTGATCATCGTGCTTTTTAACCTCATCGGTAAAAGCATGTATATCTTTTAACGAACTTAATGAATGCGAATAGGTTTCGGCCAAAAATTCAACACAACCGGTTTTTGCCAGCTTCTGAAACGACTCAATAACATCGGGCGCATAAAGCTCAAACTGTTCCAGTGCCACGCCGGTTATCGAAAAAGCCACCTTAAACTTATCACCCAGTTTTTTAGCCAGTTCCAGCAACAATTTATTGGCCGGCAAATAACTTTTGTCGGCTATATTTCGAATTATGCTTTCGTTTGAATAATCGTCGTAATAGTAATGGTCGTTTCCGATATCGAAAAAACGGTAACGCCGGTGCCTGAACGGTTGATGTATTTGAAAAAACAAACAAATTGACTTCATAATAACTGGGTTAATTTTCTTGCAAGGTACTCTCGTATACTTTTCTCACTTCGCGGGCCGAGTGTGTCCATTTTAATTCATCCACCTCTGTTTTTCCGGCACTTTTAAAATGCTGGGCCAAAGAGGAATAATTCAATACGCCATAAATAGAATCGGCCATTGCATAGGTATCCCAAAAATCGATTTTTATGGCATGTTTTAAAATTTCCGATACGCCCGACTGATTGGATATTATTACCGGAACATTTAACTGCATGGCTTCAAGCGGCACAATTCCGAAAGGTTCCGATACCGACGGCATAACAAACACATCAGTCATGCTAAAAAGATCGTTTACATCGCTCCCCTTCAGGAAACCGGTAAAATGAAATTTATCGGCGATACCAAGCGCTGCTGTTCGCGCAATCATTTCGTTCATCATATCGCCGCTTCCGGCCATAACAAAACGCGCATTCTGCATTTTTTTGAGCACCAGATTTGCGGCTTCAACAAAATAGCCGGGGCCTTTTTGCATGGTTATCCTTCCTAAAAAAGTAACCACTTTATCGTTTACACCTTTTGGTGGCAATGTTCCTTTTTCTTGATTTACCGATTCAACGGCGTTATAAACGGTAACCACCTTTTCGGGCGCGATGCCGTACTTTTCGATTACCATTTTACGGGTAAGATTACTCACTGCAATAATTTTATCGGCCGCCTCCATTCCTTCACGCTCAATGGCATAAACCCGTGGATTTACATCTCCTCCACTTCGGTCGAAATCGGTGGCATGCACATGAATAACCAATGGCTTTCCGCTGGCCTGGCTGGCAGCAATTCCTGCCGGATAAGTGAGCCAGTCGTGGGCATGAATAATGTCGCAGGGATTATCTTCGGCAATCAAACGAGCCACCAACGCATAATCGCGAATTTCTTTTAAGAGATCGGGGCCGTAACCACCACTAAATTCGATCTTTGAATTTTCGTCGGTTTCAACAAATTTTGTCTGGCCTGTGTAGCGTTTGCTTTTTAATGTCCAGAATTCCTCTTCGGTAACATAAGGAAGAATGGGCGAATTTACTTCGAGGTATTCCATTGTTTTTCCGCCCTCATCAAAAGTAAAGGTCGTTCGGTTTACGGGAATGTTATTGGCTCCAATCAACTTTATTCGCGACTGATCTTCATCGCCAAACGCCTTCGGAACTACAAAAGTCAGGTCAATATCTTTAATCTCTGCCATACCTTTTGTAAGCCCGTAACAAGCTGTCCCCAATCCACCGGAGATATGGGGAGGAAATTCCCATCCAAACATTAATACCTTCATCTGATCTTCTAATTTTCCGGTTCCACCAAAAATCAATTGTTTTTGGTTTATTCTGTATAGTTCTGCACCAAATCGAGCGCATACGAAACTCCGGCCACATTCCAGGCCTGCGAAATGGCGCCTTTTCCAACATGCGGCGGATCGCCATCGTACATTTCCGGAATATTCCCGATACAATGCTCTGTCATTTCGGCTTCAAAACTTTCCATAATCTGTTTCACAAACGGTAAGCCTCCGCGCTTATGAATCTTTAAATAGGCTTCAACAAAAAACTGAAGTAACCAGGGCCAAACAGCCCCCTGATGCACTGCCAGCTCCCGTTCTTTCGGACCTCCGCTGATGTTCCCAAAGTAGCGTAAATGATCAGGCGACAATGTTCGAAGCCCCCTGTTTGTTAGCAACTTGCGTTTCACCACACTTAACACCTGCTTTTGTTGTTCTTTGGTAAGCGGTGTATAATCCATGGCCACGGCAATTACCATATTTGGTCGCACAGCCCATTCGTACTGCTCATCTTTTACCACATCGGCCAGGTAACCGTGTCCATCGCTCCAGAAGGTTTTCAGGAACGACTGCGCCACTTTATTAACCATGTGTTTCCACTTCGTAATAAATTCATGGTCGCCGGCCATGTCGGCCAAATCGAGCGCAAAACAAATGGCGTTAAACCACAGGGCATTCACCTCAACCGGCATTCCGGCGCGCGGTAAAACTGCCTTTCCGTCAACACTGGAATTCATCCAGGTTAATGCGGTATCTTCCTTTTCGGCATAAATCAAACCGTTGGGCAACACCTTAATATCATCCTGTTTCTGACTTGCATAGGCATTGAGGATCCGTTTGATCACTTCTCCATATGTTTTCCAAAGAAACTTCGGATTGTTCTTTTTCTTTAAATACTGCTGAATAACCCAAATAAACCACAACGATGTGTCGGCAGAATGGTACTGCAGCTCTTTATCCTTGATCTGGTCGGGGAAAAAACCATCGTTAAAATATTTCAGGTACGAATCGAGTATTTTCTCGCACAGTTTCGGGTCGTTAAACGCCAGGCACAATCCGGGAAGCGATATAAAAGTTTGCCGGGTGATGCTGTTGTACCACGGAAAACCGGCAATAATATCGGCCGTGTAACCTTCGTGCATGATAAACTGGTGAGCAGCCCGTTCCAAAACACTGTTGAAAGTTTCTTTGCCTCCACGTTTGTTCTGCTCTTTGGTGAACCGCTGTTTTAACGACACCGGATTGGCTTCTGTTAATCCTGCGGCAAAAACGATCGACTCGCCCTTTTTCATTGGGAACTCAAAATAGCCCGGCACAAAAAGATCCTCAAGATAATCGTAGCCCCGGATCAGCTCTTTCAGGTATTCAATATCGTAATACCAATCGGGAACTCCCACAAAATCAATCGCCTTGCTGCACTGCATAAACAAATCGGGATAGCCTTCGTACAAACATGTTTTTATCCCGTTTTTGGCCTTCCCAAACTTGCGGTTTACAAACATATTGGCCTTACTCAGCTGATGAATATTTCGGAAAGCCAGAAATGGTTTTAATCGCAAAGTTGTTGGCGATTTTGCTTCCTCAAGCGTATATTTTATCAGAATTTGTTCTTCCTTTTCAACCAGCAGCCGTTCTTTTGTTAGTACAACTCCACCAACGCGGTAGGTAATTTTTGGTATAGCATCAAACTCTACGTTACGGATGTATTTGTGCCCTTTGGGTTCGTAGGTGCCCCCTTTATAGCGGTGGATTCCGAGGTTGAATTCGGCCTCGTTTTGTATCACTGTTTCATCGAGCGACGAAAGCAACACATGTTTTTCTCCTCCAAATTTTTCAATAGGACAAACAAGCAAACCATGGTATTTTCGGGTATTGCAGCCGTTTAGCGTTGTACTTAAGTAAGACCCGGCTCTATTTGATCGTAATATTTCTTTGAACAGCGAATATTCAAGATTTACCAGCTGCTCCTTATCAAATTCAAGGTAATGCATATTAATAACACTTTGGTAAATTGAGTATTGGTTCAGCAGTCACAACGAAGTTGTCTCTACTAAGTTAAGGGATTTAACTTACAATTGTGTGGTCACTACCACCAAATTGCTCAATCTGTACATTAAAATAGTCTTTTTCTAACTTTAAATTAAGATACGGGAATCTTTTTTCCAGCAACTCTAATTTATTTAGAAAACTAAGGAGAAATTTGGAATATTCAAGGGACTTTTTGTTGA